>NZ_DASRZX010000165.1:0-17727 GCF_035685885.1 Dyella sp. | reverse complement strand
CGCTGCCGTGTGCTCGTCGGCGGTCGTCTTTCCGATCGCAAGGGCCTCAATCGCCAAGGCGGCGGTCTGTCGGTATCGGCGCTGTCGGACAAGGACAAGGCCGACATCAAGCTGGCGGCGGAAATCGGTGCCGACTTCCTTGCAGTGTCGTTCGTACGTTGTGCTGCGGACATGGATGAAGCGCGCCGCCTGCTTACCGAAGCTGGTGGCAAGGCATCGCTGGTGGCGAAGATCGAACGCGCCGATGCCATTCCCGTGTTGGGCGAAATCATTGATGCATCCGACGTGGTGATGGTGGCGCGCGGTGATCTGGGCGTGGAAATCGGCGACGCCGAGTTGCCGGGCCTGCAGAAAAAGATCATTCGCGAATCCGTACAGCGCAATCGCGCCGTGATCACCGCGACGCAGATGCTGCAATCGATGGTGCGTTCGCCGATTCCGACGCGCGCGGAAGTGATGGACGTGGCCAACGCCGTCATCGACGGCACCGACGCTGTGATGCTTTCGGAAGAATCCGCCGCTGGCGCGCATCCGGACAAGGCCGTGGCCGCATTGCGCCGCATCTGCCTTGGTGCCGAACGCCAGTTCGAGCCCAAGGAAGATCCGGCCACGCAGGGACATCTGCTGGATCGTACGGACCAAGCCATTGCGCTGGCCGCTATGGTGCTGGCCAGCCAGCTGGGTGTACGCGCCATCGTGGCGTTGACCGAATCGGGCGCAACGGCGCAGTGGCTTTCGCGTTATCGCAGTGCGGTGCCGATCTACGCGCTCTCGCCGTTCGACGACGCGCGTCGCCGCATGTCGATCTTCCGCGACGTGCAGGCGGTCAAGTTCACCCACGTCTCGCAGACGCCTGCCGGCTCGGCGCGCGACGCGGTGCGCCAGCTGTTTGCCGAGGGCCGCCTGTCCGAAGGCGATCGCGTCGTGCTGACCCACGGTGACCACATCGGCCAGGGCGGCGGCACCAACACGCTCAAGCTGCTTTCGGTGGGCGCCGAGGGCGTGGTGGAGTGCCTGCGGGATCTGTAAGCATGGCATCGACGTCGGCCTGAGTTCCGTAAGGATAGAATCCGGCCGACGTCCCCACCCATGCGCAGGAGATTCTCGATGAACATGAAGTCGCGTTGCCGTATGCCGGCCTTTGCGCTGGCCATTGCCGCCACCATCGCGCTGCCGGCGATGGCCCAATCCCAGGCACGCATGGTGGGTCCGGATCACATCCAGTCGTACTGGATCATGCTCAACACCAAGGTCGATGCCGACGTGCCCAATAGCGGCTCGAACATGGACAAGCCAGGCTGTGCGGCAGTGACCTACATGGTCGGGTCTGACGGCGTCCCGCAGAACGTCAATGTGGTCAAGGTGGTGCCGCAGAGCGATCTCGGCGCGGTCGCAAAGAGCGTGGCCAGCAACTTCCGCTACGGGCCCGCGCTGAAGAACGGGACGCACGAGCCGGTCAGCACCTACTTCATCGTGCCGTTCAACCTGCCGGCCGATGCTGCGCAGCGTCAATCCATCATCAACGCGTGCAAGCTGCCGGGCTACGACCAGGCTTGATCCTCGCCGCCATGGCTGTTCAGGGGCGCTCAGGGCCCCTCATGGCCAGATGCCATATACTTGCGGCCCTTTAAGCCTTGCCGCCCCTCCAGGGCGGCTTCCACCTTGTGCGGCCCACACCGCCTAAGTATCGGAGTTGTCATGAGCATCGAAGATCTCGAAAGCGTTGCCCTCGCTATGGTTGCGCCCGGCAAGGGCATCATCGCCATCGACGAGTCGACCAACACCATCAAGAAGCGTTTCGAGGCCGTCGGCATCGACAACACCGAAGAGAATCGTCGCGCGTACCGTGAGCTGCTGCTCGCCACACCGGGTCTCAATGAGCACATCTCCGGCGCGATCCTGTACGACGAAACCATTCGTCAGTCGACCAAGGATGGCGTGCCCTTCACCACGCTCATGAAGAAGAACGGCATCATCCCGGGCATTAAGGTCGACAAGGGCCCGGTGCCGCTGGCCGGCCATCCGGGCGATGTGGTGACCGAGGGCCTCGACGGCCTGCGCGAGCGCCTGCAGGAATACGTGAAGCTGGGCGCGCAGTTCGCGAAGTGGCGCGCGGTGATCAACATCTCCGAGGACAACCCGTCGTCCACCGCCATCGAAGCCAACTGCCACGCGCTGGCCCGCTACGCCGCGCTGTGCCAGGAAGCCGGCCTAGTGCCGATGGTCGAGCCGGAAGTGATCATGGACGGCGACCACAGCATCGAAGTCAGCTACGAAGTGCACGAAGCCGTGCTGCGCAGCCTGTTCAACGCGCTGTACGAGCAGAACGTGATGCTGGAAGGCACCATCCTGAAGGTCAGCATGGTCATTCCGGGCAAAGATGCGGACGAGCAGGTCGAGGCCGAGGAAGTCGCCGAAGCTACCGTGCGCGTGCTCAAGACCACCGTGCCGGCCACGCTGCCGGGCATCGTGTTCCTCTCAGGCGGCCAGACCGACGAGCAGTCCACCGCGCACCTCAATGCGATGAACCGCATGGGCCCGCATCCGTGGCCGCTGAGCTTCTCCTACGGCCGCGCCATGCAGCAGGCCGCGCTGAAGTTGTGGGCCAAGGACATGAAGGCCAACTACGCCGACGCCCAGAAGACTGTCTTCGCCCGCGCGAAGGACAACGGTCTCGCTGCGCTGGGCCAGTGGAACGCGAAGTAAGTCGATGAAAGCCCCTCTCCCCGCGGCGACCGAAGGAAGTCCCCGTGGGAGAGAGGGGTTGGGGTATTACCACCTTCAAGGTGGTGAGGGTGCGATCTCATCGTCACCTCCGTGATTGCGCTCCGCACGCACCCGCATGCCCCAAGGGCACCCAGTCCGCCTGCCGGCACCTTCTCCCGAGGTGAGAAGGATCGTGTTGGTTGGCGTTGCACTTCCTTTGAACCAAAGAAAACGGGCGCCTCGCGGCGCCCGTTTTTGTTTCCCTGTTCCTGAAAACCGCGATCAGAAGCGGTATTCCGCGCTGACGCTGTACAGATTGGTCGGCAAGTGAATGTTCTTGTCGTTGTCGCTAGCCTGGTAGTAGTCGTAGTTCAGGGCCACGCTCCACTTCGGCGTGACGTTGTAGCCCACGCCCGCACCGGCGTAGTAGTTGGTGCTGTTGAAGCGCACCTGTTGCGGGTTGAACTTGTCGTTGGTCAGGCCTTCACCCTTGGCGAAGAAGGCGCCGCCACGCACCTCGCCGTACCACTTCGGGCTGAAGCTGTAGCGCAGGTCCAGGCCGGCGGTGGCACCCTGCAGCTTCGACTGGGTGTTGCCACCTACGTTCTGGCTATACAGGCTGCGGGCGTCGACGCGGCCCAGGTAGACATAGCCCACCTCAACACCCAGCGAAGTCTCGGGGTTGAGCGCGAACCGGTAACCGCCCTTCACGGCGCCGGCGACATCGCCGTCGTCATAGGGACCCTTCTTCACCTGGCCATAGCCGGCATTCGCGCCGACGTACCAGCCCTGCTGGGCGTTCTGACCGGCATCCTGGGAGAAGGCGGCCGGGGCAGCCACCAGACCGGCGGCAGCGAAAGCGAGGGCAAGCATGGTGTTCTTCATGGGGTATTCCTCTTCGTCTTATTGGGCCAGTCCGCGCTACCGGGGGTTCGGTGCTTCGCGGCTGGGCACCTCGTGCCGACGGTGCTGTTGCCTAGGTGAGGGCCCCTTGCTGGGTTTCAATACCTGTTAGTTCATTATTAAGATGACGTTAATGGTGGCCTGGCCCTCAGGCGGCGGACAACGAAAAACGGGCGCCCTGGGGCGCCCGTTGGTTTCGTTCAAGGCCTTGATCAGAAGCGATATTCGGCGGTGAGCGAAGCGGTGTCGGTGGACAGATCCACGCCGCTCTTCTTGGCATCGAAGTAGTCGTACGTCAGACCCAGGCTGAAGTGCTGGTTGAAGTCATAGCCCACGCCCGCGCCGCCGTACCAGCTGGTGTCGTTGAGGTGGTGGCGGTTGAGGGTGTCGTTGTCGTAACCGTGGCCCTTCCAGCCATAGACACCGGCGCGGCCGCTGACGTACAGGCCCTGCCAGATGTCGATCTTGCCGTTCACGCCGGCGGTCCAGCCGCGCAGGTCGTTGCGCTCGCTGGTCTGGTTGACCGGCTGGCTGTTGAAGACGTTCTTCAACGTGTAGTTGCCCTGGTCGTTGTAGCCCACTTCAAGGCCCAGACCCATGTCCTGGCCCACTTTCCAGCGGTAGCCGCCGTTGAGGCCGTAGGTGGTCGGGTGGTCGTCATAGGGGCCCGTGGCGACGTGGCCTTGGCCCACGCTGCCATTGATGAACCAGTTGCCGCTGCCTACCGGCTGGTAGGGCTGGTAATTGCCGTTGGCGGCCGTCGACGAGCTGTTGCTGTCCTGGGCGAACGCCGGAATCGCGATCAGGCCACTGGTGGCCATAGCAAGGGCAAGTAGCGTCTTTTTCATGGGAGTACTCCATATGATCTTATGGGGATCGATCCCTGAAAGAGTGGCGGGCCGGGGGAAAGGCTGGTCGCACCCACGCCCATTCCATGGGCGCCGGAGGATTAGAACGGCCAGGGCCTGAAGGGTTTCCGTATCCCTTATCGGAAAATTAAGGGCGAATTAAGGTCAAGAGCCCGGGCGACACCGGAGTGTCAATCGGCGACAATGGCCGTTTTTAGCCGTCTGCGCCCCGGAGAACTCCCCCAATGACCACCCGCCGCGAACTTGCCAATGCCGTACGCGCCCTCGCCATGGACGCCGTGCAACAGGCCAACTCCGGCCACCCCGGCATGCCCATGGGCATGGCGGATATCGCCGAGGTGCTTTGGAACGATTTCCTCCAGCACAACCCGACGAATCCGAAGTGGTTCAACCGTGACCGATTCGTGCTCTCCAACGGCCACGGCTCGATGCTGCAGTACGCGCTGCTGCACCTGACCGGCTACGACCTGCCGATGGACCAGCTCAAGCGCTTCCGCCAGCTGCACTCCAAGACCGCCGGCCATCCGGAAGCCAGCGAAACGCCAGGCGTGGAAACCACCACCGGCCCGCTGGGTCAGGGTCTCGCCAATGCGGTGGGCTTCGCGCTGGCGGAGAAAGTGCTCGCTGACCACTTCAACCGTCCGGGCCACGAAATCGTCAATCATCACACCTATGTGTTCCTGGGCGACGGCTGCCTGATGGAAGGCATCTCGCACGAAGTCGCTTCGCTGGCCGGCACCTGGAAGCTGGGCAAGCTGGTCGCGGTGTACGACGACAACGGCATCTCCATCGACGGTGAGGTGCACGGCTGGTTCACCGACAACACGCCGGAGCGCTTCGAGGCCTATGGCTGGAACGTGATCCGCGGTGTCGACGGTCATGACCCGGAAGCGATCAAGCAGGCGATCACGGCGGCCACCTCGCAGAGCGACAAGCCGACCCTGATCTGCGCCCGCACCATCATCGGCTTTGGTTCGCCTAACAAGCAGGGCAAGGAAGAGAGTCACGGCGCCGCGCTGGGCAAGGACGAAGTCGCCAAGACGCGCGACGCGCTGGACTGGCGTTACGGCCCGTTCGAGATCCCGGCCGAGATCTACGCTGGCTGGGACCACAAGAAGGCCGGCGCCGCACGCGAGCAGGCCTGGCACGACGCAGTGGCCAAGTACTCCGCGGCGTTCCCGGAACTCGCTGCCGAGCTCAACCGCCGCATCTCCGGCGAGCTGCCGTCCGACTGGGCCGAGAAGTCGCAGGCCTTCGTCGACAAGCTGCAGGCCGATGGCGTGGACGTGGCTTCGCGCAAGGCTTCGCAGATGAGCATCGAAGCGTTCGCGCCGCTGCTGCCGGAACTGATCGGCGGTTCGGCCGACCTCGCCGGCTCCAACCTCACCAAGTGGAAGGGCAGCGTCGATGCCGGCAACGGGCATGACGCCAAGGGCAACTACCTTTACTACGGTGTGCGCGAGTTCGGCATGAGCGCGATCGCCAACGGCCTGGCGCTGCACGGTGGCTTCATTCCGTACGACGCCACCTTCCTGGTGTTCTCCGATTACGCCCGCAACGCGGTGCGCATGAGCGCGCTGATCCCGGCGCACGCCATCCATGTCTACACCCACGACTCGATCGGTCTGGGCGAAGACGGTCCGACCCATCAGCCGGTGGAGCACCTGGCCTCGCTGCGCTACATCCCGAACAACCAGGTGTGGCGTCCGTGCGATGCGGTGGAATCGGCGATGTCGTGGAAGCTCGCCATCGAGCGCAAGGGCAACCCGGCATGCCTGGTGTTCTCGCGCCAGAACCTCAAGCCGCAGCAGCGCAGCGCGCAGCAGGTGGCCGACATCGCGCGTGGCGCGTACGTGCTGTCCGATCCGCTGGACACCAAGTTCAAGGCCATCCTGATCGCCACCGGTTCGGAAGTGGAGCTGGCGATGGAAGCGGCCCGCACGCTGGCGCAGCAGAACGTCCCGGTGCGCGTGGTGTCGATGCCATGCACGGAAGTGTTCGACGCCCAGCCGCTGGAATACCGCGAAGCGATCCTGCCGGGCTGGTGCCGTGCGCGCGTGGCAGTGGAAGCGGCCACGTCCGACTTCTGGCGCAAGTACGTGGGTCTTGACGGTGACGTGATCGGCATGAACACCTTCGGTGCCTCGGCGCCGGCGCCGCAGCTGTTCGAGCACTTCGGTTTCACCGTGGCCCATGTGGTGGATGCGGTGAAGCGTGTGATTGGCTGAGGGTGCTGTTCTGTGCCCTCTCCCCTCCGGGGAGAGGGCAGGGTGAGTCCCCAAAGGGGATAAAGGGCGGGTGCTCGCCTCATGCCCACAAAAAAACGCCGCGATTTTCGCGGCGCTTTTTTATGCCTCAGTCCTTTGTAGGAGCGCACCCAGTGCGCGAAAAACCTATCCGCCAAGCGGACGTCGCGAAGCGGTAACGCCGTAACGCTGCGATCGCGCACTGGGTGCGCTCCTACAGGGGTATGCTGTTGCTACGTCGCCAGCAATTCCGCCAGATGTTCCGGGTCGCGCGCCAGCGCATGCGCACCGGCTTTTTCAAGCTCCTCGCGGCTGCCAAAACCCCACAACACGCCAAGGCCGCGCACGCGATTCGCCACGGCGCCATCGATATCGAAATGGCGGTCGCCAATCATCGTCGCCTCTTCCGGCGTGGCGCCAAAGTCCTCGAGCGCGGCACGGATCATCGTCGCCTTCTCGCTGTGCGGGCTTGACGGATCCGGGCCGTATAGACGGCTGAATGCGCCGCCGAACGACAGGTGCTCGATGATGGGCCGTGCGTGCCGCTCTGGCTTGCTGGTGACGACGGCGAGGGTGTGCCCTGCTGCCTGCAATCGGCCGATCATGGACTCGATGCCGGGGTATACCGAGTGTTCCTGCCAGCCGATGGCATGGAACCGCTGGTGGTAATACTCCACCGCCAGTTCGATGCGCTCGTGGTCGTGGTCAAGAAGCGGCGCGAAGCTGTGGCGCAGCGGCGGGCCGATCCAGTGGCGCATCTCGGCGGGATGTTCCACGCCCAAGTGCGTCAGCGCATGGCGGACGCAGCCCAGGATGCCGATTTCCGAATCGATCAGCGTACCGTCAAGGTCGAACAGACAAAGCATTACTTGCCCACGCGCGCCTTGAGGGCCGTCACGGCCGGGAGTTCCTTGCCTTCGAGGAATTCGAGGAAGGCGCCGCCGCCGGTGGAGATGTAGGACACGTCATCGGCGATGCCGTACTTGTCCACCGCCGCCAGCGTATCGCCGCCACCGGCGATGGAGAATGCGGGCGAGGCGGCAACAGCACGGGCCAGCGTCTCGGTGCCCTTGGAGAAGGCATCGAACTCGAACACGCCGACCGGGCCGTTCCATACCACGGTGCCGGCCTTGGCGATCATTTCGGCGTAGCGACGAGCGGTTTCAGGACCGATGTCCAGGATCATCTCGCCATCCTTCACCTGGTCCACCGGCTTTACCGTGGCCGGTGCGTGCGCGGAGAACTCTGGTGCCACCACCACGTCCACCGGCAGCGGCACTTCGGCATTTCGGCGCCTGGCTTCGGCAATGACCTTCTTCGCCGCCGGGATGAGGTCGGGCTCGTACAGCGAATTGCCGACCGAGTAGCCCAGTGCGGCGATGAAGGTGTTGGCGATGCCACCGCCGACGATCAACTGATCCACCTTGCCGATCAGGTTTTCCAACAAGGTGAGCTTGGTGGACACCTTGGAGCCGGCCACGATGGCCAGCAGCGGATGCGCCGGCTGCTCCAGTGCCTTGCCCAACGCATCCAGCTCGGCCGACAGCAGCGGGCCGGCGGCGGCGATCGGGGCGTACTTGATCACGCCGTGGGTGGAAGCCTGTGCGCGATGTGCGGTGCCAAAGGCATCCATGACGAAGATGTCGCACAGCGCGGCGTACTTCTTCGACAGCGCCTCATCGTCCTTGCCCTCGCCGACGTTCATGCGGCAATTCTCCAGCACCGCCACTTCGCCCTCGGCGACGTCGACGCCGTCGAGGTAGTCGGCCACCAGGCGCACCGGCTGGCCGAGCTTGTCGCTGAGCCACTTGGCCACCGGGGCCAGCGAGGATTCGGCGTCGAACTGACCTTCCTTCGGGCGGCCCAGGTGCGACAGCACCATGACACGGGCGCCGGCGTCGCGGGCGGCCTTGATGGTGGGCAGGGCAGCCTCCAGGCGCTGGGTGGAGGTGATGTGGCCGTTCTCGATCGGCACGTTCAGGTCTTCGCGGATAAGCACGCGCTTGCCGCGCAGATCAAGATCGCTCATGCGGGTAACGGACACGGGAAACTCCCTTGGCTTGGATTCGTCGTGGGGCGCGTCGAGGCGCCAAACGCGCATTGTCCCGCCCGCTCCCCGGCTATGCAAACCATGCGGCAGGTATCCTAGGCGGCGGGCTATTCCCCTTGAGGACACGAGCATGGGCCAGGAAAGGGTGTTGTACGGCTATTGGCGCTCCAGCGCGGCCTACCGGGTGCGCATTGCGCTGAACCTCAAGGGGCTGCCGTATGAATCGCGGGCGGTGCACCTGGTCAACAACGGTGGTGAGCAGCACGCGCCGGACTTCATCGCGCTGAACCCGCAGGAGCTGGTGCCGTGCCTGATCGACGATGGCCACGTGCTGACCCAGTCGATGGCTATCATTGAATATCTGGACGAAACGCATCCCGTGCCGGCCTTGCTGCCGGCCAATCCGGAAGGCCGCGCACGCGTGCGCGCGCTGGCGCAGGTGGTTGGCTGCGACGTGCATCCGCTGGGCAATCTTCGCGTGCTGCAGTATCTGGTGAGCGAATTTGGATTGGACGAGTCGGCCAAGGGCGTGTGGTCGCGGCACTGGATCGGCGAAGGCCTGCGCGCGCTGGAAACGATGCTGTCGGGTCATGTCGCCACGGGCCGCTTCTGTCACGGCGACAGTCCCACGCTGGCCGATGCCTGCCTGGTGCCGCAGCTTTACAACGCGATTCGCTGGAAGCTGCCGCTGGACGACTATCCAACCATTGCGCGCATCTACGAGGCCTGCCAGTCGCTGGAAGCCTTCCGGCGTGCCGCACCGGAAGTGCAGGCCGACGCACCGAAGGAAAGCTAAAGACAGAGGGGTCGAGAAGCGAGAGACGGCAATGTGGCCCTGTCTCTCGTTTCTCGCTACTCGATCCTCTCTCCTGAGCTTTAGAAGCCCAATCCGTACGGATCGTTGCCTACCAGTTCGGTGGATTCAGAGTTGCCGCTTTCGGACAGGCGGATCTTGAGCGCGAGGCCGTCGCGCGAGTCGGCCTTGTTGAGCGCCTCGTCGAGCTCGACGCGGCCTTCCTTGTACAGGCGATACAGCGACTGGTCGAAGGTCTGCATGCCTTCCTGCAGGCTTCGGTCCATCGCTTCCTTTACATCGTGCACCTGACCACGGCGGATCATGTCGCGGATCAGCGGCGTGTTGAGCAGCACTTCCACCGCCGGCAGGCGGCGGCCGTCCTTGCCGATCACCAGGCGCTGGCTGATCACCGCGCGCAGGTTGAGCGCGAGGTTCATCAGCACGTTCTTGTGCGCCGATTCCGGGAAGAAGTTGAGGATGCGTTCCAGCGTCTGGTCGGCGTTGTTCGAATGCAGCGTCGCCAGGCAGAGGTGACCGGTTTCGGAGAACGCGATGGCCGCTTCCATGGTATCGGTGTCGCGGATCTCACCGATCATGATCACGTCGGGCGCCTCACGCATCGCGTTGCGCAGGGCCTCGTGGTAGCTGTGCGTGTCCAGGCCCACTTCGCGCTGGTTCACGATCGACTTCTTGTGGCGGTGCAGGTACTCGATCGGGTCCTCGATGGTGAGGATGTGGCCCGAGGAGTTCTGGTTGCGGTGATCGATCATCGCGGCAAGGGTGGTCGACTTGCCCGAGCCGGTGGCGCCCACCACCAGGATCAGTCCGCGCGGCTCCATGATGAGCTCGCGGAAGATGGTCGGCAGCTGCAGCTGATCGATGCTGGGGATCTCGCTCTTGATCGCGCGGATCACCATGCCCACTTCGCCGCGTTGCTTGAACACGTTGATGCGGAAGCGGCCAGCCTCTTTCACCGCCAGCGCCATGTTCAGTTCCAGGTCGCGCTCGAATTGCGGTACCTGGCCCTCGTCCATCAGCGAATAGGCGATCTTCTTGACCATGCCGCTCGGCAGGCCGGTATTGCCCAGCGGGTAAAGCTTGCCCTCGACTTTGATGTTCACAGGGGCACCCGTCGTCAGGAACATATCCGACGCGCCCTTGTCAACCATTAGCTTGAGGAAATAACCAATGTCCACTCGAATCCCCTAATTCCGTGCGCATTGCTAAAGTGGATTATGCCCGCCCACAATACGCTGTGACACTCCGAGAGGACTGAGTGATGGTGCACATCTTTTCCCCGCTGAAGGGTCGCTCCAAGAGCGGCCGTCCGGCGGTCTCGACCCTGGCGCTGGCCCTGGCGCTGGCACTCTCCGGTTGCGCGACCACGCCGCCACCGGACGGAGCCATGAACCAGGCACAGGTTCAGCTGCAGGCGGCGCGCGACGCCGGCGCGGCGGATTACGCCCCCGTCGACTTGGGTTTTGCCCAGAACAAGTTCCAGCAGGCCCAGAACGCCATGGCCAGCCGCAAGTACGACGATGCGGCGACCCTGGCCGATGAGGCCCGTGCCGATGCCGAGTTGGCTCGCGCAAAGGCACGCCTGGCGGCCGCACGTGCTCAGATCCAGGCCAAGACCAACGGCAATCGCCAGCTGCGCGACCAGATCGAGCAATCGCTGTCCGACCAGCAACAGCACGACCAGTCGCAGAACACCAACCTGCCGGTGCAACAGCCCACGCAGGACATGCCGGCTCCGGCCAGCTCGTCGCTGTCCGAGCCGATCCCGCAGGGACAGGGGTTCCAGACCTTGCCCCAGAACAACGACCAGCCCGTACCCCAGTCGAATGACCAGGGAGGTCACCCATGAAAGCCTTGACTCTCCGTCTTTCAACCCTGTGCCTGGCCTTGGCGATCGTGGGCGTTGCCCATGCGGCCAAGGAGGACATGGACGTTGCACGCCTCAACAGCAGCCTGGAGCAGCTCGCCAGCGATCCGGTCCTGGGTCCGTACGCGCAGGCCGAGCAGGCCCGCGCGCATGACGCCGTGAACCAGCTGGCTCAGGCGCGATCGCGCGATCGCGCCCATGCCCTGTATCTGGCCGAGCGTCGGGTGGATCTGGCACGCGCCACCGCGCAGTTGCAAGAATCACAGCTCGAGATCACCAAGCTGGACAGAGAGCACGACCAGATCCAGCTCGACGGCAGCCGCCGCGAGGCTGAGCTGGCCCGTCGCGAGCTGGAGCGCCAGCGCCTGCAGTATCAGATGGCCCAGGAGGAATCCGCCCGCCAGTTGGCGGAAGGCGCCGAGGCTACCGCCCAGGCGCAGGCTCAGGCAGACCAGGCCAAGAAGCTGGCGGCGGCACAGGCCCGTGTGGCCAATGCCGCCAAGAAGCAGGCTGACCTGGCCGCCCAGGCGGCCCGCGCGATGCGGTCGCAGATGCAGCAGGGCGACAGCAGCAATTCCTCGACCGACAAGAATCAGGGCAAGTAATCCCTTCGTCGGTAGCCAGCCAAGAGTCGGTGGGCGCGTGCCCGCCGGCCTTTTTTTGGTCGGGGAGGCGTCGTGCGAGGCTGGCCGCGTCCGGTCGTTCAATCGCTGCCAAGCCGTTGTTGAATTCGTGCAAAAGGCTGTTTTGACAGCTTTTTTAGGTCGGCGCGCGATGCGTCAAAGTACGCCTTTATGACGCTTGCATGACCCCGGATCGGGGAGTAGGGTCAAGATCCCGGGAGGCATTTCGTCGACCGGGCCAACGACCTGACTCATGCGCTCATCCCCTCCCTCCATCGCCATCCATGGACCGGCCCGCCGGCATGGATCGCGGGTGCGTGCGTGTGTTTCGAGGTCAGCGGGCGCCCCTCCCAGGCACCCGACGTTCTCTCCAGAGGAGGTTCGATCATGTTTGAAAACCAGCAGCGTGATGATGTCGAAGCCTTGATGAAAGCCGACGCGGAGTTTCGTCGGCTGTACCAGCATCATCAGGAACTCGACAGCAAGGTGCACGACGCCGAGATTGGCGTACTTCCCATCGACGACATGACGTTGTCGGGCATGAAGAAGGAAAAGCTCCACGCGAAGGAGCGACTCCAGCGCATGTGGGATACCCGAGCGCACCGCATCAACTGAATCTGCGAGGTTTCGCATGAACACGGCCCCGGCGCCACCCGCAAGGGAACGGCTGCCGGGGCCGTGGCGCTTCTGGCGTTCGGCAAGCAGGGCAGGTGGCTCGGGTATCATCGGCGGCCTCGCCGATCGGTACGTCGCCGCCGGCATTCACTGCAAGGAGTCGCCATGACGGTCCACCAGAGTGTCCTCGAACTGATCGGACGTACCCCCGTGGTACGCGCGCAGCGCCTGGACGTTGGACCGTGTGAATTGTTCCTCAAGCTGGAAAGCGCCAATCCCGGCGGATCGGTGAAGGACCGCATCGGCCTGTCGATGATCGAAGGCGCCGAGAAGGCCGGGAAGATCCGCCCCGGCGACACCCTGGTGGAAGGTACCGCCGGCAACACCGGCCTGGGGCTGGCGCTGGTGGCGCAGCAGAAGGGCTACCGCCTGATCCTGGTGGTGCCCGACAAGATGAGCCGCGAGAAGATCTTCAATCTCAAGGCGATGGGCGCCGAAGTGGTGCTGACGCGTTCGGACGTGGCCAAGGGCCATCCGGAGTACTACCAGGACATGGCCGAGCGCATCGCGCGCGAAACGCCGGGTGCCTACTTCATCAACCAGTTCGGCAACCCGGACAACCCGGCGGCGCACATTGCCACTACCGGTCCGGAAATCCTCGAACAGCTCGACGGCAAGGTCGATGCCATCGTGGTGGGTTGCGGTTCCTCGGGCACGCTCAGCGGACTGTCCAAGTACTTCGCCGAGCATTCGCCTCATACCGAATTCGTGCTGGCCGATCCGGTGGGCTCGATCCTCGCCCAGTACATCAACGAGGGCACGCTCTCTAACAAGTCCGCCAGTTGGATGGTGGAAGGCATCGGCGAAGATTTCCTGCCCTCCATCAGCGACTTCACCCGCGTGAAAAAGGCGTACGCCATTCCCGACAAGGAAAGTTTCCTGGTGGCGCGCGAGCTGCTGGCGAAGGAGGGAATCCTCGGCGGCTCGTCCACCGGCACCTTGCTGGCCGCCGCGCTGCGCTATTGCCGCGAGCAAACCAGTCCCAAGCGCGTCGTCACGCTGGTGTGCGATACGGGCAACAAGTACCTGTCGAAGATGTACAACGACTACTGGATGCTCGACAACGGATTCATCGAGCGCGAGCAGCATGGCGACCTGCGCGACCTGCTGCTGCGCCCCTTCGCCCAGCGTGACACCGTGATCATCGGCCCCAACGAGCTGCTGATGACCGCCTACACGCGCATGAAGCTCTATGACGTCTCGCAGCTTCCAGTGATGGACGGCGACCGGCTGGTCGGCATCCTCGACGAATCGGACGTGCTGATGCACGTGCACTCGGACGAGTCGCGATTCCGCGATGCGGTTTCCACCGCGATGATCACCCACCTGCAGATGCTGGACGTGCGTTCGCCCATCGAATCGCTGCTGCCGGTGTTCGATCGGGGACACGTCGCCATCGTGGTCGATGGCGACCAGTTCCTCGGCCTGATCACCCGCATCGATCTGCTGAACTATCTACGCCGCAAGGTGCATTGATCCGGAGTGCGCGGCTCGCCCACGATGGGGCACAGGGCCGCCCTCCCTTCGCCATGAAAGTTTGTTGAAATCGCCTGCCCGCAAAGTCGCGGTCCGCGACCCGTGGGCTCGCGCCTGTTTCGAAGGAGTAACAACCCATGTGTGGAATCGTTGCCGCTGCCGCCCAGCGTGATGTGGCCCCCCTGCTTATCGCCGGCCTCAAGGCGCTGGAATACCGCGGCTACGACTCGGCCGGCCTGGCCGTGCTGGATCAGGGCGAGATCCGTCGCGTCCGCGCCAAGGGCAAGGTGCGCGAGATGGAGTCGCTGTACTTCGCCGATCCGCTCCCGGGCGGTACGGGCATCGCCCACACCCGCTGGGCCACCCACGGCGTGCCCAATGAGGCCAACGCACACCCGCATATGGCCGGCAGCGTAGCCCTCGTGCACAACGGCATCATCGAGAACTACGCGAGCCTGCGCGCCAACCTTCAGGCGCGCGGCCATGTGTTCACCTCGGAAACCGACACCGAGGTGATGGCGGCGCTCATCAACGAGCGCATGGAAACCGGCCTTGGATTGCGTGATGCAGTGCTCGCTACCGTGCGTGAGCTCGAAGGCGCCTACGCCATTGCGGTGATCAGCAGCAAGGAGCCGGGCCGCGTGATCGGTGCGCGCCATGGAGCGCCGCTGCTGGTCGGCGTCGGCATCGGTGAGCATTTCCTGGGCTCGGATGCGCAGGCGCTGATCCAGGTGACCAACAAGATCATCTATCTCGACGAGGATGACGTCGCCGACATCACCCGCGACAACGTCACCATCTATTCGCTGGATGGCCAGCCGGTGGAACGCGCCGTCAATGAAAGCGAACTCTCCGCCGACGCGGTGGAACGCGGCGAATACCGCCACTACATGCAGAAGGAAATCTTCGAGCAACCGGCTGCCGTGGCGGCGACGCTGGAAGCGCGCATCGGCCCGCACGGCGTGCTGCCCAACATCTTCGGTGTCGATGGCGACGAATTGCTGGCGAAGGTGCGTGGCCTGCACATCATTGCCTGCGGCACCAGCTATCACGCTGGCCTGGTCGCCAAGTACTGGGTCGAAGAACACGCGCGCCTGCCGGTAAGCGTGGAAGTGGCCAGCGAATATCGCTACCGCGAGGCGGTCGTGCCCGAAGGCACGCTGTTCGTCGCCATCTCCCAGTCCGGCGAAACGGCCGACACGCTGGCCGCCATGCGCGAATCACGCCGTCGCGGCTATCTCGGTACGCTGGCCATCTGCAACGTGCCCGAATCCTCCGTGGTGCGCGAGGCTGACCTCAAGCTGATGACGCGTGCCGGCCCCGAAATTGGCGTGGCCTCGACCAAGGCCTTCACTACGCAGTTGGCCGCACTTGCTCTCCTGACCCTGCACCTGGCGCATCAGCGTGGCATCGACGACAAGCGCTACGCCGAGCTGTGCACCCAGTTGCAGCACCTGCCCCGTGCCATCGAAGACGCGCTCAAGCTGGAGCCGGAAGTGGTGGAGCTCGCCGGCCATCTGATTCATCGCCAGCACGCGCTGTTCCTCGGACGCGGCGCGCAGTATCCGGTGGCACTGGAAGGCTCGCTCAAGCTCAAGGAGATCTCCTACATTCACGCCGAGGCGTATCCCGCCGGCGAGTTGAAGCACGGCCCGCTGGCGCTGGTGGACGAAGAAATGCCCGTCATCGCCGTGGCTCCCAACGGTCCGCTGCTGGACAAGCTCAAATCCAACCTGCAGGAAGTCCGCGCCCGCGGCGGCGAACTACTGGTCTTCGCCGACGGCGAAGCCAGCCTCGAAGGCAACACCACCCGTGGCGTGACCCTGCGCATCAACGGCGGCGGCGACTTCATCGCCCCCGCCGTATTCACCGTGCCGCTGCAACTGCTGGCCTACCACGTCGCCGTGCTGCGCGGCACCGACGTGGACCAGCCGCGGAACTTGGCGAAGTCGGTGACGGTGGAATAGGGACCATTGGCCATTGGCTCCGGTCACATCGCGTCATGCGGCAGTGCATCGTTGCCGTCAGATAGGAATCCGTGATGCTCGTGATCGTCGAGTGCGAGCGCGAAAGCGGGAGTACGGCCAATCTCTGGTGATGATGAGCGTACGGTTGCCCCCGGCGTGCGGACATGCCCTCTATTTCATGTTGCGGTACGGCAAGGCATCCGGAATTGATATCGTTTCAAACGCCGGGGAACATGCATTCAACGATCAGCCTGTGGCACGGATCATCATGAATCACGCGACCCGGCGGACTTTCAATCAAGCCTGCTTTAAGGTCAAATGTCACGAAGCAGCGTCAATTTGTCTCCGGTTCGTAACCGGGACGGCGTTGGGGGGTCGTGTGCGATTGCGGAACGCTTCCTAGTCCAGCCAGGTACGGCACAAGCACGCATACGACAGCTGGCAGCGATTCATGGGCGACCTTGATGACGCGTGAGCATCGAGGCGGGAACTCAGTGAGTCATGAAATTTCTTGTACACGCACAAGTCGACCGGGGAAGCATAGAAAAGCGCCTGGGCTCGGCTGACTACAGCTACTACTTTCTGCTTCGGGCTTTCTCCGACGTGTTGTCGGATTTGGGCGAAGTCATTCCCCTGTCGGATCCTGCACAAGCTGCCGATATCTACGCGCGTTGTGAGGAGGATGGGGAGTCTTGCCTGCTTCTGTCATTCGCCCCACCCCACAAGACCCCACTGGGGCTCGCCTGCCCAACGGTGCCGGTCTTTGCGTGGGAGTATCCGAACATTCCCGGTCGTATCCAGGAAGCATCCTGGATGCACGATCCCAGAAACGACTGGCGTCACGTCTTCCACCGAACAGGCAGGGCCATTGTCCTGTCCACGCACAGCGTGGACGCTGTGCAGCGAAGCATGGGTTCACAATTTCCGGTAGTGGCGATTCCATCGCCGATGCGAGGCATGCAACAGCTGGCGGTTGGTCGGCGACCACCTGAGCAGACGAGTGTCAGGACGCTGCGTGTACATGGGTGTATTGCCGACAGCGCCACCATGGGCCTGGACCCGGAGGCGTTGGTCTATCCAGCCGATGAGGACGGCACCTTCTTCAGATCGGATGATTTTATCCATCTGTCCGGGGATATCAGCAATTTCCCGGTTCGCAGTGTTACGGATGGGCCAAGGGTCTGCGAGCTGCAACCCAGTCCGGATGATACGCAGCTGCAACCTGGCGAGCATTGGCCCTCGAATAGCGGCTGGAATTTGCCTAAGCCTGTCACTACGCGCCTGGACTTGCGCGGCGTGGTCTACACCACCGTGTTGACACCGGAGGCCGGGCGGAAGAACTGGCTGGACCTGCTCAACGCATTTTGCTGGACATTCCGCGACACGCCGAACGCGACCCTGGTGCTCAAGATGGCCGGCACTGACCTGGAGCTTTACCACCGCCAGCTGGTGATGTTGCTCACCAAGCTGTCGCCGCTGAAGTGTCGCGTCATTGCTATTCACGGCTACATTTCTGACGAGGACTACCAAG
>NZ_DASRZX010000164.1:0-8695 GCF_035685885.1 Dyella sp. | reverse complement strand
CGCATCCACAAAGACGTCGACGACGCGAACGGGATTGTCCTCGTTGATGTAGTCGTCCAGCCGTTCCGGAAACAGCACGCTCTGCGACCGATCCACCCCTTCGACGAATCGCTTCATGCGACACTCCGGCTTGGTATGACGTTAGGATCGGCGCGTTCGCTTACGGGGTGTTTTCACACAGGCTGGACCCGTAGCAGACCTTACTGAAGCGTCTCACTCGCTATTTATAGAGACCTCGCAACGAGGTCTCGTCCGCTAAGTGACTGTCTTAATTAGCAATGGCACCTGGCGCAGCACCTGTGGCGGCACCTGGCCGTGGCACCTGCGCCGGTGTGCCTGACGGAGGCGGCCTATTTATAGGCGTTTCGTATAAGTGAGCCGCAAAATATATATTTGTTTCTATAACGGGTCGATCATATGATTCTTTCCGTCCCGCCACCGTCCCCTCCCCCCAGGTGGCGGCGACCCTCGCCCCGCTGCGACGCTATCCCCGCGATATCTGGTCTTCCTCCCCCCTGACCCATATCGACGCGTCGCCCAGCGGGGCGCTTTCTTTTCAAGACACGACGCCCGGCCTTCGAGCCGGGCGTCGTCGTATCTGAAGGAGCATGTTTTGCAGGAGCGCACCCAGTGCGCGATCGGGCCCCAAGCGGTCGCGCACTGAGCGCGCCCCTACAGGGCCGCCGCCAGCCGCGTTCCTTGGTCGATGGCCCGCTTGGCATCCAATTCCGCGGCCACATCGGCACCACCAATGATGTGCGTTTTGATACCCAGCCGGATCAGTTCGTCGGCCAGCGTGCGGTTGGGTTCCTGACCCGCGCAGATGATCACGTTGTCGACCGGCAACACATGCGACTGTCCATCGACCGTGATGTGCAGGCCCTGATCATCGAAGCGCTCGTAGGCGACGCCACCCAGCATCGTGACCTGCTTGGCTTTCAGCGTAGCGCGATGCACCCAGCCAGTGGTCTTGTTGAGTCGCGCGCCGGGCCGGCCTTCGCTACGTTGAAGCAGCCACACTTGCCGCGCAGGCGTTTCCGGCTTTGCTGGCGCCAGTCCGCCTCGCGTATCCAGCTGCATGTCCACGCCCCATTCGCGCGTCCAGCGTGCGACGTTCAAGGTGGGGGAGGGCGGATGCTCGACAAGGAATTCGGCGACGTCAAACCCGATGCCACCGGCCCCGATGACGGCCACGCGCTGACCTACGGGCCTGTCGTGCGCGAGCACATCGAGATAGCTCAATACACGCGGATCATCGCTGCCGGGAAAACTCACCCGTCGCGGCGTGATGCCGGTGGCGATCACCACTTCATCATGGCCGGCAAACGAGGTGGGATCGGCGATCTGCCCGAGTCGTACCGCAACGCCGGTGTCTTCAAGGCGGTGGCGGAAATAGCGTAGCGTCTCGTGGAATTCTTCCTTGCCGGGAATGCGTTTGGCGTAGTTGAACTGGCCGCCGATTTCATTGGCCCGGTCGATCAGCGTCACCGCGTGTCCGCGTTCGGCGAGCGTGGTGGCACATGCAAGACCCGCGGGGCCGGCGCCAACCACGGCAATCTTTTTCCGGCGGGGTGTCGGCTCGATGTGCAGCTCGGTTTCATGGCAGGCGCGCGGGTTGAGCAGGCAGCTTGCGCGACGGTTCTGGAAGACATGGTCCAGGCACGCCTGGTTGCAGGCGATGCAGGTGTTGATGCGCTCGCTGCGTCCGGCTTTTGCCTTGTTCGGCCATTCCGGATCCGCCAGTAGCGGGCGCGCCATCGACACCATGTCCGCTTCGCCGCTGGCGAGGATCTGCTCGGCCACTTCGGGCATGTTGATGCGGTTGGTGGTGATCAGCGGGATCGATACTTCGCCCTTGAGTTTCTTCGTCACCCACGCAAAACCCGCGCGCGGCACGCTGGTGACAATGGTGGGTATGCGCGCTTCATGCCAGCCGATGCCAGTGTTGATGATGCTGGCCCCCGCGGCCTCGATGGCCTTGGCAAGCGCGACGATCTCGCTCCAATCCTGTGCATCGTCCACCAGATCGAGCATCGACAGACGATAGATGATGATGAAATCGCGGCCCACGGCCTCGCGAGTGCGGTGCACGATTTCGATGGGAAAACGCATGCGTTTCGCGGCATCGCCGCCCCAGGCGTCATGGCGCTTGTTGGTGCGCGCGGCCAGGAACTGGTTGATCAAATAGCCTTCCGAACCCATCACTTCGATGCCGTCGTAACCGGCGTCCTGCGCGAGCTTCGCGCAACGCACGAAGCCACCGATGGTTCGCTCGACACCGCGGCTCGACAGCGCGCGCGGAGTGAATGGCGTGATGGGCGATTTGATCTTTGACGGTGCCACCGACAGCGGGTGATAGCCGTAGCGCCCCGCGTGCAGGATCTGCATGCATAGCTTGCCGCCTTCCGCGTGCACTGCGCGGGTGAGTTTGCGGTGGCGACCAACATGCCAAGGCATGGTCAGGCGACCGCCGAAGGGCTTCAACCAGCCTTCGATGCTTGGAGCGATGCCGCCGGTGACCATCAGGCCCACGCCGCCGCGGGCACGTTCCGCGAAGTACGCCGCGAGCTTGTCGAAGTCCGCCGCCTTGTCCTCCAGGCCCGTATGCATCGAGCCCATCAGGATGCGGTTGGGCAGGGTTGTGTGCCCGAGGTCGAGCGGAGAGAACAGGCGGGGGAAGTTCATATGGACCGTCTTGGTTCAAACGATCGTATGAATGTGCCTGCTGGGAGCGTTTGAAAGCAAGGGCCCCGACGCTTGAAAGGGGCGCGCGCCTTGTCGTCCTGCGGAAAGTTGGTGCCGGACGGCTTTGCCTTCTTTCAGGGCGAAACGCGCTGGATGACTCGCTGCGCTCGCCCTGCGGAGCCGCCCTGCGGTCGTTCTGTGCGCTTCGCGTTGGTCCGGCTTTCTCCGGAATGGGTAGGCAGCTTGAGGTTTTGGGTGAGTCGAGGCCCGTTGAATTCGGGCAGCCGAGAGAACTCAGCCCAACAGTTCTCGCACCAGGTCGATGTAACGCTGCTTCGCCTCGTCTTCGGAAACGCCACGCAACTGACCCCAGGCTTCGTACTTGGCCGTGCCCACGAAGTCGAAAAAGCCCGGCGGTTCGCCGTGAACATTGCCCTCAGAACCCTGCTTGTACAGGGCATAGAGCTTGAGCAGCGTGTCGTTGTCCGGCCGCTGGCCAAGCTGCTGGATATCTTCGGCGGCTTGTTCGAATTCGCGACGCAGATCGGTCATGGTGTGGAAGTGCATGGTTCTGGCGGATTGGGAAAGGGCAACTGGACAACCCGCGTTCCGTGCGAGGACCAACGCGATAGCATATGCGTTTTCCTTAGCCGCCGTCAGGAGACCCCATGAGCCCATCCGCGTCCGTTCCCGTGCTGACCATCGACGGACCGTCGGGATCGGGCAAGGGCACCATCAGTCGCTTGGTGGCTGAGAAATTGGGCTGGCGCCTGTTGGATTCGGGGGCGCTATACCGTGCCGTGGGTTATGCGGCCGGCGCCGAAGGGCTGGATCTGTCGGACGCGGATGCCATGACCCGTTGCGCCCAGACGACCAGGATCCGCTTCCAGGCGGCTGCCGACGGGAGCGACACCCGCGTGCTGGTCAACGGCCATGACGCCACCGATGAATTGCGTACCGAAACGGCCGGGGCCGCGGCCTCGGCGATCGCCTCGATTCCCTCGGTGCGTCAAGCACTTGTGGACATGCAGCTGGCTTTCCGCAAGGCTCCCGGCCTGGTGGCGGACGGACGCGATATGGGCACGGTGATCTTCCCGGACGCCCCCCACAAGGTGTTCCTCACCGCCAGTGCCGCCGAACGTGCCAAAAGACGCTATAAGCAGTTGAAGGAAAAGGGGCTGAGCGTTACACTTGCCGTCCTTCAGCGCGAGATCGAAGCGCGTGACGCCCGCGATGCATCGCGAACCGTCGCGCCGCTCAAGCCGGCCGCAGACGCGGTTCTCATCGACACCACCGGCATGGGCATCGAGGACGTCGTGGCGAAAGTATTGGCTGTCGTGCAGTCCTGAACAGGACTGCCGACGGCTTTTGGTGCCCCTGCCGCCGCGGCTGGGGTCTTGGTCAACGGTGCCAACGGAGCGATCCGGCGACACCCATAACCGGTGGGCCGATTGTCTGTGCGCTTTTCATTCCACGGCGCGCATAGGACTTAAGGCCTTTTCTCATTTCTGGAATCAACATGACTGAAAGTTTTGCCGAACTGTTTGAACAGAGCCAACAGGCTATCTCCAAGCTGAAGCCGGGCGCGATCGTCACGGGTATCGTTGTGGAAATCCGCAACGACGTCGTCGTGATCAACGCTGGCCTGAAGAGCGAAGGCATCGTCCCGATCGAGCAGTTCAAGGACGAGAGCGGAGAGCTGGAAGTGCAGGTAGGCGACGAGGTGAAGGTTGCCCTCGACGCCCTGGAAGACGGTTTCGGCGAGACCAAGCTCTCCCGTGAGAAGGCCAAGCGTTCCATGGTTTGGGACGACCTCGAGCAGGCCTTCGACAAGGAAGAGACCATCACCGGCAAGATCTCCGGCAAGGTCAAGGGCGGCTTCACCGTCGACATCAAGGACGTCCGCGCATTCCTGCCGGGCTCGCTGGTCGACGTGCGTCCGGTCCGCGATCCGGTTTACCTGGAAGGCAAGGACCTCGAGTTCAAGATCATCAAGCTCGACCGCAAGCGCAACAACGTGGTGGTCAGCCGCCGCGCCGTCGTCGAGACCGAGTTCTCCGAGGAGCGCGAGAAGCTGCTTGAGCGCCTGACCGAAGGCGCAGTGGTCAAGGGCACGGTCAAGAACCTCACCGACTACGGCGCGTTCGTGGACCTGGGCGGTATCGACGGCCTGCTGCACATCACCGACATGGCGTGGAAGCGCGTGCGTCATCCGTCCGAAGTCGTCAACGTCGGCGACGAGCTGGACGTCCGCGTGCTCAAGTACGACCGCGAGCGCAACCGCGTGTCGCTGGGCCTCAAGCAGCTGGGTGACGATCCGTGGGTCGCCATCGCCCGCCGCTACCCGGTTGGCAGCCGCCTGTTCGGCAAGGTCTCCAACGTCACCGATTACGGTTGCTTTGTTGAGATCGAGCCGGGCGTGGAAGGCCTGGTCCACGTGTCCGAAATGGACTGGACCAACAAGAACGTCAATCCTGCCAAGGTTGTGCAGGTCGGCGACGAGACCGAAGTGATGGTGCTGGACGTGGATGAAGAGCGCCGCCGCATCTCGCTGGGTATCAAGCAGACCCGCTCGAACCCGTGGGAAGCCTTCGCAGCGATGCACAAGAAGAACGACAAGGTGTCCGGTCAGATCAAGTCGATCACCGACTTCGGCATCTTCATCGGTCTGGACGGCGGCATCGACGGCCTGGTTCACCTGTCCGACATCTCCTGGCAGGCCTCGGGTGAAGACCTCGTCCGCAACTTCAAGAAGGGCGACGAGATCGAGGCCGTGGTGCTGGCCGTGGATCCGGAGCGCGAGCGCATCTCCCTCGGCATCAAGCAGATGGAGCAGGATCCGTTCGGTCAGTTCATGGCTACCAACCCGCGCGGCACCATCGTCAATGGCACCGTGAAGGAAGTGGATGCCAAGGGCGCCGTGATCGATCTGGGCGAAGGCGTCGAGGGTTACCTGCGCGCCAACGACATCGCCAAGGAGCGCATCGACGATGCCACGCAGCATCTGAAGGTGGGCGACAAGGTCGAAGCCAAGTTCACCGGCATGGACCGCAAGGGCCGCCAGCTGCAGCTGTCGATCCGCGCAAAGGACGAAGAAGAGCTGCACGACGCCATGGCCGAGTACTCGAATGCCTCTACTGGCACGACGAAGCTCGGTGCGCTGCTCAAGGAGCAGCTCAACAAGGCTGACTAAGCAGTAAGTGGAAGCAAGGGCGGGGCGGCCTTCTGGGCCGCCCCGCTTGGTTCACGTCACGGACATTGGGGACCCATGACCAAATCCGAATTGATCGAGGCGCTGGCACGGCGTCAGACCCATCTCGCGTTCGCCGATGTGGAATTGGCGGTCAAAAGCGTGATCGAGCAGATGAGCCACGCCCTTTCCAGTGGCGAGCGCATCGAGGTCCGCGGTTTCGGCAGCTTCGCACTGCATTACCGTCCGCCGCGCATGGGCCGTAATCCCAAAACGGGTGACGCCGTGGCGCTGCCGGGCAAGCATGTCCCGCACTTCAAGCCGGGCAAGGAACTGCGCGAGCGCGTCAACATGGATCTGGAGTGATGCCCTTCCAAAGGGCATGACCGCACGATGTATCGAAGGCAGGCGGCGACGAGCCGATCCTGCCTTCTTTTTTGCCCCAATGCCTCCAGTACTCCCGCGGGCGCAACCCGGCTCAAATTTCTGAACGGACAGCCCTGGCCGTGCCTGTGCCGGCCATCGGCAATCGGTTAAAGTCGCCGCATGCGACTGATCGTAACGCTGATCCTCCTGCTCTTTATCGCTGCCGGCGTCGTGCTGGGGGCGCTCAATGCCGATCTGGTAAGCTATGACCTGGGTTTTGTGCGGATGGATTTGCCCAAGGGCGCTGCGCTGTTGCTGGCTCTGGTGGCCGGCTGGTTGCTCGGCGGCCTGACCGCATGGCTGGGCGTCAGCCTCAGGCACCGTCGCCAGCGCCGCCGGACATCCGGCGACAGGGTCACGACTTCGCCGGCCGGTGCATGAGCGCACTTCAGTACGTCCTTCTCCTGTTGGTTCCCGCAGCATTTGCCAGTGGTTGGTGGACGGCCCGGCGTGCAGGTGTGCGTCGGTCCGGTGCGCAAGTCAGCGAGCTGTCATCGGACTACTTCCGCGGCCTGAACTACCTGCTCAATGAAGAACAGGACAAGGCCATCGAGGTCTTCCTCAAGCTGGCCGAATACAACCGCGATACGGTGGAAACCCATCTTGCGCTGGGCAATTTGTTCCGTCGGCGCGGCGAAGTGGATCGTGCGATTCGCTTGCATCAACATCTTGTTTCGCGGCCGGGTTTGTCGGATGCGATGAAGACCGTCGCCCTGCTCGAGTTGGGCGAAGACTACATGCGCGCCGGTCTGCTGGATCGTGCGGAAACGCTGTTTTCCGATCTCGTGGCGATGGACGCACACGCGCCCTCGGCGCTGCGCCATCTCATCGCGATCTACCAGCATGAGCGCGACTGGCACAAGGCGATCGAGCACGCGCGCCGTCTCGAGGCCATGACCGGCGAAGACGAGGCCGGCATGATCGCGCAGTTTTATTGCGAGCTCGCCGAACAGTCGCGCCAGCATGGCGCCCGGCAGGAAGCGCGTGAGTACCTGCGCCAGGCCTTCGCCTGCCAGGCCGATTGCGTGCGTGCCTTCATGCTGACCGGACGGCTTTATGCCGAAGAGGGCCAGCATGCCGAGGCAGCCAAGGCTTATGAGCAGGCCATCGAGGCTGATATCGCCTTCGTGCCTGAAATCCTGCCGCCACTGCTAAACAGCTATGCACGCTCGCAGCAGATGGAGCATGCGGAACACTTCCTGCGTGACATCCTGGAGCGCTATCACGGCATCTCGCCGGTGCTGGCGCTCACGCGCCTTTACCAGCAGCGCGATGGCGATCGCACGGCGATCGATTTCCTTACCTCGCAACTGCGCCAGCGGCCATCGGTGCGAGGGCTGATGGCGTTGATCGACGCGACCATGGACAAGATCGAAGGTGAGGCGCGCGAAAACTTCCTGATCCTGCGCGACCTCACCAAGAAGCTGCTGGAAGGGCAGGCGATGTATCGCTGCAGCCGTTGCGGCTTTGGCGCCAAGGCGCACCACTGGCAATGCCCCAGCTGCAAGAACTGGAGCACGATTCGTCCCATCCATGGCGTCGCCAACGAATGAGGCGCGGATGAGTCCGACTTTGCTGGCGATAGGGATGGTGCTGGCGTCGTTGTTGATTTCGCTGGCCGTCGTGCGCGGGGCCATCGCCTATGCGCATCGGCGCGGCATGATGGACCTTCCCGGTCAACGCCGCTCCCACACCATTCCCACGCCACGCGGCGGCGGCATCGGCGTGGTCGCTGCCGCGATCGTGTGCATGCCGCTGGCGCTGTTGTGGTTTCCTGGCACATGGCCC
Source organism: Dyella sp. (assembly GCF_035685885.1). GTDB lineage: Bacteria > Pseudomonadota > Gammaproteobacteria > Xanthomonadales > Rhodanobacteraceae > Dyella. The sequence continues at coordinate 606 of NZ_DASRZX010000164.1, read as the reverse complement.
GTGCCCATTGCGCTGGCACTGGCAGTAGCTACGGCGAGCGTCGCCATGGTGGGCTGGTGGGACGACCACCGGTCGCTGCCGGTACTGCCAAGGCTTGGCATCCAGTTGTTGTCCGCCGGCGTGGTTGCGGCTGCCCTCGCGTTCGATGGCATGTCCTGGTGGTGGCTCCCGCTGCTGGTGCTGGCAGGGACATGGAGCATCAACCTGCACAATTTCATGGACGGGATCGATGGCCTGCTGGCTCAGCAGGTGATCTTTGTGGCTATCGGGCTCGCCTGGATGGCACGGGCCGTCGGCCAGGTGGCGCTTGCCGTTTCGGCGGCCTGCCTGGGGGCGGCCGCTCTCGGATTCTGGTTTTTCAACCGACCCAGGGCCCGCATCTTCATGGGTGACGTGGGTAGCGGAACGGCGGGACTGCTGCTGTTCGTGCTGACAGCGCTGCTCTGGCGGGTCGACAACCAGCTGTTGTGGCCGGCCTTGATCCTCAGTTCATCTTTCATAGCGGACGCTACCCTTACCCTGTTGGGGCGTATGGCGAGCGGCCGGCGTTGGTACACTGCCCATCGCGAGCATCTGTACCAATGGATGGTTCGCAGTGGATTCACG
>NZ_DASRZX010000163.1:0-69717 GCF_035685885.1 Dyella sp. | reverse complement strand
CGCGATGGATCAATGGACTGGCAGGGTCAAATCCACGCTCGCGCAACCTGTCATCCAGTGCATCAGCGCCATCCCACCAGGCAAACACCTTCGACAGCAGTTCGACCTGATCCATGGGCAGGCCCAATGCCCGTGCCACGTCGCGCACCGCGCTCTTGCCGCGGTAGCAGATGACGGTCGCGGCGAGCGCGGCGCGATCACGCCCGTACTTTTCGTAAATATGCTGGATGACTTCTTCGCGCCGCTCGTGCTCGAAGTCGATGTCGATGTCCGGCGGTTCGTTGCGGTTTTCCGAGATGAAGCGCTCGATCAGCAGCTCGGTGGTTTCCGGGTCAACTTCCGTCACACCCAGGGCAAAGCACACGGCGGAATTGGCGGCCGATCCACGTCCCTGGCAAAGGATTTCCCTGCTTCGCGCAAAACCGACGATCTCCTGCACGGTCAGGAAATAGGGTTCGTACCTGAGCTTTTCGATAAGGCGCAGCTCTTTCTCGATGCTGCCGCGCACCTTGGTCGAAATGCCTTGCGGCCAGCGTCGACGAACGCCCTCTTCCGTCAGTTGCCGCAACCAGCTGGTAGCCGTATGACCTTCCGGCACCAGCTCGGAGGGGTAGCGGTATTTCAGGTCGGTGAGCTGGAACGTGCAGCGCGCGGCGATGCGAACGCTTTCCTCCATGAGCGAGGCCGGATAGATGGCCGACAAGGCATCGCGCTTGCGAAGATGCCTCTCGCCATTGCGGAACAACAGCGCACCCGCCTCGGCCACGGTGCATCGATGGCGCGTGGCGGTAAGCACGTCCTGCAAGGCGCGCCTGCGGCGCACATGCATGTGCACGTCGCCGGCAGCCACGCATGGCAGGCCCAGCGATCGACCAAGCATATCCAGTGCCTGCAATCGGCGCGCATCGTCCGGCCCGCGATGCAGCTCCACGGCAATCCACGCACGCCCATCGAACAGCGAACGCAACCAGCGGCCATGCTCCGAATCAGGTTCATCCGCCGGCAGCCACAAGGCCAGCGTGCCCGGCAGGCCATCGGAGAAGTCGGCACGCGTCACGCCATAGCAGCCCTTGTCGGCTGCGCGCCGGCCACGCGTGATCAGCGCGCACATCGCCACGTAGCCCGCCAGGTTTTCGCACAGGAGCACCAGCTTCGGGCCATCTTCCAGCTGGAATTCCGCGCCGACGATCAAGGCCACGCCGGTTTCGCGCGAGGCTTCCAGGGCGCGCACGATGCCGGCCAGCGAACATTCGTCGGTGATCGCCAGCGCGCGATAACCGCACGCCTTCGCCCGCTCAAACAATTCAAGCGCACTGGACGCACCACGCTGGAACGAGAAATTGGACAGGCAATGCAGTTCGGCATAGTCGTTCATGCGAACCATCCGTGCAGCATCCACGCGCCCTGCTTGCCTGGCGGGCAATACGCCCACGCGCATTGCCCTTGCGCGGTACGCACCACGTAGTAATCGCGACGCATGTCGCCGCCATCCCACCAGCCGGTTTCGATGCGCTCGGGTCCGGCGAGGATCTCCGGCGGCGGACCGCGCAGGGGCAATGGCGATTCCAGCAACCAGGCAGGACGCAGCCGTGTCTCGGGCCACGGTGCTTTCGCCACGTGCGGTGAAGATGTCTGCGCCCGCTCGGGGCGCGGATCCACCGTACGGTGCAGGCGCTGCACGGCGTGCTCGCCCAGCCGCGAACGCAACCGTTCGCGCAACTGGTCCAGCGGCATGGCGTTCGCTAGTCGTGCATCGAACAGGTCGCGACCGGCCGGCACGAACGGAGGCAGGTCCGGCGCAAGCAGCTGCATGGCCACCACCGGCTGCGGCAACGCCACGCGCTCCAGCCGGCCACGCGCGCAATCGAACAGCAGCGCGGCATCGCGCGCGGCAGCAAGCATGCCCACCGGCACGCGGGTGGCGGGCATATTGCGATGTTCCAGCACCACTTCGAAACGCTGCACGCCGCCATCGCGACCCGCGAGATACGCGGACAGATCGCCCGTCAGTCGGCGCAGCGGAAACATCAGCGCCTCGACGTGCTCGATCTCGTGCGCCCATTCCATGCGCAGCTCGAATGCATCGGACGGCCGGAAGCTTTCCATCGACGAGGGCTGCTCGCCGACCAAGCGATCCAGTTGCAGCACCAGATCTGCACCGAAGCGACGCTGCAGACCGGCGCGCGGCATCGCCAGCAATTGCCCCAGCGTGCGGATGCCCATCGAGGAAAGCGCATGCGCGGCGCCATCGGGAAGACGCGCATGCGCCACGGCAACCGGCGCCAGCGCACTGCGCAACGTGGGCGGCGTGGTCACGGCCATGCCATCGTGCGCACCGGCCAGCACGTAGGCCGCCTGCGGCGTGGGCGCAAGCGCGATGCGATGGCGGAAACCCAGGCCGGCGAGGTCTTCGCGCAACAGGGATTCAAAGCGCGGCCATGGTCCGAACAGGCCAAGGCTGCGACTGACTTCCAGCACCACGGCATGCGTGAGCAGGCCCACTTCCCCGCTATAGCGATAAGCCCATGCCGCCAGCAGGCGATGCCAGCCGGCCTCGTCGCTGGCGTCGTAATCGACCATGGCAAAGCGGTGCAGCATGGCCTGCGCCGCCGCCAGCGACTGCCCGCGATACAGGCCTGCCGCTCGCGCGCTGCGACTGGCCGCATGCACGATGCGCTGCTGCGCCGGCCCGCTGACCAGCACCAGCGGCTCCTCCGAAGGAGGCCGACGGCGAAGGACACCATCCAGCGCCAGTTGCGGCAGCAATACGCAGGCCCAAAGCATGACGCGGCCTCGTCACGACCAACCGGCAGCCAACGGCACGGCCTGTGCCGGTGGATTGCCGCCGCGACACTTGCGAATGCGTACGCGTGGCGCGGGCTGGCTTTCCAGTTCCAGCCGCAGCGAAGCCGGCGATGCCTGCACGGCATGGCGCACATCGCGAAACACGAAGGCCAGCGCCTTGCCCGTATCGGCGGCCACCTGCAAGCGCCGCAGCGCGCGATCATCCGCCTGCTGCGGCCATGCCAATACGGCGGCGCAACTGCCCGAGCGCAGGCATTGCTCCGCCGCCCACAACACATCGCGCGCGGCCGCCTGCACGATGTCCACGTGCGACATCACCACGCCACGCGCTTCCCAGCCAGCCACGCAAGGCAGGTAAGGCGGCGAGATCACCATCACCTGGCGCGCCGCCTGGGTCATGCGCGCCAGCGTGGGCAGCACCAGCTGCAATTCGCCCACGCCATCCACGGGCAGCAGGATTTCTGTCATCGCATGCTCGGGCCAGCCGCCGGTGGGCAAGGCGACATCCAGCGCCGGCCAGCCCGTCGATTCGTTGCTGCCCGGCAACGGCGCTGCACGCCCCTGCCAGACCTGACGGGTGTCAATGAGCGTATTGAGCGCAACAAGCTGGCCCACGGCGGCGGCCTCAGCGCAGGGTGCGCAGGCAACGGGTGACCACGCCCCAGACGCTCAGCGTCTCGCCTTCGCGAAACACGATCGGCTTGAAGTGTGCATTCTCGGGCAGCAGCGCGATATGGCCATCCACCCTGCCCAATCGCTTGATGGTCAGCTCGTTGTTGACGAGCGCCACCACGATGTCGCCCTGCCGCGCCGACAGCGCGCGATCCACCAGCACTTCATCGCCATCGAAGATGCCGGCGCCGATCATCGACCAGCCGGATACGCGGATGATGAAGGTGCTCGGCTCATGACCTGGCAGGACGAGATGCTCGTTGAGATCGACCACCTCATCGACCTCATCTTCCGCCATCGCGGGAATACCGGCCGGCACCCGGCTGAGGAATGCCGTGAGCCCCACTGTCGATGGCGTCAGCGATACCGGCCGGGGCGCTTCCAGCGAAGCCGGTCCACGGTAGGCATCCAGATAGGCCAGCACGGCGGGCACCTGGCTTTCGGGCACGCGGATGCGCTGGCTGGGCTCCCCAGCCGGGCGACCAGCGCCGGAACGGCGTCCACCATGTTCGACAGGAGGCATAGGGAAACTTGATTATCGGGACAAGATTCAAGATACCACGCCGGCGTTCTCACCGCGTGAGATACGAAGCCTTTGAAAGAGCGCTTTCCCGGCCGGGCGATTACCCTGCTCCCAGGCTCATACCGGGACGCGACGCATGCCTCACAAAGTGATCGGCCTCCTCGGAGGCATGAGCTGGGAAAGCTCGGCCGAGTACTACCGGATCATCAACATCCACGTTCGCGAACGCCTCGGCGGCCTGCACTCGGCCCGCTGCCTGATGTGGTCATTCGACTTTGCCGAGATCGAGGCACTGCAGCATGCCGGCGACTGGACCGCCGCGACGGCCCGCATGATCGAGGCCGCCCAGCGACTGGAGCGCGGCGGCGCCGATCTTGTCGCCATCTGCACCAATACCATGCACCGGATGGCCGACGAGGTGCAGGCCGCCATCGACATTCCCTTGCTGCATATCGCCGATCCCACCGCCGAACGCCTCAAGGCGGCCGGGCACCGGCGCGTCGGCCTGCTGGGCACGGCATTCACCATGGAACAGGATTTCTACAAGGGCCGGCTGCAACAACGGCACGGCCTGGAGGTGCTTGTTCCCGAAGAAGGGGAACGCCACGCCATCCATCGCATCATCTACGACGAACTGGTGCAGGGACGCATCGAGCCCGCTTCCCGCGAAGTGTTTCGCACCATCATGCAGGCCCTGGCGGCACGCGGCGCGGAGGCCATCATCCTTGGCTGCACCGAGATCATGTTGCTGGTGACCCGCGAGGATTCACCGGTGCCGCTGTTCGACACCACCACCCTCCATGCCGAAGCCATCGCCGATATGGCAATGGCGTGACACCAGCCGGCGCGATGACGAGGCGCGATGCGGCCACGTCAAGATGAAGAAAATTTCATCGACATCCGTGCATGCTTGGAATGTTCTGGCACGCCCCCATCGACGAACGATCATCACGACGAGGTCATCTCATGGAATACAGGCAACTGGGCGCATCGGGCTTCAGGGTTCCGGTGCTGAGTTTCGGCACGGGCACGTTCGGTGGCAAAGGCGAACTGTTCGGCGCCTGGGGCAACACCGATGTCGCTGAAGCCAAGCGGCTCGTCGACATCTGCCTCGATGCGGGTCTCAACATGTTCGACAGCGCCGATATTTACTCCGACGGCGTCGCCGAGTCGGTATTGGGCGAGGCCATCAAGGGCCGCCGCGATCGCGTGCTGATCTCCACCAAGGCGACGTTCCGCTCGGGCCAGGATGCCAATGACGTCGGGTCCTCGCGCTATCACCTGCTCAAGGCGTGCGACGCCGCGCTCAAGCGCCTGGGCACGGACTACATCGACCTGTTCCAGCTGCACGGCTTCGACGCCATGACACCGGTGGAAGAAACACTGTCGACGCTGGACGACTTAGTCCGTGCCGGCAAGATCCGCTACGTGGGCGTATCCAACTTCTCCGGCTGGCACCTGATGAAGTCGCTGGCGGCGGCCGATCGCCACGGTTATCCGCGCTATATCGCCAACCAGACCTACTACTCGCTGATCGGCCGCGACTACGAGTGGGAACTGATGCCACTGGGCCTGGACCAGGGCGTAGGTGCGGTGGTGTGGAGCCCGCTGGGCTGGGGGCGCCTCACCGGCAAGCTGCGCCGCGGCGCCGCCCTGCCCGCCGTGAGCCGCCTGCACAAGACGGGTGACATTGGTCCGCAGGTGGATGACGAGTACCTGTATCGCGTGGTCGACGCACTGGACGAAGTCGCCGCCGAAACGGGCAAGAGCGTGCCGCAGATCGCGCTCAACTGGCTGCTGCAGCGCCCCACCGTATCAACCGTGGTGATCGGCGCGCGCAACGAGGAACAGCTCAAGCAGAACCTCGGCGCCATCGGCTGGAACCTCACGCGCGAACAGGTGGCCAAACTCGATGCAGCCAGCGAACTGACGCCGGCCTATCCGTACTGGCACCAACGCGGTTTCGCTGAGCGCAATCCGCCGCCGGTTTAAGGCGTCTCGCACCCGAGTCACCCAGTGCCTTGAGCTTCGACGTGCGAAAAGGCACTGGATGACCAGGAAAACCAGGAACACCCAGGCCTGTTCCGCAGAAATAATCGGCAAACGAAAAGCGGCCGCCTCAAGCCGCGTTCAACGCCTCATCCACCATCGCCTGCGCCTCCTGCAACAACTGCTCCAGGTGCGCCTCGTCCTTGAAGCTCTCGGCATAGATCTTGTAGATGTCCTCCGTGCCCGAGGGGCGAGCGGCGAACCAGCCGTTGGCGGACGTCACCTTGATGCCGCCGATCGAAGCACCATTGCCTGGCGCACGATCCAGCACGCTTTCGATCTTTTCGCCGGCAAGCTGCGTGCTGTTCACCTGTTGCGGCGACAGCTTCGAAAGGCGCGCCTTCTGCTCGACATTGGCCGGCGCATCGACGCGCTGTGACAGCGGGCTGCCAAGCTCGGCAGTCATCTGCCGGTAGAGCTCGCTCGGATCGCGATCCATCTTGGCGGTGATCTCGGCGGACATCAGCGCCGCCGCAATGCCGTCCTTGTCGGTGCTCCATACCGAGCCATCGCGACGCAGGAACGAGGCACCCGCACTTTCCTCGCCACCAAAACCCAGCGAGCCGTCGAACAGGCCGTCCACGAACCACTTGAAGCCCACCGGCACTTCATAGAGGCGACGCCCCAGGCGCCGGGCCACGCGATCGATCAGTGCGGAGCTGACCAGTGTCTTGCCGACGGCTGCATCGCCACGCCAGTCCGGGCGATGGCGGAACAGGTAGTCGATCAGCACCGACAGGTAGTGGTTGGGCAGCAACAAGCCACTGCTGCGCGTGACGATGCCATGGCGATCATGGTCGGTGTCGCACGCAAAGGCCACGTCGTAGCGGTCCTTCAGTTCGATCAGCGGCTGCATCGCATGCGAGGAGGAAGGATCCATGCGGATCTTGCCGTCCCAATCCACGCTCATGAAACGGAAGGTGAAATCGATCGCGCTGTTGACCACCGTCAGGTCGATGCCGTAGCGCTCGGCAATCGGCGCCCAGTAATGCACGCCCGAACCACCCAGCGGGTCGACACCAAGATGCACGCCGCTGCCACGGATGGCATCGAAATCGATGACCTGCGAGAGGTCGCCAACATACGCCGCGATGAAGTCATGCTCGTGCGTGGTCGAGGCGCGCAACGCCTGCGCGAACGGCATCCGGCGCACGTCGCGCAAGCCGTTTTCGATCAGCGCATTCGCGCGCTTCTGCACCCAGCCGGTGATGTCGGTATCCGCCGGACCGCCATTGGGCGGGTTGTACTTGAAGCCGCCACCATCGGGCGGGTTATGCGAAGGCGTAACCACGATGCCGTCGGCCAGGGCCGTCGTACGGTGACGGTTGTAGGTGAGAATGGCATGCGAGATGGCCGGCGTCGGCGTGTATTCGCCGCCCTTGGCAATCATGGTGTCCACGCCATTGGCGGCGAGCACTTCCAGCGCGCTCTCGAACGCCGGTTGCGACAGCGCGTGGGTATCGATGCCGATGAACAGCGGTCCGTCGATGCCCTTTTCGCGCCGGTATTCGCAGATCGCCTGGGTGATGGCCAGCACGTGCCATTCGTTGAAGCTGCGGTCGAACGACGTACCGCGATGCCCGGAGGTGCCAAACGACACCCGCTGCGCAGGCACGCCGGCATCGGGACGAAGATCCAGGTACGCGGCACGCAACTGATCGACATCCACCAGCAAGGAGTCGGGCGCCGGCTTGCCGGCCAGCGGACTGAGGCGGTCGCTCATGGCGTCACCACGGGAGCAGCCACCATCCGGCCCAGGTGGGCATGCAAAGACATCGTCATGTGATCGGACACTCCAGCCACGGGGAAAATGACGTATTGACCAACGCGCCGAGCAACAGTGTCAAGTTCAGCGCAACTGGCTGTCCTTGCTGCCACGGCGGTTGTAGCCGCTGAAGGCGGCCTCTTCCTCGTCATGCGCCTGCTGGCAGGCCACGCACAACCGCACGCCGGGCACGGCGACACGGCGCGCCTCGGGAATCGGCGCATCGCATTCCTCGCAGTGCGTCAGCCCAGGACCCTTGCGGATCTGGCTCCGCGCACGCTTCACCGCATCATCCACGGTGGCGTCTATCTGATCCTGCACGGCGCCGTCGCCGGCCCACCCGGTAGCCATGTCGCCTCCTGTCTGCAGCGGCGATGCTGCCCACGGCGATTTCCGCGGGCAGACAACCAATATAGGGGCTTACTCCACGGTTTCCACGAGACGCCGCGGCGAACGTTCAGTCAGGACCGCGCGAGCCCGCGCCGGGCTCTTCAGCGCGCCTGGGCGCCATCCGACGAGGCCATGACGTGCTCACTCCCCGTCGCGGCCTTCCTGGATGATGCATGCCCGGCTTCCGCATTGATCTGCGCGACCTCGGCCGTACCGTCAAAGCCGCCACCCAAGGCCTCGACCAGGCGCACGGAGATATCGATCTGCTCACTCTCCAGCGCGGCGAGCCGCTGCTGCGCGGCGAGCAACTGTTGCCGGCTGGTAAGCGGCGTCAGCGGACCCTTGAGGCCGCCCTTGTACGCCAGCATGGCGTCGTCCCAGCTCTTTTGCGCATCGTCCACAGCGCGCTTTTCGAGCACGATCTGCTCTCGCACCGACGATAGCGCCGACACCTGATCGGCCACGTCATTCAATGCACTGACCAGCAGGCCGTTGTAGCGCGCCACCATGGCGTCATATTCCGCATCCGCCACGGCAAGGTGCGCGCGCCGACGGCCGCCATCGAACAGCGGCAGGCTCAGCGCGGGGCCGAAAGCGTATTGCCGGGCTGGCAGCTGCAGCACGTTGGTGCTGCCGCCGACGGCTATGAATCCCGCCACGGCGGTCAGGCTGATATTGGGCAGGAATTCGTCCTTGGCCGCCTTCACGTCCTTGTTGGCCGCCTCGATTTCCCAGCGTGCCGCCACCAGGTCCGCGCGGCGACCGAGCAGATCCACCGGCAACTTGTCGGGAAGCACCGCGGGGCCGCGATCGAGCATGTGCGGGCGCCCGATGGCCAGGCCACGATCGGGCCCCTGGCCCAGCAGCACTGAAAGACTGCTGCGCGCCGCGTCGATGGCACGATCAGCTGCCACCTTCTGCTGCTGGGCACCGGCCAGCTGCGAATCGGCAAGATGCCCCTGCTGCGGCGTTTCAAGGCCACCACTCACCAGCTTGCGCGTCACATCCAGCGAATCTGTCGCGCGCTTGAGTTCGGCTTCGGCCACATCTTGCTGCGCGAAGGCATAACCGAGGCGCACATAGGCGCGCGCCACGTTCACCGACAACTCGATGCGTGCGGCATACGCCTCGACCTGCGCGGCCCGGCTATGGCCCAGCGCGGCTTCCCACGCGGCGCGCTTGCCGCCCCACAGGTCCAGATCCCATGAGAACTCGCCCAGGATGGACTTGCTCCACGCGAACGTGCCAAGCACATATTCGGGATAGATCGGATTCTTCTTGGAGAGGTATGCACCTGTGATGGAGGCATCCACTTTTGCCTGCGGCTGACGCGCACCGTTCACGCCGTCGGCCACCGCCTGCGCCTGCCGCGCACGCGCCTGCGCCTGCTCCAGGCTGGGGTTGTTCTTCAGTGCCTCTTCGATCAACGCGCTGAGCTGCGGATCGCCATAACTCACCCACCAGTCCTGCGAGGGCCACGCCGCCGGGCTCAGCTGCACGTCCGCAAGGCTGTGGCCGGACTTGAGGCTACCCGCATCAGTCATCGTGCCGGTCGTGTGCAGCCCACGGCTGGTGACGCATCCGGACAGGACGAGGCAAAGCGCGATGGCAACGGAAAGTGCGGAAGAACGCATGTCGGGATCACTCGAGGGAAAGATGGGAGATGCCGCGCGCTCCGGCTGGCTTGCCAGCGACACCGAACCTGCAACGTATTCAGGCAAAAAAACAGGAGCCGCGCTGTATCACATTATAGGCCTGCACTGCACGGGCTTCGCCGCAACGTGCGGCCTCAATCTGCATTTGCCACCGCTACCAAGGTCCAATGGCGGACCCGCGAAAGAGCGGCTGCACACTTGGCGTCGTGAATGACAACGCCTACCTTTCGAACGACGAATCGATGCCAACGACACCTTAGGAATCCGCGCCCATGCCACACGTTGCGTCCGCCACGATTGTTTCCACCGACCGCAACTACCTGCACCACATCGACGCCGGTCACTTCGCCATGACTACGGACGAACCGGCAAAGCTTGGCGGACAAGGCTCGGCGCCGGCTCCGTTTGACTACCACCTCGCCTCGCTGGCTGCCTGTACGGCGATTACGCTGCGCATGTACGCCGAACGAAAAGGCTGGAATCTCGGTGAGTTCCGCGCCGAACTTCGACTGGATCGCGACGAAGACGGCAAGCTGCACGTGCAGCGGACGCTGCATTCCGACCAGCCACTCACCGACGAACAGTGGCAGCGACCGCTGGAAATCGTCGCCAATACACCCGTGACCAAGGCGATGCGCGAAGGTGTGGGCATCGCCAGCGTACGTGGCGACATGACCGCAAGTAGCTGAACGCAAACGACCTGCAATGTGACGCACCGCACAGCTACCGGCAAGCACTCCATATCGAGCGGTGCGTGCTGTGCGCCCCTTCACCAAGGCATCACCGAGTCCCGTGCCAGAGTCCGCCCTTGCACGTCCGCCATGCGACGGTTTTGTGGCCGCAGGATGTGATCAGACCCGGTTTTTGGCAACATGCGCGGTCGACAGCCCGACGGCCGCCAGTCAAGGAGTTGTGCTTCAGCACAGGATGGGCTCGCGACGTGTTCGTCCGGCCGCCCTCACAACCCAAGGCCTACGTGAGCCTTGGGTGTGATGTCACTACGGGGAGGAAGCTATGGGGGAAGCAACGCTGCTGCGTGTCTGGGGCCGCCATCTGGCGGTCGGCGCGGCCTATGCGGTCTGCTACGTATTGCTCCGCGACGTCTCGGTCTCGCACTGGTACCTGCCGGCGGGACTGCGAGTCGCTTGCTTGCTGCTGTTGCCGTATCGCTACTGGCCTGCGCTGATCATCGGCGAATTCGTGCCGGTGGCAAACCATGCCTGGCACTGTGTGGACGATTTCGGTTGGCGCTGGGCCATGCTCGCCGCCATTCCACCCATCCTGCCGATGGCAGCCATGGTGGCGTTCGCCAGGCGTCATGCGCGCCTGCTGCTTGGTGCGCGGCACGTCAACATGGCGATGCTGCTCGGCGTCACACTCACTGCCGCCGTGTTGACGGCACTGTTCGATGCCGCCGTGCTCGCCGCCGTCCAACTGCCTCCCGGCGAAGTGCCGCCGGTACTCACCAGCCAGGTGATTTTCGGTTACTTCCTTGGCGCCTACCTGGGCGCCATCGCCATCGCACCCTCCGCCATCGCGATCTATCTGGCCTTCGCACGGGGCCACCATCCGACGCCAAGTGCTACGCGCTGGTACGGCAATCTCGCGCGCGATTGCCTGACGGGCGTGCTGGTGCCGCTGTTCGTGCTGGTTGGCCTGGTCTTCAGCAGCCAGGGCGACAGCATGCAGGTGTTCCGCATGGCCATGTTCCTGCCGGTGGCGTGGCTGACTTCACGATACGGATGGCAAGGTGCCGCGCTCGGCGGAACGCTGGCCAGCATTGCGGTGACGATGACCTCCACCATGGTGCGCGATCCGGCCGTGATCCAGGCCCAGTCGCTCATCGCCTTTGCGGTCACCACCCTGCTCCTGCTGGGCTCGCGCATCGCGCATCAGGCTCACGCCACACGCTCGGGCCACATGGACACCTTGCGCGGCTTCCAGCTTGCGCAGCAAGGCCTGTATCTGGAAGAACTGCGCATGCGGCAGACCGCCGATGCGCTGGAGCTGCTGGGCCAGAGCATCCGCGAGAACCACAATCGCCTGTTGGATCGCCTGCGCCACGTGCTGCCCGCCAACGAAGAGCACACCTACTCGCGGCAGGTGGCGCTGGCGCAGCACGAAATGCACCGGCTGGCGAATGCGCTCTATCCGCGCGGCTGGCGTGAGCGAGGCGTACCGGCGACTTTGCGCGAAGGACCTTTCGCGCAGGCCATCCACATGACCGGCGCCACGTACCGATGCGATCTCTCAGGCCGCGGCCTGAGCCAGCTCGCACCGGACGTACACATGACGCTCTACCGCCTCGCTTGCGAGGTGCTGGTGTACGTGCTTTCGCGCAAACCCACCCAGCACGTCCACCTGCAGGTCCGTGGCGGCTTTACCGGCGGTCGGCGTTGGGTGGTAATGCGGCTCACGGGCGAACCGGATGCGCCTGCCGGAAGCGGCAGCGACGATGCCCATGATTCGTGGAAGCAGGCCATGACCCTGCTGGGGGCCAGTGGATTGGGCATGACCACGATCCGCGATCGCGCCCACATCTATGGCGGTGACGTGCACGTACGCGATCTGGAGCGAGGCCTGAGCGTGACGCTGTTGTTGCACGACTCGCTGCGCTCCGTACCGCTCAACCAGGGCGTCTCCAGCTAGGAGACGCCCCGGCATCCTCAGCGCATCAGTTGATGCGCGCGCTGCATTCGATCGGATCCTTGCAGTCACCATCCGCGGCATAGACGCGTGCGGCGCCGTTTGCATCCGGCGTCACCAGCATCTTCACCGTACCGTCCTGATAGACGATCTCGCCCGGACTGGCGCTCGCCGGCGCGGCCAACGGCTCCTGGGGCGTCGCCACGCGGGACGCATCGGCGCCGATCGGCAATGCGAGGAAGTTGCCACCGGCCGTCGCGATCGCCGCACGCACCTTGCCGTTCAAATCATTGATCTGGACATAACGGACGCCGTTGCGCTCGAAGACGTACACATGCCAATGCGGACTGGCACTGACATCCACGGCGTTGGGCCACGCCTGGCCGAGTCCGGTCGATGGCGCGGCATCGGCGGCAAACGCGCCCGCCGATGACAGCCATAACGCGAACAGGCCCGCGGTCAAGACACGACGGCGATTCGATGCGTGCTGCATGGGTTTTCCCTCCATAGCCAATCCCCTATTCCGAGTAGCGTTGGACACACAGATCCCGGCGGCATGCCATGACGAAGACCGCGCCGGGCCATGGACTGTGCCCGATCCGAAACCACGCCAGTAAGTGCCAGCCAGGCCCCAGCCATCACCAATCCTCAGATTCGCGTAGCCGGACGCATCGTTGCTCACAGGATTTTCACGGTGGCGATAGAGCGATCCCATCGTTTCACGCAACCGTCACAAACACCCACTAGCGTTGCGCCCGGATGAATTGACGCCGGCGACGGCGTTGCGAGTACCCGTGACCGCCGACCCGACGCCCGGCCTGGCCCTGTTGTTCGATGAACGACAGGCCATGCTCAATCGCTATTTCCTCAAGCACACCGCGCATGCCTGGGATGCGCAGGATCTGGTGCAGGAACTCTACCTTCGCCTGCTGCGCACCGACCGCGGCGGTGCCGGCGGCATCCAGAATCCGGAGGCGTACCTGTTCACCATTGCAGCCAACCTGGTCAAGGAGCACGCGCTCCGGCGCCATCGCAGCCCCTTGGGCAGCGATGAACTGGAAGAAGTGATCGAGCGGCTGGCCACGCCCTGTGATGCGGCAGCTGGCGTGGATCGCGCACTGCGTCGACAACGACTTACCGACATCATCGGCCGCCTGACACCCAAATGCCGCGCCGTACTGGTCATGCACTACCGCGACGAACTGGGTTATCGCGACATTGGTGAACGCCTGAACATCTCTCCGAACATGGTCAAGAAGTACATCGTCAAAGCGCTGGCCACCTGCCGCATGGGAATGGCGCGCTATGAGTGAGTTGCGACGCCACCGACAAGGAGCCGATCGCCAGCAGCGCGCTGCCGAGCAGGCAGCCAGCTGGTATCTCGATCAGCGCGAAGGCATGAATGAAAGCCGGCAGGCACAGTTCATGGCCTGGCTTCGCCAATCGCCACTGCACGTGCAGGAATATCTCGCGATGGCGCGCATGCACGGCGATCTCGCCGCCGCCGCCGCACTCGACCCACTGCATGCCGACCAGCTGGACGAACTGGCCGCCTGCGATGCCACGGTGGTGCCGCTTCGACTCGGCGTGCAGGCACCACGGACGATTGCCGCGGCACCGACACGACATCGGCGCGCCCACTGGCTGTCGCAGGTTGCGGCTGCCGTGGTGATCGCCGTAATCGGCGCGACCAGCTGGCTCGCGCCGCCACCCGAGGCATGGACCGCCTATGCCTCGGGCTCCGATGAGTTGCGCAGCGTGGCGCTCGCCGATGGCACCGAACTGCAACTGGACCGAAGCAGCATCCTGGCCGTGCGCTTTGACCGTGACCGGCGAATGATCGACGTGCTGCATGGCGGCGCGCTGTTCGACGCCGGCCACGGCGATGCACGACCGCTTCATGTGCGCCTCGGATCCAACATCCTGCAGGACATCGGTACGGTGTTCGACGCGCATCAGTCGGACGACGGCGGCAACGTCACCGTGATCAGTGGTCGCGTCAAGATATGGCAGCGCGACAACCGCAACGAAGCTCTGCCGGGTATTACCGCAGACGATCACATGATCGCCGACCTTGCTGCCGGCCAGCAGGCCAGCATGCACGGCGACGGCTCGCTCGATCTCATCGATCACAACGCAGATGTCGCCAGCAGCACCGCGTGGCTGCCCAGCGATATCCGCTTTGAGCGGGCCACGGTCACCGAAGTGGCGCGGCGCTTCAACGCATACAGCATCCATCCCCTGCATATCGACGATGCCGGCATCGCTGCCACGCGCATCTCCGGACGTTTCCACGCGCGCGACATGGAGGCCTTCATTGCCTACCTGCGTACACTTCCGGGCGTGCGTGTCGTGCGCGGCGCGAGCGATATCCGGGTAGTGGGCGGATCGCACGATACGCACCAGCTGTAAGAAAAAATTCATGGAGATGGCGGTACCCGACTTGCGCGCCGCGCACTCGTAGTGGGGCAAGCAGCAACGACACGTCTTCCGTGTTCGTCGCCCCACCATCGTCCATCAAAGGTTCCACGCACCATGCGGAAACTGCTTGCCCTCCATGTCGCGCTGCTGCTCGGCAGCGCTGTTCCGTCCTACGCCCTCGCGCAGGCCACCGCAACATCGGCCATTGCGCCGATGCCGCTCACCCAGGCACTTGACCAGCTCTCCCGCAGCAGCGGACTGCAGGTGGTCTACGCCGCCGATGTGGCCGACAGCGTGCGCAGCGGCGGCGCTGCTGCGGGTCTCGATGCACGCCAGCAGTTGACGCAATTGCTCAAGGGGACGGGGCTGGGCTTTCGCTTCGTGACACCTACCACTGTCACCATCGAACGGGATTCCCCAGCGGGAAACGGGGCAGCGGCAGCCGCCAGCGCATCGCGCGGCCTGCCGCCGGTCAACCCGAATGACGGTACGCGCGAGCTGGCGCCGATCAGCGTGCATGCGAATGCGGTGGACACGCTGGCGCCCAGCGCCGCCCCGTTGAACGCATCGCAGCCCACTTCGGTGATCGACGAGCGTTTCATCCGCGACGGCCTGCGTTTCAACGCCAACTTCGACGACATCATCAAGTACGCACCCAGCGTGACGGTAACCTCACCCGAAGGTCCCGGCCTTGGCAAGAACGAAGGCATAAGCATCCGCGGCTTCCAGGACGGCCAGTTCAACATCACGTTTGATGGCATTCCGTTCGGCGACGCGAGCGATCTGCATCACACCACCTCGGCCTACTTCAACAACCACGTGCTGGGCCAGGCCGAGATCGACCGCGGCCCCGGCGGCGGCTCCACCATCGGCAACGCGACGTTCGGCGGCACCGTCGCGCTGCGCTCGCGCGATCCAAGCAACGTGCCGGGCATTACGCCTTACCTCACGGTGGGCAGTTGGAACACGCGCGCCGGCGGGCTGACTGCGGACGAGCAGTTGGGCGAGCACACACGCCTGTTCGCCGACCTGTCCAAGGAAGCAAGCGACACCTATCTGAAAGGTACGGACGACCGTCGCGAACACATCTTCGTGAAGACGATCACCGAGCTCGGCGAAGCCACCACGCTCACCTTCGTGACCAGCTACAACCGCGAACACCAGAACACCGTACAGGGCGCCACCAAGGACGAAATAGCCCGATACGGCTGGCGCTACGGCCTCACCGACGATCCGACGCTGCAGTCCTACAAGGGCTACAACAACGCCGCCTACTACTCCAGCTTCACCTATCTTGGCGTCGCCAGCCGGCTGGGTGACTGGGACGTGGACAACAAGGTGTATCTCAACACCTTCGATCACTGGGCTCGCAAGACCAGCGACGCCACGGACAATAATCCTGCCGACAATGGCGTGACCTTCTACGATGCCAAGGGCAAGAAGCTGGGCAAGTCGGCGACCGATGTGCCGGGCAAGCTTTCCGACTCCGGTTTCCACGCATTCGGCGATGTGCTTCGCTTGGCCCGCGAGCTGGGCCCGGGCGAGTTGCAGACCGGCGTGTGGCTGGAACGCAACCTCGATGCGCGCTACCAGTTGCCCATCGACATGACGACCGGCGAACACAACGGCACCAAGTACGGCCCCGAATACAACTACCGGCTCGACGACCGCACCGACACGTTCCAGCCGTTCGTGCAATACGACTGGAAAATCAATGACACCTTCACGCTGAGTCCGGGCTTGCGCTATTCCTCGGTCACCCGCCAGCTCGATGCGGAACTCAACAAGGTGTCGCCACCGACGCCTTCCTACGCACAGGCCACCTATCAAGCCACCCTTCCCTCCCTCAGCGCGCACGAGATGCTCAGCGACGAGTGGAGCGCCTATGCCCAGGCCGCCAAGGGCTTTCTTGCGCCGCCGATCGACGTGATCGAGCTCAACGGCACGCGCGGCCTGGACCCGGAGCAGACCACCAGCTACCAGCTCGGCACGGCTTACGCCACGCGTGAGTTCACCTTCGGTGCCGACATCTATGCCATCAACTTCAGCAACTACATCGCGCAGACGGAAGTAAAGACTTCCACCGGCAACGAGAGCGCATACGTCAATGCCGGCGGCGCCATCTACAAGGGCGCCGAAGTCGAGGCAACCTACGCGCTCACGCAGACGCTCAGCCTCTACGGCAACGCCAGCTACAACAAGGCCCATTACAAGAACACCGACGTACAAGTCGCCGCCACGCCCAAGACCACGGCGGCGCTTGGCTTGCTGTACAGCAGTCCGCTGGGCTATTTCGGCTCGATCATGGGCAAGTTCGCCGGTGCGCAATACGGCGTGGACAACACCACCGACAGCGACGGCAACGTGGTCTTCCAGAACGACCAGCGCATCGGTGGCTACTTCACCACCGATGCCGCGCTGGGCTATCGCACCGACCGCGGCCCGTGGGGCCTGAAGGGCTATTCGGTGAGTGTTGACGTCAACAACCTGTTCAACGTCCACAAGATCACCGGCTATGCCGGCACGCAGTCGGTAAGCGGCGCACCCTTGTTCTTCGGGCTGCCTGGGCGTGGCGTGTTTCTCGACCTGTCGGTGAAACTGTGACGGCCCGCGGTACGCACGCGTTGCGCCTGCTTCGGCGAGCCTGCCGCGGCCTGGTTGGCCTGACGCTCGCCGTGTTACCTGCGCTCGCTCCGGCGAGCGACGCGCCTGTCCTGCAGTTGCGGATCGTGGTGTTGCGCCATGGTGTTCGCTCGCCCACCAGCGCTCCCGCGGAACTGGCGCCCTATGCGCGTCGCGCATGGCGTGCGTGGCCGGTGGCTCCGGGCGTGTTGACGCCGCATGGCGCACAAGGCATGCAGGCGCTGGGCGACCGTTATCGTCGATGGCTGATCGAATCCCACCTGTGGTCCGGCGATTGCAGCACGCTCGAACAGGTGACCGTGATCGCCGACAGCACACCGCGCAACCGTGACAGCGGAGCGGCGCTCGCGAAGGGCCTGGCGCCTGCCTGCGATGCGCATTACCTGGCTCTCGATGCCAGCCAGAACAATCCGTTGTTCCATTTTGGCAACAAGGACATCAAGGATGATGACGCACCGCCGTCCGCGGCCTCCAGGGCATGGCCCTCGGAGGCCTTGGCGGAACTGCAACGCGTGCTGCTTGATTGCAACGACGATACCTGCGTCGCGCAATCGAAAGATGCAACTCGGCGATTGTTCGATCCCACGAAGGACGACGCTGCAGCACGCGCGAAGACACTGAAGACCGCGGGCAGCCTCAGCGAGAACCTGATGCTCGAATACGCCCAGGGTTTCCCTGCGGAAGACGTCGCCTGGGGCCACGGCGATGCCGCCACCATCGGCCGGCTCATCAGCCTGCATAACCTGCAGTTCGGCCTGACCAAGAGGAGCATGCCGGCCGCAAGCCAGGCCGCGTCGAACCTGGTGGCGCACATCATGGCGAGCTGGCAGCAGGCGGTAGGCCGCAAGCCTGAGGTGGCACCGCTTGCAGGCAGAGGGATGCACGCCATCCTGCTGGTCGGCCACGACACCAATCTCGCCAATCTCGGCGGCTTGCTCGATGTGGACTGGCACGACGAACGCCAGCCCGACGATTACCCGCCGGGCGGCGCGCTGGTGTTCGATCTCCTGCGTGACCATGGAAAACCGGTGGTGCGCGTATCGAGCTTGATGCCCACGCTCGACGCGCTTCGCCACGCCGACTTCGGCGGCAACGATGCACTGGTGCAACACGCGCTGGCGTTGGCTCCGTGCCATGGCGCCACAACCTGTCCGCTTGATGTTGTCCGTGACTGGCTTTCGACACGCGTGGATGACGGGCGGGTAGACGCGGGCATGCCGATGCTGTCCACCTGGCCTGCGGCGCCGCGCTGAATCACGCAGAGAAGACGCCTGCACGGGCCATCATGGCGTCCGTTTCCACCACCGGAGGCCATGCGGCAGTGAGGCCGCGGTGACACGATGAACCTACCGCCGCTTCCCGCCACGATGACCGAAGTCCGGATCGCCCACCATGGCGGTCCGGATGCCTTGCAGCCTCACCTCATCGAGGTTCCCTCACCTGCACCGGGCGAGATCCTCATACGCGTCAGGGCGGCGGGAGTAAATCGTCCGGACGTGCTGCAGCGCGCGGGAAACTATCCGCCACCGCCCGGCGCCAATCCCGCGCCGGGTCTGGAGGTGTCAGGCACGGTGGCGGCGATCGGTGCGGGCGTTACTCGATTCGCCGCGGGCGACGCCGTGTGTGCGCTCAGCAACGGCGGCGGCTACGCGCAATTTTGCGTCGTGCCGGCGGGCCAGGCATTGCCGATTCCGCAGGGTCTTTCCTTCGTGCAAGCAGCGGCGATTCCGGAGACTTTTTTCACGGTGTGGGCCAACCTGTTCCAGATCGGTCGCGCCCACAAGGGCGACATCGCCCTGATCCACGGCGGCACCAGTGGCATCGGCACGACCGCGCTCATGCTATGCCGCGAATTCGGCATCCGCACTTTCGCCACCGCCGGCGGCGAAGAAAAATGCGCAGCCATCCGTGAACTTGGCGGCGAGGCGATCAACTATCGCAGGGAGGCGTTCGCCGATGTCGTGCTGGCGCGCACCGACCGGCATGGCGCGGATGTGATCCTGGACATCATGGGCGGCAACTATTTCAACGACAACCTCGCCACGCTGGCACGAGATGGCCGCCTGCTGGTCATCGGCTTCCTCGGCGGACCGATCGCCGAGCGCGTGGATTTGCGCGCCATTGCGCAGAAGCGTGCGGTGGTGACGGGGTCAACCATGCGCACCCGGACGGCGCAGGAAAAGGCGGCCATTGCCGATGCCTTGCAGGCCCACGTGTGGCCGGCGCTCTCGCAGCGCCGCTGCGTGCCGATCATCCATGCCACATATCCGCTCGCGCGGGCTGCAGACGCCCATCGAACGATGGAATCGGGTCAGCACATCGGGAAGATCGTGCTTGAAGTCGACTAGAACGCGCGTGCCTCGAGACTGCTCATCGAGGGAAAGCCCGCATGACCACGCGAGGCATCCACCAACTCCTCCATCTGGCGGCGTGCCTCGCGAATCTGCAGCTCGCCAGAGGGATGCCGGCGAAGCTGGGCGCAAAGCAACTCGACCTCCTGCTGCAACAAGGCATTCTGCTCAAGCAGCTCGTCGCACGCGCGGGAAAGCAAGTCGTTTTCGCGATCCCTTTCCATGACGTACACCGCTTCATCGCCGATGGGGACCTTCAAGCTGCCCCCGGGGCCGTTAAGCCAGCGTGACCCTTTGGCTAAGCCTTTCGCGTCGCGTTCATGGCCTGGCGCTGTAGGCTCGGCACATGGCCAAATCACGTAGTGAACTCAACGAGATGCTCGAGGCGCTGGATGACTTCGTTCCCGGATTGGCACGCAGCAAACCGAATGCCGACGAATTCTGGAGCGAATTCAACAGGCTTGCCGATGCAGTGCAGGAAAATGCTGCGCCGGACGATCACGCATGGGTCTGCGAACGCCTGGACGCCATCCAGGTAAAGCATCATCTCGTCCCGCCCGCAGACCAGATCTGACGCGCCGCGCCACCACGGCAATCAGTGGCATACCAGCACGGGTACGTCGCAGCACAGCATCACCTTGTGCGTAACGCTGCCCAGCAATACACGCTCGATACCCTGATAGCCACGCGACGCCATGACAATCAGGTCGCAATGGTGCTTGGCTGCGGTTGCAACAATCGCCACGTAGGGCCGCAGGTCAAACACGAACTCCGTTTCGCAGGAAACACCGGCGACGGCAGCACGCCGGGCGACCTCGGCCAGGAAGGCCCCCGCGCGCTCCTGCGCGAGAGACGTATACGAACCATGCGACTGGATCATTTCGGCCACGTACGACACCGCAGGCAATGGCGGCACCACGTGCACGCCATAAACCCGCGCCTGCAGCCGGCTAGCCAGTTCGATGCCGGTGTCCACGGCCTTCAATGCGTGCTCGGATCCATCAACGGGCAAGAGAATGCGCTGGAACATGATCGCCCCCCATGACACGACGTGCTCAGTGTCGCTCGACGACCGTTTGTGCCGCGTGCAGGACGCGATCGTGGTTGTGCGGCAGATTGCCGCCAGCTCATTCCGATCAAAATCGTCCGGCCTAATCTGGGAGTCGCGCCGTCGTGACAGGCAATGCACGACGCATGCGCGACGCTGACTCCCAAACCCTTACGCCGCGTTCGCGGCTCGCGAGGCATCCATGTTCCAGCACATTCTCATTCCGATCGACGGCTCCGAACTTTCGCTGCGCGCCGCCCGACAGGGTATCGAACTGGCCAGGCTTTCCCAGGGCAAGGTGTCGGTGATCCACGTGATTGCGCCGTTCCAGACCATCGCGTACATGGGCGCCATCCTCGCCGCCACCGAATTTGCCTACAACGATGAGGCCAAGGCCAACGCCGAACGTTACCTTGGCGATGTCTGCGCACTTGCCAAGGAGGCAGGCGTCACCTGCGAAAGCGAAGCGGTATTTGGTGAGCAGCCCTACGACACCATCGTGCAGGCTGCCAAGAACCGCCAGTGCGACCTGATCGTGATGGGTTCGCATGGCTGGCGTGGCATGACTCGGCTGCTGCTGGGCAGCGAGACGCACAAGGTGCTGCTGCGCAGTGATGTGCCCGTGCTGGTCTGCCACTGATCGCCGCCGCGGCACGCTGATTCACGTCAACCAGGCTCCAGGGGTCCAGGCGTACAAGGACGTACGTCATTCCCGCCGATCCGCGACGCCGGCGCCACGCCCGCGATCGCCAACCCTGGAGCACGCATGGCCCTTTCACCCCGCCCGTCCGAAGCCGCCCGCGATTTGTGCGCCCGTTTCCTGCACACGGCGCAACGGGAGTTCCCGCTCAAGGCATCGCTTGCCGATGGCACGCCCATCATCATCCGCCCGTTGCAGCCAGACGACCGGCAGCTGGAAATCGATTTTCTTCGCGGCCTCTCGCCCCGCTCGCGCCGACTTCGCTTCCTGTGCGACTTCAAGCAGCCCAGTGAAGCATTGATCGATCAATTGATGGATGTCGACCACGACCATCGCGACGCCTTCATCGCGCTCGCCACGGTTGACGACCGTCTGATCGAGATCGGCGTAGGCCGCTATTGCGCCACGGACGACGCGTCGGCCTGCGAGTGCGCGATCACGGTGGCGGACGACTGGCAGCATCGCGGCCTGGGTACCCTGTTGATGCGCAACCTCATCGAGGAAGCTGCGCGGCGAGGCTTCTGCCACATGATGTCGGTGGATGCGGCCAGCAACCGTGCCATGCAGGCGCTGGCCGCACACTTTGGTTTCCGGCGCCAGCTGGATCCGCTTGACCCGACGCAGGTCATCCACTCGCTTGATCTGGCGGCTTGGCGCTCCTGATCGCCGGCAGGCGACGTGGCAACGCCTACCCCATGTTCACCGGCCACCGGCGATCATCCGCTCCGACCGGTGGCCAAGGAAACACGATACTATGCATCCGCAGATGTTCTACAGCTGCCATGGCGCCGCCAAGCAGGTCACGGGCTCCTGCCATCTGGTGCGATGCGGCGACTACCAGGTGCTGATCGATTGCGGCATGTTTCAGGGCTCGCGCGCCGAGGAACGCGCCAACAGCGAGCCCTTCGGCTTCGACCCGCGTTCCGTCGACGCACTGATCCTGACCCACGCCCACCTCGACCATTGCGGACGCATTCCGCGGCTGGTGCGGGAGGGATTCCAGGGACCCATACTGGCCACGTCTGCCACGCGCGATCTCGCGCGCATCGTCTTGCTGGACGCGGCGCGCCTGCAGGAAGAGGACGCTGCGCGTGCAGAACGTGGCAGCCGGCGTCGCAATGAACCCGTCGCACCACCGCTCTGCACGCTCGATGACGCCTTCGATGCGCTGGAGCGTTTTGCCACGGCCGTGGGCTATGGCGAGCCGGTGAATGTCGTGCCGGGTATCGAGGCGACGTTTCTCGACGCCGGCCACATCCTTGGCTCGGCAAGCGTGCTGCTGGTCCTCAAGAATGGCCAGCAGCAGCGAACGATCCTCTTCTCCGGTGACCTGGGCAGCCCGGGCCGGCCTATCCTGCGTGACCCCACGCCCGCGCCCGAGGCGGACTTCGTCGTCATGGAGAGCACCTACGGCGATCGCGATCATCGCTCCCTGCCCGATTCCGTCAGCGAGCTCTACGAGGCCGTGGACAGCACGCTGAAGCACGGCGGCAACGTGGTCATTCCCACGTTTGCACTGGAGCGCGCCCAAGAAGTCCTCTATTACCTGCATCAGGGCCTGCAGCAGCAACGCTTTGCGCCACGCACGCCGGTGTTCCTCGATTCGCCCATGGCGATTTCCGCCACCGACGTATTTCGCCGGCATCCGGAATGCTTCGATGACGAGTTCGCCGCCGCCCTGCGCGAAGGCGATCCGTTTACGATGCCCAACCTGCGCTTTTCGCGGGAGACGTCCGAGTCCATGGCCATCAACCGGATCGAGGGCGGCGCGGTGATCATGGCTGGCTCGGGCATGTGCAATGGCGGGCGTATCCGCCACCACCTGCGCCACAACCTATGGCGCGACAGGAGCAGCATCGTCTTCGTGGGCTACGCCGCCGAGGGCACGCTGGCGCGTCGCATCGTCAATGGCGCGCGCCGGGTGGCGATCTTTGGCGAGGACATCGCGGTCAACGCGAAGATATGGACCATCAACGGATTTTCCGCACACGCGGGGCGCAACGAATTGCTGGCATGGCTAGGCACGCATCCGCGGCGGAAGGTCTTCCTCGTCCATGGCGAATACGAGCGCGGCATGCGCTCACTGCAGGACGCACTGGCCGCAAAGGGCATCCCGACCCACCTGCCCGGCCTGTACGAGCCGATCCTGCTCGACTGACGGGCCCGGGCGGCCTCAGGAGCGACTGCCACGCCGGGAAACGGGCAGTCGCAAACCACTTCCTGGCTCAGAGATTGAGCTTCAGATCCGCCACGTAGGTGCGCTGCGGGAACGGGTGGTACAGGAAGTACTTCTCGTTGGTGAAGTTGTCGACGCCGAACGAGGCGGCCAGGTGCTCGTTGATCTGGTAATGCGCGCGCAGATCGAACACGCGGAAGCTGTCGAATGCGCCGAACACGTGCGAGGTGGTGTCGGAGTTGTCCAGCGTGGAGTACTGCTTCCCGCTGTAGCGACCGGCGAGCGTGAACGCCCACGCGGCGTTCGGTCGATAGGTCGCCACGGCCGTCGCCCGCCAACGCGGCACGTACGGTGCGTGCTTGCCGGTGGAGCTCGTCCCGGTGCTGCTGGCGAAGCTGTCGTTCGAGAGGATGGTCGAATCGACGAAGGTCACGCTGCCGGACAGTTCAAGCCCTCGCACGAGCACATTGTCCTTCTGCGCCACCAGCTCCACGCCGCGATTTCTAAGCTCGCCCACGTTCATAACGTAGCTTACGGGCACGGCCACGCTGGGAAGCGTCGATGTCTGGGAGATCAACGCCTGCCGGGTGTTCTCCTGGAACAGCGACAATCGCAGCAGCCCCTGGTCGATCGCATGCTCGACCGCCAGTTCGCCACTGCGCACCGTTTCCGGCTTGAGGTCGGGATTGGGGACGCTGTAGGTCGAACCGGTCGAAACCAGCTGGTAAAGCTCGCCCACCGTGGGAAACCGTACGGCCCTCGCCAGCGATCCGGTGACGCGCCAGTCCTGCGCCACGTTCCACTGCAACGTGGCCTTGGGCGAAAACGCATCAGCCTTCTCCACCGGCTGGTGGACGGCGGTGGTGCCGCTGAAGTTGAAGCCGTCGCTGGCCTTCCACCATTCGTAACGCCCGCCCAGCGTCAACAACCACGACGGCGCGAGCTGCCACGCATCCTGCACCCACAGCGCCTGCGTCTGCGTCTTGCCGCTGCCGGCCGAATACGGCGAGGTGACGCTCGACGGATCCTGCCAGTTGGCGAGATTGTCGGTCGTGTTGTCGAGTTCGTAGCGATCGGCGTGTGCACCGAGGGAGACTTCATGCGCGCCACCGACGCCCTGCGGGCGCCAGAACACGGTGGCGTCCGCCGTCGTCCATTGGGTGCCGCCATAGCTGGCGAGGCGACCGTTGGTGCTCACACCCGTGCCCGACGTCACGCCGGCCGGTGACCACTGGTTGTCCTTGAGGAAGTCGTAGTGCGTGAGCACGAAGGACGCGTCGTAATCGCCCTTCGTATCCGACTTGAGCGACACCGCCTGCATCAGGTGATGCGCGCTGAGCTGGTAAGTGTTGCTGGCGAAGGCGGATGCCTTGCCGTAGGTCGGGTTGCCGGCAGCGTCGGTGAGATAGGACTCCGTGTCCGACTGGCCGTGGTTGCTCCAGTAGCCCACGAGATAGGTGGCGCGCCACTGCGGCGAGAGGTCGTAGGTGAGCCTGCCGTTGAGGTCGAGCATGCGCGTGTGCAGCAAGCCGCCGGCGCCATAGACGTTGGCCACCTGCCCCAACTTGTTGAGCGCGGGAACGGTGCCGCTGGTACCGGCCGGCGTGGTGGCGCCGGTGATGACCGACAAGGGCTGGCTGAAGCTGTTCGCCGCGTTGGCGCCGAAGAACCAGCCCAGGTCACCGCTGCGACCTCCGGCTGTGAGACTGGTCTGGCTCGTGCTGTAGTTGGCGTGCGTGCCATACAGGTCGAAGGTCTGCACGGCCTCGGTTTGCTTGATGCTGACCTCGGTCTTGTCAGGCATGCGCGTGACGATGCGCATGACGCCACCCATCGAGTTGCCCGCGTACGCCGCAGAGTACGGGCCGTACAGCATGTCGATGTGGTCGATGGCTTCCGGCGAGGTCATGCCCCAGCGCGGCGCGCCGATCGTGTTGTTGTTGGCCACCAGGGCCGATACCGGGATGTCGTCGATATAGACCAGGGTGCGCGCGCTGGAATTCACGCCCCAGGTCCGTGTGGCCAGCACGGGCTGGGTATCGCCATAGTTGCGCTTGCGGATGAATACGCTGGGCAGGTATTTCGCAGCGTCTTCCACATCGACGGCGTTGACGGTGGCCTGGACGCGTTCGGAGGACACGGTGGACAACATGGCCGGGAAGCCGGGTGCGGGAAGCGACGGCATGTCCGCCGTCACCTTGACTGGGCCAAGACTCGTGACCTGGGCATCGTCCGGCACGGAGTAATCTGCCCCCGGCCCGCCCTGGGCGAGGGCGATTGAAGAGGCAAGCAGCGTCAGTGGCAGACCCAGGGCCGCACTGCGCAGGAATGAGGAAGGCATGACATGAAATCCATTCGTCACCGACAACGTCTTGGCGCTGCCGGCGTGACTGCGAGCACCTTGCACATGGGCGCGATGCCGGCATGCGAAGACGCCGGGCAACCGCCATCAGGCAGGAGCTATCGAGGAGACGGGCGAACGCCCGTGCGGATGTTCAGTCAGGCCGCGGGCGGACCGCGCGGATTGGCGCTCAGCAGCGGCTGCGCATGCCAGCGCAACTCGCGATGCGCTGCCAGCGTCGCCGGCAGCGGCGGAATGGCGACAACCGCCACGGCGGTCGCTGCACCGAGCAGCGGACTGTGGCCGAGCAGCGCGCAGTAGCCACACTTGTCGGTGTGCGAAGCGGGATCGTCAGGCGTGGACGGATGGTGCGTGTCCAGGCCGTGACTGGTACACCAGGCGCCAAGGTCCGGCGACCACTGGACTTCGGGCAGTGTGCGGGAAATCGTGGGCGCAACCGCCAGCAGCCACAGGGCGGCAAAAGCCAGCCATGCGACGAAACGCGGTGGTGTGCGACGACGGATCAACGACTTCCCCGATACAAGCCTTGAGCAGGCTTCAGAGATGATCGCACGAGTGGCTGCCATAGGGCAGCTGCGCGCCCATGCGACATGGCGTCACGCGCCGACTCGCAAACGGGTGCCGGGCCGCTCGCGCGCTTGCGCTGGTTCACATATGCGACGCGGCGCAAAGCCACACAGGGTTGGGGAAATGAGGTCGCGCCTCCAAATCCAGGCGTGAGGACCGATCGCGTATGGTCGCCGGGCCTA
This sequence comes from Dyella sp., assembly GCF_035685885.1. GTDB lineage: Bacteria > Pseudomonadota > Gammaproteobacteria > Xanthomonadales > Rhodanobacteraceae > Dyella. The sequence continues at coordinate 42,762 of NZ_DASRZX010000163.1, read as the reverse complement.
TGGCGACTTAGCAGGCAGCATCATAGTCATGATCAATGATGTTCATGCCAACAATCAATTGGCTCTATTGATGCGAAACCCTTAACCTTTACTCCTCACCAACCACAACCAACGGGAAAATACTGATGTCGTTGATCAATACCGAAATCAAGCCGTTCAAGGCCGCCGCATACAAGAACGGCCAGTTTGTCGATGTGACCGATGCCACCCTGAAGGGCAAGTGGTCCGTGGTGGTGTTCTACCCCGCCGACTTCACCTTCGTCTGCCCGACGGAGCTGGAGGACCTGGCCGATCATTACGAGCAGTTCCAGAAGCTGGGCGTGGAAATATACGCCGTGTCGACCGACACGCACTTCGCTCACAAGGCCTGGCACGACACGTCGGACGCGATCAAGAAGGTGCAGTACACCATGATCGGCGACCCGACCGGCGCGATCACGCGCAACTTCGAAGTGATGATCGAAGAAGAGGGCCTGGCCCTGCGCGGCACCTTCCTGATCAACCCGGAAGGCCAGATCAAGCTGTGCGAAATCCATGACAACGGTATCGGCCGTGACGCTTCCGAACTGTTGCGCAAGGTGAAGGCCGCGCAGTACGTGGCTTCCCATCCGGGCGAAGTGTGCCCGGCCAAGTGGAAGGAAGGCGAGAAGACGCTCAAGCCGTCGCTCAGCCTGGTTGGCAAGATCTAAGTCCACCGTTGCATCCTGCGGCCCGCTGCATCGGGCCGCCCTGGACCCGGCGTGCTGCCGGGTCCTTTCCCCGCATTCCAGAACGCGCCCGATATCCGGCAAAGACCGGGGCAGGCAGCGCTCACCTCGAATCTACCGATGGAGATGGAGTCACCATGTTGGATGCCGATCTGAAATCCCAGTTGCAGGCTTACCTCGAAAAGGTCGCGCACCCGATCGAACTGGTGGCCTCCGTCGATGACAGTGAAAGCTCGCAGGAGCTGAAGGGCCTGCTGGAAGACATCGCGCCGCTGTCGGACAAGATCGCCCTGCGCCTGGACGGCGTCGATGCGCGCAAGCCGTCGTTCGCCATCAACCGCAGCGGCACGGACGTCAGCGTCCGTTTCGCGGGCATCCCGCTTGGCCACGAGTTCACCTCACTGGTGCTGGCACTGCTGCAGGTCGGCGGCCATCCGCCGAAAGTGTCGCAGGAAGTGATCGAGCAGGTACGCAGCCTCGATGGCGACTTCCGCTTCGAGACCTTCATGTCGCTCTCTTGCCACAGCTGTCCGGACACCGTGCAGGCGCTGAACCTGATGAGCGTGCTCAATCCCAACATCAAGCATGTGGCGGTCGACGGCGCGCTGTTCCAGGACGAGGTGAACGAGCGTCAGGTGATGGCGGTGCCTACCGTTTATCTCAACGGCGAATTCTTCGACACCGGCCGCATGTCGATCGAACAGATCGCTGCGCGCCTGGACTCCAACGCCGACGAACGTGTCGCCGAGAAACTCAACGGCAAGGCAGCGTTTGACGTGCTGGTGGTGGGCGGTGGCCCGGCCGGCGCCGCGGCAGCCATTTACGCTGCGCGCAAAGGCATCCGCACGGGCGTGGCGGCCGAACGTTTCGGTGGCCAGGTGCTGGACACGGTGGCGATCGAGAACTTCATCTCCGTGTCCTACACCGAAGGCCCCCAGCTGGCGGCATCGCTGGAGCAGCACGTGCACGAGTACGACGTGGACGTGATGAACCTGCAGCGCGCCGAAAAACTGGTCCCTACCGACCGCGAAGGCGGCCTGCATGAAATCGTGCTGGCCAACGGTGCCTCGCTGAAAGCCAAGACGATCATCCTTTCCACCGGCGCGCGCTGGCGCAACATGAACGTGCCGGGAGAGCAGGAGTACCGCAACAAGGGCGTTACCTACTGCCCGCACTGCGACGGCCCGCTGTTCAAGGGCAAGCGCGTGGCGGTGATCGGCGGCGGCAATTCGGGCGTCGAAGCGGCCATTGATCTCGCAGGCATCGTGGGCCATGTCACCCTGCTGGAGTTCGACAGCAAGCTGCGTGCCGACGACGTATTGCAACGCAAGCTGCGTAGCCTGCCCAACGTGGACGTGATCGTCAGCGCGCAGACCACCGAGGTGCACGGCGACAGCCAGAAGGTCACAGGGCTCGCCTACACCGACCGCAGCAGCGGCGAGACCCGCCACCTCGCGCTGGAAGGCGTGTTCGTGCAGATCGGCCTGTTGCCCAACACCGATTGGCTGAAGGGCACGGTGCAACTGTCGCCGCGGGGCGAGATCGAAGTGGACGCGCGCGGCGAAACCTCCGTGCCCGGCGTATTCGCGGCAGGTGACGTCACCACCGTGCCGTACAAGCAGATCGTGATCGCCATGGGTGAAGGCGCCAAGGCATCGCTGAGTGCGTTCGATTTCCTGATCCGCCTGCCGGTGGAGGAGACGACGGAAGAAACCGTCGCCGCCTGACATCCGTGCTCCAACGCCCGGTCCTGCGCAGCCGCTCCCCTCACGGCTTGCAGGGCCGGTTTTTTTTTGCGCGGCGCACGGCCCGCAGCCCAGTCGCGGCGCGGCTTATAACCCAAGGGTTCTAGCCAGATGAGAAATGCTCATCTACGTAACCCTTTTCATCCTTCGCCTCCCGGGTTTTCATAACGTCAACCCGCGATGCCGGCACGATTGCCGGCATTTATCGCGCGCCGGAAGTCCCTGATTCCGGCCATAGGGGAACCGTTCTCCGAACGCTGCCGCCGGTGCGTGAGTCCGAGACTCACGCCTGCGCACGGATGTGCCCGGCGGCAGCTTTTTTCCACGCGATACCGAGAAGAGACTTGAACAAGCCTACCGTTCCGCAGCCGCGCGCCCTTGTCGTCGCACTCGCCACCCTGCTCGCACTGGGCGCCACGCCGGCGTTCGCGCAGTCCACCACCGGCAGCATCTTTGGCCAGGTGCCTACCCGCAGCGGCGTGTCCGTGCAGATCCGCAGCGCGACCGGACTGTCGCGCACCGTCACGGTCGATGATCGCGGCCGCTACGTGGCATCGGAACTGCCGCTGGGCACATACACGGTGACGCTGCTGCGCGACGGCCTGCCCCTGGATACGCGCAACGACGTCAACCTGCGCGTGGGCGCCGGCACCGAGGTGTCGTTCGAGCCTGTCGCGGCGAAGGAACTGGGCGGCGTCAGTGTCTCGGCAAACACGGCGCCGTCGATCGACGTGACCAGTGTCGACTCGCGCACCGTGATCACCGCGCAGGAACTCGCGCGCCTGCCGCTGGGTCGCTCGGCGGAAGCCATCGCCCTGCTGGCACCCGGCGTCACCGCCAACAGTGGCGGCTACACCAGCCCGACCGGCCAGCAGCTGGTGAGCTTCGGCGGTTCGGCGGCCAGCGAGAACGCGTACTACATCAACGGTTTCAACACGACCGAATCGCAGCGCGGCCTCGGCGGCCTCACCCTACCTTACGGCGCCATCGAGCAGCAGGAGATCTATACCGGCGGCTACAGCGCGCAGTACGGCCGCTCCGATGGCGGCGTGATCAACATGGTGGGCAAGCGCGGCACCAACGACTGGCATTTCGGCGGCCAGGTGCTGTGGGAGCCGTCATTCGCGCGCTCGGATGCACGCGACACCTACTACACCAACGGCCTGCCCGCCTCACCCATCGCCGGCGGGCTGTATGACCCCAACAGCAGGAACCGCCAGTGGACCACCACCGTGGACGCCTATGTCGGTGGTCCGCTGATCAAGGACAAGCTGTTCCTGTTCGTCGCCGCCGAGGCATCGCGCCAGGAGGGCGACACGGTAAACAATGTGTCGAGCGCCAAGCCGTACGTCGACTACCGCTATACGCAACCCAAGTGGTACGCCAAGCTCGACTGGAACATCACCGACAGCAACATCCTTGAGATCACCGGCGCCTCCAACAAGCGCTCCACTTCCGGCTCGATCTACGACTACGACTACGCCACGCAGTCGCGCGGCGGTTACATCAACGCCGACGACAATATCAAGACGGGCGGCGATCTCTATACGGCCAAGTTCACCAGCTACATCACCGACCGCCTGACCTTCTCGGCGACGTACGGCAAGATGAACACGGTGAACTACGACGTGCCCGGCGACTACGACGGCAGCCTTGCCTACCTCACCGACATCCAGAACCAGAACCCCGCGCTCAACGGCGGCAACCCGATCGGCAACAGCCAGGTTACGCAGTCGCTGTACAACCCCAACCGTCACAACACCAGCAACAACCTGCGTATCGACCTGAGCTACCAATGGGGCCAGCACACGCTGTCGGCGGGCATCGACAACCAGAACGCGCGAGCCATCGACCAGGGCAGCCAGAATTCCGGCCCGGGCTACTACTGGCAGTACGCTTACACCACCACGCCGAACGTGGCACTGATTCCCAATCTCGGCGTCGGCGCTCCCGCCAGCTACCCGAACGGCGCGTCCGGCTATTACGCCATCCAGTACGTCAACAGCTCGATCGCCAGCGTGCGCTCGGCTCAGCGCGCGCAGTACGTCGAGGACAAGTGGCAGCTGACCGATCGCTGGCTGCTGTCGCTGGGCCTGCGCAACGACCAGTTCACCGATTTCAATGCGAACGGCGATGCCTACATCCGCCAGCGCAGCGCGCAGTGGGCGCCACGCCTTGGCTTTACCTGGGACGTGAACGGCGACTCCAGCTTCAAGGTGTACGGCAACGCTGGACGCTATTACCTGGGCCTGCCGCTCAATCCGGCGTTGAATGCCGCCGGCGCCTACGTGGCCACCCAGCAGTACTTCACTTATGGCGGCATCGCCGCCGATGGCACGCCCATGGGACTCCAGGCGTTCTCCAACCCCGTCTCGCCCAACAACACCTATGGCGTGCTGCCCGATCCGAAGACGGTGACGGCGCAGGACATCAAGCCCGAATACCAGGACGAATTCATCCTGGGCTTCGACAAGACACTGGGTGCGAACTGGACCTATGGTGCCAAGCTGACCCAGCGCATCCTGCGCACCGCCATTGACGATTACTGCGACGTGCCGGCCATCGAAAACAAGGCCGCACAGCTGGGCTACACGGTAAGCGCCACCAACAGCTGCTACCTGATCAACCCGGGCCGCGCCAACACCTTCACCGTGATCGACGATGCCGGCGCCTATCGCAACGTGGCACTGAGCAATGCGGAAATGGGCTTTCCTTCGCTGAAGCGCAAGTACTACGCGCTGGAAACCTACCTGGAACATCCGTTCGACGGCCGCTGGTACGGCAGGGTCGACTATGTATTTTCGCGCAGCTACGGCAACACCGAAGGCCAGCTGCGTTCGGACATCCAGCAGACCGCGGCATCGACCAGCATCGACTGGGATTTCCCGGCACTGATGTCCTCCGCCAACGGTGCGCAGAGCAACGACCACACGCACCAGATCAAGCTGTTCGGCTACTACCAGATCACGCCGGAGTGGCAGGTGTCGGGCAACCTGTCGATCGTCTCGGGCAATCCGCGCAATTGCCTGGGCTACTACGGCCCTGGGCAGACCGATCCTGACGGTTACGGCAGCTACTACCACTGGTGCGGCGGCCAGCCGTCGCCCCCAGGCACTCATCGCCTGCCGTGGAACAAGCAGCTTGACCTGGGCGCCAGTTACCGCCCGGCGTTTGCCGCGGGCAAGCTCGGTTTTGCGCTCAACGTATTCAACGTATTCAACTCGCAGGCCATCCTCAACGCCTACCCGTACTACCAGATCTCGCCGGGTACGCCGGACCCGCTCTACGGCTCGGCCGTGGTTCGGCAGCAGCCGCGCTATGTCCGCCTGAGCGCCACCTACGACTATTGACCACACCCATCGGCGCCGGGCCTTCCCGGCACCGTTCCGATATGGAAGTATGGACGTCTGGCCGTCCCAGCACGTTCAACGCATCAGTACACGAGACGATCGCATGAACCGACTTCACCGCACGCCCCTGTTGCTCACCGCGCTGGCGCTTGGCGGCCTCATCCAGGCCGGCGCCGTACAGGCCACCGAGTCCAAGGCACCGCTCACCGTGGCCGATGCGCTCAAGGCCTCCGCCGAGCAACACCGGCCGGTGCTGGTCGATTTTCAGGCGGTGTGGTGCTACTCCTGCTACTACATGGCCAGCCACGTGTTGAACGGCGCGGAATGGGAAGCCGTGCAGCACAAGGCGATTGTGGTGGAAGCGGACGCCGATTCGCCGGACGGCCAGACCTGGATGAAGAAGCTCAAGGCCTCGTTCCTGCCCAGCTATGTCGTGCTCGACGAGCACGGCAACGAACTGGGCCGCGTTACCGCCGAACAGCCGCGGGAGAAGTTCTATCCACAGTTGGACAAGATTCTCGCCACTGGCAATTCGCTGGAGTCGCTCAAGCAGAAGGCGCAAAAGGGCTCGGTAGCCGATGTGGGCCGCGTGCTCGATGCCTATGCGGCACGTTCGGAAGGCGGCGAAGGACTAGCCTGGTTCGCTACATTGCCTGCGCCGCTGCAACAAGGTGCGCGCAAGGATGCCCATGCCAGCCTCGCACTCGACCAGTTGGCCCTGGCCAGGGCCAAGGACGCCGACGACAACGCCGCCATCATCGCCAGCGCGCAGAAGGTGCTTGCGCAGGACATCGGCTGCCAGCGACCTTACGTGCTCGACGACCTGCTGGATGCAAGCGCCAAGTTGCCTGCCGCGCAGCGAAAGACGCTGCTCGCCGATCAACGCAAACCGCTGCAGGACTATGTGGACAGCCAGGTGTTGGTGACCACGCCCTCATGCGCCGACCAGCGCAGCGCCGTGCTGAGCACGGCCAATCTCGACGATGCACTCGGTGATCCCGCCGCTGCCAAGGCCGTGCTCGATCGCGCCATCACACTCACTCGCCAGAAGCTTGGCGGCAAGCCGGCCAGCGACCGCAACCTCGCCGACAACTTGCGCGTCTACCTGATGCGCGCCGGTCGCACGGAAGAATTCGACGCCTACCAGCGCGAGCTGATCGCCGCTTATCCCGACGATTATGTCTATGCCTATCGCTATGGCGCGAGCCTGGTGAAGGCGGGCAAGCCGGCCGATGCCCTGCCCTATCTTTCGCAGGCGGCCGACAAGGCCTACGGCGCCAATCGCCTGGCCGTAGCGCTGCAGCGCGTGAAAGCGCTCAAGGCGCTGCATCGCAATGACGAAGCGAAGAAAGTCGCCGACGATGCGCTGGAAACCAACGGCCCCTGGTTCCCCAAACAGGCACAGGCGCTCAAATCCGAACTCAGCGCGTGACGCGCCATGCCGTGGTGCCCTTGCCGGCGCCACGGCATTCTCGATCGGGCGATGCCCAATCGCCCTCATTGGTGAGCTGACGCCCCCTGCGTCTTCAGGCGTCGCTGCGCCACAGGCCGCGCGACTGAAATGGCCGTCCATCGCGAGCGATGGAATATCCGACGCGATCGGACTGGTCGCCGGAGGTCTCGGGTGTTTCCTGCCCTCACCGTGGTCCCGAACGGCAAAGGCCCATCCCGCACTCCCGCTGACGACAAAACCACGCCGCGCATGACTTGCGCGATGTGAGTCACCCCGCGGGAACTCAGCCGCGAAGCTGATGCAGCAACTGCTGCAGCTCGGCGTGCAGGCGCTTTACTTCGGACTGCGCGGCATCACGCGCATGCACCACTTCGTTGTGAATCGCGAGTGGGACGACATGCAGCGACAGGCTTTTCTTTCGCGCCCGGTAGCGGCGTGCGCGCTCCGCCGACGTGAGTGCATTCGCCTTGCGCGGGCGACCCCGGGGGCGCTTGAACGTCAAAGGCAAAGCCAGCGTACCGGGATCAAGGGGGTCAACCATGGCGATTCCTCCGTCGAAGTGGTGCCTATTTTAAGTGACGTCACATAAAATAGCAACGGAAAAATGGCCGAGAAATCAGTAAATCAGCGGTTTTTCTTGAGGCGTCGCGGATACGCCGGCCGGCAACCTGCTGGCCTCAGGTATTCACACCCCAAGGAGCATCCAGCCACTACCGTGCTTCGCCACGACGGATGGCGACCGGCGCCGACAGGCGGACGCCCCACCTCATACCGTGCGGAGACGTGGCCCGATGGATTCGCTTTACGAGTGGTCTTCCCGCACGATCCGCCGGATCTACGACGCTCGCCTGGATACGCCACCCGTACTGGACATTGATGCCTGCTTTCCCGGCGGGCGGCGGTTCGAATCGGCGTGGACCCGACTTCGTGGCGAAGCGCTTGCCGTCCTGAGGGACGCGCCATCCATTCCGCGATTCCACGAAATCATGCCCTCGCAGGAGGAAATCTCGGCACAGGACGGCAAGGATTGGCGCATGTTCCTGCTCAAGGTCTACGGACAGGAGCTGCGCGCAAACCTGGCGCTGTGCCCTCTTCTGCAGGAGTTGCTTCGCGCTACGCCGGAAGCGCTTTCCGCAACACTGTCGTTCCTGGCGCCGCACAAGCACATCCCGCGGCATCAAGGCCCTTTCCGCGGCATCCTGCGCTACCAGCTCAACCTGGATGTACGGCCGGATGAGGATGGCCGTCCGGGCACCGTGTTATGGCTGGCCGGCAAGGAATATCGGCTGGCCAACGGAGCATCCATGCTGTGGGACGACACCTACCCGCATGAAGTGTGGAATCACAGCGATCACATGCGCATCGCCCTGCTGCTCGACGTGCGCCGTCCAGCCATGCCGCTGGATCTGCGGCTGCTGTCAAATACCATCACGGCTGGCGTGGGAGTGGTCGCCCGTTGGCGTGGCCTGGGCTGAAGCGGAACATTCGGGCGCAGCACCTTCCAGCTCTGCGCGCCATCGTGGTAAGGCCTGCGGGTAGTTCGCCTGCACGTAGGCAAGCAGCCCTTCGCGAATGCGGCAGCGCAGGTCCCAGTTCCTGCCCGAATCGGACGAACTGACGAGCGCGCGTACCTGCATGGCTCGCTCGCTGGTATCGACCACCTGCAGCACGCTGACACGGCCATCCCATTCCGGCGACGTCTTGCAAAGGCGCATCAGCTCCTCGCGCAGCGGCGGGACCGGCATGCGGTAATCGAGCCAGACAAACACGCTGCCGACAATCTGCGCACTGCTGCGCGTCCAGTTCTGGAACGGGTTCTCCATGAACCAGTTGAGGGGCACTACAAGCCGGCGCTCGTCCCACAGGCGCACGACCACATAGCTGCCGGTGATCTCCTCGATGCGCCCCCACTCGTTCTGCACGATGACCACGTCGTCCAGCCGGATGGGCTGCGTCAGCGCGATCTGCACGCCCGCGATGAGATTGCTCAACACGGGCTTGGCGGCAAGGCCCAACGCCAGGCCGGCGACACCCGCCGATGCCAGCAGGCTCGTGCCGAGTTGGCGCACACCCGGAATGGTGAGGAGCATGGCACTGATGCCGAGCACGACCACTACGACGTCCGCCGTCCTGCGCAGCACGCGCACCTGCGTGAGCATCCGGCGGGATGCAAGGTTGTCGGCCATGTCCACCGGATAACGCCGGATGGCTGCGCGCTCCAACGCACTCAGGCAGCGTAGCGCCAGCCACGTCACCACGATCAGCAGGGCGACTTCCAGGCCGTGCTCCATCAACTTCCAGGCGGGAAGCACCTCCGTTTCAGGCAGCACGCGCACCGCCACGAAAACAAGGGCCAACGGAATCAACCAGTCCACCGGATCGCGGGCGCGCGCCAGCATGTCCGATATTACCGGGCGATGACGCGTCAACCGCCGCAGCAAGGCGTAAAGCGCGGTCCGCAGGCACAGCGACGCCAGCAGCGCAGCCAACACCGCCATGCCAAGCCGCGTCCATGGATCGCGCAGCCACAACCGACCAAGCATATCCATCATGCGGACATGTCCTTACCGCTAATCGCGTCCCTGTCCGGCCGCGCCCGGTTATGCAGTCGCATCAATCCGAGGGTGCCTTGGCAGGAATGAAGGGCGACACGGGATCGCTGGCCGGAAAGGTTTCCTCCAGCGCCACATCGTGATTTTCGCTCTCCTTGCGCTTGCGCTGCTCCCGTTGCTGGGGCGTCTCCTTCGCGTCTTGCTGCGGATGATCGTGGTCATGCTGGACATCTTTGCGGTCATTACTGGACATGGCGCCTCTTCTCCGTCGTCACCCCGCACGGGCAACGCTGCCGGACGGTTGTCATGGTGATCGTCCGGCAAGCCCCGTAAGCGACATGCTTTGTCCATGTGAGGAGGCATGGACAAGCATCAAGACCAGGTCAAACCCGCGTCACACTGGCGTAGCTCGCGCCAGTGTGACTGAACGCCATGCCTCAGGTGCGGCGGCTCGTCTCGAACAGGAACCACACGCGGCGTTCGGCCTCGTCGATCCAGTTTTCCAGCAGGCTGGCGGTGGCGACGTCGCCGTATTCGTCGCACAGCTCATGCGTGGCACGCATATAGCCGGCCACGCGCTGGTTGTCCTCGCGCAGCTCCGCAAGCATGTCGTCGGGCGTCACGAAATCGGCATCGTTGTCCGACAGGCGCGCCAGCCGCTTGGCGTGACCCAGCGAGCGCAGCGTGGTGCCGCCGAGCTTGCGCACACGTTCGGCAATGGGATCGACCGTGGCATAGATCTGATCCGACTGCTCGTCGAGCAGCAGGTGGTAATCGCGGAAATACGGGCCGGACATGTGCCAGTGGAAATTCTTGGTCTTGAGATACAGGGCCAGGATGTCCGACAGCAACGTGTTGAGTTCGGCGGAGATGTCGCGCGTGGCCTTCTCGCCCAGCGCGGACGGCGTGTTGATTGCCGCCTTCTGACGAGTCTTGGCCTTGCTCGTGTCGCCCTTGGCCTTGCTTGCATTGCTCATGGAATTTCTCCGGTGGTGACTCGGTGAGTATGGACGGTCAGATGTCATTTCGATGTCGCTGGCGCCGCCGCGTCGGCATGGCGCCAGAGTGCGGCCACGGCCAGCAGCGGAGGCACGGCAAAACACCACATGCCACCAACGGCATACAACAAGGCACCTGCGGCGCAGCCGACGGCAAATGCCATCACTGCGACGCTCATGCGACGCAGGCGTGCGTCGATGGGAGCCCTCTGTTCATCGGGCACACCCCGCATGCGGTCGGCCACGTCCAGCATGATCTGCGTGGTCGTTCCGGTCATCAGGGTCGACGGCGGCGCGCTGGCCAGGTGCACGCGATGCAAGGCGTTCTGGATAGCCATGGCACCCACCAGGGTCATGCCCGTAAGCGTCGCTGCCCAACTATCCCCCTGCGGAAACGGGCCGCAGCGGATGGCAAGCGCCATGGCCAGCACGAGCAACACCAGCTTGATCGCCAGCAGCGAACGAACCACGGGCTGTCCATGATCGACAAGCTGGTAATGCAGCAGGCGTGCGCCGATGACAAAGAGACAGAACACCGGCAATGCCAGCAGCTTGGCAACGATGCCGGATGTACCGGACACCAGCGCCGCACCGATAGTGACGAAGTTGCCCGTGACGTGGGCGGTGAACAGGCCGTGCAGCGCAAGAAAGCCGGATGTGTCGACATAGCCAGCCATCACGCTGAGGATGGTGGGCAGCCAGGGTTTCTCGGTCATGCGTTAGCGCTCCTCGCCGCTGGCGGGGCCGCCATGGCGCACTTCCAGCCCGCGCTCAGTAAACGCCATTGGCGTGAATCTCCGCCACATAGCCACCCGGAAACTCCACCACCGACGACGTGCGCCCCTCGCTCACGAGTGGCTCGACCAGCACTTTCACGCCATGCGCCCTGGCCCGGTCAAGCGTGGCGGACAGATCAGCCACTTCGTATCCGGTGATCTCGTGGCCATAGGGAAATGGCAGGTGGCCGTCGGTGACAAACACGGCCATCTTGCCAAACGTGGAATCCACGCGGATACGACGGAACACATCTCCGGGACGGCCGATCTCCACGCCCGGCGCCCGCGCTTCATCCGATACCACCTTGCCGTGCGAAAACGCGATGAAGGCTTTCACGAATGCCTCTGCGCGATCTGGCGACACGTAGACGCGATTCTCGGGAATGGTCTGCAAGGCCGCGTACTGCGGCGCCGTGTTGTGCCAGTAGAGCTGCATGTTGACGCCACCCGGCCACTGGACCACCGCGTCGCGACCGATGGGGTCTGCGAACGGCTGCACGATGACGTCGGCGCCGGCCGCGCGGGCGGCCTTGATCGCCACGTCGAGATCCTTCACCAGGTAACCCGTGCGCTCCTCACCGAAGGGATGAGGGATCGGCGTGCGGAAGCCAAACAGGGATACGGTGCCCGCCGGCGTCTGCAGCAACTGGGTACTGGTGCTGCTGGGCGTCGGCGTAACGGTGGCGATGCCCTGCTTCGTGCTTTGTCCGCCGAACGTCGCCAGGAAACTTTCAACGAAACGATCCACGTCGGCCGGAGCAACATAGACATGCGTGGTGTCATATTGCGGGCCCACCGCCACAACCGGGGCGACGACGACCTCCTGCACAGCCGATGCCTGCACACTTGCCTCGGTGGCGCAGGCCATGGCGAGCACAAACAACCTGGCGGACATGCGCATGCGATGACTCCGGCGGAATGTCAGGGATGAACTCTTGCGAAAACAGACGATGTGCGCCGATTCGCTACAGTGCTGCAAGACCAGCGGAAAACGTCGCGACCAGACCCGCTCGCCCGAAATATCGTTCGTCACGGTAAAAACCGCCATGACGATGTGCAAGTGAGGAGCGACACACCATCGAAGCGCCGGCCACGTCATGCGGCCGGCGCGCCGGTTCAGGAGCGGATGAACTCCAGCAGATCCTGGTTCACCTGATCCTGATGTGTCGCCGTGAGGCCGTGCGGTGCGCCCGGATAAACCTTCAGCGTGGCGTTCTTGATGATCTTGGCCGAGAGGCGGCCCGCGGCATCGATCGGCACGATCTGGTCGTCATCGCCATGGATCACCAGCGCCGGCACCTCGATCTTCCGCAGATCCGGGGTGTAGTCCACCTCCGAGAACTGCTTGATGCAGTCGTACTGGCCCTTCAGGCCGCCTGACATGCCCTGCGCCCAGAACGAGTCACGCATGCCCTGGGTCGCCTTGGAGTTGGGGCGATTGGCGCCGTAGAACGGCGCTGACAGGTCCAGGAAAAACTGCGAACGGTCATCGAAGGTCTTCTTGCGGATGTCGTCGAATACCTCGATCGGCAGACCGCCCGGGTTGTTCGCCGTCTTCAGCATGATCGGCGGCACCGCGCCGATCAGCACGATCTTGGCCACGCGTGCGTTGCCGTGACGACCGATGTAATGGGACACCTCGCCACCACCCGTGGAATGGCCAACCAGCACGATATTCTTGAGGTCGAGTTTTTCGATCACTGCCGCCAGGTCATCAGCGTAGGTATCCATGTCGTTGCCGTCCCAGGCCTGGGACGAACGGCCATGGCTGCGGCGATCGTGCGCAATGGTGCGATAGCCGTGCGAACTCAGGAACATCATCTGCGCATCCCACGCATCGGCCGTCAGCGGCCAACCGTGCGAGAACACGACCGGCTGGCCCTGACCCAAATCCTTGTAATAAATCTGCGTCCCGTCTTTCGTAGTAATCATGCTCATGGAGAATGTTCCTGCGGGGTTGGAAGAGCGCATCGGCGCCGGATGAAAACAAAAGCATGGCCCGTACAAAAATCGGCAAGGCCAGCCAAGATGAAAACCAAGGCGACATGACAGAGGCCATCGCATCCGCATGCCGATTCCGCCTTCACGCCCCAAGGCCGCCACTGAGTACTTCTTGAAATCGGCCAGGGCCGCGGCGGGCATATCGCCATCCGCGGCACGCGTCCATCAACGATGCCCCGGTGTCGGTATTTGCCAGGTGAACCATCCCCCCATCGCACACTAAAACCTCGTTGCCTCCACGCAGGTGCAGCGAGGCAAGCCACGAGCCCTGAAAGTTATTCGCCGAAATCTCGTCCGCTGTTACACCGACATGACGATCCGGCTCGCGCGTTACCTGGAAGAGCCCGAACCTTGCCCGGGCTTTTTTCGTTCACGGCACTTCTCGCCACATGGGCTACTTCGTTTCCTTCTCCATCAGCTTGTCCACCAGGTTGGGCGGCACTTCCATGTAGTGGTCGAATTCCATCGTGAAAGTGCCGCGCCCGCGGGTGGCCGAGCGCAGGAAGTTGATGTAACCGAACATCTCCGCCAGCGGCACGAAACCCTGCACGAAGGCCTGCGTGCCACGTTGCCCCTGGTCGCTCACGGTGCCACGTCGACGATTGATATCACCGATGACATCGCCCAGGTAGTCGGCCTCGGTCACCACTTCCAGCCGCATCACCGGCTCCAACAGCTTGGGCCTGCTGAGCCTCTGGGCTTCGCGGAAGCACTGGCGCGAGGCGATCTCGAAGGCCAGTGCGGACGAATCGACGTCGTGGAACTTGCCGTCGATGAGTCGCGCCTTGAAATCGACGACTTCGTAGCCGGCCACCTGGCCTTCCCGCGACTCCACCGTAACGGCATGCTCCACCGCCGGGATGTACTCGCGCGGCACGCGACCACCCACGATTTCGTCGGCAAACACCACGCCCGTCCCGGACGCCTGCGGTTCGAACACCATGGTCACTTCGGCGAACTGGCCCGAGCCACCCGATTGCTTCTTGTGCGTGTAGGTATGTTGCACCGGCTGGCCGAATGCCTCGCGGAAGCTCACCTTGGGCTTGCCCATGTTGGCGTCCACACCCAGCTCGGTGCGCATGCGGTCGATGGTCACTTCAAGATGCAGCTCGCCCATGCCCTTGAGCACGGTCTGCCCGGTTTCCTTGTCGACCTCCAGGCGCAGCGAGGGATCGGCCTTCACCATCTTGTAGAGCGCGGAGGAAAGCTTTTCCACGTCATTGCGGTGCTTGGGTTCGACCGAAACGCTGATTACCGGATCCGGGAATCGCATGCGTTCTAGCAGCGCGGGATGCGCGGGCTCGGCTAGCGAATCGCCGGTTTCCGTCTCCTTCATGGAAACGAACGCGCAGATGTCTCCCGCGCGCACTTCCTCGATTTCGCGCGTGGCGCTGGCCTGCACTTCAACGATGCGACCTACGCGCTCCTTCCTGCCGCGCGTGACGTTGAGCAAGGTATCGCCTCGCTTGATGACTCCCGAATACACGCGACAGAAAGTGAGCGTGCCGAACTGATCGTTGATCACCTTGAAGGCCAGCGCGCGTGCCGGCGCCTCATCGACCACGCCCTGGTCGCCAATGACATGCCCGTCCTCATCCACCAGCGCGATGCCGCCGTTCTCGCCCGGATACGGCAGGTAGTCGATGACACCATCAAGCAACTGCTGCACGCCCTTGTTGCGATAGGACGAACCACAAAACACCGGCACGAGCTTGCCCGACACGCAGCCCTTGCGGATGCAGTCCTTCAAGGTCTTGGCGTCGTACTCGCCGGTCTCGATGAGCTTTTCGAAGGCGGCGTCGTCCATCGACAACGCGCGCTCCAGCGTTTCTTCGCGCAGCTTGGCAAGGTTGGCCACCCATTCCTGGTCGCCTGCGGAGGAGAAATTCACGCGCCCGGCAATCTCATCGAGCGGCACCGTGTCCCACTGGCTGTCCTTGTCGTCGCCCTTCCACAGATAACCGACGCCAGCCACGAGATCGGCCATGCCGATGAATTCGTCGTGGCTTCCCAGCGGCACCTGGCACAGCAATACATTGGCGCCCAGGCGCTCGCGGATGCCCTTCACGCAGTGCGCGAAGTTCGCGCCGATGCGGTCCATCTTGTTGATGTAGCACAGACGCGGCACGTTGTACTGGTCGGCGAGGCGCCAGTTGGTCTCGGTCTGCGGTTCCACGCCGGCCACGCCATCGAACACCACGACCGCGCCATCAAGCACGCGCAGGCTGCGATTCACCTCGATGGTGAAATCGACATGCCCCGGCGTATCGATCAGATTAATCTGGTAACCCCGCCACTCGGTGGACACCGCCGCCGACTGGATGGTGATGCCGCGCTTGCGCTCCTGCTCGAGGTAATCGGTGGTGGTCGAGCCCTTGCCTTCCTTGGTGTCGTGGACGTCGACGATCTGGTGCTTTTTACCCGTGTAATACAGCACGCGCTCGGTCGTGGTGGTCTTGCCTGCGTCGATGTGAGCGATGATGCCAATGTTGCGGTACATCTGAAGCGCTTTTTGCCGAGCCATAAGATCCTGTCCAGAAAAGCCGTTCAACCCGGGTGCAAACCAAGCTGCGTTTTGCCAATGCCCGGAACCTCTACGGCACATAAGGTGGTTCAGCGCAGCATCAACGCTGCGTGAAGACCAACCCACGACTCCCTGCACTTGACGCGGCGCACCGTGGCGCAGCCTCATCGTCCCTACGCCGCCCTCCGTGCTTGAACCCTCCCCGCCGGACCCTCGGGCCCGGCTCCGTCATGACGAATCGTCATGAGCTAGGAAGCATTTCTCATTGGACATGTTTGGACGTCTATACCGCTGTTGACTACCTCCGAGGGCAGCGTATAGCCTGCAATTGTTGCAACGCACAAACCACGTGGGGAATACAAAAAATGCATAAACAACACAACGGCCTGAAGGCCACGCCTACCCTCCTCTCCCTTGCACTACTGGCCGCCTTCTCCAGCGCCCATGCCCAGGACACCAATACGTCGACGCCGGAGAACGCCAAGAAGCTCAGTGCTGTCATCGTCACCGGCACGCGCGCTGACAATCGCACCGAAAGCAGCTCGCTCACGCCGATCGACGTCGTCTCTGCCGACACGCTCAAGCAGACCGGCACCACCGAACTCACCACCGCGCTCGCACGCATCATTCCCTCGCTGACCTTTCCGCGCCCGTCCGCGGCGGACACCGCCGATTCTCAGCGGCCTGCGCAGCTGCGCGGCCTCTCGCCGGATCAGGTATTGGTGCTGGTGGATGGCAAGCGCTGGCATCCTGGCGCGATCCTGCTCACGAACGGCGTACTGGGCCGCGGATCGCAGGCGGTGGATCTCAACACCATTCCCATCGGTGCGATCGACCACATCGAAGTGCTGCGTGATGGCGCTTCCGCGCAATATGGCTCGGACGCCATCGCCGGCGTCATCAACATCGTGCTGAAGAAAGGCGCGCAGGGTGGCGATGTCGAAGTCACCGGCGGACAGTATTCGGCGGGCGATGGCCGGCAATGGCAGGGCTCGGCCGACTTCGGCATCCCGCTCAACAACGACAAGGGCTGGATCCGTTTCACGCTGCAGGATGGCAACCAGGATTACACCAACCGGGCCCAGCCCAATCGCACGCGCCCATGGGAAGGCACCACGCAGCGTTACGGCGACCCGGCGGTGAAGGATCACAACCTGTTCCTCAACGCGCAGTACGACATCACGCCCGGCGTGCAGTTCTATGCGTTCGGTCACTACAGCGATCGCGACACGACATCGCCCGCGTTCTTCCGCAACCTCGCCAACAGCAACTCGGTGCCGTCGATCTACCCCAACGGATACCTGCCGCTGGAGCACGCCGACTCCACCGACCAGTCACTGGTGATCGGGCTGCGCGGCAAGACCGCCGGAGGATGGCGCTGGGACGTCAGCGGCAATTACGGCGGCAATCGCGTGTCCTATGCCACGGAAAACAGCGTGAATCGTGCTTTCCTGCACGACTTCGGCTACAGCCCCACGGCATTCCACGACGGCATCCTCAGCGCTTCGCAACAGTCGTTCGACGTGGACATCGCCAAGGAGCTGTCCACCAGCTGGCTGCCCAATCCAGTGACGCTGGCGTTCGGCGCGGAATACCTGCGCCAGACCTACAAGATCGAAGCCGGCGACCTGCCCTCGTGGTACACCGGCACGTCCGGCGTGTCGGGTGGCGCGCAGGGCTTCGGCGGTTACCAGCCATCGAACGCGGGCTCGTTCAGTCGCCATGACGTGGCCGAGTACATCAGCCTGGAAACCAACCTCACCGATCGCTTCGGCACGTCACTGGCGTTGCGCCACGAGGACTACACCGACTTCGGCAACACCACCTCGGGTGCGCTGGCCGGTCGCTTCGACTTCACCAGCAGCTTTGCCCTGCGCGGCAGCATCTCCACCGGCTTCCGCGCACCATCGCTGGCGCAGCAGCACTACGCGTACACCTCGTCGCTGTACTACGGCGCAGGCAACTCGCTGGGGCTTCCGCCCGGCATCTACAACACAGGCCTGGTGCCGGTCGACAGCCAGGTAGGCAAGTTGCTGGGCGCGCAACCGCTGGAGCCGGAGAAGTCGCACAACTACACGCTGGGTGCGGTGTGGAATCCGCTCGATGCGCTGAACCTGAGCCTCGATGTCTACCAGATCGACATTGACAACCGCATCACGCTGTCCAGCAACCTCGCCACCACTTCGCCGACGGTGCAGGCGTACCTGGCTGCGAACGGCGTTACCAACATCAACTACAGCGGCATCGCCTATTTCACCAATGCGGTGGATACGCGCACGCGCGGCGTCGACCTGGTGGCCAGCTACCTCAGCGACTTTGGCAATGCCGGCACGCTGCAGAGCACGCTGAGCTACAACTACAACAAGAACAAGGTCACCGACATCAAGGCGAACCCGGCGATCCTCAACCAGCTGGGAGTGAACCTCAAGCGCATCGACCGCCGCGACCAATACGGCCTGCTGGCCGATACCACGCCACGCAGCAAGCTCATCCTCAATGAGGCCTACAACGTCGGTCACTGGGGCTTCAGCGGCACGCTGACGCGCTACGGCAGCTTCGTGTCGTACAACTCCACCACGGCATCGCTGGACCAGGACTTCGACGCCAAGTGGATCCTGGATCTTGCGGTGAACTACAACGTGGATCGCTGGACCTTCACGGTGGGCGGCGACAACGTGCTCAACACCTATCCGGACAAGGTGATCGCAGCCAACGACAACAACGGCACCATGCCCTATTCGGTGTTCTCGCCGTTCGGGTTCAACGGCGCCTATGTCTACGGCAAGGTGGCGTATCGCTGGTAAGGCGCAACCGGCGTGCGGTGCATGGATGGCGCCGCACGCCTTCACCACACCAAAACGATGGGTGTGCCATAGCTAGCGGACACTCTCATCGGAGACGCCCCATGCCCGCCGAGCAAGCCAACCTCAGCCCGGAATTCATCGCGCAGCAGCACAAGCGGCTGGAAGCCTTGCGGCAGCAGGTCCTTGGTGGCGAGCTTTCCTCCGTGGCCGCGCGGCGTTCGTTCGCCGAAGAGCACGGCGACGAAGCCAGGGAATTTGAGGAAGAGGCGCAGGACTCCGCCCAGGAGGAAATCCGCCAGGCCGAACGCGATATTGATGCCACGCGCATCAGCCATATCGAGCGGGCATTGCAGAAGATCGACGATGGCAGTTACGGCTTGTCCGACCTCAGTGGCAAGCCGATTCCCAAGGCAAGGCTGGAGGCCACGCCCGAGGCCATCCTCACCGTGGAGGAAGAACAGGCGGCCGAGCGCAAGCTGACGCCTTGAATCCGCCTCGCAGGCCACCATGTCGGGGCACGTCGCCGGCCACGGCCGGACGTCCCCTTCAGGATCGCCGAGGAGCATGTCGTGAGTGCACCTGCCCCGTTCGACCTTTCGCCACCATCGCCGCTGCAGTTTGACCAGCTCGTTTCCGCGCTGACGCAGGAGGAGCGCGACGTGCTGCTCGAACACGGCACCGAATCGCCGTTTTGCGGCGTGCTGCTGGCGGAGAAGCGCGCGGGCGTGTATGGCTGCCGGCTATGCGGCTTGCCACTGTTCCTTGCCGGCGCAAAGTTCGACAGTCGTACCGGATGGCCGAGCTTCACGGCACCGTTCGACGAACGTCACCTGACGTATGTACGCGACACCGGCTACGGCATGGTCCGCACGGAGATCCGTTGCGCACGCTGCGGCAGCCACCAGGGGCATGTGTTCGACGACGGCCCGCCGCCGACGCACCAGCGCTACTGCATCAATTCGGTAGCGCTCGAATTCGTGGCTGCCACTGACCGGCTGCCCGACAAGCTGGGACGCGGCGCGCCCGAAGGCGCACCCTGGCACTTGGACGCCTGACGTTTCCAACCCACGATACGGGACATCCATGACCCTGCATTCGCGTTATCGCCATCCGGTGTGGCTTGCGGCGGGCGTGCGCACGCCCTTTTCCAAGGTCGACGGCGCGCTGGCTTCGCACGACGCCATTGCGCTGTCCGTGCCCGTGGTGCGGCACATGCTGGACAGCCTTCCAGACGGAAAGACGCCCGATGTCGCAGTGTGGGGCACCGTGGTGCCCAACCTCACCTGGAGCAACCTGGCGCGTGAAGTGTTGATGGACGCCGGTGCGCCCGCCACCATTCCCGCGTTCTCGACGATCATGGCCTGTTCGACCAGCATGATCGGCATGATCGAGGCGGCCGGCATGCTTGACGATGACAGCATGCAGCTTGCCCTTGTCGGTGGCGTGGACAGCCTCAGCCGCATCCAGCTCGGTCTCAACCAGCGCCTGTCGGACTGGATTCGCCGCTTCCAGAAGGCACGCTCGGTGGGCGAGAAGGTATCGCACGCGCTTTCGCTCAAGCTGGGCGACATCAGCCTGTACATCCCCGGCATCGTTAACCGCACCAGCGGCCTGAGCATGGGCGAGCACACCGAGATCACTGCCAAGGAGTGGAAGCTCACGCGCGAGGATCAGGACCAGATCGCCTATGACAGCCATCGCCATACGGTGGACGCGTGGAACCGCGGCTTCTTCGATGACTTGGTGATTCCCATCGGCGACTTCCGCCGCGACAGCATCGCGCGCGCGGACACGTCGCTGGAAAAGCTGGCCAAGCTGCCGCCGGCATTCGATCGCACCAGCGGACAGGGCACGCTGACCGCCGGCAATTCTTCGCCGCTGACCGATGGCGCCGCGAGCCTGTGGGTTTCCACCCAGAAAGGCCTGGAGCGATTACCCAGCCATGTGCCCCGCGTGAAACTGGTCGACTGGGAAATCGCCGCGATCGATTTCCGCACGGAAGGCCTGTTGATGGCGCCCGCCTATGCCATTCCCCGCCTGTTGGCACGGCACGGGCTGAATTACCAGGACATCGGCCTGTGGGAAATCCACGAAGCGTTCGCCGCCCAGGTACTCGCGCACATCGCGGCGTTGCAGAGCCGGGAGTTCCTCGCGCGCAAGGCCGGCGTGGAGCGCGATTTCGGTACCTTCCCGCGCGATCGGCTCAACCCGAACGGTGGCAGCCTGGCGATTGGCCATCCCTTTGGTGCGACCGGCGCACGCATTCTCAGCCAGGCGGTGAAGGAGCTTGCCGCGCAACCGCCCGGCACCCGCGCCATCGTCAGCATCTGCGCCGATGGCGGCCAGGGCACGGTCGCCCTGCTCGAAGCCGGGTAACCGACGCCGCAGGCCTTTGCTAGGATGCCGCCCACACTCCAAGGGGATGGCGCATGACGCGGCAGCGATCGGTATGGGCAGTGGCTCTGGCGGGCATCCTGTCGACGTCGGCGCTCGCCGCCGACATGTCGACCAATGGCAAGGAATTCGTTGCCTACGGGCAACCCGTCATCGCGTTCACGCACGCGACCGTGGTCGATGGCACGGGCAACAAGGCAGCGCGTGACCAGACCCTGGTGATCGACGCCGGCCGCATCGTCGCGCTCGGTCGAGCCAGCAGGGTGAAGGTGCCCGGCGAAGCCACCGTGATCGATGCGAAGGGCAAGACGCTGCTGCCCGGTTTCGTGATGGTGCACGAGCACATGTTCTATCCGGCGGGCGGCGCCGAATACAACGAAATGAGCTACAGCTTCCCCAGGCTCTATCTCGCTGGCGGCACCACCACGATGCGCACCGCGGGCTCGATGATGCCGTATGCCGACATCAATGTGCGCGACGCCATTGCCCGCGGCGACGTGCTTGGCCCCGACATCGACGCGACCGGCCCTTACCTCAACGGTCCGGGCCTGCCCATTCCGGGCGTGCACGCATTGAGCGGCGTGGACGATGCGGAACGCACGGTCGACTACTGGGCCGACGAAGGCGCGACATCCTTCAAGGCCTACATGAATATCACGCGTGCCGAACTGCAGCGCGTGATCGACGTGGCGCATCGACATCACGCGAAGGTGACGGGACATTTGTGCTCGGTGACCTATCGCGAAGCGGTGCACCTCGGCATCGACAATCTCGAGCATGGCTTTTTCGTGGCCACTGACTTCCGCGACGACAAGCAGCCGGACGACTGTCCGCGCGGCAATGCCACGAAGACATTCCAGTCGCTCGATCCCGCGTCACCCGAGGTCACTTCGTTGATCAAGCTGATGGTCGACCACCACGTGGCCCTCACCTCCACGCTGACGGTGTTCGAGACGTTCGTCGCCGGACGGCCGAAGGCGCCGCAGGGCGCGCTGGAGCTGATGCTTCCCGAGGTACGCAAGGCATACGAGGCCAGCTGGGACAAGGCACAGCACGCGGCGGGCCCGTTCACGCCCGAGGCCTATGCCAAGATCTCGCGCCTCGAAAAACAGTTCTCCGATGCCGGTGGCCTGCTGCTCGCGGGTACGGATCCGACCGGATACGGCGGCGTGGTGCCCGGTTATTCCTCCAAGCGCGAAATCGAACTGCTGGTCGAGGAAGGCTTCAGCTTCGAGCAGGCCGTCAAGGTGGCGACTGCCAACGGCGCGAAGTATCTCGGCCGCGACAAGGATGTCGGCACCCTCGCCGTGGGCAAGCGCGCCGACATCGTGGTGATCGACGGTGACCCGGTGCACGATGCGAGCGCGATCGAACGCATGCCGCTGGTGTTCAAGCAGGGCGTGGGCTACGACACGCAGAAGATCTTCGCGGCCACGCAGGGGACGGTCGGCCTGCACTGAAACCGCCGAAGCGCGATCAACGTCAGGCGTCGCGTGACGCCTCACCAGCAAGCCAGGCGGCGAAGTCCGCGGGCGTGTCGATGTCGATCGCGGCCCGCGGCATGTCAATGGCCATCACGCGGTCAGCATGCCGTTCCAGCAACGGGAGTGCGCCTTGCCTGCCGGATAACGCCTGCAACTCGGCGGCGAACTCCCGGGGAAATACACAGGGAGGCCCCTGGTGTCCCTCATAGCGGCTCGCAACGATCCGCTCCGGTGTCTGCGCATGCGCTTCCAGCAGACGGTGCAGATCTTCGATGCGCACAGCCGGTTGATCGGCCAGAAGCACCATGATCGCCGCATCCGGTGCAAGGCCCGCCAGGGCCGTCGTGCCGACGGCCAGCGAACGACCCATGCCTTGCGCCCATTCGTCGTTGTGACGGATATGGACGTCCAAATCGGATAGGCCATGGATGACGTCAGCGGCGTGCTCGCCGGTGACCACGACGACAGGCCACGCACCAGCGGCCGTGACGATTTCCGCGACGCGGCGAACCATCGGAACGCCAGCGATCGGCAAGCATTGCTTGGCTGCACCAAAGCGACTGGCTTCGCCCGCAGCAAGCAACACGGCAGCCACGGTCGCGACAGACACGCTCATGCGTGTATGGACGAAAGCGAGAGCGACAGCGGCCCGCCTTGCCGGCCGTTGCGCAGAGCCAGGATTTCCGCGGCCACGGCCAGCGCGATCTCCTGCGGTGTTTCCGAGCCCACGTCGAGCCCTGCCGGAACGCGCAGTCGCGACTGCGCGCCAGGAAACGCCTTGCGTATCTTTCCGGCGCGCTGCCTTGAACCGATCACGCCGACGTAAGGCGCGGGGCTATCCAGCAGGACCTTCAGGTATTGAAGATCGCGTTCCAGCTGATGGGTCATGACCACCACCGAAGTCATCGCGTCGATCACCACTTTGGAGGCAAGCGCGCCGGGAGTGGCGATGACATGGCGAATGCCATCAGGCAGCGTGATGTTGGTCGCCGCCGGAGTTGACAGCGTGGCGTGCCAGCCCAATCGCACGGCGATGTCGCACAGCAACCGCGCACCCAGGCCATCGCCCACCACGAGCAGGGCGTGCGGAGGTTCGATGCCTTCGAGCAGCACGTCATGCAGGCGGCCATCGATGTCCAGGCGCAGGGTGTCGGCCGTGGCGTCACGCATCGTCGCCATGGCGGACTCCATCGCGCCGCGCATCGACGTTCCATCCGCGTCGTGCCACCAAACATCGCTTCCACGAACCAGCCGCCGCGGTCGCGGCGTATCGACCACGCCATCCGTCGCAAAAACCGTCGCCATGGCACCGCTTTGCCGCTGCGCGCGCAGTTTGGCCATGGCATGCAGGAAATCGATGTCGGACGTTTCGCGCCAAGGCTCGATGAGCACTTCAAGCTCGCCGCCGCAGCCGGTTTCGATCATCACGTCGTAGTTGGACTCGCGGCCATAACCGACCAGCGCCGCACGGCCATGTTCGATCACCTGCGTTGCGCGCAGGACGATGTCGCGCTGCGGGCAGCCGCCGGAAAGCTCGCAAATCATATGGCCGTCCGGCAGTACCAGCATGCTGGCACCGGCGCGGCGAAACGTGGAACCCCGCGTGCGGGTGATCGTCACCAGCGCGGCCGCGCATGGCCCCTGCCCTAGCGGCAATGATCGCGCGGCGCGATACAGCGGCTCGAACTCCTGCGCAACGTTCATGATCGTCTACCTTCGGCGCTCGCGCCGCATGTTCCGCCATAAGTTGTCACCAGGCCAGCACGGTGGCGTCATGGCGTTGGCTCCGTTCGCACGATGGAAATTTCTCGTTGCGTTCACGGCAGCCCGCGTGGCCTGCATGCCACGAGGTGATACCGGCAAGTTCTTGCCGGCTTCATGGATGCCCAGCGGCCCGCTACCATCGCCCGGTCGCAAGGCCACGGAACAGACCTTGAACCAATTCGCCTCACGGATCACCCGATCGACCGGCGGGCAAGCCGCCCTCCTTCGCTGCCTGTTCGCCTGCACGCTCGCCATCGGCAGCTCGCATGCGCAGGACGCGACGTCGCCAACCCAGTCCCGCTGGGCGCTGTCCAGGGGTGGCAACGACTACAGCCTCTCCGCGTCGGGCAACTCACTGTCTTCGGAAGGCGCGCAGACCCACCTTGCTTCGCATGAAGGCCGGCACGCCCGTTCGGCAGTTCGGTGGCCAGCGCTGATGCCGAGTACTTCCGTGGACACACGGTGCGCCTGTCGGCTGTCATCGATACCACCGACACCACGGGCGGTGCAGGCCTCTGGCTGCGCGCCGATGGCGAGCACGGACCGGTCGCCTTTGCCAACTCGCAAGCCAACGATGTGCGAGGAACGCGCGCCGACGAACGGCGCGAAGTGAGCATTGCCGTGCCGCCCGACGCCACGAAGCTGGTGTTCGGTGCACTGCTCCAGGGCGACGGCGACGCTTCGTTCCGGCACATCGTGCTCGAACGCGGCGACGCCATCGACCCGGCCAGCGCAGGCAATGCCACGCAGGAACTGGAGGCGGCCATCACGCTGGTGAAAGAACAGGCACTGCGCGCCTCCACGGTGGACTGGGACACGCTGGTTCCCAGCCTGCGTGCGCACGTGAGCGAAAACGGCTGGGCCAGCGAAGCCTATCCGGCGATCAAATCATTGCTGGGCGCGCTGCAGGATCACCACAGCCATTTTGTGTCTCGCGAAGAGAACCGCGCCAACCGGTCGGGTGAAAACCGCTGGACGCCCGCCACGGTCCAGCTGCATCCGGACGGTATCGGCTACATCGCGCTGCCTGCCTTCGGAAGCGTCGATGCTCGGGCGGCGAATGCCTATGTGGCGCAAGTGACGGGTCCCTTGCTGCAGATCCAGCCACAGGTGCGACACGGGTGGATCATCGACCTGCGCGGCGACAGCGGCGGCAACATGTGGCCGATGATCGGCGCACTGAAAGCCTTTCTCGGCACTGGCCCGCTGGGTTATTTCAAGGGCCGCGAGGGCCTGTCTGCACCCTGGGTGGCCGGATTGACGCTCTCGGTGCTCCCGCCGATCCCCAACCTCGGCTCCGTGCCACTCGCCGTGCTCACCGGCCCGCATACCGCCAGCGCGGGCGAAGCGGTGGTGATCGCCTTGCATGGACGACCCCACACGCGCTTCTTCGGCGCGCCTACGGCAGGCGTACCCACGGGCAATCGCACCCTTGAGTTGCCTGATGGCGCGGCCATCGCGCTTACCACCAGTGTCGAGCTCGATCGATCGCATACCCGGTACGACGGTCCCATCGCGCCCGACGTGATCACGTCCTCCGATGGCCCGGGCGACGCGGCCTTGCAGGCAGCGCAGGCATGGCTGCTGGAGGCGCCTCGCGATACGCGCTGACCGGCCGCGTCAGAAATACAGCTGCGCGCGCATCTCGAAGATGCGCGGATCTACCTGCAGCGTCCCACGATCGGCAAATGCCCATACGTGATTGAGCTGCAGCTTGAGATGCTCGCCGATGTACCAGTTGGCGCCCACCGTCCAGTCGTGCTCCTTGCCGCCGGTGATGGCGCCATCGTTGAGATCGAGCTCGCTGTAGCGCACGGCCACTTCCACGGCACCCCAGGCATGTGTGGGACGGATGGCCTGCTGGTCGCGACCGGTGTAGCGCCGGTCACCGACATTGCCATCGCTGTAGTAGCGGGCCTCGCCGGTGAGCGTCCAGCTGGTGAAGAGGTAGAACCCGCTGGTGTCGTAGTCGGGCTTGCCGTTGTAGCGCTCCACCCTTGCCTGCAGGTATTCACCCTGCACCGACCAGGGACCATCAATCCACAGCGCTTCGAAGCCTTGCCGATCCACGCGCTTGCTGTAAGAGAGCGTGCCCGAATCGACCAGTCGCACCGGCGTCAGCCCCGCCTCTGGCCTGGCGCGGATGCGCGCAGACGGCGGCACGGTACCTTCATCGGCCCAGTCGAGCTTTTCGCGCGACGCCGACACGCCCAGGTGCAGCACGTTGCCAGGCTGGTTCAGCGGCATCCAGGCCGCGCGCGCTGCCCAGGTACTGCCGGGGTTGTTGCCGTCGAAATCCTTGCGCCAGAAATAGTCGCCCACGTTCACCACGAAGTGCGGCCGGATCCAGGCCCAATCGACGCCCGCGCGCCGACCTTCCCATATGGCCTGCGTCGGCAGCGCAGCTTCGATGAAGGTCGTGGCCGATGAGCTGGTCACGCCCTCGAAGCCCACGGGCGTCTTGGAATAGCCGAAGCGGAGATTGCCAAGATCCTTGCCGAGGACACCGCTGGTGCGGAAACGCAGGAACGCATCGGTCCACTGCCTGGCCTGGTAGTCGTACTGGGCGATGGCGTCGTAGACGCCGGGCTTGCGCAGATACGCGCCCAGGTAACGCCGGCGGTTGGTGCCTGCGTCCTCAAGGCGGCCGGCGTCGTTGGAAAACCGGTTCATGTCGTACTGGTACAGCACCGCCAGTCCGAAGTCGGTGCCGTCCGATGCGGTCACGTGGGTCGGCCAGTTGCTGTAAATGTCATAGTCGGCGGCCAAAGCGCAGGCCGGCAGGCCCAGCGCCAGCAGACCGGCGAAACAGGCGCCACGTAAACGCACTCGTCTGTCCCGATCGATCATGCATCCGCCTCCGGTCGAGTCCTGCTGATGCTGGCCAACACCACCCATAGCCGGAAATGACGATTGTGCATATGCACATTCCCGCTCTGCCGTGATGGATGGCCGCGCGTGTGTAAACCCGACCTTACATGCCCCCTGCCGCCAGACGATCTGCGCGAATCGCTTGACGTGCGCCACCAGACGCAGTCACGAAAACTCGACGCGCTGCCACTTACACCTATGCCGCCCGGACGGTCCGGTACGCGAGGCAAGCGCGATGACCACGCATCCCACGCTCATCGTCCACAACGCGAAGGTCCACACCGGCGTGGCCCAGCGACCGGAGGTACAGGCCATCGCCATCAGTGGCCGGCATGTGTCGGCCGTGGGCACCAACGGGCAGATCCGCTCGCTGGCCGGCCCCGCCACCAAGATCATCGATGCCGGCAGGCGACGCGTCATTCCCGGCCTGATTGATTCCCACATCCACATGATCCGTGGCGGCCTCAGCTACAACCTCGAACTGCGCTGGGACGGGGTGCCCTCGCTGGCCGATGCCATGCGCATGCTGGCGCACCAGGTGGCGCGCACGCCGGCGCCACAATGGGTTCGCGTGGTTGGCGGGTTCACCGAGCACCAGTTCGCGGAGAAGCGGCTGCCGACGCTGCAGGAGCTCAATCATGTCGCGCCTGAAACGCCCGTGTTCGTGCTGCATCTCTACGACCGCGCATTGCTCAATGCGGCCGCGGTGCGCGCGTGCGGCTTCACCCGCGATACGCCCGATCCGCCCGGCGGCCACATCGAATGGGACAGCACGGGCGCACCCACCGGACTGTTGCTGGCGGCGCCCAGCGCGGCCCTGCTCTATTCCACTCTCGCGCTGGGCCCCACGCTTCCCTACGAATACCAGATCAACTCCACGCGCCATTTCATGCGCGAGCTCAACCGCATGGGCATCACCAGCGTGATCGATGCCGGCGGCGGCCTGCAGCACTATCCCGACGACTATCGAGCCATCGAGGAATTGCAGCTTCATCGACTGCTGACCGTGCGCGTGGCCTACAACCTGTTTGCCCAGAAGCCGGGCGACGAACTACAGGACTTCATGCACTGGTCGTCCACCAACCGCTACGGTGCCGGCGACGAGTTCTACCGCCTCAACGGCGCTGGTGAAATGCTGGTGCATTCGGCGGCGGACTTCGAGAATTTCCGACAGCCCCGCCCCGAGCTTCCGCGTGGCATGGAGCACGATCTGGAACAGGTCGTGCGGCTGCTGGCCTCGCGCCGCTGGCCCTGGCGCATGCATGCCACCTACGACGAAACCATCAGCCGTGCGCTGGACGTGTTCGAAAGCATCGATCGCGACATACCGCTGAAGAACCTGCCTTGGTTCTTCGATCATGCGGAAACCGCTTCCGACCGCAGCCTGGAGCGCATCGCGCAGCTCGGTGGCGGCATCGCCGTGCAGCACCGCATGGCTTTCCAGGGTGAATATTTCGTCGAACGGTATGGTGCCGATGTCGCGGCGCGTACGCCGCCCATTCGTCGCATGCTGGACATGGGCGTGCGCGTGGGCGCTGGTTCCGATGCCACGCGCGTCGCCAGTTACGATCCCTGGACGGCGCTCTACTGGCTGACGACCGGCAAGACGCTGGGCGGGCTTTCGCTTTATCCCGAAAGCAACCGGCTCGATCGTGCCACTGCGCTGGCCCTGTATACCCGCGCCAACACCTGGTTCTCCAACGAGGAAGGCCTCAAGGGGCAACTGGACATCGGCCAGCTCGCAGATCTGGCGGTGCTGTCCGAGGACTTTTTTGAAGTGCCGGACGAATCGATACGGCAGATCGTTTCCGAACTCACCATCGTTGATGGTCGCATCGTCTATGCCGATGGCGATTTCCGCCGTCACGACCTGGCACCACCACCGGCGATGCCCGACTGGTCGCCCATCCACGTCGGCAGCCGTTACTGGAAATCGCCGCAGGCCGCCGATGCGATGGTCGCGAGCGCAGCCGTGGCGACGGCGCATGCGCACTGCGGCGGCAGCGCCAGGCACGCCCCGTGGGGCGCGCTGGGCTGCTCATGCTGGGCGTGCTGACGATCAGAAGCGCAACCGAAGGAAAAGCGACGGGCCCTTCAGCTTCATGTCGAGGTCGGCGCGATAGTTGGTGCGGTTCTGGTCAAGCTTGATGCGCGTGTAGCCGTACTCGCCGCCGATGCCGAGATTTTCGATGGGAAACCACTCCAGTCCCACCGCGGCGTTGTAGATGTGACCCGCCAGATTGCCTCCGTTCTTCTTCACGCCATAGGCATCCACGTACATGCGGAAATCGCGCGTGAAGGCATGACGCCAACCAAGTTGCAGCACGGGCGCCCACGCGGTTTCATGGGTCTGCGCCGACGCTTGCGCCGTCTCCCCGTCCAGCGATGCCTCACCCGCGATGCCCGCCTTTACGCCGTAATACGCGGCACCGATGCCCACGCCGAAGACGTCATTGCTCTGGCCGAACCACCAGCGGTACGAGGCGCTGCCGAAGTTGAAGTTGAGCTTGCTGTCGACGCGGGCGGAGGCATCGAAGTGGTTGCCGTCGTAATCGATCGCGCGGCTGATCGAGCGGCTGTGCGTACGGTCGATGCCGAAGAAGTCGAACGAAAATCCCTGATGGTCGCCGATGAGGAAGTCCAGCCGCGCTCGTGGCACGGCCTTGTGCTTGCGAAACCCGAGGTCGTCTTCCAGGCCGAACGAACCGCCGTATTGGCCACTCTTGTCGCTGGCGCCGATGCGCGTTTCGGTATCGGCGTAGAAGCCGCCGATCCAGATACTTGCACGATCGAGCGCTGGCGAAGTATCGGCGAATGCCGGAGCACTGCAGGCTGTACCAAGAACGAGAAGTGCGCCAAAAGCGCCGCGGCGGCGGAACGGTGTGCATCGAATCATCAGAACATCTCCCTGGGCGGTGACGGGAACCTAGGGGACGAAATGTCGACGCAAGGTCCGCATGCCGTGACCGCGATGCGCAGACATTGCACGTGCGGTCATCAATGTCGTCCACGGCAGGACGCGCTCTGCACCTGCTTCGGACTTTTTCTGCACGCAGGGTGGACACCACGCCTACGCAACCTGCACATCTGCGGTGCTGATGCGCGCTTCAACACGTTCGCACCTTTCGAACGTGTTCGCCAAAAAGGCGGTACGGCAGCGAACCCATGAAAGCGCAGCATGCATCCATCGATCCAAACACCTCTCAGGAGAAAGCTCGTGAACCGCTTCCAGAACAAGAACGTCCTCGTCACCGGTGGCACCAGCGGCATCGGCCTGGCAACCGCCCTGGCGTACGCTGCGGAAGGTGCCCGCGTAATCGTCACGGGCCGCGACCAGGCCGCGCTCGATCAAGCTGCGTCGTCGCTCGGCGCCGATGCGCTCGCCATTCGCAACGACGCCGCCTCGATCGCCGGCTCGCGGGAACTGGCCAATGCGCTGTCCGCCAAAGGCATCAAGCTCGACGCCGTCTTCCTCAACGCCGGCGTGGCCAAGTTTGCGACGCTCGACGCCGTGGACGAGTCGCTGTGGGACCTCACCTTCAATACCAACGTGAAAGGCCCCTACTTCCAGATCCAGGCGCTGGCGCCACTGCTCAACGCGGGTGCGTCGATCGTCATCAACGGCTCGATCAACGCCCACATCGGCATGCCCGCCTCGTCCGTGTACGCCGCAAGCAAGGCCGCAGTGATCTCCCTGGCGAAGACGTTGTCCGCCGAACTGCTGCCCGCGGGCGCCCGCGTGAACGTGCTCAGCCCCGGCCCGGTGGAGACGCCGCTCTACGGCAAGCTCGGCATGGACCAGGCCACCCTGGAAGCCACCGCGGCGCAGATCCAGTCGCAGGTTCCGCTCGGCCGTTTCGGCAAGCCGGCCGAGATCGCCTCCACCGTCCTGCATCTGTCGGCGCCCGAGTCCGCCTTCATCGTCGGTACCGAAATCGTGGCTGACGGCGGCATGAGCCAGTTGTAATTGCAAACGCCCGGCGCGGCGACGAGCGTAATCGTCAAAGCCCCGGGCCACTGGCTGAAGGAAGAGGCACCGGAACAAAGCATTCTCGTCCAGGGTCGGTTTCATCCAACAGCCAGCACCCTGAGTACACTCAAGCGCGGCCCACATGGCGTGATCGTGTGGGTCGCGAAGGGTATTTCTGACCCAGATCATAGTCGTGGCACGGACAGCGCTGACAGACTGCGCCCCGCCTGCGGCCTCCCGGACCCCGTCTTTCCCCATGAATGCCGCTACATCCGACAAGCCACGCGCCGCCGATCTGAGCATGTTGCTGGCGGCGCCCCACCGGGCCATGTTCCTGATCGGCGCGTTGGCCCTGCTGGCCAACATGATCTGGTGGACCGGGGTGTTGTCGGCCGCGTGGTTTGGCCTTCCGTTCGCGCCGCAACCGATGCCGTCGGCGTGGGCGCATGGTTTCCTCATGCAGTACGCCACGCTGTCGCCTTTCGTGTTCGGCTTCCTGCTCACCGTCTTCCCGCGCTGGCTCAATCTCCGCGACATCCCCAAGCCCGTGTACGCCGCCGTCTTCTCACTCGTGCTGGGCGGAGGCCTGCTCGTGCTTGGCGCCCACAGCGGCATGCCCCGCCTGCTGCCCTTCGGTTTCGCCGCCATGCTGGCAGGCTGGCTGGTCGCTATGACGGTGCTTGGTCAGCGCTTGCTGCAGAACCACGGCAAGGATCGGTGGGCCGTATCGGCCTACGCCGCGCTGGCTTTTGGTGCGGCAGGGCTCGTCCTTGCGCTGGCTTTCGCCTGCGGGGCACCGGCGAGATGGATGCAGGCATCCATCTCGATGGGTACGTTCGGCCTGCTGGTGCCGGTCTACTTCACCGTCGCGCACCGCATGGTGCCGTTCTTCTCAAGCAACGTGGTGCCCGGCTACCGCGTGGTGCGCCCGCTGGGTTCGCTGGCGGGGGTATGGCTTTTGACGCTCGCTCATCTTGCCTTCGACCTGTGCGACGCCAGCGCATGGCGCTGGATCGCCGATGTCCCACTGGCCTGCCTGCTGTTGTGGCAGTGGCTCGCCTGGCAACCGTGGAAAGCACGCCGCCCGGGCCTGCTGTCCGTGCTGTATGTCGCCCTGGCCTGGCTGCCGCTTTCGTTCGCGTTGTTTGCCGCCGACAGCATTGCGCTGGCCTGGCACGGCAGCAGCGGCTGGGCGCGGGCGCCCCTGCACGCGCTGACCATCGGTTTCTTCGCTTCCATGCTGGTGGCAATGGTGACCCGCGTGACGCATGGGCACTCCGGTCGGCCGCTGGCCATGGGCGCGATACCGTGGATCGCCTTCATCGGCATGCAGGCCACCGCCGTGGTCCGCGTACTGGCAGACGCCACGCGACATCCCTGGCCCTGGTACCTCGCCGCGGCCGCGTTGTGGCTGCTGGTGCTCGCGCCATGGGTCGTGCGTGCGGCCTGGATTTATCTCACGCCCCGCAAGGACGGCAAGCCGGGCTGACCCGGCCAGCAACCAGGAAACCCCGTACATGGCAATCTTTGAACAGGCCAGCGAAGTAGGCATCGCCACGCTGGTCGACCGGTTCTACGACAAGGTGCGCGCGGACGCCGAGCTCGGCCCAGTGTTCAACATGGCCATCCATGACTGGCCAGCGCACAAGGTCATATTGCGCAATTTCTGGTCGTCGATGGTCCTGCGTTCACGGCGTTATCACGGCAATCCCATGGGCGTGCATCGCGCTTTGCCCGCCTTTCCGCAGGCCCTCTTCCATCGTTGGCTGGAGCTGTGGCGCGAAACCGCGCACGAGGTATTCGAGCCACCCGCGGCGGAGTTGTTCATCGGTTCGGCGGAGCGCGTGGCGCAAGGGCTGAGCATGGGCATGAACCTGGGCAGGTTGTCGCTGGACCATCCGTCGCGCGTGCTGGGCCCGCTGCACATCCTGCCCTGATACACAGCGGACTACCTTCTCCTGCCGGTGCTAGCGGATCAACAGGTCGCGTTTGCCCGGCTTGCCGTCCCACTGTGCAGCGTCATCGGGCGCGGGAATCTTGACGGAAATTACAGGCCATTGACGCGCAAGTTCGGCGTTGAGCAGAACGAACAGGCTCTGCTCGGCGGGGACCTCTCCTTCCGGATAGATCGCATCGACAGGGCATTCCTCCACGCACAGCGTGCAGTCGATGCATTCGTCCGGATCGATGACCAGGAAGTTCGGGCCTTCGTGGAAGCAGTCGACGGGGCAGACCTCGACGCAATCGGTGTGCTTGCAGTTGATGCAGTTTTCGGTGACGACGTGGGCCATGCAACACCTCTTGCGCTGACCGCGTAGTGTGGCCGTCTCCCACAGCCGCCTCGCTGACTCACATCAGTAGAAACTCGGTGGCAACCTACTTGGGAAAGTCGCATCATCCGGATGGGGCATCTGATCTGCGTCAATGCACCACGCCGGCAATACGGTAGGCCGCGTGGAGAATTTGACTTGCGTCATCGAAGCGCGACGTTTCAGAAGGGCAACATCCTTTCATTCCCAGGGTGGTTTCCGTATGCCAAATACCGAGTATTACGACGACAAGGTCGTCCGCCGGTTCCTGCTGGCGGCCGCGGTGTGGGGCATCATCGGCATGTCGGTGGGCGTCTATGCCGCCGCAGAGCTGATGTGGCCCGCGCTGAACTTCGACACGGCCTGGCTGACCTTCAGCCGTATCCGACCCGATCACACATTCGGCGTCATCTTCGCCTTCGGCGGCTCGGCCCTGATGGGCACCTGCTATTACGTCGTGCAGCGCACCGGCCATACACGCCTTGCGCTGCCCAAGCTCGCAGGCCTCACTTTCTGGGGCTGGCAGCTGATCTGCGTGCTGGCCATGACCACGATGCCGCTGGGCATCACCCAGAGCAAGGAATACGCCGAGCCCGAGTGGTTCATCGACATCTTGATTGCCGTGGTGTGGGTGTCCTTCGGCGTGGTGTTCTTTGCGAGCCTTGCGCGCCGGCGCATCCGCCACATCTACGTGGCCAACTGGTACTACGGGGCGTTCATCATCGCCGTGGGCCTGTTGCACATCGTCAACAACATCGCGCTGCCGATCAGCCTGACCAAGTCGTATCCGGTTTATTCCGGCGTGGTCGATGCCATGGTGCAATGGTGGTACGGCCACAACGCGGTCGCGTTTTTCCTGACCGCCGGCTTCCTTGGCATGATGTACTACTTCGTGCCGCGCCAGGCGCAGCAGCCGCTGTGGAGCTATCGCTTCTCCATCGTGAATTTCTGGGCGCTGATCTCGGTGTACATGTGGGCGGGCTCGCACCACCTGATGTACACGGCGCTGCCCGACTGGGTGCAATCGGTGGGCATGGCGTTCTCGCTGATCCTGCTGATGCCGAGCTGGGGCTCGGCCGCCAACGGCCTGCTCACCTTCAACGGCTCCTGGCACAAGCTCAAAACCGATCCGGCCGCCAAGTTCATGGTGCTGTCGCTGGTGTTCTATGCGGCGGCCACCTTCGAAGGCTCGATGATGGCGATCAAGACGGTGAATTCGCTGTCGCACTACACCGACTGGACGATCGCCCACGTACACTCCGGCGCCATCGGCTGGGTCGCGATGATCACCATCGGTTCGCTGTACGCCATGGCGCCTCGTGCATTGGGCCAGCAGGCGATGTACTCGCGCATGGGCATGGAAGTGCACTTCTGGCTGCACACCATGGGTCTGCTGCTGTACGTGGGTTCGATGTGGACTGCAGGCGTCACCGAAGGCCTGATGTGGCGCGCCACGAAGCCGGACGGTTCGTTGACCTATTCGTTCCTGGACAGCCTCATAGCCATCAAGCCGATGTACCTGATCCGCTGGCTTGGCGGCGTGCTGGTGCTGGCGGGCATGGTGGTGATGGCCTGGAACCTGTGGCACACCGCGGCGGACGCGCGTGCACGCCTGATCAAGCCGATCCCCGTGCCGATTCCCGAGCCCGAACCGCACCAGGTTCCCGCTCCGCTCCCGGCGGTCGGTTGAGGAGCGCGTCATGTCCTATCGTCATTTCGAAGCGATCGAAAAGCACGCGGGCCTGCTGGGCATCCTCACCGCCGTGATGGTGTCCATCGGCGGACTGGCCGAGATCACCCCGCTGTTCATGGAGGCCCACGCCGTAAAGGCGCCTGCGAACGTGAAACCGTACGACCCGCTGCGGCTGGCCGGCCGCGACGTCTACGTGCGCGAAGGCTGCTACCTGTGCCACTCGCAGATGATCCGCGCGCTGCGTGCGGAAACCGAGCGCTACGGCCACTACTCCGTGGCCGAGGAATCCGTCTACGACCGGCCGTTCCAGTGGGGTTCCAAACGCACCGGCCCGGACCTTGCCCGCGTGGGCGGCAAGTATTCCGACCAGTGGCATCTGCTGCACCTGATGGATCCGCGTCAGGTCGTGCCGCAGTCGAACATGCCGAGCTACCGCTGGTTGGCCGAGAAGAAGCTGGACTCCGCCGATATCCAGGCGCGCATGCGCGGCCTGCGCAAGCTGGGCGACCCCTACACGGACGCGGACATCGCAGGCGCACCCGATGCCGTCAACGACAAGACCGAAATGGACGCGCTGATCGCCTATCTGCAAGGCCTGGGCATCAAGAACGAACCCGTGGCATCGGCACAGGCCAACGCCGCACCAGCCAATGACGGAGGTGCGCCATGATGCAGGAACTGTGGGGCCACCTGACCGGTGTGCTCATCGTATTCATGATGGTCACTTTCATCTGCATCTGGGCGTGGGCCTGGAGCGGTCGTCACAAGCGATCGTTCTCCCGCATGGCCATGCTTCCGATGGAAGACGACAGTGAGGGTAACCACGATTCGGCGGACACCCACGCAAAGGACACGCAGCCATGAGCCTGTTCTGGTCGGTGTGGATCATGTTCCTGGTGGTGCTCAACCTTGGCATCACGCTGTTCCTTTTCCTGTGGGCGCCACGCGCGAAGATCCCGGTGCAGGAAGACGGCACCAGTGGTCACGTGTGGGCTCACGGCGTGCTGCGCGAAGGCGTGCGCAAGCTGCCGCTGTGGTGGGTGCTGTTGTCCGCCGCCATGTTCATCGTCGGCTTCACCTATCTCGCCCTCTTTCCGGGATTTGGCGCCTTCAAGGGCGTGCTGGGATGGACCTCGCACGAAGAACTGGCCGAGGCCACCGCAGCCAACGAGGCGAAGCTTGGCGAGCTGATGAAGCGTTTCTCGCTGTACCCGATAGAGCAGCTGTCCAATGACCCCGCGGCCCAGCAGCTGGGCGATCGCCTGTTCCAGGACAACTGTGCCGCCTGCCACGGGCGCGCCGCCAAGGGCAACGTGTTGCTGGGCGCGCCCGATCTCAGCGACAGCGACTGGTTGTACGGCGGCGACGGCAAGGACATCTATACGTCCATCCACGACGGACGCAGCGGCGTCATGCCGCCGTGGGCCAGCCTGGGCGAGGACAACGTGAAGAACCTCGTGCAGTACGTGCTCAGCCTTTCCGGCGCTCCGCACAACGAGCAACAGGCGCAGGTCGCCAAGCCTCTGTTTGCCACGTGCGCGGCCTGCCACGGGCCCGATGGCAAGGGCAATCCTGCACTTGGCGCGCCGAATCTCACCGATAACACCTGGCTGCATGGCGGCACCGCGGCTGATATCGAGCACAGCATCCACGACGGACGCCAGGGCCACATGCCCGCATGGAGCCCACGCCTGACGGATGACCAGATCAGGGTGCTCGCCTCGTACGTGTACCACCTGTCCCACACCGATCATGCCAGCAACTAGAACCGCAACCGCCCCCTCGCCGTGGTACCGACAACCGGTACTTTGGCTGGGGGCTGCCATCTTCGCGACTTCGCTGGCCGGATGCGTATGGATGATCGTCCTTGGTGCGCGGCATGCGGATGAACCCGTCGATGCGCCGCACGCGGTTTTCGGCGTGCCCTCCAGTTCGCACAGCAGCCACGGCCCCTCGCCATGAGCCGTTACGACGCGTGGGCGCATCCGCGCCTGGCGGCGCAGGTGCTGCGTACCCGGCGTGACGGCCAGAGCGAGGTGACCGTGCGCGTCGGCTCACTGCAGGGTGCGCAGCATGTATTGCGACTGGAGCAGGCCATCCATGGCTTGCCTGGCGTCCGTCGGGTCAGCGTGGATGCAGCGGCGCAGCGCGTTCGCGTGGTGTGGGACAGCAACCGCACGTCCCTGCCCGCGCTGCTGAAGGCGTTTGCATCGATGCGCTGCGATGCCCGTCCACTGCGCAGCGACAGTGCCATCGACGCCCGCGCACGCGACGCCCACGACATGCTCAAGCGCCTGCTGGTCGCGGGCATGTTCGCGATGCAGGTGATGACGTATGCCTTCGTTATCTACATCGGCGTCGTCGACTTCGTCGATTTCACCACGCGAGGACTCTTCCGCTGGCTGAGCATGCTGTCGACCGTGCCGGTGGTGTTCTACGCCGCCCACCCGTTCACCATGGGCGCGGTGCGCGAGCTGCGCGAACGGCGGCTCGGTATCAACCTGCCGGTGGCGCTGGCAGTGTGGCTGGTCTTCATCGCCAGCACCATCAGCACGCTGCGTGGTGCTGGCGAGATCTATTTTGACTCGGTGAGCATGTTCGTCTTCCTGCTGCTGGCGGGACGCTATGTGGAGCTGCGCGCACGGCATCGCAGCGTGTCCCTGGGCGATGCCGTGATCGACAGCACACCCCTGCTGGCAGAACGCCGCGCGCCGGACGGCCGGCTGGAAACCGTGCCCGCTGCCGAGCTGCTCGCCGGCGACCGGGTACATATCGCCGAAGGCTCGGTGGTTCCCGCGGACGGCGTTCTCGAATGCGACGTGGTGGACGTGGACGAATCGCTGCTCACCGGCGAATCGCTACCCGTCACGCGGCGCCGAGGCGAACGCCTGGTGGCCGGCAGCGTGCTGCTGACCGGGCCGGGCCAGTTGCGCGTGGAGCATTTCGGCGATGACACCGTAGTCGCCCGCATCGGCGAGCTCAGTACACGTGCCCGCCAGGCCCGCGACGCCGTCCTGCCCGGCACTGATTTGCAGCTGCGCCTGTTCGTTGCCCGCGTGCTGCTGCTTACCCTCGCCACTGCGATCGGCTGGTTGCTGGTCGATCCTGCGCGGGCGTTCGCGTCGGCCGTTGCCGTGCTCGTCATCGCATGTCCGTGCGCCTTCGCCCTCACCGCACCAGCCGCGCTCACCCGTGCGCTCGGCGTGCTGGCGCAGCGCGGCGTACTCGTCACCGACAGTGCCGCGCTGACACGGCTCGAACGGGTGGACTTGGCAGTGTTCGACAAGACCGGCACCGTGACCACGTCCCAACTTGCGCTGGCCGATGTCGAAGTGTTTGGCGACACGAGCCCCGTCACGAGACTCGCCGAGGCCGCAGCACTGGCGCGCGAAAGCTCCCATCCTGTTGCCCGCTCCATCGCGCAGGCCTCCGTGTCGCACACGTGGCTGCAGGCGCATGGCGTACTCGTCGTGCCCGGCGAGGGAGTGCGTGGCCGGCTCGACGGCCGCGACCTTCGGTTGGGACGCGTCGAATTCGCGCTGCCCGCCGGCATGGCATTCGATGAGCGCGTATGGCTTGCCGACGACGATGGCGCTCTTGCAGCTTTCTGCCTTCGCGAAGAACTTCGCGCCGACGCCGCACGAACGCTGGATGCGCTGCGCCAGCATGGCATCACGCCGGTGCTGGCCAGCGGCGATGCGCCGACACGCGTGGCCGGCATCGCGCAGATGCTGGACATCGTCGAGTGGCATGCACGACAGAAACCCGCGGACAAGCTGTCCCGATTGCAGCAGGCGCGCCATGATGGCCATGTCACCCTTGCCGTAGGCGACGGCACCAACGACGCGCCCGTACTGGCCGGCGCCGATGTCTCCGCAGCCATCGCCACGGGTACCGACCTGGCCCAGGCCCACGCCGACCTGCTGTTGTTGCATGGCCGGTTGCATGGCCTGGTCGAGGCGCGCGAGATATCGCGCCAGATCCGCCAGGTGATCGCGCAAGGACGGCGCTGGTCACTGGGCTACAACCTGTGCGCCATTCCGTTCGCCGCGCTCGGGCTGCTACCGCCATGGCTTGCCGCGATCGGCATGTCGCTCAGTTCCCTGGCGGTGGTGCTCAATGCCTGGCGCATAGGTCGCGAGGACCAGCAGCCTCCGGTGCTGCACGCATGAACATCATCCTGGTACTTATCCCCGTGACGCTGCTGATCGTGATCGTGGCGATCGGCATCTTCTTCTGGGCCGTCAATCACCAGCAGTTCGACGACCTGGACAGCCCGGGCGTCCTTCCCCTGATGGAGGAAGACCCGGTGCGCCCCGACGTTCCCACCCCTCCAGCGCCCGCGGAAGAAAGCGAGCCGCACTGAACGCGCAGTCAGCCGGCGGGCATCGCCTGCCGCATGGCCAGGCCTGTTTCACGCAACGCATCCATGCGTATCAGTTGGACATGCCGCCCCTCGATCGCCACCCAACCCTGCTGGCGAAAACGAGTGAGTACGCGGCTGACGGTTTCCGGCGCGAGCCGCAGATAGCTGGCGATGTCGCTGCGCGACATGCTTAGGCGAAAACGCGAGGACTGCAGTCCGCGCCTGTCATGGCGCTCGCTGAAATCCACCAGAAACGCCGCCACCCGCTCATCGGCCGTATGTTCGCCCGCAAGCAGGCTCACCATGCCCAGCTCCTTGCTGAGCAGGCGGAACAAATGCTGCTGCACCACGGGCAGCACGGCAGCCAGGCTGCTCATCGCCGGGAAGGAAAACCGGCAGAATTCGGTCTTTTCGAGCGTGATGGCATCGCACGGATAGAGATCCGGATAAATGCCGTTGAGGCCGATGATTTCACCCGGCAGGTAGAAACCCAGCACCTGTTCGCGTCCGTCGCGACTGAACATCAACGTCTTCACGCTGCCCGAGCGCACCGCGTACAGCGCCTTGAACGGCTCGCCACGTCGGAACACGTGTTCGCCCGCACGCTGGGTCTGCACGTGCTCCACGAGACAATGCAATGCCGCCAGGTCCTGCTTGCCGTAGCCGCTGGAGAGACAGGCCTCGGAAAACGCGCAGGTGCCACAGAACGT
This sequence comes from Dyella sp., assembly GCF_035685885.1. GTDB lineage: Bacteria > Pseudomonadota > Gammaproteobacteria > Xanthomonadales > Rhodanobacteraceae > Dyella. The sequence goes on along the minus strand of NZ_DASRZX010000163.1, from coordinate 2,291 downwards.
GGCTTCGTCGCCGCTCTGTGTCGATCGAACGATCGGCCCTGGCGCAATGCGGTTGGTATGGGTATCCATGGACACGTGGCCTGACTATCGCAATCAGTTTGCTGCGACATTGTAGCCAGCACGTGCGCATGTGGCTGGCCTGCGGCCACGTGCCACAAGCCGTCGCGAAACGGGATCACGGCAACAGCAAGCCGCGATGTGTCAGGCGATGACCTTGTCCACCACAGCCTTCCCCGCGCGCGCGTGGTATTCGCGGCACAGCTGTTCCACCAGCGCGCGATGCCCGGGCAAGTCCTTCGCCGCGTGCTCGCCCACCTGCTGGATCATCGCGAATTCGCGCCGCGCATCGGCGGCGTGCGGATACATGTGGCGCATCGGTTCCAGGTCGGTCTTGAACTCCATGCCATACAGCACGTATTGCCAGCTGGAGACCATGAACATCTCCAGGTCGGTCACGAAGTCCAGGCGGTGCGGCGGGCGATGCTTCCACAGCGCCAGCTTGTCCTGCAGCGTCTGCGGAATGCTGGCCGGGTCGCAGTTGTCGATCCAGAACGGCGAATCGCGGCGCTGGCTGAGGCAATAGTGCATCTTGATGAAGTCGATGATGCGGTCGTAGCGCGCCACCATCATCTCGTTGAAGTGACGCGCCGCACGTTCCATGTCGTCGGTGTCGGCGGGCAGCAGGTGCGTCAGGAGGTAGGTGGCCAGTTCGATCAGTGCAATGCCGGTGGATTCCAGCGGCTCCACGAAACCGCCGGCAAGGCCAACCGCCACGCAGTTCTTGCGCCAATGCTCCGGGCGATAGCCGGTCTCGAACTTGATGTGCATGGGCTTGAGCTCGTCCGCCGCGGGGCCGAGATAGCGGCGGAAGACTTCCTCGGCGCGCACTTCGTCGCTGTGCCGCGAGGAGTACACATAACCCACGCCGCGTCGCTTCTGCAGGCCGATGTCCCAGATCCAGCCCGCCTCCTGCGCGGTCGAAATCGTATACGAGGGGATCGGTGTATCCGGCTGCTCGTAGGGCACCTGCATGGCCACGGCGCGGTCGGCGAACAGCACATCACGTCGACTGCGAAACGGCGACTGCATGACGCTACCGATCAGCGAGCCGCGCAGGCCGGTGCAATCGACATACAGATCGGCCGTCAGTTCGCCCAGCTCCGTGGTGATCACGCATGCGATGGCGCCGTTCTCATCCAGCTCGGTGCGTTCGACGGTGGCGACGTGGCGTTTCACGCCGAGCGCTTCCTGTCCATGCTCGGCCAACACCCGGGCGAAACAGGCAGCGTCGAAATGGAACGCGTGGTTCATCGGCCCCTGGTAATCGGGATCGGTCACGCGCTTGGGACCGCGATTGAGGTCCACCAGGCGGCTCTGCATGCTCACCGCATCGGCCAGCGCCATGCCCTGGGGCGCTTCGCCGAGCAACCAGTACGGCAGCAGTTCCGGGCTGCCGGGCTTCTGACTCGGCAAGCTGAAAGGATGGAAGAAATGGTCGTTGCCAGGCGTGCCCGGGGGGCGTACCCAGTGACGGTAGTGGATGCCTTGCTTGTAGGTGGCGGTGGCGCCCACCAGGAAGCGGCGCTCGTCCAGACCGATGGCCGACAGCGTGCCGCGGATGGAAGGAAACGTCGCCTCGCCGACACCCAGCAAGCCGATGTTGCTCGATTCCACCAGGTGCACCTGCACCGCTTCGGGATCGACCGCATTCATCGCCTTGGCGAGATAGCAGGCCGCCAACCATCCGGCGGTACCGCCGCCGACCACGAGCACTTTCTTCAGCCGCGACATGGATGCACCCCTCGGTGATGGCGGCATCCGCTGCCGCGAACCGCATGATCGTGAAAGAGACCGGGTCCCCCACCGGGACCCGGCCAAATGCCATTCTGGGGAGGGAGATCCTGCCCCTCACCCGGGGCAGGATCAATAGAACGGCAAACCGTCAGCGGCGCGTATCCGGTGGACGCCGCCCTATCTTCAGAACCAGACGCCGAGCTGCACGCCGAAGGTCAGCGGCGCGAGGTACTGCGACACGTACTGGTACACGCCTGGCGTGATCTGGAAGCGACCCGCACTGGTACGCACGCGACCATCGGTGAAGTTCTGCACGTAGGCATTCACCCACCAACGGTCCTGCGGCTCGGTGTAGCGCAGCGCGAGATCGCCGCGGAAATACGCCTTCTGCTTGTCGCCATCGCCCAGGTTGAACACGCTCAGATACTGGTCGGTCTGGTACTGGCCGCTGAAGCGCGGGGTCAGGCGACCGCCGTTGCCCAGGTGGAAGTCATGCT
>NZ_DASRZX010000162.1:0-38985 GCF_035685885.1 Dyella sp. | reverse complement strand
GGGCTAGCCCGTGTCGCCCACAGGGTGCGCTCCCACATTTTTCTTCCGTGCGATCAGGCGTAGCGCACGCCCACAATCGCGTAGCTCTTCACGCCATTGGGTGCGGTGAATTCGAAGCTGTCGCCTTCGCTCTTGCCGATCAAGGCGCGAGCGATCGGCGATGACACAGCGATCAGGCGCTGTTTGATGTCCGCTTCCAGATCGCCGACGATCTGATAGGTCACCGCTTCGCCGCTGTCCTCGTCTTCCAGATCCACCGTCGCGCCGAACACGACTCGCGAACCAGCGGCAAGGCGGCTGACGTCGATGACCTCCGCCGTGGACAGCAACGCTTCCAAAGCGCCGATGCGACCTTCGATGAAGCTCTGTTGCTCGCGTGCCGCGTGGTACTCCGCGTTCTCTTTCAGATCGCCATGCGCGCGCGCCTCAGCGATGGCCGCGATGATATGCGGCCGATCAAAGGACTTCAGCTTTTCCAGCTCACTGCGAAGACGCTCCGAGCCTGCCTTGGTAATAGGCGCTCGACTCATGCTTTCAGTTCCTTATGCAGTTCCTGCAGGCTGTGCACCGAGCCGTCGCCGTGATAATCCAGCGAATGCACCAGCGCACGGGCGCCTGCCACCGTGGTGGAGTACGTGACGCGCTGCTGCAGGGCCTCGCGCCGGATCGAGAACGAGTCGGCGATCGCCTGCTTGCCCTCGGTCGTGTTGACGATATAGACGATTTCGCCGTTCTTGATCAGGTCGACGATGTGCGGACGGCCCTCGATCACCTTGTTGATGCGCTCGCAGGCCACGCCGTGCTCAGCCAGGTACTTGGCCGTACCTTCGGTGGCGACCAGGCTGAAGCCGCGCTCCAGTACTTCGCGCGCCACCGGCAGCAGGCGATCCTTGTCGGCATCACGCACCGATACGAACACCTTGCCCTTCGGCGGCGTCTTGATGCCGGCAGCATCGTGGCCGCGTGCGAACGCGGCACCGAAGTTGCGGCCCACGCCCATCACCTCGCCGGTGGAGCGCATCTCGGGGCCGAGGATGGGATCGACGTTCTGGAACTTCAGGAACGGGAAGATCGCTTCCTTCACCGAGTAGTACTCGGGAATCACTTCACGCGTGGTGCCCTGGGCAACCAGCGAACGGCCGGCCATGGCTCGCGCGGCGATCTTGGCCAGCGGCACGCCGGTGGCCTTGGACACGAACGGCACGGTACGCGAGGCGCGCGGGTTCACTTCGAGGATGAACACCGTATCGCCCTGGATGGCGAACTGGGTGTTCATCAGGCCGATGACCTTCAGCTCCTTGGCCATCAAGGTGACCTGGCGGCGCATCTCGTCCTGCACTTCCTGGGTCAGCGAGTACGGCGGCAGCGAGCAGGACGAATCGCCCGAATGCACGCCGGCTTCCTCGATGTGCTCCATGATGCCGCCGACCAGCACGTTGCCTTCGGCGTCGGCGATGATGTCCACGTCCACCTCGACCGCGTGGTCAAGGAAGCGGTCCAGCAGCACCGGCGAATCGTTGGACACCTGCACCGCTTCGCGGATGTAGCGCGAGAGGTCGGCATCGCCGTAGACGATTTCCATCGCGCGGCCACCGAGCACGTAACTCGGACGCACCACCAGCGGATAGCCGATCTCGCGCGCCGATGCCAAAGCCTCTTCGGGCGTACGCGCTGTGCGATTCGGCGGCTGCTTCAGGCCGATCTTCTCGATCATCTGCTGGAAACGCTCGCGGTCTTCGGCGAGATCGATCGAGTCCGGCGAAGTGCCGATTACCGGCGCGCCCGCAGCTTCAAGCGCGCGTGCGAGCTTGAGCGGCGTCTGGCCGCCGTACTGCACGATCACGCCCTTGGGCTTTTCGAGATCGATGATCTCCAGCACGTCTTCCAGCGTCAGCGGCTCGAAGTACAGGCGGTCGGACGTGTCGTAATCGGTCGACACGGTTTCCGGGTTGCAGTTGACCATGATGGTTTCGAAACCATCTTCGCGCAGCGCGAGCGCCGCGTGCACGCAACAGTAGTCGAACTCGATGCCCTGGCCGATGCGGTTCGGGCCACCGCCGAGCACGATGATCTTGTCGCGATCGGTCGGGTTGGCTTCGCACTCTTCCTCATAGGTCGAGTACATGTAGGCCGTGGTGGTGGCGAACTCGGCGGCGCAGGAATCCACGCGCTTGTACACCGGGCGCACGCCCAGCGTGCGACGCAAGTGGCGCATGGCGGCTTCGTTGGTGTCCAGCAGTTCGGCCAGGCGCGCGTCGGAGAAGCCCATTCGCTTGAGTTCGCGCATGCGCGGCGCGTCGAGCGCGGTCACGCCCTGAGCCTGCACTTCCTTCTCGGTCAGCACGATGTCTTCGAACGCTGCGAGGAACCATGGGTCGACGCGGCTGAGGCCGTAAACGTCTTCCAGCGTCAGGCCGGCACGGAAGGCATCGGCCAGATGGAACACGCGATCCGGGCGCGGCTCACGCAGCTCGCGCTTGAGCGCGTTGACGCCTTCGTCCGTGGTGAGATCCAGGCCGGTCGGGTTGAGGCCCGTCTTGCCGATTTCCAGCCCACGCAGCGCTTTCTGCAACGATTCGTGGAAAGTGCGGCCCATCGCCATCACTTCGCCCACCGACTTCATCTGGGTGGTGAGGCGGGCATCGGCGGAAGGGAACTTCTCGAACGCGAAACGCGGAATCTTGGTGACCACGTAGTCGATGGTCGGCTCGAACGACGCCGGGGTCAGGCCGCCGGTGATGTCATTCTTCAGCTCATCGAGCGTGTAGCCCACGGCCAGTTTCGCAGCGATCTTGGCGATCGGGAAGCCGGTGGCCTTGGAGGCCAGCGCCGAGGAGCGCGACACGCGCGGGTTCATCTCGATAACGACGACGCGGCCGTTTTCGGCGTTGATGCCGAACTGCACGTTGGAGCCGCCCGTATCCACGCCGATCTTGCGCAGCACCGCGATGGAAGCATCGCGCAGGCGCTGGTATTCCTTGTCGGTAAGCGTCTGCGCCGGCGCGACGGTGATCGAGTCGCCGGTGTGCACGCCCATCGGATCGAGGTTTTCGATGGAGCAGACGATGATGCAGTTGTCCGCCTTGTCGCGGACCACTTCCATTTCGAATTCCTTCCAGCCGAGCACGGATTCCTCGACCAGCACTTCGCCCACCGGCGAAAGATCAAGGCCGCGCTTGACGATCTCTTCGAATTCTTCCTTGTTGTAGGCGATGCCGCCGCCCGAGCCGCCGAGCGTGAAGCTCGGGCGGATAATGGTCGGAAAACCCACTTTCGCCTGCGTCACCAACGCCTGCTCGAAAGTGCGAACGACTTCGGCCTTCGGGCATTCCAGGCCGATCTCGGCCATGGCCACGCGGAACAGTTCGCGGTCTTCGGCCATGCGGATGGCTTCGCGCGAGGCGCCGATCAGCTCGACGTTGTACTTCTCCAGCACGCCGTTGTCGGCCAGGTCGAGCGCGCAGTTGAGGCCGGTCTGGCCGCCCATCGTCGGCAGCACCGCATCGGGGCGCTCCTTCGCGATGATGCGCTCCACCGTCTGCCAGTTGATCGGCTCGATGTAGACGGCGTCGGCCGTCTCCGGGTCGGTCATGATCGTGGCGGGGTTGGAGTTGACCAGGATGACCCGGTAACCCTCTTCCTTCAGCGCCTTGCAGGCCTGCGCGCCGGAGTAGTCGAACTCACAGGCCTGGCCGATGACGATCGGGCCGGCACCGATGATGAGGATGCTCTTGATATCGGTGCGCTTAGCCATGCGTGCGGGCCTCCTGCATCAGGGCGGCAAAACGATCAAATAGGTAGCCGATGTCGTGCGGACCAGGGCTCGCTTCCGGGTGGCCCTGGAAGCAGAACGCCGGTCGGTCGGTGAGCGCGAAGCCCTGCAGCGAACCATCGAACAGCGAGGAGTGGGTGACGCGGGTGTTCGCCGGCAGCGTGGCCGGGTCGACGGCAAAGCCGTGGTTCTGCGAGGTGATCAGCACGCGGCCGTCGTCGAGATCTTTCACAGGGTGGTTCGCGCCGTGGTGACCGAACTTCATCTTCAGCGTCTTGGCACCGACGGCAAGGCCCATGATCTGGTGGCCCAGGCAGATGCCGAACAGCGGGATCTTCGCCTCCAGGAACTGGCGCGTGGCTTCCACCGCGTAATCGCAGGCCGCCGGATCGCCGGGACCATTGGAAAGGAACACACCGTCGGGCTTCATCGCCAGCACGTCGGCGGCCGGCGTCTGCGCGGGCACCACGGTGATGTCGCACCCCTGCTCGGCCAGCAGGCGCAGGATGTTGTGCTTCACGCCGTAGTCATAGGCCACGACCTTGAAGCGTTTGGACGGCTGATTGAATGCGGTGCCGTCGAGGTCGTAGATGCCCTCGTTCCACTGGTACGACTCGCCGACGCTGACCACCTTGGCCAGGTCCATGCCATTGAGGCCCGGAAAAGCGCGCGCCTTGGCCAGTGCGGCTTCGGCATCCACCGTTTCGCCGGCAACGAGGCAGCCGGAGAGTGCGCCCTTGTCGCGCAGGATGCGGGTGAGGCGACGCGTGTCGATGCCGGCGATGGCCACGATCCCGTGGCGCTTGAGGTAATCGGGCAGGCTCTCGGTGCTGCGCCAGTTGCTGGGACGACGCGGCACGTCGCGCACGATCAGGCCGGCGGCGTGCACCGTATCGGACTCCGCGTCCTCGACATTGACGCCGGTGTTGCCGATATGGGGATACGTCAGGGTAACGAGCTGTCGGCTGTACGAGGGATCGGTGAGGATCTCCTGGTAGCCGGTCATGGCGGTGTTGAAAACCACCTCGCCGACGGTTTCACCAGTCGCGCCCACGGCGTGGCCGTGGAACACGCTGCCGTCTTCGAGGGCAAGCAGAGCAGAAATAGGCATGGGAGGGCCGCCTTTAGGTGCAGCAAAGTCCGCAAGCCGCTGCATAGCAGCTCGTGGACCTTGGTCGAGGAATGTTTCAGGGCGGGTAGAAATGATAGGCGCAAGGGCCCTTGGTGTCCACCAAAACAGCTGAACATGAGACGGGAAAAAGGCCAACCGCCGGCCCGCACGGGCGCTACACTAAGTACGCCCAGCCCTTTGACGGACCGTATGAACACAGCCGCGCTGCTTGATCCCGCCCGCCTCGACCGACCGGATACGGACATACGGCTGGAACCGTTTCCCTTCCTGGTTGCGCACGGACAGCTGCCGGATGAGGCCAGGGCCGACCTGGAGCGTGATTTTCCGCGTTACACCAGCGCCGGCTTCTTCCCTTACGACGCCAGCGATTGCGGCCCGTCGATCAACGCGCTGGTGCAGCGCCTCAGTTCGCCCGAATTCGCCAGCGCGATCGGTACGCGCCTGGGCATTCCCGATCTGGGCCAGTATCCGACGCTCATCACGCTGTGCCGGTCCTTGAACAAGCGCCACGGCACCATCCATACCGACAGCAAGTCGAAGGTCGCCACGGCCCTGCTCTATCTCAACAACCTCTGGCCGGATACCAGCGACGGCTGCCTGCGCTTCCTTGGCAGCATCGACAGCATCGACAACATGGTGGCGCCGGAACTCAAGCCGCTCTACGGCGAGTTCGCAGTGTTCAAGCGCTGCGAGAATTCCTTCCACGGCCACCTGCCCTACGAGGGCGAGCGCCGCGTGATCCAGGTGGCCTGGCTCACCAGCGAAGAGGAAAAGCTGCGCAAGACCAAGCGTGGCAAGTTCTCCCGCGTGTTCAAGAAAATCTTCGGCTCGCTCGACCGCAAGCTGGGCGCCGGTCGCGACCGCAGCGCCGCCCACAAAGACTGATCCGCACTTCGCGCTGACATCACTTCGGCACCTCGCACCGCATCCAGGGAAAAAGGCATGCCTTTCGTCTTGCTGTTGTCCATTGCCCTGCAGATCGCCTGCGCCATCCATGTGGTGCGCAGCGGCCGGCCCTTGTACTGGATCTGGCTGATCCTGATCGGCTCCTATCTCGCCGTCGGTGTCTATGTGCTGGTTGCCGTGATTCCGGACCTGCGGCATGACCCGCGCGGGCGGAAGGCAGCGACCAAGGCCTTGCATGCGATCGACCCAGAGCGTCGGCGCCGCGAACTCCAGCGCCAGTTGGAAATCAGCGACACGGTCGATAACCGCCGCCGCCTGGCGGAAGAAAGCCTGCGCCTGGGCGACCACGGCAACGCCCAGGAGCTTTACCAAGGCCTGCTTTCAGGCATGTACGCCACCGAACCGGATTTCATGCTCGGTCTCGCCCAGGCCCAGGCAGGCCAGGAAGACTATGCCGGCGCACGCCAGACGCTGGACGCGCTGATCAAGGCCAACCCGAACCACCGTTCCAGCGACGGCCACCTGCTTTATGCGCGCTGCCTGGAGGAACTCGGCGAAACGGATGCGGCGCTCGACGAATACCGAGTGCTGGCCGACAGCTACCCCGGGGAGGAAGGACGCTATCGCTACGGCCGCCTGCTCGCGCGCAGCCAGCGTGCCGCCGAAGCGCGCGAAGTGCTGCAGTCGCAGATCCGACGCGCCCAACTGATGCCCGGTTATTACCGCCGCAAGGAGCAGCCCTGGCTCAAGGCGGCCAAGCTGGAACTTGCCCAGCTAAGCGACGCCTGATCCCCAACCGCGAGGCAAGGACGCCATGAGTGACATCTCGACGTCGGGCACGCCAACCGCCGCCATGCAACCTTCCACGCCAAAGCCGAAGGGAAGCTTCGGCGGCGGCTTGGGCATCGCATGGGCGGTGTTTGTTATCGGCCATGTTTTGATCTTCGTGGCGCTCAGCTTCCTACACCTCTACGTGTACGGCCTGATCCCGATCCTGATGCTGCTGCCCGAACAGGCACTCATCATGGCTGCGCTCGTACTGATGTACCGCGGCCGATGGCATACGAGCGCGGGTCTTCTGCTGGGCATGGGGTCAGCCCTTGCGTTAGTCGCAGCATTCGTGTGGTGGGTGGCCCGGGCGACCCACCTCTGAGTTCACACCGCGGTTCCGAAGTGCCAGGCAATGTAGGCCGCGAAAACGCCATACAAGAGTCCCACCGGCAGCAGCCAGCGTGCATCCACTCGCCCACGGCGGAACAGCCACCACAGATAGACGATAGCCACGCCAGTCAGCACGCCCGCGACCATCAGCGGCGCGTCGAATAGCCATGGCGTGGCGAATAGCGCCAGCGAACTGGGAATGGTTGCCTGGATCATCATCGCGCCGGAGATATTGGCCAGGGCAAGGCGCTCCTTGCCCTGGCGAACCCAGATCAGCGCATTCATCGTTTCCGGCAACTCCGTCGCCACGGGGCTCAACACCAGCGCGACCAGATGTGGCGACAGCTGCAGCGCCACGCCGATGGCCTCGATCTGCTTGACGAAGGTGTGCGAGGCAATGGCGATCACCAGCAGCGCCAGTACGGTCTGCGCGGACACCCACCACAAGGACGGATTGGCCGACTTCGGCTGCAGCTTCAGCGGCTCCAGGATTTCTTCGTCGGGCGCGGTGTCGTCGCTCTTCAATTCGCGCCACACGTACAACGCATAAGCCGCCAGGAACAGCACGCCAAGCCAGGGCTTGAACGCAAAGGCGATGAGGCCCAGCGAGCACTTCACGACGAAGATGGCAAGGAACCAGGCCTGGTCACGCGCCAGCCGCCCGTGGACGACGCGCACCAGGTTGTCGGTGCGCTGCAGGCGCCGGCGATTCATCCACAGCGCCACGCCGACAAAGGCATAGGCGATGGTGGCCAGCACCAGCGGACCGCCCAGGGCCGCGCCCACACCGATGTCTTTTTGTTCTGGCGTCTTCCCCAGCACCACGGCTACAAAGGTCACCGCGCTTTCGGGCAAGGCCGTACCAAACGCGGCCAGCACCGTACCGGTGACGGTCGCGCCGAGGCTCAGCTTCTGTCCGAACCACTCCACGCCGTTGACGAAGTATTCGCAGGCGACATAGATCGCACCGGCGGAGAGCAGGAACGACAATGCTGTAAGCATGATTTTTTCCAAAGCCGGGCGAGCGGAACACCATTGGCGCAACGACGCGGGCTCGCCCGGCCGGGTGAGCGCGTCGTGGCCAAAGGTCTCGCCGGGCTGCCGATACCGAAAGTATCGATGGCCATCCGCACCATGAAGCCGGAGCTTCAAGTCTGTTGACGCGGATTCCTCGGTGTCGCAAACCACGGCGGCTTGCAGGGGGTGAGGATGGCTACTCCCCAATGACAACGGGCGTCATGGTACCGGCCGCTCCGGACTCGGGCAAGCGAACACTCCAGCGACTTCAGGCGCGCTGCGCCGCGTAGCGTGGCGGGCCGGGCTGACGCGATGCGGGCGCGGCGACCGTGACGTCCAATTCTTCGTGCTGACTGGCCAGCGTGCTTTCGAGCGCCGCGTGTACACCGGCCACGGCGCGCTCCAGAGCTCGGGGCATGGACTCGCCGGCCAACAGGTCGGCCACGATCAACGCAGTGAGCACGTCGCCGGTGCCGGCCGAATCGATCGGCAGTTCCGGCGAGCTTACCTTCCATGCCTCGTCGCGACTCACCGCCAGCGTCACCAGTTCGCCCAGCGCACCGCGCACGCTGTGCGTCACCACCCAGTGCGGGCCGCGTTCAAGCAACGCGCGCGCTGCATGAAGTCCCTCCTGTTCGATGGCCACGGGTAGACCGCTGAGGCGTTCGAGTTCGAAGGCGTTGGGGCTCACCAGCCACGCGCGCGGCAGCAGGCGCTCGCGAAAGACAGCTTCAAGACCCGGCTCCACATACGGACCGGTGTGCGTGTCACCGATCACCGGATCGAGGCAGAAGCGCAGCTGTGGTGCCTCGGGCAACACCTGCTCGATCCAGTCGGCAAAGGCCTGGCCGTTGTCCACGCTTCCCAGATAACCCGACAGCAAAACGCGGGCGCGCCGATGCAGTTCTCGCTCGCGCACACCCTGCAACAGGTCGGCAAACCATTCCACCGGCAATACCCTGCCGCGCATCGTCGGGTAGAAGGGCGTGTTGCTCAGCAGCGTGGTGGGCACTTCGGCGACGCGAAGGCCCAACTGCCGCAGCACCGGCACAGCGGCGCTGTTACCCGCATGGCCATACACGAGCTGCGACTGCACCGACAGGATGTCCACCGGCGCCGGTCCATCCGGACGCCGACGACGGCCGTACAGGACAGGGTCTTCGAGCGGCTGGGTCATGGCTTGCCTTCAATGCATGCGATGCGAAGCATCTTCGCAGCGCGGCCTTTCATCGCGTCGTCGATATCGCTCAGCGCGAAGAGCGGTCAGCAAGCATCGCGTCCAGGTTGTACTCGCCAGCGGCGCGGCCACTGAGCCAGTGCGCGGCCTCCAGTGCACCTCGCGCGAAGATCGAGCGATCGGTTGCACGGTGCACCAGTTCGATGCGCTCGCCCTGCCCCATCAGCAAGGCTTCGTGTTCGCCGACGATGTCGCCGCCGCGCACCACGGCAAAACCGATCGTGCCAAGCGTTCGCGGTCCGGTGCGCCCTTCGCGTGCATAGACGGCGCTCTCGCGCAGCGTGGTGCCGCGCGCCTGCGCAGCGGCGTCACCCAGCGCCAGCGCCGTGCCCGAGGGAGCGTCTTCCTTGCGGTTGTGATGGGCCTCGACGATATCCAGGTCCCAGTCTGGCAGCGATGCCGCGGCTTCACGCAGCAAGCGCGTGAGCACGGCGACGCCGAGGCTGAAGTTGGCCGCGCGCAGCAGGGGAACGCGCTGCGCGGAAGCCGTGAGGCGACGATCGAAGGTGGGATCCAGACCCGTGGTGCCGGTCACCAGCGCAACGCCATAGGATTCGCAGTACGTCAGAGCCTCGGCCAGGCCGGCCGGGCCGCTGAAATCCACCACGACATCCAGCGTATCCGCGCCCGGCCAGCCATGCGTGTAACGCACGGCACTGCCATCGGCGTAGACGGGTTTGTCGCGCAGCGACGAGCCCGGCGAGGTGATCGCTGCGGCCAAGGTGAAGCGCGCATCCTTTTGTACCAGCGCGAGCAGGGCCTGCCCCATGCGACCGGTAGCGCCGTTGACAGCGAGGCGAACGGGATGGCTCATGCAAGGTCCTCGCGGATCTAAGACGGACAGAAGCTGCCGATCCTACCGGCAGCCACGCGCCGCGTACACCGGCGTTTCGGCTTCCTCGCCAGCCTTTCGCAGGACTTCACGAAGGCCGCGTGCATGCCGGCCCGCACAGCCATGTTGGCAACGGCCAGATATAGGTGAAGACGCTTGTTGACTGCGATGTTCGCGCCTTGCCCGAAGCCAAGGCGCAAGCGTTGATCAGGACGTCACGCGCGACCAGAACTGCTTGACGCCATCGACCCAGGTCTTGGCGCGCGGCGTGTGCTGGTTGGGCTCGCCTTCGCTGAAGGTAGCTTCCAGTTGCTCGAACAGTTCGCGTTGCTGCTTGGTGAGACGCACCGGCGTCTCCACCACGACGCGGCAGATCAGGTCGCCGGTACGGCTGCTGCGCACCGACTTCACGCCGCGGCCGCGCAAGCGGAACAACTGGCCGGTCTGGGTCTCCGGCGGGATGTTGATCGGCACCTCGCCTTCCAGCGTCGGCACCTGCAGCTCGGCGCCAAGCGCCGCCTGCGAGAAGCGGATCGGCAGTTCGCAATGCAGGTCGTTGCCGTCGCGCTGGAAGATCGAATGCTCGCGCACGCGCACTTCCACGTAGAGATCGCCCGCCTCGGCGCCACCGGGGCCCGCTTCGCCCTGGCCGGTGAGCCGGATGCGGTCGCCGTTGTCCACACCTGCCGGAATGTTCACCGACAACGCACGGGTTTCCTGCAGCAGGCCTTCACCGTCGCATTGCTTGCACGGCTTCTCAATGCTCTTGCCGCTGCCACCGCAATGCGGGCACGCCTGCTGGATGGAGAAAATGCCGTTCTGCATGCGCACGCGGCCATGGCCTGCGCAGGTCTTGCAGGTAACCGTCTTGCCGTCATCGGAGCCGGTACCGGCGCAATGATGGCAATTCACCTGCGTGGGAATCTCGATCTGCTTCTCGACGCCGAATACGGCCTCTTCGAGATCGAGATCCATGATGTAGCGGAGATCGGAACCGCGACGTGCGCGGCCGCGGCCGCCACCGCCAAAGATGTCGCCAAAGATGTCACCGAAGATGTCGCCCATGTCGCCGAAACCGGCGCCACCGCGACCGCCCATGCCTTGCTCGAACGCAGCATGGCCGTGCTGGTCGTACATCGCGCGCTTTTGCGCGTCCGACAGCACTTCGTAGGCCTCCTTGGCCTCCTTGAATTTCTCTTGGGCGTGCGGATCGTCCGGGCAACGGTCCGGGTGGTACTTCATCGCCAGGCGGCGGAAGGATTTCTTCAGCTCTACCTCGGTGACGGTGCGTTCAACACCCAGGACTTCGTAGTAATCACGCTTGCTCATCGTTGCATCCGACATGGATCGCTCTCTTGCTACATGAATCGTCCGATCCATGTACTTATCAGCAAACAGCCCGCGCCAAGGCATTCAATCCCGGGCGCGGGCTGCGTCAGATCGGCAGCGCCGACCGGTCTATGTTACTTCTTGTCGTCCTTGACTTCAGTGAACTCGGCATCGACCACGTCGTCGTGGGCCGCCGAACCACCACCCTGCTGCGCGCCGGCGTGTGCACCGGCATCGGCCTGGGCGCCGCCCTGCGCCGCGGCATACAGCGCCTGGGCGACCTGCTCGAGCTTCTCGACCTTCGATTCGATGGCCGCCTTGTCGTCGCCGTCCTTCACCTTCTCCAGGTCGGAGAGCGCGCCTTCGATTGTGCTCAGCTGGTCGGCCGGCACCTTGCCGCCGTGCTCCTTGAGCGCGCTGCGGGTGGCGTGCACCAGCTGGTCCGCCTTGTTGCGGGCACCGACGAGCTCGTGGAACTTCTTGTCTTCTTCCTTGTTGGCCTCGGCGTCGGCCACCATGCGGTTGATCTCTTCCTCGGACAGGCCCGAGCCGGCCTTGATCTCGATCTTCTGTTCCTTGCCGCTCTTCTTGTCCTTGGCCGACACATGCAGGATGCCGTTGGCGTCGATGTCGAAGGTCACCTCGATCTGCGGCATGCCGCGCGGTGCCGGCTCGATGCCCTGCAGGTCGAACTTGCCCAGCGACTTGTTGGCGCTGGCTCGCTCGCGCTCACCCTGCAGCACATGCACGGTAACCGCGCTCTGGTTGTCGTCGGCAGTGGAGAACACCTGCGAGGCCTTGGTCGGCACGGTGGTGTTCTTTTCGATCAGCTTGGTCATCACGCCGCCCATCGTCTCGATGCCGAGCGACAGCGGGGTGACGTCGAGCAGCAGCACGTCCTTGACCGAACCGCCCAGCACGCCGCCCTGGATCGCGGCGCCGACAGCGACGGCCTCGTCCGGGTTGACGTCCTTGCGCGGCTCCTTGCCGAAGAAGTCCTTCACCGACTCCTGCACCTTGGGCATGCGGGTCTGGCCACCGACGAGGATCACCTCGTTAATGTCGGATACGCGCAGGCCGGCGTCATTCAACGCGGTGCGGCACGGCTCGATGGTGCGCTTGACCAGGTCTTCCACCAGCGCTTCGAGCTTGGCGCGGGTCAGCTTGATGTTGAGGTGCTTGGGGCCCGACGCATCGGCCGTGATGTACGGCAGGTTCACTTCGGTCTGGTGGCTGGAGGACAGCTCGATCTTCGCGCGCTCGGCGGCGTCCTTCAGACGCTGCAGCGCCAGCGGATCCTTGCGCAGGTCCATGCCCTGGTCTTTCTTGAATTCCTCGACGAGGTAGTCGATGACGCGCATGTCGAAGTCTTCGCCACCGAGGAAGGTGTCGCCGTTGGTGGCCAGCACTTCGAACTGCTTCTCGCCGTCGACTTCGGCGATCTCGATGATCGACACGTCGAAGGTGCCGCCGCCGAGGTCGTATACGGCAATCTTGCGGTCACCGCCCTTCTTGTCCAGGCCATAGGCCAGCGCAGCCGCGGTCGGCTCGTTGATGATGCGCTTGACGTCCAGGCCGGCGATGCGGCCGGCGTCCTTGGTGGCCTGGCGCTGGCTGTCGTTGAAGTACGCCGGCACGGTGATCACCGCTTCGGTCACCGGCTCGCCGAGATAGTCCTCGGCGGTCTTCTTCATCTTCATGAGGACCTTGGCCGAGATCTCCTGCGGAGCCATCTTCTTGCCGTCGGCCGTCTGCACCCAGGCGTCGCCGTTTTCATGGGCCACGATGCCGTAGGGCACGATGTGCAGGTCTTTCTGCACTTCCGCGTCGGTGAACTTGCGGCCGATGAGGCGCTTCACCGCGTAGAAGGTGTTCTTGGGGTTGGTCACGCTCTGGCGCTTGGCCGGCGCGCCCACGAGGACTTCGTTGTCCTTGGTGAAAGCGACGATCGACGGCGTGGTGCGATCGCCTTCCGAATTCTCGATGACCTTGGCGGTGGTGCCGTCCATCACGGCAACGCACGAGTTGGTCGTGCCCAGGTCGATACCGATGATTTTACCCATGTTGTCTACTCCCTAAATTCTTAAGCGACCCCTCGGCCGCAACTGGTATGTCAGATGGGGCTCGCGGCCTCTCAACTCAATGCCGGCGAGCACTCCGATGCTTTTGCCACCGATGCCGGACGGAGACGCTGTTCAGGCGTCCAAACCGCCGACAGTGGTGTCATTCCTTCGCGACCGCCACCAGGGCCGGACGCAACAGCCGATCGTTGAGCACATAGCCTTTCTGCAGCACGCTGACCACCGTATTGGGCGCGGCGCCCGGTGCTTCCACCATGCTTACCGCGTGGTGCCTCTCGGGATCGAGCGGCAGGCCGACGGGATCGACCTGCACCAGGCCGTTGTTCTCGGCAACCTTCAGCAGCGACTTGAGCGTCAGGGAGATGCCTTCGCGCATGCTCGCAACGTCGCTGCTTTCCACCTGCAGGCCGCGCTCCAGGCCGTCGTAGACCGGCAGCAGCTCGTTCAACAGCTTCTCGTTGGCAAAGCGGCGAGCCTGCTCCACGTCGCGATGCAGGCGGCGGCGCTGGTTCTCGATCTCGGCCTTCTCGCGCAGCACGGTGTCGCGCAGCTCCACATTGCCGGCTTCCAGCTCCGCGATGCGCGCCTTCAGCGCCTCCAGTTCGGCGTTGAGGGCTTCGCCCTGCCCGCCGCTGCCCTGTGCGTCGTTCGACGCCGTTGGATCGTTGTTCTGCATGAATGACTCCAAGCCTTATCCGTGGCCGGTGCCCCAGGCGCCAGCCGTCAATTACCTGCGGGTAAAACCCCGCCTCCCGGGCGGGTTATAGGGTCGTCGCGACGCGATTCAAGGCGTCGCTGAGTAATCCGGCCGTGGCCTGAACCACCGGGATCACCCGTTCATAGGCCATGCGGGTCGGCCCGATGACCCCAACCGCGCCCAATACGCGGCCCTGGGCGCCATAGCTGGCGGTCACCACGCTGCAGCCGTCCAGCGCCGCAAACCCCGATTCCTCGCCAATGAACAGCCGCACGCCAGGGGCCTTGGCACAGACCTCCATCAGCTGCAGCAGCTCGTTTTTCTTCTGGAACGCCTCGAACAGCTCCCGCAGGCGCTCCAGGTTGGCCAGCTCCGAATATCCCATCAGGTTGGTCTGGCCACTGACCAGCACATCGTCGCTCTCGCCCTGGGGCGCGAACGAGGCCGCCGCCAGTTCGACCGCGCTGGACATCAGGCGGTTGAGCTCGCCGCTGGTCTCCCGCAGTTCGCGCAGCAGGTGGGCGCGGATGTCGTCCAGGCGCAGGCCCGCAAACTGGCTGTTCAAGTAGTTGGCGGCCTGCTCCAGCTCGCGCCCGTCCAGCGGCTTGGCCAGTTGCACGATGCGGTTTTGCACCTGGTTGTCGGAGAACACCAGGATCACCAGCACGCGGGCGTCGGGCAGTGGCACGAAGTCGATGTGCCGCAGCGGGAAGTCAGCCTGGCGCGGCACCGTGACCACGCCGGCAAAGCGGGTCATCGCCGACAGCAGGGTGGAGACATTGCCCAGCAGGTCGCGGGTGGTGGTCGATCCGGGCGGCAGCTCGCGGCGCAGACGGGCCATCTCGTCGATCCGCAACGGTTGCAGCTCGATCAGGCTGTCCACGAACAGGCGCAGCCCGCGTGGCGTGGGCACGCGACCCGCCGAGGTATGCGGCGAGGCAACCAGCCCAGCCTCTTCCAGGTCGGCCATGATGTTGCGGATGGTGGCCGGACTGACATCCAGCCCCGAGGAGCGCGACAGCGTGCGCGAACCCACGGGCTCGCCATCGGCGAGGTACTGGGCGATCAGCGTGCGCAACAGGCGGCGTGCGCGGGCATCGAGGTTGGCGGCGGGCATGCTGTAGCAATCCGTGAGACAGCAAAGAAATAAGGTCTTGCGGGAAAGTTTGCAAGAAACGGGGATGGGGGTCGGGTTGCGGGGGCGCCAAAATCGAATGTCGACACGCGTTTCGACACCAATGCGTGCGCTCCCACTACCCGTCCCCCATCCCCTGCCGCTTACAATCCCCCGACTTCACCACGCCCTCGCCCATGCTCACCTCGCTCTACGTTCGTCATTTTGCCGTCGTCGAAGAAGCCGAGATCGCCTTCGGCCCGGGACTTACCGTGGTCAGCGGCGAAACCGGCGCGGGCAAGTCCCTGCTGGTGGACGCGCTGATGCTGCTGGCCGGCGCCCGCGCCGACAGCGGCATGGTGCGTGCCGGCAGCGATCGGGCCGAACTCACCGCCGAATTCGACCTCTCCGACCTTCCCGAAGCGCGCGCATGGTTGCGCCGCGAGGAGCTGGACGAGGAGGACAGCTGCCAGCTGCGCCGCGTAATCCGCGCCGAGGGCAGCTCGCGCGCCTGGATCAACGGCCGTCCCGCCAATGCCAGCCAGCTTGGCGAACTGGCCACGCTACTGGTCGAAATCCACGGCCAGCATGAGCACCAGGCGCTGCTGTCGCGCGCCCATCAGCTGGAACTGCTCGACGCCTACGCCGGCAATGAAACGCTGGTGGCACAGGTACGCGAACTGGCCACGCAATGGCGCGAGCTGGGCCAGCGCATCCGCAAGCTCAGCGGCGGCGATGACCGCGAACAGCGCATCGAACTGCTGCGCCACGAACTGGACGAACTGGAGAAGTGGGCCCTGCCCGCCGCCGAACTGACCGAACTGGAGGCCAGCCACAAGCGCCTGGCCAATGCTGGCCGGCTAGCCGAAGGTGCCGGCGGCGTGGTTGAACTGCTCGATGGCGACAGTGAATTCGCCTTGCGACGTGCGCTTGGCCGCGCTCAGTTGGAGATGACCAAGCTGGCCGCGCTGGACGACAAGCTCGCCCCGATGCTGGAGCTGCTCGACAACGCCTCGATCCAGCTCAGCGAAGCAGCGGATGGCCTGGGTCGCTACGCGCTCGACGTGGAACTCGACCCCGATCGCTTCTCTGATGTCGACACGCATTTGACCCGGCTGCACGAGCTTTCGCGCCGACACCGCGTAGCGACGGCGGAATTGCATGACAAAGCCTCTACCGTGCGCGACGAACTGGCCGAGCTGGAAGGCGCCGGCGATGCGCTGGACAAGCTCGCCCGCCAGCGCCAGCAGCTGCAGCAGCGCTACGAGCAACACGCCGCTGAACTCAGCCAG
Source organism: Dyella sp. (assembly GCF_035685885.1). Lineage (GTDB taxonomy): Bacteria > Pseudomonadota > Gammaproteobacteria > Xanthomonadales > Rhodanobacteraceae > Dyella. Next base: position 22,415 of record NZ_DASRZX010000162.1, on the reverse strand, counting down.
TCACGCCAGGACGCGGCCACGCGGCTGGGCGAGGAAGTGAGCGTATTGATGGCCGAGCTTGGCATGAGCGGCGGACGGCTCTCGATCGAACTGGAAGCGACCGGCGAAGGCGATCCCGACGCGCAGGGTCGAGAACGTTGCGAATTGCTGGTAAGCGCCAATCCCGGCCAGCCACCGCGCGCACTGCGCAAGGTGGCCTCGGGCGGTGAACTCGCGCGCATCAGCCTGGCCATCGAGGTCGCCACGCTGGGCAAGGACACCATCGGCACGATGGTGTTCGACGAAGTCGATACCGGCATCGGCGGCGCCGTGGCGGAGGTCGTGGGTCAGAAGCTGCGCGCGCTCGGCGGCGAACGCCAAGTTCTGTGCGTTACGCATCTGCCGCAGGTGGCTGCGCAAGGCCACGCGCATCTGCGGGTAAGCAAGGCCAGTGATGGCGAATCTACGCGCACGCGCATCGAGAAGCTGGATGCCAATGGGCGTCGGGATGAGCTGGCGCGCATGCTCGGCGGCGTGGAGATCACGCGCGAAACCAAGGCGCATGCGAAGCAGATGCTGGAGCGGGCGCAGGTCTGAGGCGGCGCCTCGCTTAGTCTGAAACGCTTCCTAGCCTCATTCCGTCGAACGTCCTCATCGTCATTCCGCCGAAGGCCGGAATGACGATGAGATGGGGGAAATTGAACGTCGCCAGCGCACGAGCCCAGAGAAATAGCTGTGATTCGTCGACACCCGCAGCGATCAGTTCTTCCGCGGCAACAGCCCACGCTCGGTCGCCATGCGGTACAGATCCAATTCCGAACCCGCGCCCAACTTGCCCATCAGGCTCGCTCGGTGGATGTAGACCGTCTTTTGCCCGATGCCGAGTTCACCCGCCACCTGCTTGGGCGCACGTCCTGCCGCCAGCAACAGGAACACCTCGCGTTCGCGGGCGGTCAGGCGATGGATCGGGTCACGCGATTCGTTGGGACGCTCGGCGCGGCGCTTGCGCAGGTCTGAACTGAGGAAGCAGTCGCCCAACATCACCGCGCGCAGGCCGGCCACCAGTTCCTCCGGTGCCACGCCCTTGGTCACGTAACCGCTGGCGCCGCGGCGCAACGCTTCGGAAACGTAGGGTTCGCCGTCGTGCATGCTCAGCACCACGATGCGCGTGTCGGGCGCGACGCTGCGCAAATGCTCGATGAGCGGCAGCCCGCTGCCGTCGGGCAGCGAGAGATCGAGGGCCACGAGGTCGGGTCGGCGCTGTCCAACCGCTTCCACCGCATCGTCGGCGCTGCGGCACTCCGCAACCACCTCCAGATCCGGCTCCAGTTCGATCAGCCGCTTGAACCCCTCGCGTACGATGGCGTGGTCATCGACCAGGACAATGCTGTACATGGATGGCATGTATAGCAGCCGGAAGGATGGCCGCCTATACCCCCCGACACTGACAGGTAACATCGACCGCATGCGATCGAAATCTTCCGTGCTTCCTGGTACCAGCCTGCTGCTGAGCATTGGCTACTTCCTGCTCTGGCTGTTGCTGTGGCCCACCGAGCAGCCGTACTGGATGCTGCCTTATGGGCTGCGCTTCGGCGCGCTGCTGCTCGCGCCGCTGCGGATGTGGCCCTGGCTGCTGGGCGCTGAGTTCGCTGCCACTGGCCTGATCGCCCTGGTGCACGGGCTGCCGATGGGCTGGATCGGCTTTTTCTTCGGCGAACTGCCCGAACCCATCGTGGTGACGGTCTGCCTCTGGTTGATGCGCCGCGCCAACCTGCATCCCAGCCTGCGCGATCCGGAAGACGTCGCCCGCCTGTTGCTGTCGGCCGCCTTCACCGTAGCCGCCACCACCGCCACCGATGCCGTGCTGCTGGCACTGGTGCACAACAGCCCGTCCTCCGACCTGATGGTGCAGGCGCTGGGCCAGGATCTGCTGGGCAACTATGTAGGCGTGCTGCTGGTGGTGCCCCTGTTGATCATGCTGTTGCGTGCCCGGCTGACCAAACGGGCGCTAGGCCGGCTGATGATGGACGGCCTGCTGGTGCTGCTGCCTTCGCTGGCGATTTTGATGGTGCTTTCCTCCCACGCCGCGCCGCAGCCGCAGTTCGCTCGCGTGCTGTCGCTGGCGCCGGTGCTGTTCTTCGCCTTCCGGCATGGCTGGCGCGGCGCCAGCCTGTCGATGTTGATCTCCAGCCTGGGCATGACCCTGGTGGACCATGTCTCCGGCCACGGCATTCCCGGCGCCGCGGGCGAGCTGTTCCTGGCGGTGGCGGGCACGGGCGCGCTGATGCTGGGCTCGGCCACCGACGCCCTGCGCCGCAGCAGCGAGCGCGTGGCCGAACAGAACGTGTACCTGGCCGCCGTCAACCGGCGCCTGGACCATCTGGCCCGCCAGTTGCGCGACGCCGCGCGCGGCAACCTGCAGACCGAGGAAAACCAGCGGCGCCACATGGCAGCGGAACTGCACGACGAGCTCGGCCAGAACCTTACCGCCATCCAGACTCACCTCAAGCTCGCCCAATCCCGCCTCGCGCAAGGCGGCATGGATGACATCGGGGTATCGATCAACGCGATCCTGGGCCACATGAGGCGCGCCCTGCACCGCATGCTGGACGACCTGCGCCCCGCCGTGCTCGACGAGTTCGGTTTGCTGCGTGCGCTGGACGAGGGGCCGATCCGCGACCTGCTCAGCGCCGCCGGCGTGGTCTACCGCACGGAACTGCGCGGCGACCCGCGCCTGCTGGACGACGACACCCGCACGGTGATCTATCGCCTGGTGCAGGAGAGCGCCACCAATGCCGTCAAGCACGCCCACGCCGACGTTTTCCAGCTCAGGCTGCGCATCGGCGAGCGGCAAGGCGTGGCGCTGGCCCTGCTGGACATCCGCGACAACGGCATCGGCCTGCCGGCACGGATGCCCCGCGGCGGCCGTGGCATGCAGGGCATGCGCGATCGCGTCACGGCGTTGGGCGGCCTTTTCCGCGTCAGGCCTGAATCCCAGGGCGTTCACCTGCGCATTTTGTTGCGCAGCAGCACGCAAACCGGTGACGTGGCTCGCACTTAGGACGGTTACATAGGAAATTTTCCAATACCGGACGTGTGAAGGCTTCGTTAGTCTCGTTCCATCGATGTGGGGGAGCCACCATCGCAAGATGGTGAGCCTTGCCAACCGTGGGGACGGTGGGCAAGAAGAGCGGCAGGATGCCGTTCCGCCGGATTCGGTGGCACAACCCAGGCTGCGCGAGCAACTCGCCTTCCTTGGAGCCATCCGATGACGGATCAAGCCGCAGGGCGGACAGGAGTCCTCCCGCGGCTTTTTTTATGGGCAAATGCTGGCCCGGCCCCACAAAAAAGCCGACCGCGTCGCCGCGATCGGCCTCCTGCGAGCCCAGCCCGGTTCGACTACTTGTGGCGATGCTTCGGGCGGACGTACAGCACCAGACTGTGGTCCTCGATGACGTAACCATGCCGGGCCGCGATTTCATGCTGGAGACGCTCGATCTCCTCGCTGATGAACTCGATGACCTTTCCACTGTCCACATCGATCATGTGGTCATGATGCTTGCCGCGGTCCAGCTCGTAGACGGCCTGGCCACCCTCGAAATTGTGCTTGACGACGATGCCGGCGGCCTCGAACTGGGTCAGCACCCGGTAGACCGTCGCCAAGCCGATGTCTTCCTGGTGGGCGAGCAGCTTCTTGTAGACATCTTCGGCGGTGAGGTGGTGTGCCTCCTCCTCCTCGAAGATCTGCAGGATGCGCATGCGCGGGTGAGTGACTTTCAGCCCGGCTTTGCGCAGTTCTTTGGTTTCCTGTTCCATAGCAAGCTCCACGCACACGGCGCCACGGGGCCGTTAGTGTATCATCCGACACCTTTACGATCCGGACGCAACACGCATGCACAAGCTGATTCGCACGCTGGGTTTTGGCCTGCTGGCCCTGTCGCTGGCTAGCTGCCGTCTCATCTACACCCCCGACGTGCAGCAGGGCAACCTGCTCGACAAGAAGACCGTGGATCAGTTGCAGCCGGGCATGACCAAGCGCCAGGTTCTGGTGCTGATGGGTTCGCCGTCGGTGAACTCGCCGTTCAACCAGAACCAGTGGGATTACGTTTCCACCCAGCAGCACCGCGGCGGCGACATCAAGATCCGCACGCTCACGCTGACATTCAACAATGACGTGCTGGTGCGCACCGAGGGCGACTTCTTCGCCGAGGACGCGCAGAAGCTGGTCAACGACACCAAGAAGTACCACGCCAGCTACCCGGTCGACGAAACCAAGGGTGACAAGAGCACCGACGATACGTCCGGCAAGGACGGCGGCAACAGCGGTGGCAATAACGGCGGCGACAACGGTCACTGATGCGCCGCGCCTGCGTCAGCCCTCGTGGGCGCGACGCCGGCGTGCTTCCTTCGGGTCGAGCGTGAGCGGCCGGTAGATTTCCACTCGGTCGCCCTCTTCCAGCAATTGCTCCGGCGACGCCTTGCGCGAAAAGATGCCCAGGCGCGCAGGATCGATGATCAGGTCCGGCAACTCCGCGATGATGTTTGATGCCTCGATCGCCTGTATCACCGTGCTGCCCGCTGGCAAGGTCACCCGATGCACGATCTGCTGCGTGGGCCCGGCATAAACCACCTCGACGGTGATGGACTCAGCCATAGGTGCGTTCCGCCTCGCGGCAGAAATCATCGACCATGCGTCCCGCCAGACCCTGGAAACCCAGCTTGAGCGCAGTGCCGCCGAGCCTGCCTGCGTAATCGAAGTCGAGTGCAAAGGACACCTTGCAACCGGCGTCGCCCAGCGCAATGAACTCCCATAGCCCGTCAAGGCTACGGAAGGGACCATCGACCAGGCTCATGTGCAGGCGTTGCGGCCGGACCGTGGTATTGCGGGTGGTGAAGCTCTGGTGGAATCCCGCGTACTTGAGATCCAGCCTTGCCACCAGCACATCTTCCCCACGCTCGAGGATCTCGGCGCTGGCACACCAGGAGAAACGCTTTGGGTATGCTTCGACCTCATTGACCAGGTCAAACATCTGGGCCGGGGAATATCGCACCAAGGCGCTGCGGCGGATCTCGATCACTTCAGCCTCTTATCGGAATCACAGATCCATGCCCGCGTGGCCGGATCAAAAGTCAGGGCAACCGCCCGAAGTTTAACGGACATGGCCAAGCCCAAGGACAAAGACAAACAAGGCGGCACCATTGCGCTCAACAAGCGCGCCCGCCACGAGTACCACATCGACCAGCGCTTCGAGGCCGGCATCGAGCTGCAGGGCTGGGAAGTGAAGTCACTGCGTGCCGGCCGCATCAACTTCGGCGACAGCTACGCCATGGTGATCGCCAATGAAATCCAGTTGGTAGGCACGTCCATCCCGCCGCTGATCAGCGCCTCCACGCACGTGATCGCCAACGATCGCCGCACACGCAAGCTGCTGCTGCATCGCGAGGAAATCGACACGCTGATCGGCGCAGTGGAACGCAAGGGCTACACCCTCATTCCCATGGCTATCTACTGGAAGGCCAACAAGGTGAAGGTGGAAATCGGCCTGGCCAAGGGCAAGCAGGCGCACGACAAACGCGACACCGAAAAAGAACGCGACTGGCAGCGCGAGAAGCAGCGCACCATGCGCGCCCACAATCGCTCAGCCTGATTTTCCCCAGCGGATGCCGGGCTCGCCTTCGGACAGGCCCGCCACGCCCTCGTGCAGCGTCATGTTCATGGCGTCCACCGAGGTGCCGAAACCGAAGCGTTCGTAGATGCAATGCGCTTCCGCCGTGGAATGCAGGTTGAGCGAATCAATTTCCCGGTCCCGCGCCGCCGCGCCAACGGCGGCCAGCAATGCGTTCGCCAAACCCTGTCTGCGGTGGCCTGGCCTCACGTACATGTTGAGCACGTACCAGCCCACGCCGCGGCGAAAATAGGCCGAAGGCAGGTGGCTATAGGGATGGACCGCGACGCAGCCGACCACGCGCCCGTCGAGTTCGGCCAACCATGACAGCAGGCGGCCCTCGGGCATCGCCTCCTCGATCCAGCCACGCAACTGGTCGGCAAAACCGTCTGGCAGTTCCTGATGGAGTTCCTCTTCCAGGAACGCACAGCGCAACTGAGTCAGCACACCTGCATCGGACAGCCCAGCCTGACGAATCCGCAGCATGGCCCTTCCCTTCCGGTGGTGGTCGGCGGCACACAATAGCCTTGACCAACAGGCTTGATGAAAGCCCGACTGCCTCCATATACTGACTGACCATCTTTCCCCGGGGGTGTCATGGCTTCGACGGGGGTAGTGAGATGGCTTGGTGCATGCCGAGGGGGCAGCTTTCCTCGTTAATCCAGCGGCAAAACTCATAGTTGCCAACGACGACAACTACGCTCTGGCCGCTTAAGGCCTAGCCCCGAACCCACTTGTGCTCGTGCTCGTGGATGTAGGGTCATTATCACGAGATCGCCCGAAGCTGCCGCCTGTCGGCAAGGGTCAAATCAAGCAGGCTGGTCCTTCGATGCGCTTTGCACGCTGTGCTGTCGCGGGACGAGATCTAACGGCGAGCTAAGCATGTAGTACTGGGCGTCAAACGCCTTCGGACGCGGGTTCGACTCCCGCCACCTCCACCAACTCGACGTCCTCGGACGTTTCAAGAGGCCGGAGTCCCAATGGGGGCTCCGGCCTTTTTCTTTGCCCGTGGTGGCCCGAGGGATTGCCTGAAGGCCATTGGGCGAATGTCTGGCTCGACATGGCATGGAAATCAGGATGCCCCAGGCACGCGTCGAGGGGGCATGTGGCGCTGGGGAAGTCGCGGCCTGCCGGGATGGCTTGTGCAGGTCCGGGCTAAGAAATTCTACGCAGCCGCAAACAGTAGTTGCACCGTTGTTTCCGCCCCTACCTGCGCCCAAGCTTGCCGAGGCGCCATGTGGTCTTTCTGGAATACCAAGGGGAGCAGCCAGGACGAACGCGCGCGAAATGCTTCGAGCGTCAGCCCTTCGATGCATCTGGAACCTCACCATGCAGACCGGTCCAAGATCCTTCCGCACGACGCTCAAGTCCCAGGTCGTGATTCCTTCGCTCGTGGTCGTGGGTGGCCTGCTTGTGGTTTGTGCATGCTGGCCAGCGAAAGCCGGTGAGGGTTTCGCCGCGATGCAGGGATGGGTCATCGCGCACTTCGATTGGTTCTATGTGCTCTCCGTCGCCGCGTTTCTTGCGTTCCTGATCATCGTGGCGACCAGCAGCTTCGGCAAGATCAAGCTCGGGCCCGATGATGCGCAACCGGAATTCAGCTTCGTCTCGTGGACGGCCATGCTGTTTGCGGCGGGCATGGGTATTGGCCTGATGTACTTCGGTGTGGGCGAACCCATCCAGCATTTCCTGCGCCCGCCCAATGCAGCCGCCGGCACGCCGGACGCCGCGCGGGAAGCCATGCTGATGACCTTTTTCCATTGGGGCTTCAGCGCATGGGCCGTCTATGCCGTGATGGGCCTGGTGCTGGCGTATTTCGGCTTTCGCTACAACCTGCCGCTTACGTTCCGCTCGGGCCTTTATCCAGTCTTGCGCGGACGTATAAACGGCTGGATGGGACATACCGTCGATGCGTTTGCGCTGATCGGTACCGTCGCCGGCATTGCCACCACGCTGGGCTTCGGGGTGATGCAGCTGAGCGCGGGCCTGCATATCGTGGGCGGCTGGGAAACCGACAGCGATACGTTCCGCATCGGCCTCATCGCAGTCGTCATGGTGCTTGCAGGCCTATCCGCTGCCTCGGGGCTGGACAAGGGCGTGCGCATCCTGTCCGAACTCAACCTGTTGCTCGCCATCCTGCTGCTTCTGTTCGTGGCCTGCGCCGGTCCGACCTCGTTCCTGCTGCGGGCGCTGGGCGACAATATCGGCAACTATCTTTCGAGCCTGATCGACCTGTCATTTCATACGTATGCCTACCAGCCACCACGAGAGGAAGGCTGGTTTGCCAGCTGGACCATCCTGTACTGGGCGTGGTGGGTTTCCTGGTCGCCTTTCGTGGGCATGTTCATCGCACGCATCTCGCGTGGCCGCACGATCCGGCAATTCGTGGTTGGCGTGCTGCTGGTGCCCACGACGTTCAATCTGATCTGGATGACCGTGTTCGGCAACAGCGCTATCTGGCTGGATACGCACGATGCAACGGGCGCACTCGCGCAGACCGCGGGCAATGTCGACGCCCTGCTGTTCCGGTTCTTCGACTACCTGCCGCTGACCAAACTTCTGTCCATCGTCGCCATCCTGCTGATCGCGGTGTTCTTCGTGACGTCGGCCGATTCAGGTGCCTACGTCATCGACACCATCGCCACGCGAGGCGCGGCGAATTCGCCGGTTTGGCAACGCTTGTTCTGGGCAGCGCTGCTCGGCGTCACGGCAGCGTTGCTGATCGTGGCGGGCGGACTGAAGGCGCTCCAGGCGGTAACGCTGATCACGGCGCTGCCAGTCACTTGCATCATGCTGGCGCTTTGCTATGGACTATGGCGTGGACTGAAGGCGGACCGGGTGCATTCCTCGCAAACCATGGCGCCCGCCACCAGTTTCTGGACCGGGCAGCACTGGCGCCTGCGGCTGTCGCGCATCCTCAAACAGCACACCGAGGCCGATGCGCGCCAGTTCATCGAGCACACGGTGACGCCAGCGCTTGAACAGGTCGCCGCCGAAATCAGGCAAGGCAACGTCCAGGCGAAGATGCAGCGCAGCCTCGATGTGGCGCAACTTTCCTTGCCTGCCATGGGCCAGCGTGATTTCGTCTATGGTGCACGCGTGGTCAAGAAGGCCGCGCCCGCCTTCATGCCGCGAGGTGCCGCCAACGCAAGCGAACATCCCGATGCCTATGAGGTAACGACCTTCTTCGCCGATGGTCGCGAAGGCTATGTCATCAGCTACCTGCTAGCCGACGAAATCATTGCCGACGTCCTTCGCCAATACGAACGCTATGTGCTTCTCGCAACCGATCGCCGGACGGAACTTCTCAACAAGGCGCCGGGACATCCCGGTTTCGACGACGAGTAGACACCATGGGCGCACGCCTCGCATGGCGCGCACTGCAGGGGCGCATCAGCCACCCGACGCCTGGAAGACGATCATGATCTGTCGTATCTGGCATGGACGAACGGCAAAACGCAAAGCCGACGCGTATGCCCTCTTCCTTGAACAGCGCGCGATACCGGACTATCGCGCCATCGAGGGCGATCTTCGTGTGGAGATACTTCGTCGCGATGAAGGCGATACCAGCCATTTCCTGACGGTGACGCATTGGGTTTCCGAGGACGCCGTGCGCCGGTTTGCCGGAGCGAACCTGCTCCGGGCCAAGTACTACCCGGAGGATGAACTTTTCCTGCTCGAGTTCGAACCGCAAGTGCAGCACTTTGCTATTGTCGCGACAGAGGCGACGCCGGCATAACGGGTGCACGCACGCATGCGAATCGGCCACAGGCCCCGTGCTCGCCTTCGCCACGAAATCGACAAGTGCTTCCAACGGTGGTGCCTGGACAAGGGCGAGCGCAGGTAGGCGTTGCCGTCGACCGGAAAGCGGATGGCGGGTGCACGGGGCGGCCATGGCCCTCACACGTAACTGGACGCACCCACGACGGCCAAGCCGCGCCGGATGTACGGAAAATGCATCACCGGTGGAAGATCTCCCAAGCCGTGCCGGCGCACCAGCGCCTGCACAAGACCTTGCATGTCGCCACCCACGCTGGACGCAACGCGGTTCACCAAGGTGTTGAGTGTGCGAAGGTCCCACGCATCCAGATCGTCAGCGGGTTTCTGATGAAGGCGAACGGCCAGTGTCTCGATGTCCGATCCGGTGCGTGGCGTCATCCATTTCATGAGCAGGGTGAGCACGTGATTCGCCTCGCGATTGAGTGGCGACAGGCGCCCCAGCGGCGCTTCGTCGTGGTTGCCCAGCAGACGGTGCTTGTCGACGGCCAGCAGGTTCAGGGGATCGCAGAATGGAGCAGGCACGATGGTCGCGCCGGCAAGCGCCATCAGCCCCTGCAGGCAATCGATACCAGTGAAACAGGCGTCCACGACGCCCCCGGGCGCGTGCGGAATCGCGCGAAAGCGGTGGAACGGATGACCCGGAGGCAACGCCGCACCACAACAGCAGATGACCTGGCCAGCCTCAGGGACCACGCTATGGCCGACCGCGACCAACGCGTAGTCGCTCAGCATCCGGTGTCGTGCGTTGTCGCTGCATTCGATGCGAAGAGACAGGGGCCACCTCCGCGGTGATGACGGCGGCCTCCGGCCAGCCATTTGGAGCGCAGGCCACCTGCCCTTCATGGCCATGGCTGGCAGGGAGAGAAACCTATCGCGTGTGATGAACCGACGCCGTGGAAATCGGTGAAGTACGGCCATGTTGCGCGAATCGGACGCGCTGATCTTTGGGACTATTCCGAATTTTTCGCCGGCCACCAGGAAACCGGACGACGGCGGCGGGCGAGCCGTGGCGTCAGATCACGCTGGTCTTGCCACCATCCATGGGGATCACCGCGCCGGTGACATAACTGGCCAGCGGCGAGGCCAGGAATACGGCCACATGAGCGATCTCTTCCGGTTCCGCCATGCGCCCCATGGGGATCTCCGCCAACTGTTCCGCAAGCAGTTCGTCGGCAGGCCGCCCCGTGGCACGGGATGCCGCGCCAAGGCCTTCCTGCACGCGCCCGGTGCGCGTGATGCCGGGGTTGATCGCATTCACGCGCACGCCTTTGGCCGCATAGGCGGAGGCATAGCCCACCGTGGCCAGCATCAACGCCGCATTGGCGGCGCCACCGCCGATATGCAGCGGACTGGCCTGGCGTCCGCCCTGCCCGATCACGTTGACGATGCTGCCGCGGCCACGCGCTGCCATGCGCCGGATCACCGGGTCGATGATGTGCATGTAGGTGAAGTACTTCGCCTGCATCGCCGCATGCATGGCATCCGCATGAAGGTCGGCGACGGGCGTGCGTTTTGCGGCGCCGGCGCAATTGACCAGTGCATCGATCGGGCCGAATTCATTCTCGATGTACTCGGCCACCATCTGCGCTTCGACGCTGTCGCTGAGGTCGGCCGCGGCGACGTCGATATGCAGGCCCTCGCCCTGCAGTTCGTGCTGCGCCGCATGCAGGTGAACGATGCCCCGCGAGACGCCCACCACCTTGGCCCCCTCGCGCGCGAACGCGGCCGCGCAGGCCAGGCCGATGCCCTTGCTTGCACCGGTGATCACTACGACACGCCCTGTCAGGCCGACATCCATGGACCGCTTCCTTCTAGGCAACGAGGACATTGAAGCACGGTCGACACCCGCAGCACGTGAGGTGATGCCTGTCATCCGGGATAGCTGATGACCGCTTCTGCCATGCGCGTGCCTTAAAGCCGAGGCTATGCGACACGGGAAGGGCCCGGGCCGGCCCTGACACTCGTTCAGCTTTATAGGCCATCAGTCATATTGCGAATTTTCATCCCGGCTATTGACGCCTCTGGATATGGTGTTATAGTTCACTACAACACCGGTCCACGAGGTCACTAAAGGAGACCCGCCATGAAAGCGAATAACCTGCTAGCACTGACCGCCGCTGCCCTGTTCACCACGGTAGGCCTGGCCGCCATCAACTCCAACGTTCACAGTCTCCCGGTTTCCGAGATCAACGGCGTCAAGGTCATCGACCTGGCTCCGGTGAATGTCCACCCGACGGCTGAAGACATGCGCGCAGCCGTTCTGTCCGACGCCGGCGTGGCCGCCCTGACGGCTTCCCCGCTGCTCCGTCCGGAAGCCATCGCCGCCCGCGGCGCGCTCGGGGCTCAGTTGGCCATGCCCTACTATTCGTTTGGCACGCAGTTCGGTCGCATCAGCAGCAGCAAGGAATAACCGTATGACCATCACCTGGAACGACAGCGTCCCGATTTATCGCCAGCTCCGCGAACGCGTGGTTGCGATGATTCTGGACGGCGCCTTGAACGAGGGCGACCCGCTGCCGTCAGTGCGCCAGGTGGCCGCGGATTTTCAGATCAATCCGCTGACCGTCTCCAAGGCGTACCAGGAACTGGTCGACGATCAACTGGTGGAAAAAAGGAGGGGATTGGGCATGTTCGTGATCGATGGAGCCAGGGAGGCGTTGCTCAAGTCAGAACGCGAGCGCTTCCTTCGCGAAGAATGGCCAGCGCTTTACGCCCGGCTGCAACGCCTTGGGCTGGATCTTAAAACCCTGGTGCGCGAAACCGCCGACAATGCGTCGGCCAACGGGGAGAACCAGCCATGAACGCGGTCGTGACTGCCAGCGGATTGAACAAGCGCTACAAGAACACCGTCGCGCTGGATCATGTGAACTTCCGCATCGAGTCCGGCCGCATCGTGGGCCTGATCGGGCCCAACGGCGCCGGCAAGACCACCGCACTGAAGGCCATCCTGGGCCTCACCGATTTCCAGGGCGAGCTGAACGTGCTGGGCCTGGACCCTCGCACGCAGCGCGACCAGCTGATGGAACAGGTCTGCTTCATCGCCGACGTGGCGGTGCTGCCACGCTGGATCCGGGTACGCGAGGCCGTCGATTTCGTGGCCAACGTGCACCCGCGCTTCAACCGCGCCAAGTGCCAGGCTTTCCTCGCCCGCACCAAGCTGACACCGGACATGCGCGTGAAGCAGATGTCCAAGGGCATGATCGTGCAATTGCACCTGGCCCTGGTGATGGCCATCGACGCCCGCCTGCTGGTGCTGGACGAGCCGACACTCGGCCTGGACATCCTCTATCGCAAGCAGTTCTACCAGAGCCTGCTGGAGGATTACTTCGACGAGAACAAGACGATCATCGTCACCACGCACCAGGTGGAAGAGATAGAACACATCCTTACCGACCTGATGTTCATCCGCGACGGCAAGATCGTGCTGGATGCCGACATGGACGCGGTGGGCGAGCGCTTCGCCGAGGTAATGGTGAGCGCCGACAAGGCCGCCACCGCACGCAGCATGAAGCCGCTGGATGAGCGGCAGGTGTTCGGCAAAAGCATCTTCCTGTTCGACGGCGCCGACCGCGCCACGCTGGAAAGCATGGGCGAGGTACGCCGCCCCACCGTCAGTGACCTGTTTGTTGCCACCATGAAGGGAACCTACGCATGAAAACCTTCTACTGGCTCGTGAAACGCGAATTCTGGGAACACCGCGGCGGCTTCCTATGGGCCCCGGTGATCACGGGCGCGGTCTTTCTCGTGCTCAACATCATGGCCATCATCACCGCCGAAGTACTCGGCGCACGGCATGGCATCGAGATCGGCGGCAGCAACTGGCAGATGATGGTGGCCAAGGCCAACGAGGGCGACCTGGCGCAGATCGGTGCGGGCCTCGACATCGTCATGATGTCCTCCATGGGGCTGATCGGCATCGTGATGGGCATCGTGGTGCTGTTCTACTGTCTCGGCTCGCTTTACGACGACCGACGCGACCGCAGCATCCTGTTCTGGAAGTCCCTGCCGATTTCCAATACCAACACCGTGCTGTCGAAGGTGGTCAGCGCCACGATCCTGGCGCCTGTCATCGCCGTGGTGATCGCCGTCGTCAGCGGACTGATACAGCTGGTGATCTTCGCCCTGGTGCTGTCCTTGCATCATGTGAACGCATGGGAGCTGCTGGGCCTGGCCCATCCGTTCCGCGCCGTGGCCACGCTGGTCACCAGCATTCCGCTGTATGCACTGTGGGCCGTTCCTTCCGTCGGCTGGCTGATGTTCTGCTCGGCCTGGGCACGCACTAAGCCCTTCCTGTGGGCAGTGGCGGTACCGGCGGTGCTGGGTCTGCTGGTGAGCTGGTTCGGCATCATGGGCCTGTTCAACCTGCCCACCGTGTGGTTCTGGAAGAACATCGTGCAACGCGCCCTGCTCAGCGTGTTCCCGGGCTCCAACATCGTCTACAGCGACAGCGCCCTGGAAGCCACTGCCGATCTGGGCGATGCCCACAACCCGCTGAGCGTGCTGTCGCCGATGCACACCTACACCCTGCTCGCCTCGCCCAATCTGTGGCTCGGTGTGCTGGCCGGTGCGGCATTGATCGCCGGCGCCATCTGGTATCGCCGGGTTCGCGACGACAGCTGACATCCAACTGCATTTGCTCGGGGGAGATACATCATGGGAACCAACGCAGTCGCCAGCCGCTTCCTGGCCTTGACCCTGCTGTTGCCACTGGCGGCCTGCAGCTCGTCCGACCACGGCAGCAACAGCGATGTGGCGCAGGCCATGAAGGAGGCGCAGAAGCAGACCTCGCCGTCGCTCATCGGCGCGGAAATCCAGAAGGGCATCGACCAGGCCAAGCAGGAACTGCTCACCAAGGACATCGACGTCACCCAGATCCATGTCGGCGGCCACTCCTCGCATGACAGCGGCACTCGCGCGAAAGCCGTCATCACTCCGGAAGGCCAGCTGGTGATCGCGGGCCATCCGGTGGATGCCACGCCCGAACAGCACGCCTTGCTGGTGGACTACCGCCAACAGATCATCGGCATCGCAAGCGCCGGCATGGACATCGGCGCGAGTAGCGCCAACATGGGGCTTGGCATGGCGAGGGAAGCAATCTTCGGCAAGCTCAGCGGCAAGAGCGACCAGCAGATCGAAGCCGACATCAAGCCGCAGACCGACAAGATCGAGGCTGCAGCCAGGCAACTGTGCAAGCGCATGCCCGACCTCATGACCTCGCAGCAGAAACTCGCCGCCGCCCTGCCTGCCTTCCAGCCGTACGCGACGATGACGCAAAAAGACGTCGACGATTGCGGCAAGCACACGGACAAGAACAGCAAGGAAGGCGTGGTGTTCGATTGATCCGGTTGAACCCGGCGGCCACGCACTCGTTGCGATCGTCTCCGCCCACGCGTTTCGACAGGCACGCGGCGACAGTTTGATGGTTCCTGTCGCGCCCGTAGTTTCCGCATGGATGCGGAGTGCGGGCGGGACAACCTTTCGAGGAGAGGATATGCGCCAGTGGCTTGCCCTTTTCCTTGCGTGCCTGGCCTGCGGTTTCAGCAGTGCGCACGCCGGCACCGACGAATCCAGGCTTCGAGGCAAGGCGCTGGACCAGCGCGTGGAACAGCTGATGCGGGCGGCCCATGTTCCCGGTCTCGCGCTTGCGCTGGTCGAGCATGGACAGGTCACCTACCTGCACGCTTACGGAGAGCGTGATACGGCCAACCACCAGCCGCTGACCGTCGACACGGTCATGTACGCGGCCTCGATTACCAAGGCTGCCTTCAGCTATGCCGTGATGACCCTGGTAGACGAACATCGCCTGGCGCTGGACAAGCCCATCACCAACTTGCTGCCCAAACCACTGCCTGACTACGCCAAGTATGCCGATCTCGCCGGCGACGAACGCTGGCGCAGCATCACGCTTCGCATGCTGCTGGCCCACACCGCCGGCTTTCCCAATTTCCGATTCTTCACCTCCGCTGGCTACGATCCCAAGGGCAAGCTGACCATCGCCTTCGATCCCGGCGCGCGCTTCGCCTATTCCGGAGAAGGCATCAACCTGCTGCAGTTCGCGCTGGAAGAAGGCACGCGTGTGGATGTCGGCGAGCTGATGCAGCGGCAACTGTTCGACCGTTTCGGCATGACGCGCACCGGCATGACATGGCGCGATGCCTTTGCCGACAACCTCGCCGTGAACTACGACGAGGCCGGCAAGCCGCTGGAACACAAGCATCGGGAATCGGTGCGCGCGGCCGGCTCCATGGACACCACGCCCCACGATTACGCACAACTGCTGGCCGGCATGGTGCGCGGTGATGGACTGAGTGCCGGCGCACACGCGGATTGGCTACGTCCGGTGATCCGCATCCATTCCGCGCAGCAATTCCCCACGCTGGATACCGCTACTACCTCGGACAACGACGACATTGCGCTTTCCTATGCCAGCGGCGTGGCCGTCTATCGATCGCCGCAAGGGCCAGCCTGGTTCAAGACCGGGCATGACGATGGCACTAACAACCTCGTCCTGTGCCTGCAAGCCTCGCAGGATTGCGTGATGATCATGAGCAACAGCTCCCATGCCGAGGGCATCTACCGCTATTTGCTGGACATCACGCTCGGAGCGACGTGCTATCCATGGTTCTGGGACAACGACATCCCCTACGATCATCCCGAGTGGAGCAGTAGCGAAGCACGCGGCATGCCGCATCCACCCTGCGCCGACCTTCCCTTTCCACGTTGAGGAGTGAACACGATGATCCACCGTTACTTGCCCTTGTTGCTTGCCATGGCCACGTTGACGGCCGCGTGCAGCGGCGGCTCAGGCAGCGATGTCCAGGTGTTCGGCGGCAGCACCGACATCATCAACAACCGCATCACGCTGCATGAAGGAAGCGTGACCGTTCGCGCCTCGGGAGCACCGGATGCCACGGTCGACGCCCACGGCCAGCTCGCCATCGATGGTCACGACGTGACCGTCAACGACGCGCAACGCGCGCTGCTGCAGCGATACAACGCTGCCGCGCAGGCCATGCGAACCGACGCCATTGCTACCGGCAAGGCGGGCGTGGCCACGGCGACCAAGGCCATCGGCGCCGCCGCCGGCAAGATCACCGGCAGTGCGAATGCGGATGAGGCGAGCGCCAAGGCTGATGAGGCCGCGGCCGACGTGAAGGCTGCCGCCGCCAAGATCTGCGACGACCTCGTCAGCATGAAAACGGCACAGGACGAACTCGCCACGCAGTTGGAGGCGTTCAAGCCGTATGCGCATGCGTTGGACGACGCGAACATCGAGAAGTGCCGCAAGGACACCAGGCACTAAACCGGTATGACACGTAGGAGCGCACCCAGTGCGCGACCGCGGCGGTTGGGCGTCATCGCTCCGTCCACTTTTCGCGCACTGGGTGCGCTCCTACAACAACTGATAAGTGGGACGCCTCAACCGCCTCCCCCGCCACCGCCATGAATGCCACCCTTGGTCAGCGTCATCGGATCGAGCAACTTCTGCAGATCGGCCTTTGAGAGGCCAGTAGTCTCCAGCGCCACATCCAGAATCGGCCGCTTTTCCTTGTATGCCTGCTTGGCCGTCGCCGCGCCCTTTTCGTAACCGATCACTGGGTTGAGCGCGGTCACCAGGATCGGATTCTTCGCCAGCGCCTCTTTCACATGCGCCGTGTTCACCTTGAAACCGGCGATGGCCTTGTCGGCCAACAGCACACTGACGTTGGAAAGAATGCCGATCGACTGCAGCAGGTTGTGCGCCACCAGCGGCAGCATCACGTTGAGCTGGAAGTTGCCAGACTGGCCGGCAATGGTGATCGCGGCGTCGTTGCCGATCACCTGCGCGGCCACCATCGCCGTGGCCTCGGGAATCACCGGATTCACCTTGCCCGGCATGATCGACGAACCGGGTTGCAGCGCTGGTAACTCGATCTCCCCCAGGCCGGCCAGCGGTCCGGAATTCATCCAGCGCAGGTCATTGGCGATCTTCATCAGCGCCACCGCCAGCGTTTTCAGCTGCCCCGACAATTCCACCGCCGCATCCTGGGCCGCCATGCCCTCGAAGAAATTGCCGGCCGACTCGAAGCTGACGCCGGTGAGCTTCTTCAGTTCCCGGGCGACGTTGAGGCCAAACTTCGGGTCCGCGTTGATGCCGGTACCGACGGCGGTGCCACCGAGCGGCAGGCGACGCATGCGCATCAGGCTGTCCTGGATGCGCTCGATCGCCGTGCCGATCTGCGCCGCCCAGCCCGACAGTTCCTGGCCGAAGGTCACCGGCATCGCATCCATCAGGTGCGTGCGACCGGTCTTGGGCACGTTGCGCAGTTCACGCGCACGCCGTTCGATGGTGCGCTTGAGATGCTTGAGCGCCGGCAGCAACCGTTGGCTGGTGGTGAGCGTGGCACTCACATGGATGGTCGTTGGGATCACATCGTTGGAGCTCTGCCCATAGTTGACGTGATCGTTGGGGTGCACCTTCAGACTGCCCTGGCTGGCGACGTGGGCAATCACCTCGTTCGCATTCATGTTGGTGCTGGTGCCGGAACCGGTCTGGAACACATCGATCGGAAACTGGTCGTCATACTCGCCCTCGGCCACTGCCAGCGCCGCCTTGCGGATGGCATGCGCCTGGTTTTTCTTCAGATGACCCAGCAGGAAATTCGCATCGGCTGCCGCGGCCTTGATCAGGCCCAGCGCGCGGATGAAGTCGCGTGGCATGCGCATGCCGGAAATCGGGAAGTTGTCGACGGCGCGCTGTGTCTGCGCCCCGTATAGCGCCCTGGCCGGCACCTTGAGTTCGCCCATGCTGTCGCGTTCGATGCGGAACTGGCTCATGACCTTGGTATTCCTCGGGGAGATGGGTTCGACTATAGGTCGGGGCGCGTTAGTGGGCTGCCAAGGGAGGCGCACGCGTCACTTGCCCCTACTGTAGGAGCGCACCCTGTGCGCGGCTGCCTTTCGCCGCGGCCCTTCCTATTCGTCACTCCTGCGAAGGCTGTACAAGCGCGAAGCGCGCAGAACGCCCGCAGGGCGCCCGAAGGGGCGAGCTTCGCGAGTAGTCCAGTGACTTTCGCCTTTGATCTTCCATTGTCGCCAGCGGGCTCGCCCGCCGCGGGCTTCCGTCCTTCTGCCGGAGGCCGGGTCACTTTCTCTTGCTTGCCCAAGAGAAAGTGACCACAGAGAAGGGCATCCCGCATGGCGCTGACCGGACCTACGGCCCGGCCAGTTCGTGAGGCGCGGCCGGGCTTTTCGACCGGGCTCCTGCCCGGACGAAAAGTGCCCGACGTCCATGTCGGACACCCCTGCGGGGCCTATTCGTCCACCCCCTACCGCCACACAGGGGCTCCTCGAACGCTCGTGCCGCTGCGCGGCACATCGCGGTGAGCAAAGATGTAGCAGCGTGTAGCTGCCTTCTTTGGCATCAAGCGTTTAGGGCACCTATCCACAGGCTTCTCCCATCTGCTTCCACACCTGCTGTGGAAAACCTCAGTGAGTTCGTCTGCTTCTGCGATGCGCGGCTCCCGCTCTCGCTCTGGCTGTGCCTGTGGCCGTGGCTTTTGAACTTCAGTCCCCTATGACGCGAGCAGGCGGGAGGTGGAACAGCCCGCAGGGTGGGCGGCAGGGATGCCGGCCAGTGGATCGTCAGGGCAGGATGCCCAGTCGATCTACCCCGCCTCCCGCCCGCGCCCCCGAAGGGGCGCGGCATCGGGGTGGCCTTTCTCTTGGCATTGCCACCTTCACGGTGGCATTGCCACCTTCACGGTGGTTACTTCTCTTTGGCCAAGCAAAGAGAAGTGACCCGGGCCGCGGCAGCGGTCCGGAAGCCTGCGGCAGGCGAGCAAGCTGCGGGAACAGCAGGTCCTGAAGCCGAGAGCTAAGTCACTGGATTCCCGCTTGACCAGCCAGCGGCTGTTGAAAAGCGCCTCGCGGGAATGACGATGGGGACTGCGGCGAAAGGCGGTCGCGCACTGAGTGCGCTCCTACAGGAGCGTGCGGGCGCACCAATCCGCGATGAGGCTAGATTGGCCCCTCACCCCAACCCTCTCCCCGGAGGGGAGAGGGAGTAAAGCTTCGCGCCCTCGCCAGAGGCGCCAAATCCGCCCCATCCCGCCCCTGTTGTAAAATCTCCCCTTTCCCGCCTTGGAACACCCCCGATGTCCTCCCACGCCCTGACCGCCCTGTCACCGCTGGACGGCCGCTACGCCAGCAAGGTCGAAACGCTGCGCCCGATCTTCAGCGAGTTCGGCCTCATGCACCGCCGCGTGCATGTGGAGATCGAGTGGCTGCTGGCGCTGGCCGCCGACCAGGGCATCGAAGAGTTGCCGGCATTCACCGCCGACCAGATCGCCCGGCTCAAGGGCATCTCGGCGGATTTCAGCGTCGATGACGGTGCCCGCATCAAGACCATCGAGGCCACCACCAACCACGACGTGAAGGCGGTGGAATACTTCATCAAGGAACGCATCGGCAACGACGCGTCGCTGGCGCAGGCCAAGGAGTTCGTGCACTTCGCCTGCACCAGCGAGGACATCAACAACCTCTCCTACGCGCTGATGCTGCGCGACGCGCGCGAGCAGGTGCTGCTGCCGATGATCGACGGCATCATCACCAGGCTGCGTGAGCTGGCCCATGAAAACGCCGCGCTGCCGATGCTCTCGCGCACGCACGGCCAGACCGCTTCGCCGAGCACGCTGGGCAAGGAACTGGCCAACGTGGTCGCGCGCCTGGAGCGTCAACGCAAGCAGCTCGTCGCGCTGGAAATCCCCGGCAAGATCAACGGCGCCGTGGGCAACTACAACGCGCATGCCATCACCTATCCGGAACTGGACTGGCGCGCGTTCTCGCAGCGCTTCGTGGAAAGCCTGGGCCTGGACTACAACCCGTACACCACGCAGATCGAGCCGCATGATGGCGTCGCCGAATATTGCGACGTGATCCGCCGCGCCAACATCATCCTGATCGACCTGGCGCGCGACATCTGGGGCTACATCTCGCTGGGCTATTTCAAGCAGGCGCTGAAGGCGGGTGAAGTCGGTTCGTCGACCATGCCGCACAAGGTCAATCCGATCGACTTCGAAAACGCCGAAGGCAACTTCGGTCTCGCCAATGCCCTGCTCGGCCACTTTGCCGAGAAGCTGCCGATCAGCCGCTGGCAGCGCGACCTCACCGACTCCACCGTGCTGCGTGCGTTGGGCACGGCGTTCGGCCACACCCTGGTGGCGCTGGAATCGTTGAAGAAGGGCCTGGGCAAACTCACCATCAATGCCGACCGTCTTGCCGCCGACCTCGACGCAAGCTGGGAAGTGCTGGCCGAGGCAGTGCAGACCGTGATGCGCCGCTATGGTTTGCCGGAGCCGTACGAACAGCTCAAGGCACTGACGCGCGGCCAGGGCATCACCAAGGACTCCATGCGCACCTTCATCACCGGCCTCGACCTGCCAGCCGATGCGAAGCAGCGCCTGCTCGACCTCACGCCGGGTGGTTATATCGGCCTCGCCGAGCCGCTGGCGAAGGACATCTAACCCGGCAACAACAGCGTTGTGGGAGTGCACCCAGTGCGCGACCGCGGAGTTACAGCTTCACCGCTCCGCAGGCGTGTCGCGCACAGGATGCGCTCCCACAGTTCATCAGTAAATCAGGCCGCCGACTTGATCAGGCCTTCCGCCACCATCGCTTCCTGCACTTTGGGCCGCGCGCCCGCGCGCTTCTGGAACGCCAGCAGCGCGGGGAAATCCGACAAATCCAGATCCACGTGCTTGGCCCAGTTGGTCACCGTGAACAGATAGGCATCGGCCACGCTGAAATGGTCACCCACCAGCCAGTCGTGCTTGGCCAGGCGCTGTTCGATCAAAGCGTAACGCTTGCGCAGGTATTCCTTGCGTTCCTGCTTCACCGCGTCGGTGGTGTCCGGCTTGAACAGCGGCGTGTAGCTCTTGTGCAGTTCGGAATTGATGTAGCCGAGCATTTCCTGCAACCGATAGCGCTCCGCCGTGCCGTTGGCAGGCGCGAGCTTGCTGTCGGGCTTCTGGTCGGCGAGGTATTGCACGATGGCCGGGCCTTCGGTCAGCAGTTCGCCGTTGTCCAGCGCCAGCGCCGGCACATAACCCTTGGGATTGATCTGCCAATAGTCGGCGCCGCTCGCAGTGCGCTTCTCCTTGGTGTCGACCTTCTCCAGCTCCAGCGCGATACCGGCTTCCAGCGCGACGATGTGCGGGGAAAGCGAGCAGGCGCCGGTGGCGTAGTAAAGCTTCATGGCATATCTCCAGTGGTGGGGGAATCTTCGACGCGACGTCCCGTCGCGGAGCAGGGGCCATGCTAGCCACCCATGGTTACTGTTGGATACCACCTAACCCGTGGTTACGCCTAAAATCCGGTAACCACCCAGTTACCGGTACCACCATGGGCCTTCCCGTCCGCAAGAGCAAAGTCGAACCACCGCCCGCTTGCCCGCTCAGCGAAGTGCTCGGCCTGCTGCGTGGCGCGTGGGCACCCAATGTCGTGTGGCTGTTGAGTGGCGAACCGCGTCGCTTCGGCGAATTGCGCCACGACCTGCCGCGCATTTCCGCGCGAGTGCTGAGCGCGCGTCTGCGCGAGCTGGAATCAAGAGGATTGGTGACCCGGCACGTGCTGGATACGTCGCCACCATCGGCCGAGTACGCACTCACCTCTCTGGGACGCGAATTGCTGCCGGCGATCAATGCGCTGGCGTCGGTGGGGCGAAAGCTGATCGATGAGTGGGACATGCATTCGCGAGTGACGCGTAGATAGCGCTTTAGCGCGAGCACTTGCTGTTCCGCCTGCTGGTGGCTAACTCAGTCTTCTCGCACTGAGACTACCTTCGCGTCGCCGCGAGGAAAGGGGCCATCGTGAATCGCCCCGGGTTTCGTGGAGGCCCGTTGGGTTAAGTCATGCCGCCACGCGGGTGGCTTGACTGGCGAGTTGCCGATAGTAGTTTGCTTCAGCCTCTGCAGGCGGAATATAGCCGATGGGTTCCAGCAGGCGATGGTG
>NZ_DASRZX010000161.1:0-95160 GCF_035685885.1 Dyella sp. | reverse complement strand
TCCCCCTGCATGCAGGGGGAGGTTGGGAGGGGGTAGCCCCACGCCGCCGCATGACACCATTGCAATGCGCCCGTCCATCAGTACGGCATCCACTTGGAATTGAAGAAGCGCGACAGCCAGCCCTGCGTGTTGGCGTCGGCCAGCGAACCCTTGCCCGTGTAGCCGATCTGCGCATCGGCCACGCGCGTGGACGGCACGGTGTTGTCCTGCAGGATGTCCTGCGGACGCACGATGCCGGAGATGCGGATCAGCTCCTGGCCCTGGTTGATGGTCAGCATCTTTTCGCCACGCACCAGCAGGTTGCCGTTGGACAGACGCTGCGCCACCGTGACCGTGATCGACCCAGTGAGCTGGTTGCTCTGGCTGCTGTTGCCGGTGCCATCGAAGCTGCGGTCGCCGGCGGTGGAAATGTCCGCCGAATTGCCGCCCACCTTCAGCGCATGGCCGAGGATGGTGGGCGTGGTGATGTTGGTGTTGTCCTTCTTGCTGGTGCTGGTCGTGGCCTTCTTCGACGCCTGCGTGCTTTCCACCAGCGAGACGGTGAGGATGTCGCCCACGCGGTGCGCGCGCGCATCGTTGAACAGCTCCATGCCCTGCTCGGCGTGATAGATCGCCCCATCGGTGGACGGCGGCGCGCTCTGTTCCACCGGCATGGTGGCGGCCCACTGGTGGTCGTCGCGCGGCGCCTGCACCACGCAGCCCGCCAGCAGCGCAGGAACCAGCGCAACGAAAAGAAGAAACAGGGAACGGAAGGACGACATGGCAGTACTCACATCTTGTCGGTCAGGTCTTGCAGCATCTGGTCGGTGCTGCTGATGGCCTTGGAATTCATTTCGTAGGTGCGCTGCGTTTCGATCATGTTGACCATCTCGGCCACCACGTTGACGTTGGACGATTCCAGCGAACCTTGCAGCAGCGAACCCATGCCATTGAGCGCCGGCTGGCCGGTCTGCGGCGCACCGCTGGCGGCGGTCTCGACGTAAAGGTTCTGTCCGGTCGGCTGCAGGCCGGCGGGATTGATGAAGTCGGCGAGCTGCAGCGTGCCCAGCGTCTGCGGCGTGGCGGAGGCGGTCGTCGTCGCCGACACCGTGCCATCCGTGCCGATGGTGAGCGACTGCACGTTGGAGGGCACGGTGATGGCCGGTTCCAGCGGATAGCCGTCGGCCGTCACCAGCTGGCCATTGGCATCGGTATGCAGCGAGCCGTCACGCGTATAGGCCACGCTGCCGTCGGGCATGCTCACCTGCAGGAATCCGCGGCCCTGGATCGCCACGTCCATCGAGTTGCCGGTCTGCGTCGTGCTGCCTTCGGTGAACAGCTTCTCGTTGCCCACCACGCGCACGCCGGTGCCCAGCATCAGGCCCGACGGCGACAGTGTCTGCTCGGTGGTCTGGCCGCCCGGCTGGCCCTTGTTCTGGTACATCAGATCCTGGAACGCCGCGCGCGAACTCTTGAACGCGGTGGTATTGGCGTTGGCCAGGTTGTTGGAAATGACGTCCATGCGCGTCTGCTGCGCATCCAGGCCCGTCTTGGCAATCCACAAGGAAGAGAACATCGGTTACTCCCGTAAGGCCGCGGCTCAGTTGGCCTGCAGCAGCTTGTTGGCGGAATCGGCGTTGTCCTCGGAGGCCTTGATGGACTTCACCTGCATGTCGTACTGGCGCGAGAGCGCGATCATCTTCACCAGCTCGGCAGACGGATTGACGTTGCTGCCTTCGAGCACGCCCGAGGCCACCGTCACCGTCTCGTCAGCGTCTGCAGTGCCACCGCCTGCCATGTGCATCAGGCCGTCGCCGCCCTGCGCCAGCTGCGCCGCGTCGGGATTGACCAGCTTGATGCGATCGAGCGTGGTGACCGAGTTAGGGCCCTGCCCCAGCGGCACCGACGAAATGGTGCCGTCGCTGCCGATGCTTACTTCCGCGGCGGGCGGAATGGTGATGGGACCGGAACTGCCCATTACCGGATTGCCGCGTGAATCGACCAGCCCGCCATCGGCGGTGAGCTGCAGATCGCCCGCCCGCGTATACGCTTCCGAACCGTCCGGCGCCTGCACCGCGATCCAGCCCGCACCGCGCACGGCGACATCGAGCGAACGCCCGGTGTTGATCTGCGAACCCTGCGCCGTGTTCTGGCCGATGCCCTGGGCCACCGCGTTGATGCGCGACGGCGAGCCATCGCCCAGCACCGGCACGCTGTGGAATGCGGTGAGCTCGCTCTTGAAGCCGACCGTGGAAGCGTTGGCCAGGTTGTGGCTCACCGCTTCCTGCGAACGCATGATCTGCGTGGCGCCGGTCATCGAGACATAGAGGGAACGGTCCATCGTCGGAACCTACTTAGCGCGACACGGCGTTGAACAGCGTGGACGCCAGCGTGTTGTCGGTGGACAGCACCTGTGCGTTGGCCTGGTAGTTGCGCTGCGCCTGGATCATATCCACCAGCTGCGCCGTGGTGTCGGCGGTGTTGGAGCTTTCCAGCGAGCCGGACTTGATGTTGCCGAACTCGCCCGAGCTTGCCGTGCCCATCACTGCCGGACCCGAATCGGTGCTCGCCGCCCAGGTGGTGTTGCCCAGCTGGCGCAGGCCCTGCACGTTGGCGAAGTTGGCAATCGCCACCTGGCCGATCTGCGTGCTTTGGTTGTTGGAGTAATTGGCGGTGATCACGCCCTTGTCGTCGATGTCGATGCCCGACAACGTGCCCGCCTCGAAACCATCCTGCAGCACGCTGCCGGCCGCGTAGTCGGTGCCGTACTGCGTGAGGTTGGCCACGTTGAGCGACAGCGTCAGCGGCGCGGAACCATTGCCCAGCGCCACGGGGTTGAATGCCAACTTGCCGTTGGTGGGCGCGGTGAGCTTGCCGGTGCTGTCGAACGTCATCCCCTGCGTGCCGGCGCTTTGGCCGTCCACATACAGGTTGGCGTCCCAGGTATTGGTGCCGGTCTTGACGTAGTAGACGGTGGCCTGGTGCGAGCCGCCCTGCGAGTCGTACACCGTCACCGGCGCCGCGCTGTTGTACGTCGTGGAATCGGTGGTGCTGAACGCATTGGCCGGCACCGTGGCGCTGGCCGGCAGGTTCGAGGCCAGCGTGATGGTCGAGGTGGCCGTGGCGCTGCTCTGCGCAGTCATCCAGTTGAAGTCGGCCAGCGTGCTCATGTCAAAGCCACCGGCGCCGTTGGGCGGGTAGATCTGCAGGCGTGCGCCATCGGGCGTGGTGACGTAGCCATTGGAATTCTTCTCGAAATCGCCGGCGCGGGTGTACTGCACACCGTTACCGTTGTTGATCGCGAAAAAGCCATTGCCGTTGATGGCCATGTCCAGGCTGTTGCCCGTGGTCTGCAGGTCGCCCTGATTGAACTGCTGGGCTACCTTCTCGAGCATCACGCCACTGCCCACGGCGGTGGAATTGAGGTTGAGCCCCGTCACCGCGAAGATGTCGGCAAACTCCGCGCGCGAACCCTTGAAGCCCGTGGTGTTGGCGTTGGCGATGTTGTTGGCGATGACGTTGAGATCGGACTGGGCCGCGTTGATGCCGCTGAGCGCTGTATTCAGTGCCATGTTCGGTTCCTCGTGATGAAACGCTTGAGAGCGTTTAGAGAATCTGTGCCACCTGGCTGAGCGAAACGCCGCCCACGCCCGATACCTGCAGGTAAGTGCCCAATGAACTGCCGCCGTAGCCCACGCCGGTGACCGTGCCGGCCACATAGGTGTCGAGCGAGCTGGTGCCTGCCGTGGCCTTGAGCGTGTAGCTGCCGTCGGCCACGGTGTTGCCGCTGTCGTCCTTGCCATCCCAGGTGAACTGCGAAAGGCCCGCGTTCTGCGCGCCCAGCGGCAGCGTGCGTACCACGTTGCCGCTGCCGTCCAACACCTGCACGGTGACGTTGCTTGCGGCAGTGACGTTCACCGCGCCCTTCATGCTGTCGGAGCCGTCGAAGGTCATCGTGGTGGAAGGCACCATCACCTGGCGGTTCACCAGGTTCGACGAGCTCAGCACCTGCGAGGTCTGCAGCGCCGAGGTGATGTTGCTGCTCAGCGTCTGCAGGTCGGTATCGAGCTGCTGCGTCGACGACAGCTGGCTGAACTGCGCCATCTGCGAGACAAACTGCGAGTTGTCCACCGGATTGGTGGGATCCTGCGCCTGCAGCTGGGCCGTCATCAGCTTGAGGAAGTCAGCCTGCGTCATGGTGTTGGACAGCGCCGAACTGACGTTCGACGTGCTGCTCGAACTCGTACCGGTCGTGCTGCTGTTGCTGGGAATGGTGGACACGTAGGTTTCCTCCCGGCTTACTTGCCGAGGTCGAGGGTCTTGAGCATCAGTTGCTTGGTGGTGTTCATCGCCTCGACGTTGTTCTGGTACGAGCGCGACGCGGAAATCATGTTGACCAGCTCGTCGATGGGGTTGACGTTGCTGCCGTAGACATAGCCATCGCCATCAGCCATGGGATTGCCCGGCTCGTAGCGCGCCTGCACGTCGGCCTGGCTCTCGGTAACGCCCTTCACCTGCACACCCACGGCGCTGTCGCCATCGGCATTGCCCGTGCCGCCCATCGCGCGCTGCACGGCCGCGAACAGCGGCTCTTTCGCGCGATACGCGCCTTCGGGCGTGCTCGACACGCTGTCGGCATTGGCGAGGTTGCTGGCCACGGTGTTGAGGCGCAGCGACTGCGCCGCCATGCCGGAGCCCGCTACATCGAAAATCTTGAACATCGACATCACTGGCCTCCGGTGATGGCGGTACGCAGCATGTGGATCTGCGCGGTGATGAAGGAGAGGCTGGCCTGGTAGTGCACGCCGTTGGCGGCAAAGCTGGCCTGCTCGGCCTGCGCATCGACAGTGTTGCCGTCCATGCTCGGTTGACTGGGCACGCGATAGGCGAGCTGTTGCGTCCCCTGCGCCTGCGGATTGATCTGGCCGGCCTGGGTGATCGTCAGCGGCAGGCTATCGCTTTGACCGCTGGCGCTGGCCAGGGCTTTCTTGAAATCAACGTCGCGCGCGAGATAACCCGGCGTATCCGCATTCGCCAGATTGCTGGCCAGCACTTCGCTGCGACGCTGCCAGAGGTCGAGCGCCTGCGTGTGCAAACCAAACAGATTGTCGTTGATCGAACTCATCGCTCACTCCCGCGACGGTGGCCGCGGAAGGGTTTGAGCAAGTTGCGTGCCACACGGGAATAAGGCTTGGGAAGCCGCGCCGTTGCTTGGCTTTCGGGGTTTTGACAGGGAGGAGGCAGGGGCACTGACGGAAATCCGACACGGGTGGCAACGGCTTCCCGTCGCGCCGCCCCTCTCTTGTCGACTCCTCATTCTTTCTGCAGGAGCGCACCCTGTGCGCGAACGCCTTTCGCGTCAGTCTTCATGATCGTCATCCCTGCGAACGCAGAGATCCAGTGACTTTGCCCTCGGTCTTTGATTCGGCGCTACCGCCAGCGTGCCGCCTACGCAGCGGGCGTTTCGACGTCCTGCCGGACGCCGAGTCACTTTTCTTTTGCTGCTCCAAAAGAAAAGTAACCCAAAGAAAATGAGCTGAAGAGCTGGCAGCACTGCGATGGATACAAGCCTGTCGACTGAAGCATCGACCTTACGTGGTTTTACTACCTCAAACGGCGCCGCTATCCCGCAACGCGTCGTGGTACTGAGGACTTAAAGCGAAGCGTGGCCTTGCTCCCTCTCCCCTTGGGAGAGGGTCGGGGCATTGCCACCTTTACGGTGGTGAGGGTACGGGGCTTGCGTGGCGTCAAAAGAAAGCTTTTCACCGCGCCACCAACCGCACCGCCGCCCCGCAGGTTTTTCGCGCACAGGGTGCGCTCCTACAGGGTTGCCGCGGCCTCGCCGCAACGCCATCCCCTCAAAACTTCTCAAATTGCTCCGGCATCAGATCGAGCACCGTCTGCGCCAGCAAGTCCGGCTGGAACTTCGCTACAAAACGATCCGCGTTCACCTCGCGCACCATGGCCTCGTTGAAGATGCCGCTGATCGAACTGTGCAGCACCACCTTCAGCTTGCGCAGCTCAGGCGTGTCCCGGATGGCCCGGGTCAAGGCGTAGCCGTCCATGCGCGGCATCTCGATGTCGGACACCACCAGGGTGATGCCCTCGCCTTCCGGCGCTTCGGCGAGTTCTTCCAGGCGCTTGAGGGCCTCGCGGCCGTCTTGCGCCACCACGCATTCCACATCCATCTGGCGGAACAGGTTCACCAGCTGGTTGCGCGCCACCAGCGAGTCGTCCACCACCATCACGCGGCGCGGCTGCAGGTCGTGCACCCGCGCCATGCGCTGCATGGGGGCGGAGAGTTCCGCCTGGGTGGTGTTGAGGCTGGCCAGCACCTGCTCCACGTCGACCACTGCCACCAGCGCGCCATCCACGCGCGTCACCGCATTGACGCGCGTGCCGAAGCCCAGCGCCGGCGCGGGTGTTTCCAGGTTGTCGCCGTCGCACTGCACGAGGCGTTGTGGTTCGGCCACCAGGAAGCCCTGCATGGAGCGGCTGAACTCCGTCACCATCATGTGTGCCGAGGGCTCGTCGCGCAGCGAGGGATAGCCCAGGGCCACTGCCAGGTCGATCACGGGGATGGTCATGCCGCGGTAGTTGCAGCTGCCGGCAATCAGGTGGTGCGCACCGGGCATGCGCTCCAGCGCCGGTCGGCGCATCACCTCGCGCACCTTGAATACGTTGATGCCGAACAACTGCTCGTCGCCCATCCGGAACAACAGCATGGCCACCCGGTTGTGTCCGGCCAGCCGGGTCTGCTGCTCCACCTTGTCCATCCACGCGACGCTCATGCGCTTTCCTCACTACCGGGCGGCACGGGCCGCGGGTTCTGCTCTCCCGCGTATCGGCACCGTGGGCACTTGCTTGAGGGTGGATGCGCTGCATGGCACGTCGCTTGCTTCTCAAGTTCCAACGTCTCCCGCCGATGCCGGAGCGAGACCTTCAGTAAGGAAAGATCCACCCATGAGTCTGATCTGGAGCCAGCACCTTGCCGAGCTTGCGCGCGCTGCCGCGGCAGGTGACCAGGCGCGCGTGCTGCAGCTGTCCGCCCGTTACCCGCGCGCCGCGCAGGCCTTGGCGCCGCTGCTGGCGGCGCTGACCGCCTCGCGCCCGCCGGCAGCCGTGGCGCTGCAGACGCTGGAACAACAAGGCCTGGTGCTGAGCGCCGCGCAGCAGCTGTCGCGCGAACAGGGCGCGATGCACCAGTCCGCGCAGGAAAGCCGTGACGACGTCGGTCGCTTGACGGACGGCAGCGCCGGAATCTCGACATCCCTGCAGCAGGTCGGCACCGGCCTGGCTCGCGCCCGTCAGACCGGCGAGGCCAGCGAGCGCAGCGTGAGCGAGCTGGATGGCCAGCTGCGCTTGTTGCGCACCGCGCTTTCCGCCATGAACCGCAACCAGAGCAAGCTGGCCGAGCAGGTTGCGCAGATCCGCAAGCTCACTGGCGTGGTGCAGGAGATCGCCCACCAGACCAACCTCGTGGCGCTCAACGCCGCCATCGAAGCCGCGCGCGCCGGTGAAGCCGGCCGCGGTTTCGCGGTGGTGGCCGACGAAGTGAAGCAGCTGGCCGAGAAGACCAGCCAGGCCACCGGCGAGATCGAGCAGGTCACCGGCTCCATCGGCGACTTCTCCTTGCAACTCGATGGCGACGTGCAGCAGGGCCTGCAGCGCCTGGAGCGCGCGCAGGCCAACGTGACGCAGACCGAAAGCTCGCTGCAGGACAACGGCGAAGCGCTCCGCCAGGTCGGCGAACGCGTCGCCACCATGCACAAGAACCAGGACGCCCAGCACGCCCGCGCCGTTGCCGCACAGGCCGCGCTCGGCGCCTGGCACCGGCGCGCCGGCGAGGCGAACCGGCAGTCCGAAGCGCTCAGCCGTGCAGCCTTGCTGGCGCACCGCCTCGCGCTGGACTGGCTGGAAACCGAAAGCGGCACCGATCCGGCCAGCCTCAGCCTCACCGTGCGCGAAGCCGCGCAGGGCCTGCGCCAGGCCATGGAATTGGCGCTGCAGGAACCGGCCGCGCTCGATCGTCGCTGGTTCGACACACAATCGCTCAATCGTACCGTTCAGCGTCTCACCGCCGGTCGTGCCGACAACCCGGCCGCGGGCGCGCTGATCGCCGCCGGTGCCCGCCTGCGCGAACACGGCAACACCTTCGCCACATTGCTGTGCGACGGCCACCTGGACCAGGCCAGCCAACTGGTGAGCCAGCTGGAAAGCGAGCGCGAAGCCTTGCTGGCCCAACTCAACGTGCTGCTGGCCGACCTATGACCTGTCGCGTGCTGGCCGTCCTGCTGCTTGGCTCCCTCGCGCTACCCGCCTTCGCCGGCGAACCGGCGCAGGCGGCACGTGCTGCGGCCGAGCAATGGCTGCGTGACCAGTACGCCACGCCGGGCAGCCGGGTGGTGGCCCAGGCCGGTGCGCTCGATTCGCGCCTGCAGCTGGCAGCGTGCCCGGTGCCGCTCAGCGCCGGGCTGCAGGATGGCTCTCGCCTGATGCCCCGCATGAACGTCACCGTGCGCTGCCCCGCCGCCGATGGCTGGACGCTGCGCGTGCCAGTGCAGCTGCAGGTCTATCGCCAGGTGCTGGTGATCGGCCGCCCGCTGCAGCGCGGCGACGGCGTGCGCGCCGACGACGTGCGCAGCGAGGAACGCGACATCACGCGACTGGGCTACGGCTACGTCAGCGACCTGGCGGAGGTGGAAGGGCGCACGCTCTCCCGCGCCATGGTCGCCGGCAGCGTGCTTACCCCCAACGCCCTGGGCGGACGTACGGCCGTGAAGGCTGGCGACCAGGTGCAGCTGGTCTCGCGGCTGGACGGCATCGAGGTGCGCGCCAATGGCGTGGCCCTGGGGAACGGGGACAGCGGTTCGCGCCTGCGGGTACGCAATGGCAGTTCCGGCAAGGTGGTGGACGCCATGGTCACCGCCCCTGGCGAAGTGCTCGCGGTCCCCTAGCCATGCCCTAAAGTTTGGCGCCGCCCGGCCGATCCTGAAGACAACAGGGCCAAAACCAGAGAACGGACCCATGAACACCACCATCTCCAATAAGGGCTTGCCCATGCTTCCCCAGCCGCCCAGCGGCCAGGGCAGCGCGACGCAGAACGCCTCCGGCACGACCGGCAGCGAAGTGGCCAGCACGAGCGGCACGGACGATCGCGTCCAGCTGACCGACTCGGCCCGCGCCCTGCAGGAAGCCGCCCGCACGGACAGCGGCGCCACCGTCGACACCAAGAAAGTCGAACAGGTGCGCCAGGCGCTGGCCAACGGCACCTACAAGATCGACCCGAGCCGCATTGCCGACCGCATGCTGGCCGTGGAAAACAAGCTCAAGCCATGAACCCTGCCCTGCAAGCCGAACTGGACCATGCCCTGACGGCCGCGGTCGAGGAGATGCGGCTGGCAGTGGGGCAGCTGGCGGACTCGCTCCACGAAGAGCGCACCGCCCTCGAATCGGCCGACGTCGATGCGCTCAACCGCGCGGGCGCGGCCAAGCACTCGCTCATGCTCAAGCTGGAGCAGCTCGACGGCGAACGCCTGCAGCTGAGCCAGGGCGCTGCCGAAGCCAGCCGCGAACTGGCGCCCGTGTGGCAACAGATCCTGCAATCGCTGCGTGCCTGCCAGCAGCTCAACCAGCGCAACGGACAGCTTGTTGGCGTCCGGCTGCAGCAGGTGCGCAAGGCACTGGCGGTGCTGACGGGCAATGAAACGGAAGCAAGCGTGTACGGCCGCGCAGGCGAACTGCGCACGAGCCTGCGCTCGCAACCACTGGCCGAGGCCTGAGAACCATGGCGCGCATCATCCCCCTTGTGATGTGCATCCATTCGCCGGCGGTATGCGCCGACCCCAACCACAGCCACTCCGTCGACCCATCATGAGCGAAGCCGCAGCCATCTCCTCCGCCCAAGAAGGGGCCGTCGCCAGCGAACAGCCGCTGCCCGTCATCCGCCTGCCGATGCTGGACACCAAGCGCGAGCTGTTCGCCTACGAAGTGGTGTTCCAGAACGAAGCCGAGGACGAGGCCGCGCTGATGCGCCGAGCGCTCGCCACCATCACGGACGGCGCACTCGCCCGCCTCGTGCGTGGCAATCGCAGCTTCCTGCGGCTCACGCGCGAATTGCTGATGGACGAAACCGACGTGCTGCAACACCAGCCGCGCTTCGGCGTGATGCTGACCTGCGATGCGGCTACCGATGCGGCGCTGCTGGATCGCCTTGCACGCATGGCGCAGCGTGGCTGTCCGCTGATGCTGGACGCGGGCGATGCCCCGCTGGAATACAACGTCTCGGTCGAACCGTTGCTCAAGATCGTGCAGTACGTGCGGCTGGACGCCAGCAAGCTTGATCCGTCCACGTTGCGCACGCGCAGCGAATACCTGCATGCACGCGGCATCCATGTCATCGCCGGCCACGTCGACGACCATGACACCTACCACCGCTGCGAGAAGCTGCCGGTACAGGCCATCCAGGGCCGGTTCCTGCTCAAGCCCGAGCCCGTCGAAGTACCCGTGCTCACCGCCAACCGCCTCAGCCTGCTGCGCCTGATGAAGGCACTGGAAGAAGGCAACCCCGGCCCGGTCGAGATCGGCCAGATCGTGCGAGACGACGCCATCCTCAGCTACAAGCTGCTGGGCTGCGTGAACTCCGCCTACTTCGCCCTGCCGCGCCAGCTCAAGTCCGTGCAGCAGGCGGCGATCTTCTTCGGCGCCACGCGCCTGCGCAACTGGATCTACACCATGGCGCTCAGCGGCGTCGGCGATCGCCCGCCGGAACTGCTGCGCGCCGCGCTGATCCGCGCCCACATGTGCGAAAAGCTCGCCCAGCACATGGCGCCCGAACAGCGCGAAATGGCCTTCACCGCCGGCCTGTTCTCGCTGCTGGACACGCTGATGGAAGCCCCCATGGACTTCGTGCTGTGGCACCTGCCCCTGGCCCGCGAAATCAGCAGCGCATTGCTGGAAAACAAAGGCCCCTTCGCGCCGCTGCTCGAACAGATCCGCGCCTGGGAAGCCGGTGATCTGCGCGGCGGCGAGACGCAACCGCAGGTCATCCGCCGCATGGCCGCCATCTACCTCGAAGCCACGCAGTGGGCGGATCACGTCTACGCATTTGCGGACCAGCGGCCGAATTGATGGGGCGTGTCCTGCGAAAAGCGGGGCGCGCAAGAGGTAATCGCGAAATTGGCGCTATCCACCGTGAAGGCATTGCCTCAGCCCTCTCCCGCTGGCGTAGAGGAAGTTATGCGCATTGCGGTGTCACGCAAGCCCCGCACCTCTCCACCATTGCCGGCAGGACGTCGAAACGCCCGCTGCGTCCCACAGGGACTTCCTTCGGTCGTAAGCGGCACGCTGGCGATAGCGCCACACCAAGAAGCGAAAGGCAAAGTCGCCGGATGACTCGCAAAGCACCCCGCAGGAATGACGATCAGAGGGACCGAGGCGAAAGGCGATCGCGCACTGGGTGCGCTCCTACATAAAAACGCACGTTGGGGACAGAGGCGAAAAGCTGTCGCGCACAGGGTGCGCTCCCACAGAAAGACGACGAGTGGTGATCACACGCCACCAAAATCCCCCTTACTCCGCCGTCGCCCTAATCCTCCAAACGGCCAGCCCCAACCCCACCAACGCCACCCCAAACCACTCGGCGCCCGCCGTCATATCGGTGCCCAGCCACATCACGCACGCGAGTGCGCCCACCAGCAGCGTACTCGCACCCACCGCCAGCAATACGTCGTGATGCGTACGCGGTCGCTCCGGCAACAACAGCAACGCACCGAGCACGCCCAATAACAGGGCGGCGATGCGCCGTGGCCACACGAACGACGGCGACTCCGGCACGTCAGGCACCACGTCCACCAGCGCGCGGTCGCCCACTTGCACGTCGTAACCCTTGCCATCCGCCGCGCTCGCAGCCGGCACGAGCTGATCGCCATCCACCTGGGCGAATACGGTGACCTGCTGCGGCGGCACGGTTTCCCAGCTCACGCGCAGATCGCCCAGGCGGGGCTGCTCGGGCTTTGCGCTGGTCGTCAGGTAGCGGTCGTACAGCGAAAAACTGGCGGCAAGGTTGCTCGGCAGCGATTTCATGTCAGGCGTCAGCGCATCGCTGCCTGGCAGCGCGTGCAGCAGCACCGGCGAAAGCGAATAGCCGCCCAGCCTTACCTGCCCCGCATCGAACTGCTTGCCCTGCACCAGGAACCGTTCCGGATTGGCATGGCCTGCCGGATGCGCGAATCGGCTGGAATCGACCGGGCGATCTACCCAGTCAAGCTCATAGTGGATGTCACCGGCGACGCGCACTTCGCGCCATTGGAACATCTCCACGTGGCGGATCAGCACCGGCACCTGCGCGCGCTGGCCGAATTCAGGATCGTAGGGCGCTTCCACCACCTTGACGGGACCGGCCACGCGCACGAGATAACCGTGCCCGACCTGCGTGTCGCCGGTAGCCCCTACGTCGATGATCTGGCCACCGTGTCGGTCCGAAGCATGGCGATGGTCAAGCAGCCCCTGCTCGGTCATCGCCGCCAGCCCGGCACCGCCCAGCAGCAACAGCGCGCCCAGCACGCGTCGCGTCCATTGCCGCATATCGGCTTCTCTCCCTTGTCCCCTGGCCATCGCTATGCGCCCCGCAGTTCGCGAACCTCGTCAGCCGTGCCGTAACGCCCCTTGTCGTCCCGCACCACGCGTGCCGCTGCGCAATCGTGGTCATGCGTGAAGAACAATCGCACGCCACGGGCCAGCTTGTCCTCCAGGAACGCGCGCTTCTCCTCGATCAGCTTTTCCGGATAGCGGTCATAGCCCATGGTAATGGGCAGGTGCACCCAGAAACGCCCCGGAATGAGGTCGGCGCAGAACACCACGCCTCCCACCTCGGCCAGCATCAGTCCGGGCGTATGGCCGTCCGAAAAGCTGAAGCGCACCGACGTACCCAGCGTCTTCGAAAATTCACCCTCGACCAGCTCCAGCCGCCTGCTTTCTTCCAGCAGCGGCTGCAGTTCCGGCACGAACGAGGCGCGGTCGCGCGGATGCGGATTCAGTGCGCGGCGCCAGTGCTCGGCGCCGACGAGATAAGTGGCGCGCGGAAACAGCAGTCGCGGCGGCTGCCCTTCCTGCCACTGCGCCAGCAAGCCGCCTGCATGATCGAAGTGCAGGTGCGAAAGCACCACGACATCGATGTCCTCATGCGTGAGGCCCAACTGCTCCAGCGAATCGAGCAGCACATGTCGATCTTCCACCACACCGTAGCGCTCGCGCAGCGCGGGCTCGAAAAACGCGCCGATGCCCGTCTCGAACAGCACGTTGCGGCCGTCCAGATCCTTCACCAGCAGGCACCGGCACGACAGCGGAATGCGATTTTCTGCATCCGGCGCGATCCAGCGCGACCACAGCGCCCTGGGCGCATTGCCAAACATCGCGCCGCCATCGAGCTGCTGCGAGTTGCCGGTAAGCGACCACAGTTCCATGGTTACTGCACCTTGCCCAAGCCCGATTCGCGACGCGGATCGCTTGCGGCATCAAGCTTGTTGTTCTTGAGATCCCAGGTCACCACGTTCATGAAGCCCCACGAGCTGCGCTCTTTCAGCGTGTGGCCCATGCGGGTGAGTCCTTCGGACGTGGCCGCGTCGAACGCGCCTGACTCCACGTCGACGCGATCGGGCATGTACTGATGGTGGAAACGCTTTTGCCCGGCGACGCCCAACGCATCCTTGCCATCGATGAAGGCGAGGATGCCTTCCAGCACCTGCGTGATGATGGTGGAACCGCCCGGTGAACCGATCACGCCGACGCGATCGGCACCGAACACGATACTCGGCGTCATCGACGACAGCATGCGCTTGCCGGGCGCCGGCGCATTCGCCGCGCTGCCAAGCAAGCCGTAGACGTTGGGCTTGTTCGGCACCAGCGCGAAGTCGTCCATCTCGTCGTTGAGCAGCACGCCGGTGCCGGCCGCCACGAAGGTCGAGCCCATCGTGTAATTCACCGTCTGGGTGATGGAGGCGATGTTGCCGTCCTTGTCGATGATCGAGAAATGCGTGGTGTGCATGCCCGGATCGGTGCCGGCACTCGCGGGCAGCATCGAGGAGGGCGTGGCCTTGTCCATCAGGATGGTCTGGCGCAGGCCCGCGGCGTAGTACGGCGACAGCAGCATGTCCATCGGTACCTTCACGAAATCCGGATCGCCGAGGTAGTCGTTGTGATCGCGGAACGCGCGACGCATCGCCTCGATGACAAGATGCGTGCGATGCACTTCATCGAGCCTGGTGAGGTCATAGCCGGAGAGGATGTTGAGGATTTCCGCCACCGCCACGCCGCCGGACGACACGGGCGGCGCCGTCACCACGCGATAGCCGCGGTAGTTCACGGTGATCGGCTCGCGCTCCTTCACTCGGTAGCTTTCCAGGTCCTTCGCGGTCCAGTTGCCGCCCGCGGCGTGCACCGCGTCGACCAGCTTCTTGCCGACTTCGCCACGATAGAAACCATCGAAGCCATGCTCGCCCAGCAGCTCCAGCGTGCGTGCCTGGTCCGGATCGCGCCACACCTCGCCCGCCACCGGCGGCTTGCCGTTCGGCAGGTACTTGGCTGCAGAGGCTGGCCAGCGGCGGATGTCCTCGGCGCGCTCGCCAATGGCGTTGACCAGGCGGCCGTCCGGCTTGAAGCCGTCACGCGCGATGCGCACGGCCGGCGCCAGCGATTCCTTCAACGGCAACTTGCCGTAGTGCGCGGCCAGCCACGCCAGACCCGCGGCCTCACCAGGAATGCCCGCGGAAAGCGGTCCGTTTAACGCGGTATCGCGGTTGGGCGAACCGTCCTTGTTGAGATAATCCTTCGGATTCACTGCCGCCGGCGCGGTTTCGCGCGCGTCGATGAACACCTCGCGGCCATCGGAAGCGCGATGCAGCACCGCCAGGAAACCGCCGCCAATACCCGAGCTTTCCGGCTCGACCACGGAAAGCGTCGCGGCCACGGCGATAGCCGCGTCAAACGCATTGCCGCCCTTGGCGAGCACTTCGTGTCCCGCTTCGGTGGCGTGGAAATTGGCGCTGGCGATACCGGCACGGCCGGGGCGCTGCGTGATGACCTGCGCAGTGGGCGTAGCAGGAGAGGAGCTCGGGCGGCTATCGGCGGCGTATGCAGCACTGGTGGTAAGCAGCGCGCCCAGCAGCGCTACGCGCCAGTTCAAGGGAAACGTCATGCGTTGTCCTTTGCCATGAGATGGTGATATTTCAGCTCAAGCTGATCGTGCGTCTCGGTATGCCCGGGGTCGATGATGATGCACTCGACCGGACACACTTCCACGCACTGAGGCTGGTCGTAGTGTCCGATGCACTCGGTGCACAACGACGGATCGATCACGTAGTACTCCTCGCCCAGCGAGATAGCCTTATTGGGGCAGACCGGTTCGCAGACGTCGCAATTGACGCAGGTATCGAGGATTTTCAGGGACATTTGTCGAGTTTACATGCTGGGGATGGCCCGTGTGCCGCAAGACCATCTGTAGGAGCGCACCCAGTGCGCGACCGCGGACTCGCGTTCTCACCACGATGCAGGTTTTTCGCGCACTGGGTGCGCTCCTACTCGGGATCTCGGGACAGTCCAAAAAGAAGGCCCGCGGCACGGATGCCGCGGGCCTTCCAGTTCGCTCCGGAAACCGGAACTTACATGTTCACGTAGCGGATCGTGGCGCCGGTCGGCTGCAGCGCCGTGGTCACCTTGTCCTTGTCGCTGGCATCGCCGATCACCAGCACGATCACGTCCTTGAAGGAACCGGGCTTGGCGTCCTTGAACGCGTCAGTCACGAACTCGGCGGTCTTGGCCGAATCCGGGCCGGCAAACACCAGCATGTTGCCCGGCAGCACGCCGCGGGCCACGGTGTCCGTCACCTGGTCCAGCTGGCGCTGGCGCACCTGGTTGGCGTCATCGCTGTCGCCGGCCGGCACCAGATACGGGAACGGACGGTCCGCCGTCATGCCCTGCATGTTCTTCTGGACGATCTGGCCCAGGTAGGCGTTCCACGCCTTGCTGTCGTTCGGATCGGTCGGCTTGGAAACGGCCGCGACCTGTTCGGTCGGCTGCTGGGCATCTTCCTGCTGGCTGCAGGCAGTGACGCCGGTAAGCGCGAGGGCGGCGAGGAGAGCGTACTTGTACATGGTGGTCACCTTGGATGGTGGAATTCTTGGAATGACGAATCCATTGGATGACGGGACCATCCGGCCGTCATGCGACGGAGCCGGTAACCGGGAGCCCGGGCGGGCCAATGCCCCCTCTCGTTCCCCTGGTCCGCGGCGACGACTGTCCTGTCCGCAGGATGCCCGCGAGGATACACGACCAAAGCGCCCGCCGACACCGCGGGACGTGCTGCGGTGCGGTGTTCCACCCGTCTCGCCGAGCCCTGTAGGAGCGCACCCAGTGCGCGAAAAGCCTATCCGTCAGGGGGACGTCGCGGAGCGGCAACGTCGGGACTGCGGTCGCGCACAGGGTGCGCTCCCACAGCTGCCGCGTTGCCTCTCAGCGCCAGCGCTGACGCATCGCCTGCTGCACGGCAGGATGCACGAAGCCGGAGATATCGCCGCCCAGACGGCCAATCTCGCGCACCAGCGTGGAGGAGATGAAGCTGTACTGTTCGGACGGCGTGAGGAACAGCGTCTCGGCCTGGGGAATCAGGTGGCGATTCATGCTGGCCAGCTGGAATTCGTACTCAAAGTCGGAAACGGCCCGCAACCCGCGGATGATCACGCGTGCGCCCACCTCTTCGACGAAATGCGCCAGCAGCCCGTCGAAACCACGCACCTCGACGTTTTTCAGATCGGCCAGGGCAAGGCGCGCCAGCGCAATGCGTTC
Source organism: Dyella sp. (assembly GCF_035685885.1). GTDB lineage: Bacteria > Pseudomonadota > Gammaproteobacteria > Xanthomonadales > Rhodanobacteraceae > Dyella. The sequence continues at coordinate 78,342 of NZ_DASRZX010000161.1, read as the reverse complement.
GTTGAGGCTGAAACCTGTCCCGTTGCCCTTGTTGGGGCTCTCGGCCACGGCGACGATGATGCGCTCAAACAGCGGCGCGGCGCGCGCTACAAGGTCCGAGTGTCCATTGGTGATGGGGTCGAACGTGCCCGGATAGACGGCGAGGCGGTTGTTGACCGGAGGCTTGTTCACATGGGGACACCGGGAGGCAGGGGCGGCTAGCTTAGGCTCGTTCGCGCCCACCGCCTAGCCCGAGCGGGCGCCTCCCGATCCATACGCAACCGTCAGGAAACCGCGGCCATCCGCCGGTAAAGCGCATAGCGGACGTCACCAGCCACGCCCTCCCGATGAAGCGCCCAACCCTCGGGCAATCGGAACGCGCCCTGCCGCGGTGACTCCACGTAGATCCATGCGCTTGGCTCGAGCCAGCCACCGCTTTCAAGGCGCTGGGCCAGCGACGTCCACAAATCCAGCGCAAACGGCGGATCAAGGAAGACCAGTCCATACGGCCGGGAAGCGCCTTGCAGGTAGGCCAATGCGTCGGCCGATGTCACCTGCCCGCCCTGCGCTTTCAGGCGCGCAAGGTTGTCCCGCAACGCCTGCGCCGCCCGCGCGTCGCGCTCCACGAACTGCACGGCGCCAGCGCCGCGCGACAGCGCCTCGATGCCCAGCGCGCCGGTTCCCGCGCAAAGATCCAGCGCCCGGACGCCCGAGATGACCGGTGCCAGCCAGTTGAACAGCGTCTCGCGCACCCTTTCCGCGGTCGGCCTGAGTCCCGGCAAATCAGGTACATCGAGGCGGGAATTGCGCAACTGGCCACCGATGATGCGGATCCGTCCGGAGGCCTTCATCGAAGCCATGGCTCAGCGGTGGGTACAGGTGGGGGTGGTAGCATGCCGTCCATTGTCTTTGAATCCCCGCCGCAATGCTCAAGTTCTGGAAGAAGAAATCCGCCGAAACGCCACCGGGCCAGCCTGCCGCGCCGGCAACCGACGAGGCGCCGACGACGGATTTCAACCACGATACCGATGCCGCCTCGCTGGACCATGCGTCGCCCGCGCTGGACGAAGCACTGGCCGAAACGCCGCCCCCCGCGGACACGCCTGCGGAGGATGAAACCTTCGAACGCGCCACCATCGCCGAAGCCGCCACGCCGGCCAAGCGCAGCTGGCGCGAACGTCTTTCCGGCAGCGGTTTTGCGCGCAGCCTCACTTCGCTGTTCGTCCGTCATCCCAAGCTCGACGACGACCTGCTGGACGAACTGGAAACCGCACTGATCACCGCGGATGTCGGCGTCGAAGCGAGCACCGCGCTGGTCGAGGAACTGCGCACGCGCATGCACAAGCGCGAATTCGCCGACGCTTCGGCGCTGCTCGCCGCACTGCGCCAGTTGCTGGTGGCACTGCTCAAGCCCGTGGAACGACCACTGGATGTAGCCAGCCCCAAACCGTTCGTGGTACTGACCGTTGGCATCAACGGCGTGGGCAAGACCACCACCATCGGCAAACTTGCTCGTCGCTATCGTGACGAAGGCAAGCAGGTGCTGCTCGCCGCGGGCGATACCTTCCGCGCAGCCGCCGTCGAACAGCTCAAGACCTGGGGCGCACGCAACAACGTGCCGGTGATCTCGCAGGGCCAGGACGCCGATGCCGCCAGCGTGATCTTCGATGCGCTGCAGGCCGCGCGCTCGCGCAACGCCGATGTACTCATTGCCGATACGGCGGGACGCCTGCATACGCAGGGCGGCCTGATGGACGAACTGGGCAAGATCGCCCGCGTGCTGAAGAAGATCGACGCCGACGCGCCGCACGAAGTGCTGATGGTGATCGACGGCACCACGGGCCAGAACGCGGTGAGCCAGGTGCGCCAGTTCCGCCAGATCGTGGGCGTGACCGGCCTGGTCGTCACCAAGCTCGACGGTACGGCCAAGGGCGGCGTGGTGTTTGCGCTGGCCCGCGAGTTCGGCCTGCCGATTCGCTACGTGGGCCTGGGCGAAACCGCCACCGATCTGCGCGTGTTCGATGCAGAGGCCTATGTAGACGGCCTGCTTCCCGCTGCACTGGGCCAGGGCTGAGGAGCCCTGACGGTGCCGCGCTGGCTCCGACTGATCTTGTTGATTGCCAGCAGCGCCACCTTGGCGCTGGTCGCCCTGGCACTCATCGCCGTCCACCTGTTGCTGCAGCCCGAACGCATCACCGCCGTACTGCAATCGCAGGCGCGCGATGCCGGGCTGGAACTCAACCTGGCCAGTCCCGCCACGCCCGCCCTGTTCCCTCGCCCGGCCCTGGAACTGGAAGGCATCACGCTCAGTGCGCAGGGTGCCAACATGCCAATCCTGCTGGCCGCACGGGGCACGCTGGCGTTGCCGTGGCGCACGCTGTTTCGCGGTGAAACGGTCATCTCGCAGATGGAGATCGATTCGCCGCGCGTCGATCTCGACGCATTGCAGTCGTGGCTCTCCGGGCTGCCATCCAGTCCCTCGTCCGTGCCCGACGCCATCCCCAGCATCGATGCCGGCGTGCACATCACCCGCGGCAGCCTGGTCCGCGGCAACCAGATGTTGCTTGGCGACGTGGAACTGGATGCAGGGCGCCTGGCCGCCCATCACCCGTTCCTGCTCACCATCAGCGCCAAGGACGCCACCGGCACGCCCACGCAGCTGCGACTGTCGCTGACACTCAGTATCCAGAACCATGCGCTGCAACTGGACACCATAGGGCTGAGGCTTGCCCACAGCACCACGCTCACGCTGCAGCTCGCAGGGCACGCCAAATGGCGTGGTGCCGCCGATGCGTCCGCGCATCTCGACGGCAAGCTCGACCATGCCGACACCGGCGAATACGCCACCTCGCTCGACCTGTTGCCCGCGAACGAAAGCAATCCGCTCATGCTCGCGCTGAAGCTGGACGGCCCTGACAACCATGCCGACCTTCGTTTGCCGCCACTCGCGCTCGCCCAATGGTGGTCGCAACTCGATCACGACGAGGGCCCGCGCCTGGCCGTTCCGCCGGGCAGCGGACACGCCGAAATAGCCAGGATCGAAATGGGCGGGATCAGCGTCGAAGGCCTCACCATCCAGACCGGCGACGACGTGCCCGCCGCTGCCGCCAGCGCTCCATCTCCGGCGACGACGCGTCCGCCGAAGCAGCCGGCAACGAAAGCGCCAGCCAAGACCAAATCGCCATGAATCCCTTTGCTTCCGCCCTGCTGGCCTGGTTCGACGACCACGGCCGCAAGGACCTGCCATGGCAACATCCGCGCGACGCGTATCGCGTATGGCTGTCCGAAGTAATGCTTCAGCAGACGCAGGTGGTCACGGTGATTCCGTACTTCCAGCGCTTCGTTGCGGCGCTTCCCACGCTGCGCGATCTTGCCGCCGCCGACGAGGACACCGTGCTCGCGCTGTGGTCCGGCCTGGGTTACTACCGTCGCGCACGATTCCTGCAGCGCGCCGCGCAGATCTGCGTGGAACAACACAAGGGGGAACTGCCGCGCGATTTCGATGCGCTCGCCGCCCTGCCGGGCATCGGGCGCTCCACCGCGGGCGCTATCCTCGCGCAGGCGCACGGACTGCGCTTTCCCATTCTCGACGGCAACGTCAAGCGCGTGCTCACACGCCATCTAGGCATCCACGGCCACCCCAGCCAGAGCAGCGTGGAAAAAGTGCTGTGGCAGCACGCCGACGCGCTGACGCCAGGCGAACGCGTTGCCGATTACACGCAAGCGATCATGGATCTGGGCGCCACGCTATGCGCACGCACGCGCCCCCAATGCGATGCCTGCCCGCTGTCCAGCGACTGCGTGGCGAAGCGCGACGATCTCACCGCGCAACTGCCAAGCCGGAAACCCGTCAAGAACATACCCACGCGCGACACGGTGATGCTGATTCTTCGCGACGAACGCGGTCGCGTGCTGCTAGAGCGTCGCGGCCCGCAGGGCGTGTGGTCGGGCCTGTGGAGCCTGCCCGAAGCAAGCGACCACGACGGCGCCTGGCGTGCGGCCCAATCGTTGGCACGCATCGAGGATGCGCAGGCGCTACCCTCCTTCGTGCACGTGTTCAGCCATTACCGATTGCAGGTCGAACCGCTGCTGTTTGACGAGGCGACAGCACACCCCCGCATCGCGGATAATCCTTCACTGCGCTGGGTCAGCGTCGACGAGCGCGCCAACCTCGGCCTGCCCGCCCCGGTCCGCAGCCTGCTGCAGAACCTTTGAACCCCAAGCATGAGTCGCACCCCATGAGTCGTACCGTTCACTGCGCCAAGCTCGGCCGCGATGGCGAAGGCCTGGATTTCGCCCCTTGGCCCGGCCTGCTGGGACAACGCATCTACGCCGAAATCTCTAAGGAAGCCTGGCAGCAGTGGCTCGCCCACCAGACCATGCTGCTCAACGAATACCGACTCAACCCGCTCGACCCCAAATCGCGCCAGTTCCTCACCGCCGAAATGGAGAAATTCCTGTTCGGCGGCGGCGCCGAAACGCCGCAAGGCTATGTGGCGCCCGGCACGGAGTCTTGACGAGGCGCCCCGCTTCCGATTTAATGCACGGCTCCACGCAGCATCTTCGATGCGCGCAGACATTCTGGCCGGGTAGCTCAGTTGGTAGAGCAGGGGATTGAAAATCCCCGTGTCGGCGGTTCGATTCCGTCCCCGGCCACCATTGATTTGAAAGGGCTTGCAGCGATGCAGGCCCTTTTGCTTTTGGTTGCCCAGCATTTTCCAGATTGCATGCGGTAAACAACGCCCTCTCCTTCGCCGCCTTACCCTTCAACCTCTCGGTCCGGTGATAGACACCGGCGCGGTCATTGAGGATCTCTTGAAGAAGCGGGATTTGGCCGGCTTGCGATTCGATCGAGCCTCAGTGTTTCCGGACTTCGGTGCCAAAGTGCAGCAGACGTGGTGGGGGTTGAACGCGTCGGACAAGGGCGCTTGGGCGGCAGTGGCGCTTCTGAAAGGCCGCGTCACCCCTCGGAACGTGATGCCGTCATAGGACGACAATGCCAGGGCCGCGAGACCCACATTTCCCCGCAGTACACTGATTGTTGGAACTGACCAAGGCCCGATATGGGATTTTTCAGACTGCTGCTCGCGCTGATGGTGCTGCTCTACCACTCCGGGGTGCAGCCCGGCGGTTACATAATGGGCGTGTTCGCCGTCGTGTCGTTCTTTTTGATGAGCGGTTACGTGACTACCGCCCTCATCGAAAAGTACTACCGAACACCACGCTCCATCGGGGCGTTTCTGCTGGATCGCAGTCTTCGCATCTTCCCCCAGTTCCTCTTCTATCTGACTGCAGCAACATTGTTGTTGACCATCGGAGGGGCCGTTGACCCGAACATCAACGGCATCACGCTGCGGGGCATCTCGCTGAACTATCTGATGCTTCCGCTTGGATACTACATGTACCTACCCATGCCTCTGATGCTCCCGCCAGCATGGTCACTGGGTTTGGAAGCGTCCTTTTATCTGGTATTCCATCCCCTGGTCACGAGATCGCTGGCGACCTGGGCATCCGTGGTGTCGTTCTGCATCTTGTCTCTGGCGATGCTTGGCTACCTGGACGCGGATATCTACGGATACCGACTGCTGCTTGGAACGTTCGTCATCTTCGACTGCGGCCGGCATATCTTTCATCGTCGCAGGAAAACAGTCATTGGCCTTTGGATAGCGCTGGCCATTCTCTTTGTGGCCGTCCTACTGAAAAGCGGTTACACCGTGTCTCCTAACGTCGAGATACTGGCAGGCGCACTTGTCGGCCTTCCATGCGTGTGGCGTCTGTCGCACACCCCATACCGGCCGATAGACGAATTCCTTGGCAATCTGAGTTACGGCGTCTATCTCAACCACTACTGTCTCATGCTGCTCGCACGTGCCCTGCACTGGGACTTCCATAACTGGCCAGCGCGACTGGCGCTGGTAGCGGTGTCACTTACACTTTCGTGGGCGTCCTATCGCTGCATCGAACTTCCCGTACTCAAGCTGAGACATCGGAAGCGTCAAGCCAAAATGAAGCTTGATGTTGGCGTTGCGAACTCGAGTCGAGGAGTATTCGGTGCGCAATGAAGAAGCAAGAACGTGGGAGTGCACGGATGCGACTTGAACCATTCACGACCCCACCGCCGAATACAACTTCTCCGGCAAGTACCCACGGATCTCTCCCGCGCTACGCTGCACCAGGTTCTTGTCCACTTCCAGCGTGATCCGCTCGCGTGTCGGCACGTCGAGGCGATCGCGTAGTGCGCCCAGAAACGCGGGCGCGGCGATCAACACCAAGGCGTCGAACTTTCGGTCGCAACGCGCCTTGTGCAGGAAACGGCTCAATTGGACGGCGAAGTTGGTTGCCTCCTGCTCGGTCGCGGCGGTGTCGGGATCTTCCGCGTGTCGACCGGCTCCGTGGCTGTCGAAGGATCGACCGGGGCGATCCGATACCAGATCGTGTTCCTGGAGACGGCCTTCGGGATGGATGAAGGCATCCAGTTCTTCGAGTGGGCCCGTCGGCTGGCTGGCCTTGAACAGACGCGCTGCGGCGCGATTGGCGACGATGATCCAAACGGTCTTTTTCATCACGCGCTCCCAGGAAGCGATCACCAGGAATGCCGTGCAGCGCCATCTAGGGCCTTTTAAGGCAGGTGCACTGCGCGCGATGCGGAGGTTCCGCGCGTGGCCGTCAAGCCGGCGTGAGCAGCCATAAGAGTGGCATGCACTCGGTGCCGGGGAGATGGAAACCCTCAGTCGCGCTGGAGCGTCACGCCGCGGATGCCTTGCGCAATGGGATGCGCTCCAACACTCCGAACGGGGCGCCTGCGGCGTTCTCGACGCAAATTGCGAGTGAATCGATGCGTGCGATGGGTAACGCTGCGGCGCGCAGTGCAAGCCAGCGCTGCAGGGCGTGCTCTTCCTCGACGGTGGCGGGCGCGGACAGGGTCATGTGGAAGCGATAACGTTCAAACACGTAGGGATATCCGTAACGCTGAAGGTAATGGGTTTCGATGGCGTCCAACCCGCGCATGCGGCGTTGGAACTCCGGCTCGACGAGGGGCGCGCGCAGGGTTTCCACGGCCTCCGTGCAGGCGGCCGCCAGTGCATTCACCGCGGCGCAGTCGCTGACGGGGCGCAATGCCAGAAAGCCGCCCAGACGGCTGAGTCGAAGCGGGATGCTGCACGGTGAAAAGGCATGCGCGACCGTGCTGATGCTGCTGCGCAGATCGGCATAGTCCACGTCGGGCGAAAGCGTGAACGGTGGGCGTAATGTGGCGTGCCATCCATAGCGGCGCACGTCGCCCAAAAGCTCGTTCCAGCGCGCCAGGGGAACGCCCGGGATACCGTTGGGTGCGGCCTCGCCGCCGAGCCAGTCCCGGCCCAGCGCGCCAAGGGCACTCGCAGGCGCCGGAGAGAAGTAAATCGCATAGCGCATCAATCACCCGGTATATCAGACCGCACTACCCCTCGATGCCGCCAACCATGGCGATGATGGTCGCAAGCGGACCTTCCCATTCCGAAATATCCCCTTCCCCGACCAGCGACCGTTGGAGACACGGTCACCGTCTGCCCCATCGCAGGCCCACTAGCGAACCAGATTCTTGTGACAGTACGGGGAATCCCCTGCCGAAAGCCCCTGCGCGTGCGTGGCAAGCGCCATCTGCCCTCCCCCGCATCATCTGCTGCGACCAGTTCCCGTCATTGACTTCGCGCTGGCGCGGCCGCGAAGTCAGTTCAACATGGGTGGCGCGCCTATAACGGGATGCAGTGTGCAGAACGGGGGCACCCACGCCCCTGCCTCTGTTGAAGCGCCGACCGCGACACGGAACGCAAGCGTCCGGGGCTCGGAAGCCTGGAGAACAAACGACTATTTGTTGCGCGCGAGTCCCGCACCATCCGCCCAGGGCCACAGCGTCCCCCACTGGGCCATCGTGTCCTTCCACTGCGTGGTGGCCGCCGTGGCGTCGCCGACGTTCCCCAGTGCCTTGGCCGTGTCCTTCTGCCAGGTCTGGATCGCCTCCTGCAGGCCTTGGGCAAAATGCATCTGCACGTTGGCGGCAATCTGGTTGGTCACCGTGGCGTCGCCCATCCGATGCTGCAACTGGCGCCAGAACGTATCGGCAGGAATGGCGGCAAGGCCCGCCCAATCCTGCGCCTTGAGCAACTGCTCCACCTTCGCCTGCGAATCGGCAATGCCATCATCGACGGCGCGCGTGGACAGCTCCAGCCACTTCTTCCAGTTCTCCATGACGAGCTTGTTGATGCGCAACTGCAGTTCCGTATTGGCCTTGTAGAGGGCCAGCGGCAGATCGCCCGGATTGCTCATGGTGTATACCTCTGAGGTTTGGTTGCTTCGCCATCGACCTTGGCCTGCATCGGCTTGTAGTCGTCATGGAATTCAAGCGCGCGCACGTTACCGGACCGGGAAATGCCCGCGTCAGCCAGAGCATGGACTGCCAAGGCTCAACAAAATGTGTGGTCTTTGGATATCCGCACGGTGGCAGCGTGCCGCTTGTCGTGAGCGTCACGTCGCGCACGTGTCGTTGCAGCATTCATGCAAGGGCTATTCAGCTCGTGGACCGCGTGCGTTCACCGGGTGATGTTTTACGCGGAACAAGACTCGGGTTCCCCCGACAAAGAGGCACATCCATGAAGAAGAAACTCACTTCATTGGCCATTGCACTGACCCTGGGAGTCTGCACCTCGGCCATGGCGCAGCAGGCGCTGACCGAACACCAGGTGCAGTCGTCACTGGAGCAGCAGGGCTACACCAAGGTGCATGACCTCAATTTCCGCGATGGCGTGTGGACTGCCAAGGCGCGCAGTGCGGACGGGCAGAAGGTTTCCATGAGGATCGATCCGCGCACCGGCCAGGCATTTCCGAACGAGAAGGTTTCGCGGCTGAGCGAACGCGACGTGCGTGCAGCGCTTTCCACCGAGGGTTACACGCACGTGCACGACGTGGATTTCAGCGATGGCCTGTGGACGGCCAAGGCCGATAACCAGGCTGGCGCTAGCGTGCGCTTGCAGATGGATCCCGATACGGGCCGGGTGATCGGGAGCGATCGGCACTGAAACACGTGCGGATGATGCTACTGCCCGGATGATTCCGGCCTTGCGCCGGATGCCGTCACGATGACGGGCGGGCCTGTCCATGAAACTGTCGGGTGCGGCGCGAACGCCGCACCCGACATGCGAAGCAGCCGAACGGCAACCCTTAGGCTGCAGCGTCCTTGAGCTTCTTGAGCGCGCGGACCTTCAGCTTCACCGAGGCCGGCTTGGCAGCGAACCACTGCTCTTCCTTGGTGAAGGGATTGATACCCTTGCGCTTGGGCTTGGCCGCCACGTTGACGGCGGTGATCTTCAGCAGGCCCGGCAGCGTGAAGTGGCCAGCGCCCTTCTTGTGCACCGAGGCGGTCACTGCGCCTTCGAGCGAAGCGAGCACGGCACGCACGTCCTTGGCAGCCACACCGCTGGCTTCAACGATGTGGGCGACGAGGCCCGACTTGCTCAGTGCTTCCTTGATCGGCTTGTGAACGACTGCCTTGGCGGCTGCCTTCGGAGCTGCCTTCGGAGCGGCCTTCTTCTTTGCTGCGGCTTTCTGCGCCTTCGCCATACATTTCCCCGTGGTCATCAAGATGATGGTGTTTGAATGCCTCTCGGCATGCGAAATGTATGGCATGGCAGGGCGCTCCGCCAAGCTGCAGGACGGAAAAAATACGGTTTTTTTGCCGCTTTGGCCTGACAGGGGTGAAGAAAGTCACTATCGAACCCCTCCGAGAGCGGTTTTTCAGGCCTTTTTTGCATTGCCGCGATCTGTCCAAGGCAGACCGACAGCCAAGGCTATGGACCCGTGGCGCCAGCGCTATCTACTATCGAGGCCCGTTTTCCCCGCCAGGTGCTGCCCATGAAACGATTGGCCTTATCCCTGCTTGCCCTGTCCGTGTCGTCGGCGCTGTTCGCCGCGTCCACGCCAACCATCGAACCGCAACGCCTGTCCGACGACGTCAAGACGCTTTCGTCCGACGCCTTCGAAGGCCGTGGCCCGGCCACTGCCGGCGAGAAGAAAACCATCGATTTCGTGGTTGCGCAGTTCAAAGCCGCCGGTGTGCAGCCCGGCGGCGACCTCAAGAACGGCAAGCGCGAATGGACCCAGGCAGTGCCGTTGCTGCAGTCGGATATCGCAGGTACGCCGTCGCTTTCCTTCACCGTCAACGGCAAGACCGAAGGCCTTACCCAGGGCAAGGAAATCGCCGTGCGTGCCGCGCTGGACGGCTCCAAGGCGGTATCGCTGAAAAACGCCCCGCTGGTGTTCGTCGGCTACGGCGTCAAGGCGCCGGAGCGCAACTGGGACGACTTCAAGGGCGTGGACCTGAAGGGCAAGATCGCCGTGGTGCTGATCAATGACCCGGACTTTGAAACCGGCGTGGGCGACTTCGGCGGCAAGGCCATGACCTATTACGGCCGCTGGACCTACAAGTACGAAGAGGCCGCCCGCCAGGGCGCCGCCGGCATGCTCATCGTCCACGAAACCGCGCCTGCCTCGTACGGCTGGGCCACGGTGGCCAACTCCAACACCAACACCCAGTTCGACGTGGTACGCGACCATCCTGCCGGCGTGCACACTCCGGTGGAAGCCTGGATCCAGCGCGACGTTGCCGTTGACCTGTTCAAGGCCGCCGGCCTCGATTTCGAGGCTCTGAAGAAGCAGGCGCAGACACGCGACTTCAAGCCGGTGGAACTGAAGGGCGAGGGTTTCTCGGCCAACTACAAGATCAACGCCAAGGTCATCACCTCGTACAACATCGTCGGCCGCATCGAGGGTACCAAGCGGCCGGACGAGACGGTTATCTACAGCGCGCACTGGGATCACCTGGGCGTGGGCGCGCCCGATGCCAAGGGCGACAAGATCTACAACGGCGCCGTGGACAATGCCACCGGCACCGCCGCGCTTATCGAGCTGGCACGCGCCTTTGCCAGCCAGCCCAAGCCCGAGCGTTCGATCGTGTTCCTCAATGTCACCGCCGAGGAAAAGGGCCTGCTCGGTTCGGAGTACTACGCCTCCAAGCCGCTCTACCCGCTCGGCACCACGGTGGCCGACATCAACATGGATGCGCTCGATCCGCACGGTCCCGCTCGCAACTTCACCATCTCCGGCAGCGCCAAGCTGGACCTGCTGGATGAATTGACCGCCACCGCGAAGAAGTGGGACATGACGTATTCGGCCGATCCGAAGCCGGAGGCTGGCCACTTCTTCCGCTCCGATCACTTCCCGTTCGCCAAGCGCGGCGTGCCGGCCATTTCGTTCGGTTCGGGCAATGACTGGGTCGATGGCGGCCTGGCTGCCGGCAAGGCGGCAGAAGATGAGTACGTGGCCAAGCACTACCACCAGCCGTCCGACGAATGGCAGGCAGATTGGAAGTTCACCGGCATGGCGCGCGACCTGCAGGTGCTCTACACGCTGGGCAGTGATCTGGCCAACTCCGGCACCTGGCCCAACTGGGGCAAGGATTCGGAATTCCGCGCCGCACGCGACGCCACGGCCGCGCAGCGCAAGTAACCTACGCGCCTCGCACCATCATGAACGGCCCGCAGCGATGCGGGCCTTTTTTTGTGTCGTGAACCGGGATTTCACCCGGCGCTGATCCCTATGACGGCGAAATACGCCCGCAGCATCGCCGTCATATCCATGCCGACCAGGCGCCACGCAATCGTCGTCTTGGGATAACCGGAAAGTCATTGGCGGAAGTCAGGCTATGCGCATCCCCTGAAAATCTCTCCCGATACCATGCTGGCCCAATACGTTTATCCCTCGAAACTCGGACTGTTCCGCATCATCCGTCACGGACGCCAATGGCGCGCCTTGCGGGATGGACAGGAAATCGGCCGCCATGCCACCCCGGACGCCGCGCTCATCGCAGCGCGCATCACCTGCCCGCAAGCCAGGCTGCCCGGCGAACTGGACCAATGGCGCTTCGTGCCCGAACTCGCGCTCGCTCATTCGCGTGTTTCCGCCGAGGGCACGCGCTGGCAATTGGCGGGCTGAACGCGTCGTTTCTTCCTCTTCGTCGGAAAGAGGGAACGAAGCGCGCATCACTCCTGCGCGTTGATCACCGCGAGAAAATCACGGCCGTAGCGCTTGAGCTTCGCTTCGCCCACGCCGCTGATGGAAGCCATTTCCGCCTCGTTGGCCGGCAGCGCGCGCAACATGGCGAGCAAGGTGGCGTCATGGAAGATCACATACGGTGGCACGCCGTGCTGGCGGGCCAGTTGGGTGCGCAGCTTGCGCAATTCGTCCCATAGCGGTTGTTCGAAAGCCTCCACGCCCAGGCTGCCGCCGGTGACCAGCTGGCTGTCACGCCGCTTGCGCGCCGCGCGCGCGGGACGTGCATCCTCGCGCAACTGCACGGCGCGGTTACCCACCAGCACGTCGCGACTGGCCTTGGACAGCCGGAAGGTGCCAAATCCCTCGGCATCTGCTTCAAGCAGCCCCATCGCCAGCAGTTGCCGGAATACCGAGCGCCACTGCTTTTCGTCCATGTCGGCGCCGATGCCGAAGGTGGAAAGGCGGTCGTGTCCCAACTCGCTCATGCGGCTGCTGTCCTCACCGCGCAGGATGCTGATCACGTGACCTGAGCCGAAACGCTGCCCGCTGCGATAGACGGCCGACAGCGCCTTTTGCGCGGGCACGGTGGCATCCCAGGTCTTGGGCGGCTCGATGCAGTTGTCACAGCGTCCGCAGGATCCTTCAAACACTTCGCCGAACGCCGCCAACAACAATTGCCGGCGGCACTGCGTGGCCTCCGCATAGGCAAGCAACGACTCCAGCTTCTGCCGCTCGACGCGCTTGCGCTCATCGGCCGATTCGGACTGCGCGATCATCTGGCTCATGGTCACCACGTCCGACAGGCCGTAAATCATCCAGGCATCGGCCGGCAGGCCATCACGACCGGCGCGGCCGGTCTCCTGGTAATAGCCTTCCATGCTGCGCGGAAGATCCAGGTGTGCGACGAAGCGTACGTCGGGCTTGTCGATGCCCATGCCGAACGCCACCGTGGCCACCATCACCAGGCCATCCTCGCGCAGGAACCGACGCTGGTTGGCATTGCGCGTGGCCGCATCCAGCCCCGCGTGATAAGGCAGTGCCTCGATGCCGGCCTCGGAGAGCCATGCCGCCGTTTCGTCCACCTTGCGGCGGCTGAGCGCGTACACGATGCCGGTGTCGCCGCGACGACCACCCAGAAAATCCATGAGCTGGCGCCGCACGTTATGGCGAAGGCCCACCTGGTAGCGGATGTTCGGCCGGTCGAAGCTGGAGACGAACTGTCGGGCGTGCAGCAGCGACAGCCGCTCGACGATTTCATCGCGCGTGCGCTGGTCAGCGGTGGCCGTGAGGGCGATGCGCGGCACTTGCGCAAAGCGCTGGTGAAGCACCGCCAGCTCACGATATTCGGGGCGGAAATCATGCCCCCACTGGGAAACGCAATGCGCCTCGTCGATGGCGAACAGCGCGACCTCGGTGCGTTCGAGCAGGCTGAGGAAGCGCGGCGTCAACAGTCGCTCCGGCGCGACATAGAGCAGATTGAGTTCACCTGCGAGCAACCGCCGCTCCACCTCACGCTGGTCTTCCGCACTGAGGCTGGAATTGAGATACGCGGCCGCCACGCCCGCTTCGCGCAGGGCGTCCACCTGATCCTGCATCAGCGCGATCAGCGGCGATACGACGATGCCGGTGCCCTGCCGCACGAGAGCAGGCACCTGGTAGCACAACGATTTGCCGCCGCCCGTGGGCATCAGCACCAACGCGTCGCCACCTTCGATCAGGTGCTCGACGATCGCCTGCTGGGGACCGCGAAACTGGGTGTAACCGAAAACGCTGTGGAGAATGTCGAGGGGGGAATGGGGCATCGGGAAATGCTAGCAAATAGCCGTCGCGCGCTGAGCCGCGGATACCGCCCCGCCGCCATGTAGGAGCGCATCCGGTGCGCGATCGGCCTGCAGGAAAGTCCATTCGCGCACCGGGTGCGCTCCTGCACCAGAGGGAAGGCTCAGCCCGGCATGCCCCACAGCGCGCGGTCCAGGTTCGCATCCAGCCCGAAGCTGGCGAGCGTGACGCGGCCATTGCGTACTTCCACGCCCTCGGCCTTCAGCCGCTTGCTCTGCTCGCGAAAGCTGCGGCTGCCCGCGGGGAAGGCGATCTGCCCGCTGGAACGCAGCACGCGATGCCAGGGCAGCTCCATCCCGTCCGGCACCTCGCCCAGCGCCCTGCCGACCAGCCGCGCTCGCCCCGGCAGCCCCGCCCGCGCCGCGATGGCGCCGTAGCTGGCCACGCGCCCGCGCGGTATGGCCGCGACGGCCGCCCAGATGCGCGCGTAAGCGTCGTCGATGGCGCGGTCCATGATCTTCAACAGGCCCTATACACAAGGTCGTGGCACAGTACCGGGGCTCTTACCGCCTGCCAAGGAGACCGCACCCATGCGTCATTTCGAAGCCGTGCGTTCCCATATCGGCAGCCTGCACGAGCTGCGCCATAACGACCCCTACCTGATCAGCTTCGATCTCACCCTGCCGCACGATCGCCACCAGGGCATCTATCTCGCGGAACTGGAAGACGAAGCCGGCCGCCGCTACCTGCGCATCTCGACCCCGGTAGGGCCGCTGGCGGGCGCCGACCCGCGGCGTTGCCTGCGCTTCAACTGGGAGCAGCGCAAGGGTTTCCTGGCCGTGGCGGACCTCGATGGCTCGCCTTTCCTGCACCTGTGCGAAAACCGCCCCTATGAGCTGCTCGATGCCGCCGAGCTCAAACGGCTGATCGAGGAACTGGGCGAGCTCGGCGACCAACTGGAGAAGATCGTCGCCGCAGGTGGCGACGATCTGTGATCTCCTTGGCTTTGGTGGGAGCGCACCCTGTGCGCGACAAGCCAACGAAGCGGTAACGCGAAACTCATCGACTGAAACAACATTCAGCCATGCAGTCGCGCACAGGGTGCGCTCCCACAAGCGTCAGAGCAACTCAGCCAGCCGCACGAACCCGTATGCCAGCAGCGCAGTGACCGGCAGCGTGAGGATCCACGCCCACACCATGCGCTCCACCACCGACCAGCGGATGGCGTTCCAGCGCTTGGCCGCGCCCACGCCCATGATCGAGGCGGACACGTTGTGCGTGGTGGACACCGGAATGCCGAACGCCGACGCGGTGAGGATCACCGCCGCTGAACTGCCTTCGGCCGCAAAACCGTTGATGGGATGCAGCTTCACCATCTTGTGGCCCAGCGTCTTGATGATGCGCCAGCCACCGCCTGCGGTACCCGCGGCCATGGTCAGGGCGCAAACCACCGCCACCCATGACGGGACGTCGAAACCACCGGCCGTCGAACCCTGGATACGCAGGAAGCCCAGCCACGCAGGCAAACCCTCGAACTGACCCGCCGCGGTGGCACCGGCAAGCGCCAGCGCGATGATGCCCATGCTCTTCTGCGCGTCGTTCATGCCGTGGGCCAGGCCCATGGCGCTGGCCGAGACGATCTGCGCCTTGCCGAAGAAGCTGTTGACGAACGGCGTGCGGCCGAACCGCCGCAGGAAACCGGTACGGCCGGAAAACCAGCTCAACAGCGCATACAGGCTGCCCATCAACAGGAAACCGATGATGAAGCCCATCAGTGGCGATATCACCATCGGCAGGATCACCTTGGGCACCACGCCGCTGCCCTGCCACCAGTGCGCGGCACCCTGCCACCAGATCACCGAGGCGAAATTGTTGCCGGAAGCGGCGATGGCCGCGCCGACCAGGGCACCCACCAGCGCATGACTGGAACTGGACGGCAGGCCCAGCCACCAGGTGAGGAGATTCCACACCGTTGCCGCCAGCAACGCGCAGATCAGCAACTGCGGCCCCGCCGCAATCACATGGGTATCGATCAGGCCTGCGGCGATGGTCTTGGCCACCGCGGTGCCCCACAGGGCGCCGATCAAGTTGGTGACCGCCGCCATCAGCACGGCCTGGCCCGGCGTCAGCACCTTGGTCGCCACCACGGTGGCGATGGAGTTGGCGGTGTCGTGGAAGCCGTTGATGTAGGTGAAGGCCAGTGCGATGAACACGACGGCCAGCGCAAGTCCGATGCTCATGCGTGAGCCCCACGCACAACGCCCATGGCCCGGAATGACACCGGGCAGCGCAAATGGAAGGAGATCATCGGGCTGTGCCTCAGGAGTTCTTCAGCACGATCGAATAGACGGTGTTGCCGACATCGCGACACTTGTCGATGGCCTTTTCGAGCAACTCGAACAAGTCCTTCGCCAGCATGGCGCGCATCGCGTCGTTGCCTTCCACATAGAGCGTGCGATACGGCGAGAGCAGCATGCGATCGCCTTCCGATTCCAGCGTCTGCAAGCGATCCTGCAGCTTCTTCACCGGGTCGATGCGCAGGCCGCGGCGCAGCTCGCCGATCATCTCCGATACCACCGTGGCGGCGCGCTCCAGCACCAGTGCGCGCGCAGCGAAATCCACGTCGCTCATGCGGTCGGCCACGATCTCGTAGCGCTCGGCGAACTTCTCGACGGTCTTGGGAATCTTGTAGAGGGCCGAATTGAGCGCCTCGATGTCCTCGCGGTCGAGCGCGGTGACGAAGGTGTTCACCAGCTCTTCGCTGATCTGCCCGGCCAGGGCCTTTTCCCGTGCACGAGCAGCGGCGAAGGCAGCCATCACGGGAGCGTGGTCCTTGCGCGTCACAAGTTCGTGCAGGGCCTTGGCGCTCTCGCGCGCCGCTTCGGCGCTTTGCTCGAGCAGACCGTAGAACTTGTCGCCTTTGCCGAAAATCGTCTGCAATGAAAACATGCGGTTATTGCCTGGGGTACGGGGGCTGAAATGACGACTATGTTACAGGACGCCCCCGCCGCGCCGCATCACGGCTGCCCGGGCCCGATTGTCACCGCCACCGAGCCCCAAGGCCTTACACTCCGTCTCATGTCTCCACGCGACCCCTCCCGCGAACGCCGGCCATGCTGACCGAAATCGCGATCGTCATCGTCCTTTCGCTGTTCAACGGCTTCTTCGCCCTCTCCGAGATGGCGCTGGTGGCCTCGCGCAAGACGCGCCTCAAGCAGATGTCCCGCACCAGCCGGCGGGCCCGCATGGCGCTGCGCAACGCCGAAGCGCCCGAGCGCTTTCTCTCCACCGTGCAGGTGGGCATGACCCTGGTGATCCTGATCACGGGCGCGCTGGCAGGCGATGCGTTGGGCGACCACATCGCCGAGGCCATCCATGGCGGCCGCGCCGCGTGGCTGGAACCTTATGCCCGGGTGGTCGGGCTGGTGCTTGGCTTCGTGCTGATCTCCTTCATCCAGATCGTGATTGGCGAACTGGTGC
This sequence comes from Dyella sp., assembly GCF_035685885.1. Lineage (GTDB taxonomy): Bacteria > Pseudomonadota > Gammaproteobacteria > Xanthomonadales > Rhodanobacteraceae > Dyella. The sequence continues at coordinate 61,020 of NZ_DASRZX010000161.1, read as the reverse complement.
CCAAGCGGCTGGCCCTGTCGGCCCCGGAGCGCATCTCCGGTTATGTCTCCATGCCGATGATGTTCCTGTCGCGCATCACCGCGCCCTTCGTGTGGCTGCTGAACTTCTGCAGCGGGTTGCTGCTGCGCCTGATGAACATCCGTGGCCCCCGCAGCGACGTCGCCACGGAAGAAGAGCTTCGCCTGCTGGTGGCAGAGAGCGCAGAACACGGCGTGCTCGACCGCGATGAACACAACATGGTCAATCGCGTGCTGCGGCTCGGCGATCGCACCGTCGACAGCGTGATGACGCCGCGCACGCGCATCGTCTGGCTGGACCAAGCCGCCAGCTACGAGGAAAACGCCGCGATCCTGCGGGACACGCCTTATTCCCGCTATCCGGTCTATCGCGGCGACCAGAGCGACATCGCCGGCGTGGTCGAGGTCAAGCGCCTGCTCCGCGGCTACGAACTGGGCAAGCCCGACCTCTTCGGCCAACTGGTTAAACCGCTGTTCGTACCCGCAACTGCACGCGCCCTCGACCTGCTGGAAGAATTCCGCGACGCGGAGACCCAGTTGGCGCTGGTCGTGGATGAATACGGCGACATCGAGGGCTTGGTCACGCTCAACGATCTGCTGGCCGCCATCGTGGGCGCCACCCAGCTGGGCGCCAGCGGTTCGGAGGAACGCCCGCTGATCACGCAGCGCGAGGACGGCAGCTGGCTGATCGACGGCTCGCTGTCCACCGACGACCTGCGCGAACTGCTGCAGGTGGATGCGCTGCCGGGCGAGCAGGAGCACGAGTACCGCACGGCCGCCGGCATGGTGATGGCGGCGCTTGGCCACATCCCTCAAACCGGCGAAGTGTTCGAATGGCAAGGCTTCAAGGTGGAAGTCGTGGACCTCGACGGCGCCCGCATCGACAAGCTGCTGGTCACGCGCAAGCCGCAGATCGATGTCGAGGAAGACGGGTTCTAAGCCGTTGAAGTGAGAGAAGAGTCGGGGCGCGCAAGCGCTTGCTCTCTCTCACTTCTCACTCCTCTTGACTCACTTCTCGCTCTTCAGCCTGTCATTCGCAATCTGCGCCATGCGCTGCGCATCAGCGAAGATGCCATGCATCACGCGCAGCTCGCGCTCGTCGGGCTGGGCGCGCTGGAACAGCTTGCGCAGGCGCAACATGATCGTGGTCGGCGCACGGCCCTTGTGGAAGTCGATGTCGTCCAGCATCTGCGACAAGTGCTCGAAGAAGCGCTCCATCTGCGCCGCATCGGCCGGGGGCTCGGCATCCGCGCGCACCGGTGCGGCCACCTCGCCTAGCGAGGCCACCCGTAGCTCATAGGCCATCACCTGTACGGCCTGAGAGAGGTTCAGCGAACTGAAATCGTCCACGCTGGGGATGCGCACCATTGCGTGGCAACGCGCCAATTCCTCGTTCTCCAGGCCGGTACGTTCGTTGCCGAACACCAGCGCCACCTGTTCGCCGCGGGCGGCGGCGGCCAAGGCGCGGGCTGCGGCCTCGCGCGGAGTGATCTCCTCCAGATCCACGCCACGACGGCGAGCGGACAGGCCCAGCGCCAGGCTGGTACCGGCCAATGCGTCCACCAGACCCTGGCTGACCACGGCCTGTTCCAGCACGTCGTCGGCGCCGGCGGCCAGGGCCGAGGCCTCATGGTCCGGGAAACGGTGCGGGGCGACCAGCGCCATACGGTCGAAACCCATGGTGCGTATGGCGCGCGCAGCGCTGCCGATATTGCCCGGATGCGAGGTGCGCACCAGCACGTAACGGATGCGGGAGGCGAGGTCGGAGGGGGTGGTCATGGCCGGGGATGGCTCGAACAAAGGGTCGCAAAGCTTGGAAATTGTGGAGCTTCCTGTCAAACCGTTCATCCTGGGAGCCTGAACCGGGACGCCTCCTCTGCTAGACTCCGCGGCCGAAACCCCGTTCTTTTGAAAGCCGAAGCCATGCCAAGACCCGCCGTCAACGTCGCGGTGCGCGCCGCGCGCTCCGCAGGAAACATCATCCTGCGTTACATGAACCGCATCGACGGACTCAATGTCGTCGAGAAGCAACGCATGGACTTCGCCTCGGAAGTCGACCGCCTGGCCGAAGCCGAGATCGTCAAGGAGCTCAAGCGCGCCTACCCCACGCATGCCTTCCTCGCCGAGGAAAGCGGCGCCACGGGCAAGGGCCCGCTGGTCTGGGTGATCGACCCGCTCGACGGCACCCACAACTATCTGCGCGGCATTCCCCACTTCAGCGTGTCCATCGCCTTGCTCGACAAGGGCGAGCCGGTGTACGCCGTGGTGTTCGATCCGCTGCGCGACGAGCTGTTCACCGCCAGCAAGGGCGATGGCGCCTACCTCAACGACCGCCGCATCCGTGTCGGCAAGCGTGAGAACCTGGGCGGCGCGATGCTCGCCACCGGCTTCCCGTACCGCCAGCGTTCGCACCTGGACGCCCAGCTGGACATGACCCGCGCCATGCTCGGCCAGGCCGAGGACATCCGCCGCTCGGGCTCCGCCGCGCTGGATCTGGCCTACACCGCCGCCGGCCGCTACGACGGCTACTTCGAGATCGGCCTCAAGCCCTGGGACATGGCCGCCGGCGTGCTGCTGGTGCGCGAGGCGGGTGGCCGCTACTGCGACTTCGCCGGTCGTGACGGCATCCCCGAGAGCGGCAATATCGTCGCCGGCAACCTCAATGTGGTGCAGGCGATGGTCGATGCCATCGGCGCAAACGCCACGCCCCGGCTGCTGATGGCCTGACGGATACGAAAAAGGCGCCGCAAGGCGCCTTTTTCTTGGCTCGTGCCAGCTCTCTGCAGGAGCGCACTCAGTGCGCGAAAAGCCTATCCCCCAAGGGGACGTCGCAAAGCGGCGATGCTGTGATCGCGCACTGGGTGCGCTCCTACAGGAGAGGCGGGGTCAGGCGCCCTGCTCGCCCTCGCGCAACAACCCACGCAAAAACGGCACCGTGATCTTCCGACGTGCCGCCAGCGACGCCTGGTCGAGACGGTCGAGCAGATCCAGCAAGGCGCCCAGGTCGCGCGCGTAGCGATTGAACAGCCAGTCGAGCACGGTGTCGTCCAGCTCGATGCCGCGCGAGGCCGCCTGCTGGCGCAGCACGGTGCGGCGCTCCGCGTCTTCCAGCGGCTTGAGCAAGGCCTGCTGGCAGGCGCCCAGGCGCGAGCGGAGGTCTGGCAGGCCCAGTCCAAGCTGGGACGGCAGCGCCTCGGCGGCAAACAGCAAGGTCGCGCCTTCTGCCTTCGCCTGGTTATAGACGTCGAACAGCGCGTGCTCGGCTTCGCGATCGCCTGCAATGGCGCCAAGGTCATCCAGCGCGAGGAACTCGCTGCCAGCCACGCCGCGGATGGCTGAAGCGCGATCGCGCAGGCTGGCCAGCGGCAGATATTGCACCGTGCGCCCGCCCTGGATGGCCGCCTGGCAAGCCGCCATCAGCAGATGGCTCTTGCCACTACCCACAGGGCCCGCCAGATAAAGCCAGGCGGCTCCGGCCATCTGGGCCAATTGCTCCACGGCAGCAAGCGTCGCGGCGTTGGCGCCGGGGTGGAAATGTTCGAAACGCTGGCGGCGGGGCCAGCGCAGGGCGAGCGGCAACTGCGGGATCATGCGGAGGGTGTTGCGTCCTTCTGGTCGTCGGGGCGGCTGACGATCGTGCTCGTTTCCACCTCGCCGTCGTCCGTGTCGACCGTGACGTCCACTTCGGCAAGCACGGGATCTCCCCGGCCCTCTTCCGTGTACAGGTCGCTCTGGCGATAGCGCTCGCTAAGATAACGCAACAGCACCAGGATCACCGACGCGGCGGGCAAGGCCAGCAGGATGCCCAGGAAGCCGAACAGGTAACCGCCGGCCAGCACCGCGAAAATTACCGCCACCGGGTGCAGGCCGATCTTCTCGCCGACCAGCCGCGGCACCAGCACGTAGCCTTCCAGCAGCTGGCCAACGGTGAAGATGCCCACCACGATCAGCACATGGGCCCAGTCGCCGTACTGCACCAGCGCGGCAATGAGGGCCGAGCCAAAGCCGACGATGAAACCCAGGTACGGCACGAAGCTCAGCAAGCCAGCCACCATGCCGATCAGCGGACCCACCGACAATCCCATGAGAGTCAGTGCGACGCCGTAGAACAGGCCTAGCGCCAGCATCACGGCCAGCTGGCCGCGCACAAACGCGCCGAGCACGCTGTCCGCCTCGCGCGCCAGGTGGGCGATGGTCGGCTCGATCGAGCGGGGCAGCATGCGGTCGACCCAAGCAACCAGTCGGTCCCAGTCGCGCAGCAGGTAGAAGGCGACCACCGGAATCAGCACAAGGTTGGTCAGCCATGCGATGACGCCCAGGCTGGAACGGGAAATCTTGCCGAGCACCGTCGAGGCGGCATCGCCAATCGAACCCAGGTGCTCCTTGACCTGCGCACCCAGGCGGTCGCTGTCGAACGCATTCGGGTCCAGGTGCAGCTTGGCCTGTATCCAGGGCAACGCCACGCTGCGCCCCCAGTCCACGTAATGGGGCATGTTCTGCACGAGGTTGTCGATCTGGCGCGAAATCAGTGGGATCAACAGCAGCAGCGCACCGACCGCCAGCAACAGCAGCACGATGAAGACGATGCTCACCGCGAGCGTGCGCCCCATTCCCAAGCGCTGCAGGCGGTCGGCCAGCGGGTCGCCCAGATAGGCGAGCATCGCTGCGAATGCAAACGGCATCAGCACCGGCGCCAACAACCAGAACAGATAGAGGATGACGGCGGTGATCGCCAGCATCTGCCAGCGGCGGGACGTGTCATGAGTCATCGACATGGCTCATTGGGCGGGTGGGCCAGTGTGGCCCATGGACTGCTGCATCGCCAGCGCGATGCCCGTGAAGAAACGGCGAGTGCGCGATCAGTGGACCCAGCGCAGGCTGGCGTCCGCGTCGCTGTGCGCGTCGCCACGCAACAGTCGTCCGCCGGCCGCGAGATTGGCCGCCAGCACGTCCATCGGCAGGCTGACCTTCACCGCGAACAACATGCCGTCGCCCTGCGCGCTCAGCGTCGTGACCTGACGCACCGATGGATCGGCGCGCAGCGTGGCGAGCAGGTTGGCGTAATCGGACGCCGAGTTGATCTGAGATACCCACAGCTTGCCATCGACGGTGGCCGAGCCGATCACGTTCATCTGCTTGCCCAGGCGATCGGCCAGGCCGTTGCCCGCATCCGTGAGCAGCGCGGACGCATTGGCGCCATCGTTGTTCCAGCGCTGCTGCGGCCCCCCCGAAACCAGTACCCAGTCGGCGCTGGTGCCGTGCAGCTGGCCCAGCAGGATCAGGCCTGTCTTGTACTGGCGCGCCAGGGTCGCCACCTGGTCGGGTTCGGCGCTGGTCAGGTTCGGCGTATCGCCGGTCTTGGCCGGATCAGCCAGCACGGTGCTGTATCCCCGCGCCGCCACCGCCTGGGTAAGTGCCGTCAGCGCCTCGCGGGTCAGCACGCTGCCGTCCTCGTCGCGTACCACCAGCAGCACGGGTGGGCGCGGGCCGGCGCTCGCCACGCCCAACTGGGCGACGGTGCGCTGCACGGCCGCCTCGTCGAAGGTCACCTGCAGGCTCATGCCCGTGGCGGCACGCTGGTATTGGTACTGCTTGACGATGCCGCTGGCGCCCTTCAGCGCATCGGGGTAACCGGGCTTGCTGCTGAGGTCCTGTCCGCCGGAAGTGCGCGCCAGCACCTGCGCCAGCGCATCGCCAAAGGCATTGGTGCGCGCCGCATCGCTGGTGTCGGCCACCGACACCACCACCGTATAGGGCGACACCTGGCCTTGGGCGTGCACGGACAACAGCGGGGCGAAACCCAGCATCAGACAGACGAGCAGCAGGCGGGACAGGCGCATGGGGAAGCGGCATCCGGTGGGAAACATCGGGAGTCTGCCCAATCCGGCCCGCAGCGTCCATCGAAGCGGTCGCGCTTCCTGCAGCAGCCTGTGCCCGGTGCTCAGGCAGGTTGACGCCTTGGCTGCTACAATTTGACGTTTCTCCACGCCGGGTTAACCCCATGTCCGACGCCCTCACCTACCGCGCCGCTGGCGTCGACATCGACGCGGGCAATGCCGTGGTCGAACGCATCAAGCCACTGGTCAAGCGCACCTCACGTCCTGAAGTCATGGGCGGCCTGGGCGGCTTCGGCGGGCTGTTCGACCTGTCCGGCAAGTACAAGGAACCGGTACTGGTGTCGGGCACCGACGGCGTCGGCACCAAGCTCAAGCTGGCCCAGCAGCTGGGTCGCCACGACACCATCGGCATCGACCTGGTCGGCATGTGCGTCAACGACGTGCTGGTGCAGGGCGCCGAGCCGCTGTTCTTCCTCGACTACTTCGCCACCGGCAAGCTGGACGTGGACACCACCGTGGCCGTGGTCGGCGGCATCGCCAAGGGCTGCGAGCTGGCCGGTTGCGCGCTGATCGGCGGCGAGACGGCCGAAATGCCCGACATGTACCCGCCGGGTGAATACGATCTGGGCGGCTTCACCGTCGGCGCGGTGGAAAAGTCGCAGCTGCTCAGCGGCGACGCCATCGTGGCGGGCGACGTGATCCTGGGCGTGGCCTCCTCCGGCCCGCACTCCAATGGCTACTCGCTGATCCGCAAGATCCTCGAGCGCGCCGGCAACCCGCTGGACCTTGACCTTGGCGGCGTGACGCTGGCCGACGCGCTGATGGCGCCGACCACCATCTACGTGAAGCCGATGCTCGAGTTACTTCGCGCGAATCCATCGCAAAGCCCCGCCCATCCATGTGCGGACTCCTCAATGCCGGTGCACGGCATGGCCCACATCACCGGTGGCGGCCTGAAGGAAAACATCATCCGCGTGGTGCCCGACGCACTCGGCATCCAGCTGGACGCTGCCGCCATCGTGCTGCCGCCGGTATTCGAGTGGCTGATGCGCGAAGGCAACGTGGCGCGCGAGGAAATGTGGCGCACGTTCAACTGTGGCGTCGGCTTCACCGTGATCCTGCCGCGTGACGCCGTCAGCGCCGCCTCGACCCTGCTGGCCAAGCATGGCCTGGCCAGCTCGGTGATCGGCGAGATCGTGCCGGCCCAGGGCGACGAGCGCGTCCACATCGGCTGAACCACCATGTCGCGTCTTCGCGTCGCCGTGCTCGCCTCCGGGCGCGGCAGCAATCTGCAAGCCCTGATCGCCGCGCGTGACGCGGGCGAACTGCCGATCGACCTCGTGCTGGTGGGCAGCGACAAGGCCAAGGCCGGCGCACTGCAGCTGGCTGGCGACGCAGGCATTCCCACCTTCGTGCTCGATCCCAAGGCCTTCGCCAGCCGCCGCGACTTCGACGTCGAGCTGTTCCGACGCCTCGATGAAAGCGGCGCAGACGTGCTGGTGCTGGCCGGCTTCATGCGCATCCTCGATGGCGAAGTGCTGAAGCCGTGGGTAGGCCGGATGATCAACATCCATCCGTCGCTGCTTCCGAAATACCGTGGCCTGCACACGCACCGGCGCGCGCTGGAAGCCGGAGATGCCGAGCATGGCGCCAGCGTGCATTACGTCACTGCCGAACTGGATGGCGGACCGGTCATCGCGCAAGCCCTGATCGGCATCCGGCCGGGCGACGATGAATTGCAGCTGGCCCAGCGCCTGCTGACGTTCGAACACCAGCTGTTGCCCGCCGTGCTCCGGCTCATCGCCGAGAGTCGTTTGTCACTGCTGCCTCCCGACGTGGTGGTGCTCGATGGCAATCCACGAAACGGTCCACTGCAACTGCGCAACGGCCATCTGGTTGACTGAGCTCGCCACCGGGCCTCTACGACACGTTCAGGATCGGCACGTAGACTTCAGGTCCATGACCCAGTCCAACACACTCCGCACGTTCGTCGCCGGCCTGGTGCTGGCGTTCTCCGCCTCCGCCGCGTTCGCCGCAAACACACCGGCGCCGTTCACGGCAACCTACCAGGTGTCCCAGGGTGGCCAGCCGATCGGCCAGGCCGTGGTTACGCTGCGCTCGGCAAGCGACGGCCAGTGGGAATACAGCAACCAGACCAAGGGCACCTCCGGCCTTGCAGCAGCGCTCGGCGCCAACTCCAACGAAACGACGCGCTTCCGCTGGAACAACAACACGCCAGAGACGGTGAGCTATGACTACCGCATGGATGCCGCGATCAAGAGCAAGCAGCGCCATACCGAGGTGAACTGGACCACCAACCAGGTCACCGTGGACGAAGGCAAGGGCCCGATGAACTACGCCAGCGTTCCCGGCCTGGTGGACCGCAACACCGCGCCCTACGCCATCGGCCTGGCGCTGCGCGCGGGCAAGCAGAGCGTTGCGTTGCCGGTCGCGGTGAAACGCAACGTGGAGACGCAGACGTTCAAGGTAGCCGGCAAGGATGCGGTGAAGGTGCCCGCAGGCAGCTTCCAGGCCGATCGTGTGGAGCGCAGCGACGACAACAAGGCGTTCAGCGCGTGGTACGCGCCGCAGAAGTATCCGGTGCCCGTGAAGCTGGCGCAGAGCGACGGCGGCAATCTAACGTTGGAATTGGTGAGCTACAAGAACGGCAACTGAGGCTGACAGTTCGACCTCTGCGGGAGCGCACCCAGTGCGCGACCGCAGCGCGTGATCGTTACCGCTTTGTAGGCTTGTCGCGCACTGGCTGCGCTCCTACAAATGACTCTCGCAAAGAAAAAAGGCCGCTTACGCGGCCTTTTTTATGCAATCCGATCGCCACTTTCAAGACGGCAAACGACGGATCTTCGCGCCCAGCACGCCCAGCTTTTCCTCGATGTTCTCGTAACCGCGATCGATGTGGTACACGCGATCGACGGTGGTGTCGCCCTCGGCGACCAGGCCAGCCAGCACGAGGCACGCCGAAGCACGCAGGTCGGTGGCCATGATCGGTGCGCCGCTCATCTTCTCCACACCCTTGATGATCGCGGTGTTGCCTTCCAGGCGGATGTCGGCACCCAGGCGCTGCAGTTCCAGCGCGTGCATGAAGCGGTTCTCGAACACCGTCTCGGTGATCACGCCCACGCCTTCGGCCACGCAGTTGAGCGCGGTGAACTGCGCCTGCATGTCGGTGGGAAACGCCGGGTATGGCGCGGTGGTGATGTTCACCGCTTTCGGGCGACGACCGCGCATGTCCAGCTCGATCCAGTCGGGGCCCGTGGAGATGTGCGCACCGGCGTCTTCCAGCTTGGCCAGCACGGCATCCAGCGTGTCGGCGCGCGCGTTGCGGGCGCGCACCTTGCCGCCGGTCATCGCCGCACCGACCAGGAAGGTGCCGGTCTCGATGCGGTCAGGCAGCACTTCGTATTCGGCGCCATGCAGGCGCTCGACGCCATGGATGGTGAGCGTGGATGTGCCGGCGCCTTCGATTTGCGCGCCCATGGCGATCAGGCAATGCGCCAGGTCGACCACTTCCGGCTCCTGCGCCGCGTTCTCGATGATCGTGGTGCCCTGTGCCAGAGCGGCGGCCATCATGATGTTCTCGGTGCCGGTGACGGTGACCATGTCCATCGAGATGCGTGCGCCCTTCAGGCGCTTGGCCTTGGCCTTGATGTAGCCGTTTTCCACGACCACGTCGGCACCCAGCGCCTGCAGGCCGCGGATGTGCTGGTCGACCGGACGCGAGCCGATGGCGCAGCCGCCCGGCAGCGACACTTCCGCCTCGCCAAAACGCGCCACCAGCGGGCCCAGCACCAGGATCGACGCGCGCATGGTGCGCACGAGGTCGTAGGGGGCGAAGTACTTGTCGGTCGAGCGCGGGTCGATGTGCATCTTCATGCGGTCGTCCAGCACCAGCTGCGTGCCCATCTGGCCGAGCAGCTCGATGAAGGTGGTGACGTCGTGCAGATGCGGCACGTTGCTGATCGCCACCGGCTCGTCGGCCAGCAGGCAGGAAGCGAGAATCGGCAGCACGGCGTTCTTGGCGCCGGAAATGCCTACCTCGCCATGAAGCGGCTCGCCGCCGCTGATCAGGATCTTGGCCATCGTAGTCCTTGCGAATGTAGTGCTCGGGAGTCGCAGCGCTGCCGATTACCGGCGCGCCGCGGCCTCCTGCGGGGTAAGGGTTTTCAGGGCCAGCGCATGGATCGCGCCGCCCATGAGATCGCCCAGCGTGGCGTAAACCAGCCGGTGGCGTGCCAGCGGAAGCTTGCCGGCGAACTGTTCGGCCACCACTTCAGCCTCGAAATGCACGCCGTCGTCGCCGTTCACGGCGACCTGCGCACCCGGCAGGCCTTGTTCGATCATTGCCTGGATGGTGGCAGCGTCCATGGGTTTTCCACTTGCAGGGTTGGGGTCAGCGCCGGGACTGGAGGCGATCCAGGCCCATTGGCACCGACTATGACGTTAAAATGCAAATATGCCATGTTAATGGAAAACGTCTGTCGCAGAAACGACACGTGCTGACGGCGCCCTTCCCACCCAGGCCTGCGTCACCACTCAACCCCATGACTCAACGGAACATTCATCCTGACTTACCCGTTCAGGGTGATGACTAAATTCCGGCACCAGCCTTCGAGGACGCATGAACGCCCACGCCGCCACCACCAGTCCGCACGCGATCAACGCCGACGCCATCGTGCGCAGCGCGCGAACCGTGATCGCCACCGAGGCGGCCGCCATCCGTGCGCTGGAGCCCCGCGTCGGCGCGGAATTCGTGGAAGCCTGCCGGCTGATCATGGGCTGCGCCGGACGCGTGGTCGTCACCGGCATGGGCAAATCCGGCCACGTGGGCCGCAAGATCGCGGCGACACTGGCCTCTACCGGCACGCCGGCCTTCTTCGTCCATCCCGGTGAGGCGAGCCACGGCGACCTGGGCATGATCCTGCCGCAGGACGTGGTGCTGGCACTGTCCAATTCCGGCGAAACGGACGAAGTGCTCTTCATCCTCCCGGTGATCAAGCGCCAGGGCATTCCGCTGATCGCGATCACCGGCAACGCGAATTCATCCCTGGCCGACCAGGCCGACGTGCATCTGGATGCCAGCATCGCGGCCGAGGCCTGCCCGCTGGGACTGGCGCCCACCGCCAGCACCACCGCGGCGCTGGTCATGGGTGATGCACTGGCCATTGCGCTACTGGAGGCCCGCGGCTTCACCTCCGAAGATTTCGCCCGCTCGCATCCGGCTGGCAGCCTGGGGCGCCGCCTGTTGCTGCACATCAGCGACATCATGCATACCGGCGAAGGCATCCCGGCCGTATCGCCGAATGCCACGCTGACGCAGGCGCTGATGGAGATGACCCACAAGCATCTGGGCATGACCGCCGTGATCGACGGCAACCGTCGCCTGCTTGGCGTGTTCACCGACGGTGACCTTCGCCGCGCCCTGGATGACGACGGCGTCGACCTGCGCGGCGCGACCGTGGCCGAGTTGATGACACGCGGTCCCAAGACGATCACGGCCGACAAGCTCGCCATCGAAGCCGCCCAGCTGATGGAAAAGCACCAGATCCATGCGCTGCTGGTGGTCAATGACGATCAGCAGGTGGTTGGCGCCCTGAACATTCACGATCTGCTCCGCGCGCGCGTGGTCTGATCGAAAGCCCTCCGTGCACCGTGTCGCCCCTGCGGCGTTTGACGGTAACGCCTTCCCGCCCCCTTGCCGACCGTGCCCATGTATCTGGCTGACATTTCCGCAGACGTACTCGCCCGTGCCGCCAAAATCCGCCTCGCTGTATTCGACGTGGACGGCACATTGACCGACGGCCGCCTGTGGTACGGCGAGGACGGCCACGAGACCAAGGTCTTCCACGTGCACGACGGGCTGGGGCTCAAGCGCCTGATGGCCAACGGCGTGCAGGTGGCGATCATCTCCGCGCGCATCAGCCACCCGGTGGCCCTGCGTGCGGAGGAACTGGACATCGCCCACGTGTACCAGGGCCAGGGCGACAAGCGCGCCTGTCTGGACCAGCTCCTCGAGGCGCTGGCGCTGTCTCCGGAAGAAGTGGCCTTCGTCGGCGACGATCTGCCCGACCTGCCGCCCATGCGCATCGTCGGTCTGGCCGTGGCCGTGGCCAACGCCCACCCGTGGGTAGCTGAGCAGGCGCACTGGCAGACCACGCATGGCGGCGGCCTGGGTGCGGCACGCGAGGTGGCCGATGTGATCCTGCACGCGCAGGGCAAGTCCGATGCGGAGCGGGGGCGCTGGCAGTGAACCTGCGTACCTACGTGCGCGACCGCGGTGTGCTGGTCGCGATCATCCTTATCGCCGCTGCCACGGGCGCGGCCCAAGGGCTGTATTGGTGGCTGGCACCGGCACCGAAGGTGAGCGACTTCGTGGGTCCGCCGCGTTCGGGCTACACGCTCACCAACTTCCGGCTGTGGTCGTACGGCGTGGACGGCCTGCCCAGCTTCAACATGGTCGCCCCGCACCTGGAACGCCGCGAGAACGACGAGTCGCTGTACATCAACACGCCCAAGTTCGAGCTGCCCTCCAACCAGGACAACGTGCCGCCCTGGCTGGGCGAGTCCCTGTATGCGTGGGTGGACAAGAGCGGCACCCTGCTCAAGCTGCAGGGGCCGGTGTATATGCACCGGCTCGCCTTCCCGGACAATCCTGCCGCCGAAATCCATACTTCCGACGTCACCGCGTGGCCCAAGGAAAACCGCATGGAGACGGCCACCGCGGCGCACATGGTGCAGGGCGACAGTACAATGAGCGGGGTTGGCATGCGTGCCAACCTCAACACCAATCACATGGAGCTGCTCGATGAAAGCCACGGCTCGTTCCCGCCGCGCAAAAAGAAGTCGTCCTGAGCTTTCCCTCGGGCTGCTCTGCCTTGGCGTTCTCTTCCTGCAACCGGCATTCGCCAAGCAGGACGACCGCAACCAGCCGATGAACTTCCAGGCGAAGTCCACCGACGCGTACAACGCGCCGAACACCGTCAGCACGCTGACGGGCAACGTGATCCTTACCCAGGGCACGCTCAAGGTGACGGGCAGCGTGGCCAAGGTGCACCTCGACGCCGACACGCAGATCGCGCGCGTCGTCGTCACCGGCAGCCCGGCGCACATCCAGCAGTTGGACGACAACAACAACCTGATGCAGGGCGACGCGGCCACGCTCGACTACGACAACATCAATGGCATCGCCGTGCTGATCGGCAATGCGTCGGTGACGCAGCAGGGTCGCGGTGAGTTCCACGGCGACAAGCTCACCTACAACACCAATACCAGCCTGATCACCGGTGAATCCGGTGGCGAAGGCGTGGTGCATGGCATGTTCCTGCCCAAGGTCAAGCCCGCTACGCCGACACCGCCGCAGGCGCCGAAACCGGCCGAGGGCCACTAATCGATGCTTTCCGCCGAAGGTCTGCAGAAGAGTTTCAAATCGCGCCAGGTCGTGCGTGACTTCGCTTTCTCCATCCGCGAGGGCGAGGTGGTCGGCTTGCTTGGCCCCAATGGCGCGGGCAAGACCACCTGCTTCTACATGGTGGTGGGACTGATCGAGGCCGATGCCGGCACCATCAAGCTGGACAAGCAGGACATTACCGGCCTGCCCATGCATCAGCGCGCCAAACTCGGCATTGGCTATCTGCCGCAGGAAGCTTCGGTGTTCCGTCGCCTGAGCGTGGCCGACAACATCATGGCCGTGCTCGAGCTGCGCGAGGGCTGGGACGAAAAGCGCCGAGCCAATGAGCTGGAGAGCCTGCTGGACGAGCTGAAGATCTCGCACATCGCGGGCCAGAAAGGCATCAGCCTTTCCGGCGGCGAGCGCCGTCGCGTGGAGATTGCCCGTGCCCTGGCTGCGCACCCGCGCTACATGCTGCTGGACGAACCGTTCGCTGGCGTGGACCCCATTTCAGTGGGCGAAATCCAGCGCATCGTGCGCCACCTCAAGGAGCGCGGCATCGGCGTGCTCATCACCGACCACAACGTGCGAGAGACGCTGGGCATCTGCGATCGCGCCTACATCCTCAACGACGGCGAAGTGCTTTCGCGCGGCACGCCGGCCCATATCCTTGCCGACGAGAAGGTCCGGGAAGTGTACCTGGGTCGCGAATTCCGCCTCTGATCCTCGTGCTGTAACACTCGGGCTACACCGCTAAACCGGAGGTAGTACGCGATTCGGCCTTTGACCTATGGCCGACATGGAGGGCACGCGTTAGGATGACTTTGAGTTCATCCTGACCGCCTGGCATGAAACCCGGACTGCAGTTTCGCCTCAATCAGCAGCTTACGCTCACGCCGCAACTGCAGCAGGCCATCCGCCTCCTGCAGCTGTCGCAGTTGGAGCTAGAGGCCGAGCTGCGCCAGATCGCGGAAAGCAATCCGCTGCTGGAGTTCTCCGAGGACAACCCGGAGGAAGCCGAGGGCGAGGAAGAGCGCAGCATCGTCGAGTTGCCTGCGAGCACGCCAAGCTCGAGCAGCAACGACATGGGCGACGATACGGACGCGACCGAATGGACGGCCGACGACGGCGGCGCACCCGAAGATCCGATCGACTTTTCCGGCGTCAGCGGCTCTTCACGCACGGGCGCCAATGGTGCCAACGGCGACGAAGAGGGATTCGAGCCACAAAGCGCCGCGCCGGAAACGCTGCAGGAGCACCTGCTCTGGCAGCTCAACCTCACCCACATGAGCGCGCGCGACCACACCATCGCCGAAGTGCTCATCGACTCCCTGAATCCGGACGGCTATCTCACCGAGAGCATGGAATCGTTGATCGCCGCGCTTCCGCCGGACGTCAAGGCCAGCGCCGCCGAGATGGAACATGTGCGCCGCCTGTTGCAGCGTTTCGATCCGACAGGCGTGGCCAGCCTGGACCTGCGTGACTGCCTGCGCGTGCAACTGGAACAGTTCGGCGCCGCCACGCCGCAGCGCGAACTCGCCCTGCGCATCGTGGACAGCGAGCTGGAACTGCTCGCGCGCAACGACATCGCGCGCCTCGCGCGCAAGTTGCGAGCGAGTGAGGACGACGCCGCTGCCGCTGCCGTGCTGATACGCAGCCTCGATCCACGCCCCGGCGCGGCGCTCGATGTCACGCCCGTGGAATACGTGGCACCGGATGTCTACGCGCGCAAGGACAGCGGGCGCTGGCGCGTCAGCCTCAACCCGGACTGCCAGCCGCGCCTGGGACTGAACCAGCACTATTGCGGACTGATCGCACAGGCACGCGGCACCGACGCCAGCTGGATGCGCGGCCAGTTGCAGGAAGCGCGCTGGCTCATCAAGAGCCTGGAATCGCGCGCGGAGACGCTGCTCAAGGTGGCCGAGGCCATCGTGCGACGACAGAGTGCCTTCCTCGACTACGGCCCCGAAGCGATGCATCCGTTGGTGCTGCGCGAAGTGGCCGAGGAGGTGGGCATGCATGAATCGACCATTTCCCGCGTGACCACGCGCAAGTACATCCACACGCCGCGCGGGACCTTCGAGCTCAAGCATTTCTTCTCCAGCGGCGTGTCCACCGAAGACGGCGGCAGCGCATCGGCCACCGCCATCCAGGCCATGCTGCGCAAGCTCGTCGATGCCGAAGACCCGCGCAAGCCGCTCTCCGACCAGGCGATTGCGGAGGAACTGCACCGCAAGGGCATCCAGGTAGCCCGACGCACCGTGGCCAAGTATCGCGAGGCCATGCGCATCCCCAGCTCCAGCGAGCGTCAGCGCGCTGGCTGAACATGTCTTCCTGCGCTGTGGCAAAGCGTCCCGGGGAACTTGGCGGCGAAAAAGTCGTCCTCATAATCAATGGCAAGGCTCCGAAGAGCACGTTCCGAGGCGTGAAGGGATTCCTAACGCGAGCCCCACGACAAAGGCGCATAGTGACTATCCCGATTTGGTGAGGAGGCCGGAACGTTCCATCGGAAACCAACCGTTTTCAAAGGTGTGTCGGTAGCGACACGAAACGACCGACGCATCGTTCCCTGCCGCATCAGCGGCATGTACCAGAGGAGGCGCAACATGCAAGTTCAGCTCAGCGGCCAGCAGATTGAAGTCACCCCGGCCCTTCGGGATCACGTAAACAGTCGGCTCGACCGCCTCACCCGCCTCGACGAACGCAGTCTCAGTCTCAGCATCGTGCTTTCAGTGAACAAGTTGCAGCAGCGCGCCGAAGGCACGCTTACCGTGACCGGTTCGTCCCTGCACGCCGAAGCCACTGAGAACGACATGTACGTCTCCATCGACGTCCTGTTCGACAAGCTGGTGACCCAGTTGCGCAAGCATCGCGAGAAGATCTGCGACAAGCACCAGCGCGCCTCGCGCGAAGAGCGCCTCTACGGCTGACGCTGTCCCGGCCCGCCCGCCCCGGGCGGGCCTTTCCCCTCCCGCATACCGCTTCCAAGGCGCCCGCCGGTGCGAACTGGCACAATGTCCGTGTAGCCGCCGGGGCCATGTGGCCTTTCCATCCGCGGCGCAAAGGACCTGGCTTGGACCGGCTGACTGCCCGACAAATCTACGATGGTGTTCACGAGCGCATGGCGTTGCGCTGGGTCTCGGGCATGCGCGGCGAGTCGCGCGCACTGGAACAGGCCGCCACGACCACCCGTCGCCCGTCGTTGATCGGCTATCTCAACGTCATCTATCCCAACAAGATCCAGATCATCGGTACCGAGGAGCTCAACTACCTCGACGGGCTGGATTCGCGCCAGCGCTGGGAGGCGATCAACAAGATCGCGGCGTACCAGCCGGTGGCGATCATCGTGACCAAGGACCAGGCCATTCCCACCGACCTGCGGGAAGTGGCCGAGGAAACCAACACGCCGCTATGGATCAGCTCCAAGCGGGGACACGAGTTGCTGACCTGGATGCAGTACTACCTGGCGCGCGTGCTGGCGCCCAAGGTGACGCTGCATGGCGTGTTCCTGGAAGTGTTTTCGATCGGCGTGCTGATTACCGGCGAATCGGGCTCGGGCAAGAGCGAGTTGGCGCTGGAACTGATCAGCCGCGGCCATCGCCTGGTCGCCGACGACGCCACCGAGTTCACCCTGATCGCACCTGATGTGATCGACGGCACGTGTCCCGAGCTGTTGCAGGATTTGTTGGAAGTGCGGGGCCTGGGCGTGCTGAACGTGCGCGAGATGTTCGGCCACACGGCCGTCAAGCCGTCCAAATACCTGCGCCTGGTAGTGCACCTCAAGCCACTGCGCGAAGGCGAGGATACCGATGGTCTCACCCGCCTCACCGGCGACGTCGGACGTCGCGAGATCTTCGAGGTGCCGGTGCCGATGATCACCATTCCCGTCGCGCCAGGCCGCAACCTCGCCGTGCTGGTGGAGGCTGCCGTGCGCAATCATGTGCTCAAGAGCAAGGGCATCGATCCGGCCCAGACTTTCATCGACCGCCAGGCGCACCAGATGCGCCGGCTGCCTCCGTGGTGAACCATGAGCGATAAACCTCTCCCTGCTTCACCTGGCGCCACGCACCTGATCGTGCTCACGGGCATGTCTGGCGGCGGCAAGACCGTCGCGCTGCGCGCGCTGGAGGATCTCGAGTTCTACTGCGTGGACAACCTGCCCACGGCCCTGCTGCCGCAGCTGGTGGCTGCCGTGCGCAAGGACGCGGGCGAAAAGCGCCGGCATGTGGCGGTGGGCGTTGACGTGCGCAATCCCGTCGAAGACCTGCAGCGCATGCCGGCCATGCTGTCGGAGCTGGCCTCCGCTGGCGTGCATGCGCATCTGATCTTCCTCGACAGCCGCGACGATGTGCTGATCAAGCGCTACTCCGAAACGCGCCGCCGCCATCCGCTGTCGCGGCGAGGCGTGTCGCTGGCCGACGCGATCGCCGAGGAGCGTCGCCTGCTGCGTCCGCTTTCCGCGATTGCCGACAAGGTGATCGATTCAAGCGAGCTCAACGTGCATCAACTGCGCCGCCTGATCGCCACCGGCTACGCGGATGCCACTGAAGGCCTGACCCTGATGTTCCAGTCGTTTGCGTTCCGCCGCGGCCTGCCGCTGGACGCTGACTTCGTGTTTGACGCGCGCTGCCTGCCCAACCCGCACTGGGACCCGACGCTGCGTCCGCTGTCCGGCAAGGATGCGGCCGTGCGCGAATACCTCGATGCGCAGCCACTGGTGAACGAGTACCTGGGCGATACCATGCGCTGGCTGGACACCTGGCTGCCGCGTTTCGAAGTGGACGATCGCAGTTACGTCACCATCTCCATTGGCTGCACGGGCGGACGACACCGCTCGGTGTATCTGGTGGAGAAGCTGGCTTCCCATTACCGCGCGCTGCGCAACGGCGTGCTTACCTTCCACCGGGAACTCGAGTGATCGCCATGCTGCCCATCCACAGTGGCACGCCGTCATGAGCGTCGGAATCTTGCTGATGACGCACGAAGCGGTCGGTCAGGCGCTGATTTCGGCGGCCCATCACGTGCTGCCCAAGCTGCCTTTGCAGGTGGATGCCGTGGAGGTGCCGCCGCAGGCCGATCCCGACGTCATGCGCACGCTGACGGCCAGGCACGCACGTGAACTCGACCAGGGCGACGGCGTGCTGGTGCTGGCCGACCTGTATGGCGCAACGCCCTGCAACATCGGCCTGTCGCTGGGTGCACTGGGCGTGCGGCTGCGCTGCGTATCGGGACTCAACCTGCCGATGCTGTTGCGCGTTCTCAATTACGCAGAAAAACCGCTGGATGAGCTAGCGGAAATAGCGGCCAGTGGCGGCCGCGGGGGAATCTTCATCGATCATGCTTGAACAAGAGATAGTTGTTTCGAACAAACTGGGCCTGCACGCCCGCGCTTCCGCCAAGCTGGTGCAGCTGGTGCAGGGTTTCAAGTCGACGGTATGGCTGGTGAGCAAGGGGCGCGAGGTGAATGCGCAAAGCATCATGGGCGTCATGATGCTGGCGGCAGGCATCGGAACTCCGCTGACCGTACGCGCCGATGGCCCCGACGAAGCGTCGGCCATCAGCGCCGTCGTCGACCTTTTCAATCGCAAGTTCGACGAAGGAACCTGAGTGACAGGCAAGATCGCCCGAACGTTGCAACCTGAGGCCGCATTCACGGCCCGGTTTGGTGCGTCGTGCGATCTTCTCCGGACGGGATTCGCGTTGGCGGGATGCCGGCGCCAACCATGGCCGCACGGGCCATTTCGCCACGGAGGGTATGCATGAGGCAGATCTTGTCAGGCACGACGGCGGCAAAGGGCATGGCCCTGGGCCGCGCGCGCCTGGTGCAACCCAGCCGCTACCTGGTCGATACCCGTCCGCTCAACGAAGACGAAATCGATGTCGAACTGGCCAAGCTGCACCGCGCGCTGGAGACGGCCCGGCAGGAACTGCGCGAGCTGCGCGGGAAACTGCACGGCGCATTGGCGCGCGAGGTCAATGAATTCATCGACGCGCACAGCCTGCTGCTGGACGATCCGGAGCTGCTGCGCGGCCTGGACGACCTGGTGCGCATCGGCCACTACCGTCCCGGCGCGGCACTGAAGAAGCAGCGCGACCGCCTCGCTGCCGTGTTCGAGGCCATGGACGACCCGTACCTGCGTTCGCGCAAGGAAGACGTCGACCAGGTCATCAATCGCGTCATCTCTGCCCTGCAACGCCAGACCAGTCGCGAGGAACGCAAGCTTGCCGCGCGCGTCGGCGAGATCCTGATCGCCGACACCATCGCGCCGGCGGACATGGCGCACCTCGCTGGCGCAGGCCTGCTTGGCGTGGTGGCCAGCTCGGGCAGTGCGTATTCGCACAGCGCCATCCTGGCTCGCAGCCTCGACCTGCCGATGCTGGTGGGCGTGCGCGATGCCCTGTCCACCATCCACGACGACGACCTCATCCTGCTCGATGCTGAGCGCGGCGAGGCCGTGGTGCATCCCACCGCACAGGATCTTGCGCGTTATCGCTCATGGCAGCGCGAAGCCGCGCAGGAAGGCCGTCGCCTGGCGACGCTGGCCAATGCCCCGACGCGCACGCGCGACGGTATCGACATCAAGCTGTTCGCCAATGCGGAAATGCCCGCCGACATCGCCATGGCCCGCTCGCGCGGCGCCGATGGCGTGGGCCTTTATCGCACCGAATTCCTGTTCCTTCGCCAGAAGGGCCTGCCCACCGAGGACGAGCAGTTCAACGCCTATCGCGACCTCGTACTGGGCATGGGCGGCCTGCCCGTCACCATCCGCACGCTGGATCTGGGCGCCGACAAGGCCGATGCCGCGGGCCTGGTGCTGCGCGGCGAAGACAACCCGGCGCTGGGCGTGCGCGGCGTGCGTCTGTCGCTGCGCTATCCGGCGGTATTCTCCACGCAGATCCGCGCCATCCTGCGGGCCGCCTGCTATGGGCCGGTGCGCGTGCTGGTACCGATGGTGACGCAGCCGGATGAACTCATCGCGGTGCGCACGCTGTTCAAGCTCGCGCGGCAGGAGCTGAAACGCGAGAACATCGACCTGCCGGAAAAGCTGCAGCTCGGCGCAATGGTCGAAGTGCCTGCCGCTGCCATCAACGTGCGCGCGCTGCTGGAACATGCGGATTTCCTTGCCATCGGCACCAACGACCTGGCCCAGTACGTGCTCGCCGCCGATCGTGGCAACGACGCGCTGGACAACATCTACAACCCGCTGCAACCGGCGCTGCTGCGGCTGCTGTCCTATGTGATCGCCGAAGGACGGCGGGCGAAAAAGCCCGTAAGCCTTTGCGGCGAGATCGGTGGCGACACCAACTTCACTTCGTTGCTGCTGGCATTGGGGCTGTGCGAATTCAGCATGCATCCCAGCCAGCTTCTGCACGTGCGCGACCGCCTCGCGGCGCTGGACCATGCCACGTTGCGCGCCCACGCACCGCGCATCCTGCGCGCACGCACGCATGAGGAAGCTGAAGCGTTGCTGGCTTCGATCACGGGTTAGACGTTTTTTTGAACGGACGTTGCGCGCGATTGCAGTGTTGCGCGAGAGGTTGTCGCGCACAGGGTGCGCTCCCACAACGGCGCGGCGACAACCGTTGAATGCCGATCGACTATCCCTGCAGGAGCGCACCCAGAGCGCGATGGCCGTGTCGCGCAAGAGTGCGTCGCGCCGAACCGAAGAGGCGCGCATCGCGCACTGGGTGCGCTCCTACAAGGAGACGGCACGCATCGGCTTAAAGAGCGGTCAACTCGCGCTGGCGAGGAAGGCTTCGATCAATGCGCCGCGATAGCGCTGGCGATGAAGCAGCAGCGACAACTTTCGCTGCAGGTCGAGGAACGGCGTGCGCAACACCTTCAGCCGCCCCGCTGCTACGGCATCGATCACCGCCACTTCGGGAACGCAGGCGATGCCCAGCCCGGCGATGATGGCCTGCTTGATCGCTTCGGCCTGGTCCAGCTCCAGCACCGTTTCGCCGGGCGGCAGGCTTGCCAGGGCACGTTCGCTGAGGCTGCGCGTGGCCGAGCCTGGCTCTCGCAAGACCCAGCGCGCACCGGCAAAGTCCGCCGGCTGCAATCGCCGTTTGCGGGCGAGCGGGTGATCCGGCGAGGCGCAGACCACCAGCGCGTCGTCGCGCCATGGCCGCACTTCCAGCGATGGATGCGCCACCGGCCCCTCGACGCAGCCCAGTTCCAGTTCGTGATCGAGCATGGCGGCCACGATCTCCGACGTATTGGAGACACGCAGACGCACGGAGACATGCGGATGCTCGCGCACGAAATCGCCGAGCAACTCGCCGACGCGGTAGTTGCCTACGGTATTGCTCGCGCCGACGCGCAGTTCGCCACCGAGTGCATGCGCCTGGCCCTCGCCCACACGGCCAAATTCCGCATAGCGCTCCAACAGCTCCTGCGCCAGCGGCAACAGTTCGCGGCCTCGGGTGTTGAGCCGCAGGCGTCCCCGCTCACGGGCGAACACCGGAGCATCGAGCTGACGTTCCATTTCGGCCAGCGCCATGCTTGCGGCCGGCTGGGTGAGGTGCAGCGCTTCGGCGGCGGAACGCACGCTGCCAAGGCGGGCAATCTGCACGAACACCTCGAGCTGGCGGGGGCTGATGTTGATCATCAAGTGATCTTATAGCACGCATCAATAATTCAAAGTTTTCTTGATGGAAGGCCAGGAGGACAATGCGGCCATTGCTGGAGATCCTCATGAACGCCGCCACCGTCGCCACCCAGGCATCCCCCACCCTTTCGCAGCGGGCCCCCGGCCTGCTGCTGGCGGTTGTCGTGGCCCTGGTCGCGCTGGGGTTGGGCAAGTGGCTGCCGTTGATCGGCGGTCCGGTGTTCGGCATCGTGCTGGGCATCGTGGTGCGCAATGCGTTTTCACCCAGCGGCACCTTCACGCCAGGCATCCAGTTCGCGGGCAAGCAGGTGCTGCAGTGGTCGATCATTGCGCTGGGTTTTGGCCTCAGCCTCGACCAGGTGGCGAAGACGGGACTGGAATCGTTGTCCGTAACGCTGGTGACGATCACGGTGGCCTTCCTCGCCGCATGGCTGCTTGGCCGTGCGCTGGGCGTGCACGACAAGCTGAAGATTCTGATTGGCGTGGGCACGGCCATCTGCGGCGGATCGGCCATCGCCGCGGTCACGCCCATCATCAAGCCGGACGAGCACGACACCGCTTTCGCCATTTCGACCATCTTCCTGTTCAACCTGGTCGCCGTGCTGCTGTTCCCTCTGCTGGGGCATGTATTGCATCTGTCGGACCTGGGCTTTGGGCTGTGGGCCGGCACGGCGATCAATGACACTTCGTCGGTGGTGGCCGCGGGCTACAGCTTCAGCAAGCAGGCAGGCGACTACGCCACCATCGTGAAGCTGACCCGCGCCACGCTGATCATTCCCATCTGCCTCGCGCTTGCCCTGGTCACCGCGTGGAAGCAGAAGAAGCAAGGCGCCGCGGATTTCAGTCTGAGCCGCATCTTCCCTTGGTTCATCCTGTGGTTCCTGGTGGCATCTGCGGCTCGCACCGTGGGCCTGGTGCCGGTGGCCATCCAGCCCGCGCTGCACATGGCGGCGGAATTCCTGATCATCGTGGCGCTCACCGCCATCGGCCTTTCGGCGAACCTGCGCAAGATGGCCTCGACCGGTGCGCGACCCATCCTGCTCGGTTTGGGCGTATGGGCGGCCGTATCGACCAGCAGTTTGCTGGTGCAGCTCGTGATCGGGCAGCTCTGAGACTCCCGCGACCACGCTCCGTGACCGTGAAAGCATGATGCAAAACCTTGCACTTGAGCCTGTTCATCGCGACGGCTAAGGTCAACGCATCCGCCAGCTGCGATACGCGCGAGTTCCCCATGCTCCTGCACGGCCAATGCCATTGCGGCAACATTGCCTATCGCCTCGCATGGGAACCGGACCCGGAACGGATACCCGCGCGCGCCTGTGACTGCAGCTTCTGCCGCAAGCATGGCGCGGTCTGGACCGGCACCCCCGAAGGCGCGCTGGAAGTGGATGTGCGCGATGCCTCGCAACTCTCGCGCTATACGTTCGGCACACACACCGCATCCTTCCTGACCTGCGCGCGCTGCGGCGTCCCTACCGTTGTCCTTTGCGACGTCGAAGGAAAGCTGCACGCCGTTGTGAACGTGCACACCTTGGAAGATGTCGATCCCGCGCGCTTGGAGCAGGTGCCGGCGAGCTTCGGCAATGAGGACGCCGCCTCGCGGGTGGCGCGTCGCCAGCGCAACTGGATCGGGCGCGTGATCTATCGCGAAGGTGTTACAGCGCCAACTGGTTGAGCAAGGACAGGGCACCTTGCAACGCGGATGCTGAGGCTTGCGGCAATCCGTGGCGCTGCACGATGTAATCGGCGCTGTTGGAGGCCATCCACGTTGCGCCGGCAGGGTCGTCCCAGACCAGTACCTTCAACGGCAGATCCAGGCCGACCAGCGGCTCCGCCTGCATCAGCGGCGTGCCGCTCTTCGGATTGCCGAACAGCAGCAGCTGTTCCTGCCGCATGCTCATGCCTGCCTGCGCCGCATCGCTGCTGAAGTCGATATGTGCAAAAACGCTGATGCCATGCTCGGCGAACAAGGCTTTGAGCTTGTCGATCGTATGTGGCACATCCTGTGCCGCGCGCAGCAGCACGACGCCTTTTTCGGTTGCCGGGAATGCCATGGGACGCCCTCCTCGCTGCGGGGACAGCGAAAGGGCTGATCATCCGCCCGTTGGCGTCAAGCCCGCGCATCGGAACGCACCCCGCATACGCGGGATGCGTTCGATCTGCTCAGCGCACGCCACCGCCAGCGAAGAGATGCTCGCCGGTGAGCCAGTACGAGTCGTCCGAGGCCAGGAAGGTGACGATGGAAGCAATGTCGTTCGGCTGGCCAATCCGCCCCAGCGGGGTCTGCGACACCGCATGCGCGTGGAAGTCGGAACCGATGAAGCCCGCCGTGTGCGTGCCCTCAGTCTCCACCATGCCCGGATTCACCGCGTTGACCCGGATCTTGCGCGGGCCAAGCTCGCGCGAAAGCACGCCGGTGATGGCATCCACTGCGCCCTTGGTGCCCGTGTAGACGGCACTGGTTTCCGGCACGATGCGCGTCACCAGCGAGCCGATGTTGATGATGCTGCCGCCTTCGCCCAGGTACGGCGCTGCCGCCTGCGTGGTCAGCAGGAGGCCGAGCACGTTCACGTTGAACTGCTTGTGGAAATGTTCCTCGGTGATCTGTTCCAGCGGGCTGAATTCGTAGACGCCGGAGTTGTTCACGAGGATGTCGAGGCGGCCGAAGGCCTTCACGGCGGCATCGACGATCGCCTTGGCATCGCCGGCCCTGGAAACATCGCCGCCCACGGCGACGGCCTTGCCGCCGGCCTTGGTGATGTCGCCGACGACAGTCTCCGCGCCGGCCTTGCTGGAGGCGTAGTTCACGACGACGGAGGCGCCTTCGGCGGCCAGCGATTTGGCGATGGCGGCGCCAATACCCTTGGAGGCGCCGGTAACAACGGCAACTTTACCTTTGAGCTTGCTCATGACGGGTCCTGATGGGGAGGGTTGGAAAGGGTCAGTCCTGGAAGTCCTTAACTTCCATAGTTCGCAACATACGAACTTATGAACTAATTTTCAAGGGCTGCTAAAATGGCCCCATGAGGCCGCTCACCCACCCCTCCATCGAGCACGTCACCGTCGAAGGCATCCTGCATGCGCTTTCCGACCCCGTGCGCGCGACCATTTACGCGCAGCTGGCCTGCGCGGATGCCGCCAACAGCTGTTCGGCGTTCCTGCAGATGGAAGACCGCTGCATCCCGAAGTCGACCCTGTCGCAGCATTTTCGCGCGCTGCGCGAAGCCGGACTGATCCGCAGCGAGCGCCGCGGCGTGGAGATGCTCAACACCACGCGTTGCGCGGAAATCGAGCAGCGCTTCCCCGGCTTGTTGCCGGCCATCCTGCAGGCACACGCGATCCAGTCCGGGCAGTCGAAACCGGCCAAGCGCAAGTCTGCTGCTCGGTCACGCGTTGGTTGATCGCCAGCCTTCGCGCTAGCTCACCGAAGAAGCCAGCAGGTCCTCGATGCGCACCGGCAGGTCGCGCACCCGCACGCCGGTGGCGTGATACACCGCCGCCGTGGTGGCGGCCGCGAAACCTGCCAGGCCGATTTCTCCGATGCCACGCACACCCATTTCATTGAGCACGGTGTCCGGATAATCCAGGAAAACGACATCCATGCTGGGCGCATCCGCATGCGTCGCCATCATGTAGTCGGCCACGTTGCTGTTGGCCACCATGCCGTTGCGCGGGTCATAGTGATTTTCTTCCAGTAACGCCATGCCGACGCCCATCGTGATGGCGCCTTCAATCTGGTTGCGGCCGGTCAACGGATTGACGATACGCCCGGCATCGATCACGGTTACCACGCGTCGCACGGCCAGGCGCGCCAGATGCGGCCGCCACGTCACCTCCACGAAATGCGCGCCGAACGAATGCGTGGAATACGGTTTGTTCTTCTGCCCGAAGGTGCCGTCGGATTTGCCCCGCCCTTCCACATGGCTCAGTCGCGCCGACGACAGCACGTCCTCGAAAGACCGCGCGCCGCTGCCGTCCTTGCGCTGCACCTTGCCTTGCGCAAAGACGAGCTGGCTTGCGTCGACGCCCTTGAAGTGCGCGCTGTCCTCGCTGGCTGCCGCCAGCAGGCGCTCGATGGCTTGGCGCGCTGCCTGCGCGACCGCAGGCACCAACGAACCTGTAGCCATCGAGCCACCCGAAATAGGACCCGGCGGCAAGTTGCTGTCGCCGATCACCACGCGTATGCGACTCAGCTCCACACCGGTGAGTTCGGACGCCATTTGCGCCATCACCGTGTACGTGCCCGTGCCGATGTCCTGCGTACCGCTGGCCACGCGCACGGTGCCGTCGGCGTTGAACATCACACTGGCTTCGGCCGCCCAGCGTTCGGCGATCCAGCTGCAGGCCGCCACGCCCCAGCCAAGGATGGCGTCGCCCTCGCGCATGGACCCCACGCCGGCACGGCGTTTGGCCCAACCGAATTTCTCAGCGCCGACGGTAAGGCTTTCCTTGAGATGCCGCGACGAAAACGGGACGTTCTTGCTCTCGTCGATGGATGGCTCGTTGAGCAGACGCAGCTGCACCGGATCGACGCTGGCCGCCACGGCAAGTTCGTCCATCGCCGATTCCAGCGCATAGAGGCCGGGCACTGCACCCGGACCACGCATGGACGTTGCCGGCGACACATCGCGGTATGCGGCCTTGCCGATCACGCGCAGGTTGGGCGTGCTGTACATGAAGCCTGTCGCCTCGCCGCAGTTCTCCCTGTAATCCGCGCCACGCGCGCAGTGGTACAGGTAATCGTGTTGCAGCGAGACGAGTTTTCCCTCGCGGGTAGCGCCCAGCCGCACGCGCTGCTGCGTCTGCGGCCGATGCCCCACGTTGTGGAACATCATGCGGCGCGTCACCACCAGCTTGACGGGCTTGCCAAGGTCGCGCGCGGCGGCGGCCGCCAGCAACGAGTGCGGCCAGGGCCACAATTTGCCGCCGAAACCCGAGCCCAGATACTCGGTGATGATCTGCACGTTCTCCGTTGGCACGCCCAACATCTGCGCCATGGCCTCGCGATGGTTCATCACCGCCTGCGTGGTTTCGTAGAGCGTGAAGCGCGTGCCATCCCACACGGCCACGCTGGCATGCAGCTCGATCGGATTGTGCGTTTCCGCCGGCGTCGAATAGGTCTGATCGATCCTCAGGACAGCAGATGACCAGGCCTTGTCCGGATCGCCGCGTTCGGTGTCGGGCTTCGATGTTTCGTCGGACGCCAGCTTCGTACTAACGTCCGGTGACGTGCTATCGGCATAAGTCACCTGGACGCGCGACGCGGCGGCCGTCGCATGCTCGAAGGTATCCGCCACCACCAGCGCCACATACTGTCCGTGATAGCGGATGACATCGTCCTCCAGCGGCGGACGCCGTTCGTCGATGCGCGCCTTGCTGGACTTGGGCATGCGATAGAAACGACCGATGTTGTCGTGCGTATAGACCTTGCGCACGCCGGGCATGGACGAGGCTTGCTGCACGTCGATGGATTCCACCCGCCCGGTGGCCACCGTCGCACTCACGGGCACCGCGTAAAGCATGCCCGGCAGCACGCGATCGGAGCTGTAGCGCGCCGTGCCGCTGACTTTCAGCGGGCCGTCCACACGCACCGTGTCGCGCCCGACGACGGGCAAGGCTGTCACCGTGGAAGCATCGGACATGCTCGTTCTCCCGTCTCAGGCCGCCACCGTCGCCAACGCCGACATGAGGCAGCGGCGCGCCAGTTCCACCTTGAAACCGTTCTGACTCTGCGGTCGCGCATCACGCACGGCGGCATGCGCCGCTGCAGCAAACGTCGTGGCGGCAGCCGGTTTGCCCTGGAGCGCCGCTTCCGCCTCCGGCGAACGCCATGGCCGCGTGCCCACGCCGCCCAGCGCCACGCGTGCGTGGCTGATCACGCCGCCATCCATGCCCAGCACCACGGCCGCCGACGCCAGCGCAAATTCGTACGACGCGCGATCGCGCAGTTTGAGGTAATGCGAACGCACGCCCGGCGCGGGTGCGGGCAACAGCACATGGGTGATGAGGTCGCCGGGAAGCATTACGGTTTCGCGCTCGGGTGTTTCACCGGGCAACAGGAAGAAATCGGCGATGGGCACCTGCCTTTCGCCCTTCGCGCCGCGAATCACGATGGTCGCTTCAAGCGCGGTGAGCGCGACATTCATGTCCGAAGGATTGGTCGCGATGCAGTGCTCGCTGGTGCCGAGAATCGCCAGACCGCGGTTGTAGCCTTCGCGCGCGGAACATCCGCTGCCCGGCGAGCGCTTGTTGCATGGCATGTGGGTATCGCGGAAGTACACGCACCGCGTGCGCTGCAGCAGATTGCCGCCGGTGGTGGCCATGTTGCGCAACTGCCCGGACGCGCCCGATAGCAGGGCTTCGGAAAGCACGGGATAACCGCTCACCACCTCGGGGTGCCGCGCGAGATCGGCGTTGCGCACCAGCGCACCGATGCGCAGCCCGCCATCGGGAAGTCGCTCCACCTGCGCCAACGGCAGATGGTTGATATCCACGACCTGGGCAGGCCGTTCGACATCGAGCTTCATCAGGTCGATGAGGGTGGTGCCGCCCGCCACGAAGCGGACTTCCGCGCCCTGCTGCGCCGTGGTGGCGCGGGAGCCGGCCTTGATGGCGGAAGCCGTGTCGTTGGCGCGCATGAAGGCAAACGGCTCCATCACGCACCTCCGCTTTTGCGCGCCTGCTGGATCGCGGCGAGAATGTTTGGGTACGCGCCGCAGCGGCAGATATTGCCGCTCATGGCTTCGCGCACCTCGGCGTCGGTCGCGCCCCAGGGTTCCTTCAGCATGCCGACCGCGGACATGATCTGCCCCGACGTGCAATAACCGCACTGGTAACCGTCATGGTCGAGGAACGCCTGCTGCATGGCGTGCAGTTTGCCCGGTTGCCCCAGGCCCTCGATGGTGGTGATCTCATCGCCTTCGTGCATCGCCAGCAGGCTCAGGCAGGCATTCACCCGCCGGCCATTCACCAGCACCGTGCAGGCACCGCACTGCCCGTGATCGCATCCTTTCTTGGTGCCCGTGAGTTGCAGGTGCTCGCGCAGCCCATCCAGCAGCGACGTGCGTGGATCAACACGCAGCGTCTGTGCGTGCCCGTTGACCTTCAGGTGCACGGTGACCTGATATTCGTGGCCATCGACCAGCTGTGCGGCAGCCCCGGCAACCGCCGCTTGCGTGCTCAGCGGCAACCCAAGGCCGGACGCCGCGCCGGCCATCCCGCAGAACTGCAGGAAGGTGCGCCGTCCCGGCTGGAACATCCCGTGCCCGGAAAAGGGCGAGGGAACCTGCTTCTCTTCGGCCATGGCGCGCTCCCGCTGGCAGGCGCGGCCGCAATGAAGTCCTTGTCGCAACGCGGCGTGACGCCTTGTGAGGCGTGCGAGGATGCCACCGGAAAAATCAGCGTCGCGTGAGGTCCGCGTGCAGGACCATGCGCTTGCTTCACGTGAGGGCCGCGATCAGGCCCTGCCCTGCTCCACCAGCGTCAGGGCGACCTTGTCACGCAGGTAGACGGGCAACGCATGCTCCGGCGCCAACGTGCGGCCTTCGGCGAATTCGCGCGCAGCCAGTTCGGCCACGTGGCGAGCCTGCGGATAGCACACGCCTTGCGCACTGTGCAGGATGCCGGTGAGATGCACGCCGATGACGTCGGCGTAGGTACCCCAGCCCGTGCCCACGACATGCCAGCCCGGCTGCTCCGGCAGCACCAGCGACGCCGGCGTGCATACGCGTTCGGCATCCAGGGCGATCAGGCCGCCGTTGTCATCGCGGCGATAGCTGGCGGCGTAGATCTCGCCCATGCGTGCGTCGATCACGGCGAGGATGGCCGCATCGTCCTCCGGCGCCTCCAGCGCCAGCGCGGCGAGCGAGGACACGGTGATTACCGGCACGTCCAGCGCCAGCGCCATGCCCTGCGCCAGCGAAATGCCCAGGCGAACGCCGGTGAAAGCGCCTGGTCCGCGCCCGACGGCGATGGCATCCAGCGCGTGCCGGCCCAGGCCCGCTTCCGCCAGTAGGGCGTCGGCCATCGGCAGCACCAGTTCGGCATGGCGGCGCGGTGCTATTTCGCTGCGCGCAATCACCTCGTCGCCGTGGATGAGGGCGACGGAGCAGGCTTCGGTTGAGGTTTCGAGGGCAAGCAGGTTCATGACTGCACCATGGTAGCGGCAAGCGTGGCCGCGGACACCTCATGGTTTGTCGCCGCATCCGCCGCTGCGCGGGCCTTGCGGCGACAAACCATGGCCAAGGCATGGCAAAGGCGGGCCATCGATCCATTACCTCCCGGGTAATCGCCTGTGCGCGGGGCCGGCCGCAAAGTGGACCCAAACCCAATGACGAGGAGAACCACCATGACCACCCACGCCCACGCACTGGCCGAGCGCTACATCGCCAGCTGGAACGAGACCGACGCACTGCGCCGCCGCAGCTTGGTCGAAGATGTCTACAACGAGCACGCCCGTTACACCGACCCGATGGTCGACGCCAGCGGCTGGCCCGCCATTGAGGCGACCATCGTGGCCGTGCAGGGCATGTTCCCCGGTCATCGTTTCTCGCTTGCCGGACCGGTCGACGCGCACCACGACACGCTGCGTTTCCACTGGCACCTGGCAGCACCCGGCGCGGACGAACCGCTGGTGATCGGCTTCGACGTGGCATCACTGGAAGACGGCCGCATCCGTCAGGTGTTCGGCTTCCTCGACAAGGTGCCGCAAGCGGCATGAACCGCGCGGGGCGGCGGCGCGTGGGAAGATGGCGCCGCCCCACGCCTGGAGTCTGCATGAGCACGGTTGCCCAGCGTTCGACACCGCCGCGCCCGATCGGCGACCTGCTGCGCGAGTGGCGGCGCCATCGACGCCTCAGTCAGCTGGATCTTGCCAGCGGCGCGGAGATTTCCACGCGGCACCTGAGCTTCATGGAATCGGGTCGCGCACAGCCGAGTCGCGACATGATCGTGAAACTCGCCGAATACCTGGAAATTCCCCTGCGCGAGCGCAACCAGTTGCTGATGGCGGCGGGTTTCGCGCCGGTCTATCGCGAGCGAGGCATGGCCGATCCTGCGCTTGCCTCGGTACGCGACACGATGCGCCTGCTGCTGCAGGGACTCGAACCGTATCCGGCGCTGGTGGTGGATCGTCATTGGCAACTGGTCGACAGCAATCGCGCCACGCAGCGACTGCTCGCCGGTCTCGATCCGCAGTGGTTGCGGCCGCCCATCAATGTGCTGCGGCTGAGCCTTCATCCGTCGGGCCTGGCGCCTTTCATCCGCAACCTGCCGGCGTGGCGCGCACATCTGCTCGAACGCCTGCGATGCCAGATCGACGCCACGCAAGACCCCGAGCTGGCCGAGTTGTTGCGCGAGCTGCGCAGCTATCCCGGCGGGGAAGCAACACACACGGCGTCACCGGACGCGATCGCCGTTCCGATGGAACTGGCCGTAGGTGACGTCGTGCTCTCGATGCTCAGCACGACGACGGTGTTCGGCACGCCGATGGATGTGACGCTGGCCGAACTCGCGCTGGAAGCGTTCGTGCCCGCCGACGAGGCGACGGCACGGCAGCTACGCGAGATGGCCGAAAGCGAGCGCTAGCCCGCGACAGGCGGCTGCCACAATTCGATACGCGTGCCTTCCGGGTCCATGATCCAGCC
Source organism: Dyella sp. (assembly GCF_035685885.1). GTDB lineage: Bacteria > Pseudomonadota > Gammaproteobacteria > Xanthomonadales > Rhodanobacteraceae > Dyella. Next base: position 29,505 of record NZ_DASRZX010000161.1, on the reverse strand, counting down.
GAAGCGACCGTACTCGCTGTCCTCGACGCGGTCGTCCACCTGCACGCCCGCAGCGCGCAGCTGAGCCAGCAGCGCATCGAGGTCATCGACGCGGTAGTTGATCATGTAGGGCTGCGTGCTGGGCGCGAAGTAGGTGGTGTCTTCGGCAAACGGGCACCACGCGGTATAGCCGGCGCGCTGCTCGTCTTCGTCGAAGCGGGTGCCACCCCATCCCTCGATCGACAGACCCAGGTGCGTGGCGTACCAGCTCGCCAACGCCTTGGGATCGCGTGCCTTGAAGAAGATGCCGCCCAGTCCAATGACCTTGGCCATGTCCCTGCTCTCCGGATCGATTGCGCCGCCCGGCATGGTGACGCCGGCCGCAGCAGACGTCCACTGGCCATGTGGCCGGCCTCAGGTCGGCGGCGGATCGTCACCGAAAAACGCCTGCACGTCCGCCAGCGAACGCGTGCGCGGCATCGCCGGCAGGCTATGGAGGAACAGCCGTCCATAACCCTTGGTGGTCAGACGCGGATCGCACAGCACCAGCACGCCGCGATCGTGCACATCGCGAATCAGCCGTCCGGCACCCTGCTTCAAGGCGATGACCGCGCTGGGCACCTGCCAGCCCATGAAGGGATTGATGCCGGCATGCTCCAGTGCCTCCAGGCGTGCCTGCAGCACGGGATCATCGGGTGAGGCGAACGGCAGCTTGTCGATCACCACCACGCTCAGCGCCTCGCCCGCAACGTCCACGCCCTCCCAGAAACTCGCCGCGCCAAGCAACACGCCATGGCCGCTGGCACGGAATTCTTCCAACAAGCGATGACGCGGTGCCGTGCCCTGCACGAACAGTGGCCAGGGCACGCGTTCACGCAACAGGTCTGCTGCTCGGCGCAGCGCACGATGTGAGGTGAACAGCAGGAAGGCACGGCCATGCGAGGCGTGCAACACCGGCAGCACGGCGTCGAGCACGCGGTCGGTGTAATCGCGCGCGGAGGGATCAGGCAAGCCTTCAGGCAAATAGCACAGCGCCTGCTTCGCGTAGTCGAAGGGACTGTCGACATGGAGCGTCTGCGGATCTTCCAGGCCGAGCTGGCGCGCGAAATGATCGAAGCTGCCCGCCACCGACAGCGTGGCCGAGGTGTGTATCCACGCCGCCTGTGTCTGCTCGCGCATGGCACGCAGGGGCGCAGCGAGATCGAGCGGCGTGGCATGCAGTGCAAAGCCGCGCGGAAACAACTCGAACCAGCGCACGTCGCGTTCGCTCTCGCGTTCGGCGATGCGGTCCAGGCACTCGCTCAAATGCGCTGCGCGTTCGTGCGCGTTGGCAAAACCGCGCGAACGCTCCGCCTGCGAGGCGAGCACGTCGGTGAGCGCGGCCAGTACCTCGCGCGTGTCATGCAACGACGCGTTGACGGCATCGCTGGCTTCCAGCAGATGGAACGGCCCGCGCTCGGGCAACGGATCCATCGCCAGGCGCAGGTTGCGCACAGCGTCGTTGAGCGCTTCCACCGGCTCCAGCACCAGGCCGATAGCGCCGGTGACGCCGTTGCATTCGTGCAAGCTGTCCTGCGCCAGCTCGGTCAACTGCCGCGCACTGATGCTCTGGGAAAAGAACTGGCCGGCGAGCTCCGGAATCTGGTGTGCCTCGTCGAGGATGAAAGCGTGCGCGCCCGGCAAAATTTCTCCGAAGCCTTCCTGCTTCAAGGCAAGGTCGGCAAACAGCAGGTGATGGTTGACCACCACCAGATCCGCTTCCTGCGCCTCGCGGCGTGCCTTCACCACGTGGCAGTCGTCGTAGAACGGGCATTCCACGCCGAGGCAGTTTTCCGGCGTGGAAGTGACGCGCGGCCACATCGGTGATTCTTCCGGCACTTCGGCCAGTTCCATGCGGTCGCCGCGACGCGTCCTGGCCGACCACGCGCGGATCGCGGCGAGCTGCGAGGCCTGCGCACGATCGAAGGTGGCGCCTTCGCGCACGGTCTGGTCCAGGCGATACAGGCACAGGTAGTTGGAGCGCCCCTTGAGCAGCGCGGTCTTCAGCCGCGTATCCAGCACCGAGCGCACGCGCGGGAGATCGCGGAAATAGAGCTGGTCCTGCAGCGCCTTGGTGCCGGTGGACACGATCACGCGTTCGCCCGACAACAGCGCGGGCACGAGATAGGCGAAGGTCTTGCCGGTGCCGGTGCCGGCTTCGGCAATCAACGTCTCTCGTTCGCCGATGGCGTGCTGCACCGCACGCGCCATTGCCTGCTGGGCCGCGCGCGGAGCGAAATTGGGCAGCTCGCGGGCGAACGGGCCTTCCGTGCCGAGCAGCGCGGCAACGTCCTCGTGATCGATCATCAGGCAAGTATGGCCGAGCTTCGCCGTCGCCGCGAATGCCCTAGACTGGTGATGGCCCCATGCGGAGCATCGCCATGTCCTCGCCCATCCACGGCATCGGCCAGATAGCCATCACGGTCAGTGACGTCGACACCGCGCTGTCGTTCTATCGCGACATCCTGGAACTGCCTTTCCTGTTCCGCCCTGCACCGAACCTCGCATTCCTCGATGCCAACGGCGTGCGCCTGATGCTGTCCACGCCGCAGGGCGCCGGCAGTGTCGGTGGCAATTCGATCCTTTATTTCCGCGTGGACGACATCCAGGAAAGCTTCGCCGCCCTGCTCAACCGCGGCGCCATGGGCGAGCATGAGCCCCGCGCCACCGCCGAACTTTCCGACCACACGCTGTGGCTGGCCTTCCTGCGCGATCCGGACGGCAACCTGGTGGGGTTGATGGAAGAGCGCCGGCGCTGACGCCATCGGCCAAATCTCGAGGCGGCCTTTGTAGGAGCGCACCCAGTGCGCGAAAAGCCCGTCCCTTAGGGATGGTGCAGATCGCAGATGCAAGTTTCTTTGACTACCACGAAAGCCCAAAACCGCACGGCACCCGGACGCCGCAATCGCGTACTGGGCGCGCCCCTTGTAGGAGCACACCCAGTGCGCGAGAGCATCCCTCAAGGGCAAATCCTGGAGAGCCCGTGCCATTGCATCCGGGCTTCCGCAAAAACCTTCATTGCGTTTACGCCAACCTCTGCGGCCGCGCACAGCGTGCGCTCCCACCACACGAGACCAGGCGGAACGCTATGGTGGCTCAATAACGCTGCAGGCCTTCCACGTGGCATGAGGTCAGCGATTTGGTGGCCGTCGCTGCGCCTGCTTCGTCGCCCGCGCGCTGGCGCAGTTCGACAATGGTCTGCCAGTTGCGTGCGCACAGCGGCCCCAGCTTCGGGCCCAGCTCCCACGAACGATGCGCAAGCTGTTCGGCGCGCGGGTAATCCTTCTGATGGATGGCCAGTTCGGCGCGATCCTGCAGCAGGTCCGGCGAATCGGGGCTGATCTTCAGCGCCTGGTCGAGCTTGGTGGCTGCAGCGTCGTACTTGCCGGTGCGCAGGTCGCCATCGGCAGCGTCCTGCAGCGCGGCCACGCCCGGGTCGCGCAGCGGGTTCACGTCGATGGCCGACTTTTCCTTGTCGCCCGCAGCGCGAATGGTGGCCAGCATCTGGTCATCGGACACCGTGGGACGCGTGGCCTGGGCCGCGGGCACGCTGGGCTGACTGCACGCGGCCAGCAGGGCAACGGCCAGCGAAGCGGGAACGGCGATGAGTCGAAGGGGGCGACGGGACATGGTCAATCTCGAACGGGTGCGGAGGAGGCCGGCGCGGGAGAGGCATCACCGCCGCCGAAAATATTGCCGACGTGCTGCCAGAAGCAGCCTTCAGCGTCCTGCCCAAGTGTACCGGCGACCACCGGCAATTGCCGCGCCCCCTCGCAGCCCTCTTCCGAACGCTTGCCGTCGGCGGTGTTGATCCAGGCCATTTCCAGGCCGTCGCCCGGCGCCGCCGACAGCGGGCGGGTGGGCAGTTTCTTGAACAGCTCCTGCCAGGCGCGCAGGCTGCCGGTGGCACCGTACAGGCCGCTCGGCTTGTTGTCGTCGCGACCCATCCAGAACAGCGCCAGATGATCGCCGGTGAAGCCGGCGAACCAGCTGTCACGCATGTCGTTGCTGGTGCCGGTCTTGCCGGCGGCATTGAGGTAGGCGAGGCCCGAGCTGCCGATCGACGCCGCCGTGCCGGTGCGCGCCACCTGCTGCATCGCCCATGTCACCAGGCGCACCGCGGGCTGGTATTCACCCGCTCCGGTCTTCACTTCATAACGCTTGATGGTCTGGCCCTTGTTGTCGACCACGCCGCGCACCGCCAGCAGCGGCAGCGCGTGTCCGTCCGCGGCAATGTACTGGTAGAGCTGCGCAGCCTGCAGCGGCGACATATCCTCAGCGCCGATCAGCAGCGACGGGCTGGGGTTGACGTCGGTGAGGCCGAACGATTCCAGGAATGCCTTGATGCGCGGCACGCCCACGGTCATGCCGAGATTAATCGTCGCCAGGTTCCACGAGTGCACCAGGCCATCGACCATCGGCACGGAACCGTGCACATCGCCTTCATCGTTCTTGGGCGTCCAGAAGCTGCCATCGGGCTGGCGCATGCTGATCGGCGAATCCTCCACCGGACTGCCGAGATTCCAGCGCTCCGGATTGGCCAGCGCCACCAGATAGACCAGCGGCTTCATCAGCGAGCCAATCGGGCGACGCGCATCGATGGCGCGGTTGAAGCCCTGGTCGCCCGGCGTCTTGCTGCCGACGATGGCCAGCACCGCGCCGGTCTTGGCCTCGGTCACCACGGCCGCAGCCTGCGCCGCCTCGCCACGCTTGCCGAGATTGCCGGCGGTGCTGGTGATGGCCTGCTCGGCATACAGCTGCGCGGCGGGATCGAGCGTGGTGAACACGCTGAGGTTGCCGTTGGACAGCGAGTCGTCGTCGAAATCGCTGGTGATCTGAGCGCGCACCAGCTGCATGAAGGCCGGGAAGCGATTGTGCGGCAACTGGCCGTTGCTGACGATGCCCAGCGGCGCGGACTTGTACGCAGCCGCCTGGTCCGGGCCGATCAGCCCCGTTTCGACGAACTGGTCGAGCACCAGGTTGCGGCGCGACAGTGCGCGATCAGGGTAACGGCGTGGGTCGTAGTAGCTCGGCCCCTTCACCATGCCGATCAGCAATGCCATTTCCTGCGGCTTGAGATCTTCCACGCGCCGGCCGAAGTAGAACTCCGACGCGGCGGCAAAACCGTGCACGGCCTGGCTGCCCTGCTGTCCCAGGAAGACCTCGTTGACGTAGGCCTCCAGGATGCGGCTCTTGTCGTAGTGCGCCTCGATCAGGATAGACATCAGCGCTTCGTTGAACTTGCGCGTGAAATTCTGCTCGCGATCCAGGAACAGGTTGCGCACCAGCTGTTGGGTGAGCGTGGAACCGCCCTGCACGGTGTGGCCCGCGCGCAGGTTGGCGAAGGAAGCACGCAGGATGGCCGTGAGATCGATGCCGAAGTGATGCTTGAAGTCGCGATCCTCGACCGCCTGCAGGCCGTTCAGCAACAGCGGCGGCACATCGGCCAGCCGCACGATGCGGCGCTCCTCCTGCTGCGAGCCGTACAGGGTGGCGATACGCGCCGGATCGAGATGCGTGATCTCCAGCGATTTACCGGTGGCCAGGTCCTTCACGCCGACCACCTGAGCCTTGCCCAAGGCGATGCGCACATGCTTGGGTACTTCGCCGCCATCGGGGCCGGCATAACCGCGCGAGGCGATGTTGTAGCTGCTGCCTTCCTTGGCCCAGGTGCCGGCCACCTGGCCGTGTCTGTCGTTGCTGTAGCCGGCGAAGGTCAGCTCCAGCTCCAGCGCCGCCGACGTCATCGGCGTACCCGCCGAAAGCGGCAGCGGGCGCGCATAGACGCGGGTGGGCACCGCGAAGACGAGGTCGTTGAAGCGATCCTGCACGCGCTTGTTCAGCACCAGCGTGTAGGGCAGCACGAAGCCGAACAGCAGACCCATGCAGATCCAGAACGGAATGCGCACCCAGGGCCAGACAGCGCTGGCGAACGAACGAAGGCGGGTCAAGAAGGCCAAAGAGGGAGAATCCTGAACAGGAAGGAGGCCCGGCGATCATAGGGCCTGTTAACCGGCGGGCATCTGAACGCAGGCCGCGGTTTGTGGCTGTCTGCGGGCACTTGGCGGGCGGCCGCAAGACCTGTAGGGGCGCTGAAACATCGCTATGCAGGAGCGCACCCAGTGCGCGACAGGCCTATCCCCCGGAGCACCACGGGCGGGGCAGTCGCCGGAGTAGACCAACGGCAAAGCGACCGGTTGGCGACGCCGCACGGCAATCGCGCACTGGGTGCGCTCCTACGGAAGATCTACTCAGCCCCAGCAGGCGGCATCCGGACGGAACGGCCGTGGCGAGATCCCCAGCAGACGCTCCAACTCAGTGTTGTCGGCCACCAGATTGGCCTCCAGGCGGGCCAGCGGGCCGCGCAGGCGCGGCACCGCGTGACGCCCGAGGCGCAGGGCAGTTGTCGGGATCGGCACCGGCAGCGTCGTCACCGGCAGGCTGCGCCGCACGCGCGCGAACATTTCGCCCGCTGTGATGCGCTCGCCGCCGCCCAGCGGAAAAATGCGGCCCGCCGCTTCGGGGTGATCCAGCGCGGCCACGACCGCCGCGGCAATGTCGTCCGCGTGCACCGGTTGGCGCAACCCACGACCCGCCGGCAGCGGAAACACCCGCAGTCGCATCGCACGCCGCGCGATCGGCGTGAGGCTCTTGTCCAGGCCCGCGCCATAGATCAGTGTCGGGCGGAAGATGGACCACAAGGCGCCCTGGCGCTCGCACACCGCGGCCAGCGCGTTTTCGCCATCACGCAGCGACTGGGAGAGCGCGCGTTCGGCAGGGACGTCCGAATCCTGCTTGGACTCCGCGCTCATCGAACTGGTGGCGATCACTCGCGTGCCCGGTGAAAGCGTCACGCTGGACAGCCATGTCGCAAACGAAAGCAGCGGACCGAAGCTGATGACGGCAAGCGGACGCCCGACATCGGGCACCTCGTCGGGCAACGTGCCCTGCATCCAGCTCAGGCCCGGCTGGGCCGGTCGGGGTTGGCGACTGAGTGCCATGACGGTTTCGCCACGGTCGCGCAGGCGCGGAAGGAGGAAGCGGCCTATCTGGCTGCTGGCGCCGAACACCAGGATGGTCATCGGTGAGCCTCAGCCGCCCGACTGCAGGCGGGCCATCAGCGTGGCCAGGCGCGGGTTGCCTGGTGCCAATTTGCGCGCGCTGTCCAGCGACTGCGCGGCGCCGCCGCGATCGCCGCTCTGCAGCTGCTGCTCGGCCTGATCCATCCAGGCACTGGCGAGCCGCTGGCGAAGTTCGTTCTGGCCCGTGCCACCGGGCGACAGGTCATTGAGATCGGCCAGGCGATTGGCGGCCGCGGAAAGATTGCCGCTCGCCAGTGCCTGGTTGAACTGGCCGATGGCAAGGTTGGGCAGGCTTTCCAGGCCACGGCGCGCCGCCTCGTTGTTGCCGTCCACCGCGAGCGCCTGCCGGTAGAGGTCATAGGCGCTCTCGCCCGGCGGAAGCATCAGCTTGCCCTGGTGCGCGGCACTGTCGGCGCGCTGGATGGTGCGGGCCAGCTCCGCGCTTTGCTGCGGGGTCAGCGCGGGATGCTGCAGGTTCTCGGCCTGGTCCTCGGCAATGTCGCTGGCTACCTGTGCCGCCGCCGAGGTCTTGCGCGTATCGCCCATGCGCGCGCGCGCCGCCGCCAGCTCTGCCGAGCGTGGTGCCAGCGTCGCGGCCTGGTCCAGCAGCTGACGCGCATGCGCGGCATCGCCGCCATCGAGCGCGGCATTGGCCTGCACGATCAGCGCCTGCGCCACCTGGCCCAGTCCCGTCTTCGCGTCGGCATTGTTGGGGTCGACGGCCAGTGCGGCCTTGAAGCGCGACAACGCGGTGTCGTCGCCTTCGCCAACGATGCGTCCTGCCCGCAGCGCCTCCTGGCCCTGCTTCACCAGATCGTCCACCTGCCCATTGCTTTGCTGGTCGGCCTGAACCAATGCAGCGCGCAGCGACGGCAGCTCGCCGTAACTGGGCAGCAGTGCGGCGACCTTGTCCACCAGCGCGGACGCCGTTGCACGATCGCCGGCATCGAGCGCCTTGCGTGCCTGCCCGGCCAGCGCATCGGCCACTTTGTCCAGTCCGTGCAGCGCGACGGCGTTGGTGGGATCGGCCGCCAGCACCCGACGATAGAGCGCGCCCGCGCCATCCTCGCCATCGAGCTTGCCGGCATCCAGCGCCTGCTGTGCCTGTTCAACCAGATGATCGGCATGTACCGAACCGTTGCGCGCCGTCGCCAGGGCCTGGGTCAGGCGATCGACATCGCTGCCACCACCCAGCAGTTCGCGTGCTGCAGACGCGGCCTGATCCGCCTCATCCAGTTTGCCCGCCTGCAAGGCGGCGTCAGCACGTGCGACCTCGGCCTGCCCGACGCGACGCAGGCCATCGCGGGCACGATCGTTGTCAGGTTGCAGCGCCCGTGCGGCTTCGAACAGCTCGCGCGCACTGCTGCCGTCATTGCCGTCCAGACGTCCTTCCTGCAATGCGGTTTCGGCGCGGCCGAGCACGCCATCGAGTTCGGTGCTGGGCACGAGGCCGCGCAGGCGATCCTGCCCCAGCCACAACGCCGTGCAGACGCCGATCACCACCAGCAACGCGATCGGCACCAGCCAGCCGCGACGGCGAGGCCGGACGGCGTGCGGGCGCGACGTCGCCGCGCGGCGCATCTCCGGGTCCAGCGTGAACCTGGGCAGCCCGTCGTCGGCCGGCTGTTTCGGCGGCGGACCATCGAGATTGTCGAGGTTGCCCAGGGTGGGCTCGGTGCGGCCGGTCCCGTGGTCGTGCTGGTCTTTGCGTCCGTTCATGGGTATGGAGGATGGCCTCTAACGCAGGCAGCTTAGCATCGCGCCAGCCGCCGGCCCGTCTTCCGGCGAGCGACGTTCAGCCGGCGCTGACGCGGCGGGCGTCCACCACGTTGGGGAGTGCCACCAGGCGTGACAGCAGGGTGGAGAGTTGTTCGAAATCGCGCACGCGCAAGGTGAAACGCATCTCCACCTCGCCGGTGCGGCTGAACACGCGGCTGGACGAAGCAATGATGTGTGTGCCGGCGTTGCTGATCAGGCTGGTGACATCCTTCTGCAAGCCCTTGCGGTCGTAGCCGTGGAGCTCGATGTCGACTTCGTAGGCCTGCGCGGAAGCCTTGCCCCATTCCACGTCGATGACCCGGTCCGGGTCGCGCCGCGCCAGCCTCGCCAGGCTGATGCAGTCGGCGCGATGCACCGACACGCCACGCCCCTTGGTGACGAAACCGCGAACGGAGTCGCCGGGCAGCGGCTGGCAGCAGCGCGCCAGTGTGGTCAGCAGGTTGCCCACGCCTTCGATGCTCAGCGCACTGTGGTCGCGCGGTTGAGGTCGCGGCGGCGTGGCGGCCGTGGACGGCAATGCCGCGGGAGGCGCGGCCGCTTCCTGCAGCACGCGAGCGATCTGGCCCGGCGCGATCTCGCCCAGCGCCAGCGCCACCAGCAGTTCGTCGTGCGTCTTCAGATGGAAATGCGCGGGCAGCTTGCCGAGGTCGGCCTGCGGCAGTGCGAGCCGGCGGATTTCCTTTTCGAAGATCGTGCGGCCCGCCGCAAGGTTGGCATCGTGCGCGATGCGCCGGAACCACGCGCGCACCTTTTCCTTCGCGCGCGAGGTGTGCAGATAGCCATGGTGCGGCGACAGCCAGTCACGGCTGGGCTCGGCCACCTTGGCGGTCAGCACTTCCACGCGATCGCCACTGCTCGGCAGGAAGGTAAGCGGCACGATGCGGCCATTCACCTTGGCGCCGCGGCAGCGATGCCCGACCTCCGTGTGCACGTGATAGGCAAAATCGAGCACGGTGGCGCCATGCGGAAGATCGACCACCTCGCCCTTGGGCGTGAGCACGTAGACGCGATCTTCCAGCAGTTCGGTGTGCAGCTCCGCCGCCAGATCGCCCTCGCTGTCCGGACGCGGCTCCAGCAACCGGCGCATCCAGGCGATCTTCGCCTCGAACTCGCTGTCGCCCGTGCCGCCTTCCTTGTAACGCCAGTGCGCCGCCACGCCGAGCTCGTTGGTGCGATGCATCTCGTGCGTGCGGATTTGCACTTCCAGCGTCTTGCCGCGTGGCCCGATCACCGCCGTATGCAACGATCGGTAATCGTTGCCCTTGGGCCGGGCGATGTAATCGTCGAATTCACCGGGCAGGTGCGGCCACAGCGTATGCACCACGCCGAGCGCGCCATAGCAGTCGGCCACGCTGTCGACCAGCACGCGTACCGCGCGGATGTCGTAGAGATCGGAAAACTCCAGCGACTTGCGCTGCATCTTTTTCCAGATCGAATAGATGTGCTTCGGCCGACCCGCCAGTTCCGCGCGGATGCCGGCGGCCTCCAGCGCGAGATGCAACGCCTCCAGCGATTCGCGGATGAATTCCTCGCGATCGACCCGGCGCTCGTCCAGCAACTTGGCGATGCGCTTGTAAGTGTCTGGCTGCAGGTAGCGGAAGCTCAGGTCTTCGAGCTCCCACTTGAGCTGCCAGATGCCCAGGCGATTGGCCAGCGGTGCGTGGATATCGCGCGTGAGGCGCGCCAGCGGCTGCCGCTCGTCATCGGTCCACGTGCTGGCCGTGCGCATGTGCGCCAGCTGGCGCGCGAGCAGGATGAACACCACGCGCAGATCGCGGATGATCGCCAGCAACAGGCGACGAAGGCCTTCCGCACCGTGATCGGCGCCGTGCTGCGCATGCAGTGCCCACACCCGTTCGGCAGCAAGCTGCCCGCCGACGAGACGCTGAAGTTCTGCGGGCAGCGCCGATTCGTGTTTCGCCCACGACGCAGGATCGATGCGCGCCATTTCGAACCATAGCGCCGCGGCCTGCGTCTGCGCATCGCAGCCGAGCATGGCGAGCAGGTCCAGCACGTCGGTGCATTCCGCCTGATTCACCGGCAGCGGCGCGCACGCATCCAGCGCCTCGCCCAGCATGGGCGGGACGCTGCCAGCATGTTCGCGCCACGCGGCGAGGCCCGGGCGGGTGGAAAGGGCGGCTTGGACCATGGCGTCATTCTAGTCCACGCAGCCTTGTGCCCGCCCTTCGCATGAACCGGCGGTTCATGCCGTGTATGCTGCGCCAGCGATGTTTCCCCACCGTTCGAGGAGAGTCTCATGCGTCTGGCACGCCTGCTCCCGCTGTCGTTGAGTGTCGCCCTAGCCATCCCTGCCCTGGCCTTGGCGGCCGATCAGTACGTGCCGCTGCAACAACGCATGACGCCGGAAGAGTTCAAGGCAGCCGGCCTGGACAAGCTTTCCGCGGACGAACTGAAGAATCTCGACACCTGGCTCAGCGGCCACGGCAAGGTCGTCACCAAAATGGTCGACGCGGGCGGCAAGCCGGTCTTCTATCCCGACAGCGAGAAGCGCACGGCGGTGGAGGCCAAACTGAAGGGCTCGTTCGAGGGCTTCAGCGGCCACGGGCAATACGAGCTGGACAACGGCCAGACCTGGAAGCAGGCCGACGCGACCTCGCATGCCTGCCCGCAGATCGACAATCCCAAGGTCAAGATCAAGCCGTCCCTGTTCGGCAACTGGCTCATGTACGTCGAAGATTGCAACGACTCGGTGAGCGTCAAGCGCGTCCACTGACCCGTGCCGGCGCGGACCCTCAGCCCAGCGCCTCGAGTGCCCGCGTCAGCCGCTTTGCCGACACCGGTTCGGCCGTCTTCAGCTCCTGCGCGAACAGCGACACGCGCCACTCTTCGATCAACCAGCGCAACTCGTCGAGTCCCTCGGCACCCGCGGAACGGTGCTTGAGGTAGTCGCGCCAGAAGGGCAGCACCTGCAGCATGCGCTGCTGATCCTTGGCCGGGTCCTGGCGCAAGCGCTCGGCACGCAGGCGCATGGCCTTCAGGTAGCGCGGATAGTGCGCCAGCCTTGAATTGGGCAGTTCCCGCAGAAACCCTTGCGTGAGCAGTGCATCGAGCTGTTCGCGCAGGTCGTCGTAGCTGGCGCGTGCGAAACCCATCAGGGGGGGCTGCAACCAGGGCTTCATGTCGGCCTGTGCCTCGATGATCGGCTCGGCCAGCTTCAGGCGCTCGACAGCGGCACCGAACAGCTCACGCGACATCTGCGTATGCAGCCCCTGGAACGTGCCCGCCGTGCGCACGTTGAGATCATGGCGCCCGAGCAGGTCATTGAAGCCGCCTTCCACCAGATCCTCGCGCAGACCGTCGACGCCACCGAGCGGGGCATATTTCAACGCAAGCGGATTGGCGATCGGCAAGCGGCGACGCGCCTGCTTCATATCACTGGCAAGCGCGTTTCGCAGCAATCGCACCACGCCCTGCTCGTGCGCCTCGCGCGCTTCATCGCTGCGTTCGAACACGCGCAAGGCCACCGCGTCGCCCAGGTCCACCAATGCCGGGAACGCCATCAGGCCACCGGCTGAGCGCACTTGCGCAGGGATCTCCTCGAAATCCCAGCTGGCGATGTCTTCCCGCGTGAGTTCGATGTCGGTCTTGCGAGAGAACGCTTCGCGCGCCTGGCTCTCCCACTGCGCACGAATGGCGGCGAGATCGCGCCCCGTCGCAAGCGTCTTGCCGTTCTCGTCATGCAGGCGATAGCGCATGCGGAAATGCGCGGGCAGTTCCACCGCATCGAAATCCGCTGCCGCCACGTCCACGCCGGTGGCGCGCTTGAGGAATGCAGCGAGCGCCTTGTGCAGCGATTCGTCGCGCGGCGCTTCCGCTTCCGCGAAAGCGCGCGCGAAATCCGGTGCGGGAACAAAATTGCGGCGCAGCGCCTTGGGCAGGCCACGGATCAGCTCGGCGATCTTTTCCGCCAGCAGGCCAGGCACCAGCCATTCGCAACGCGCCGCCGGCAAGGCATTCAACATCGCCAGGGGCAGGTGCAAGGTCACGCCATCGGCGTCATCGCCGGGCACGAAGCGGTATTCGAGGCGATAACGCTGGGGTTGAATATCCAAAGTGGCAGGGAACGCGCGGGGATCGAGCCCGGCGCCGCCGCTCATCACATCGTCCAGCGACCAGCGCAGCGCCGCCTGTTCGGCGGGTCGTGCCTTGCGGTACCACGCATCGAGCGCACGACTGTCCGCGATGTCCTGCGGCAGCTTGCCTTCGAAGAAGCCGACCAGTTCGTCCTCGGAACGCAGCAGGCCTTCGCGGCGCTGCTTGGCCTCGATGCCACGCGCGTCCTCAAGCACGCGCTGGTTGGCGCGGATAAAGTCCGCGCGCGCATCGATGTCGCAACGGACCAGCGCCTCGCGCACGAAAATTTCGTGGGCCAGTGCCCCGTCCTGCTTCTGGAAGGTCACCGGACGCCGTTCGACCAGGGTCAGGCCGAACAGGCTGACCTGCTCGTACGCCACCACGTGGCCGCGCTTGCGCGACCAGTGTGGGTCGCGACACGCCGAACGCAGCAGGTGCGAGGCCTGCTGTTCGATCCATAGCGGTTCGACGCGGGCGCACGCCATGCCCCATACGCGACCACCGACATCGAGAATCTGCGCGGCGAAGATCCAGTTCGGTGGCACCTTCGACAGCGAGGAACCCGGGAACACCTGGAAGCGACGCTCGCGCGTGCTGCGGTAGATACCCTTTTCGTCCTTGTGGCCCACCTGCGTGGGCAGGCCCGCGAGCAGGCTGCGGTGGATGGCTTCGTACTGGCGAGCGACTTCGTCCTCGCTTCCCGCTGGGGACGTCGCATGGGTGAGCCCCCCATGCGGGTGCTCGCCGGAGAACTCCCTATCGCGTTTTTTCTCGACAGCAACCGCCTTGGACTTTGGAGCGCCTCGCGAGGTTGGACCCTTGCCCCCTTTGGGGAGCTCACCCCGCCCCTCTCCCGCAAGGGGAGAGGGAGTAACGGCATCGAGCTTCCAACCCAACTCCTGCACCACCAGCAACAGCTGTCGGTGCAGCTCGCGCCACTCGCGCATGCGCATGAAGCTCAAGAAATGGCGCGAACACCAGTCGCGGAGTTTCGATTGCGTGAGGTCCTCGTGCGCCTTGCCGTAGTCGCGCCACAGATTGAGCACGCCGACGAAATCGGACTTTGGATCGGCAAACGCCGCATGTGCCGCATCGGCCTGCTGGCGCGCGTCGGCCGGTCGCTCGCGCGGATCCTGGATGCTGAGGAAGGACACCACCGCCAGCACTTCACGAAGGCTGTGCAGCTTCTCCGCTTCCACCAGCATGCGCGCCAGCTGCACGTCGATCGGCAACCGGGCCACCAGGCGGCCGATTGGCGTGAGGTGGCGGGCATCGTCGATGGCCGAAATCTCTGCGAGGCGCCGGTAACCGTCCGCCACCACGCGCGGATCGGGCGCTTCGAGGAACGGGAATTCGTCCACCTCGCCCAACTGCAGCGACAACATGCGCAGGATCACGTTGGCCAGAGAAGAACGCAGCAGCTCCGGATCGGTATACGCCGCGCGGCTTTCGTAGTCGGCTTCGTCGTAGAGGCGATAACAGGTGCCCGGCCCCACGCGACCGCAACGGCCCTTGCGCTGGTCAGCGGCGGCGCGCGAAATCGGTTCCACATGCAGGCGTTCGAGCTGGCTGCGCTGGCTGTAGCGCTTGACGCGTGCCTGGCCAGAATCAATCACGTAACGGATGCGCGGCACCGTCAGCGAGGTTTCGGCCACGTTGGTGGCGAGCACCACGCGACGCTTGATGCCGGGCTTGAACACGCGATCCTGGTCGCCGGCGGAAAGACGCGCGTACAGCGGCAGCACTTCCGTTTCGCGGTACTGGCGGCGCGACAGCAACAGGTGCGCATCGCGGATCTCGCGCTCGCCCGGCAAAAAGATCAGCACGTCGCCGCGCGGGTCGTCGTGGGTGATCTCGTCCAGCACGGCGGCCACGTGCTCGACACCACCTTGCTGCAGATCGCCGGCTGCCGCTCCTGCGCGTCCTGCGCCCGCGGCACTCGGCCCTCCGTGGCCAGCGCGCTGCCCGCGCCGCGCAGCCACTTCGTCGACTGAGCGCCAGCGCACTTCCACCGGATAGGCACGCCCCTCCACCGACACGACGGGCGCGTTGCCGAAATGCTCGGCGAAGCGCTCGGTGTCGATGGTGGCCGAGGTGACGATGATCTTCAGCGACGGACGCTTCACCGCCAGCCGCTTGAGATAGCCCAGCAGGAAATCGATGTTGAGGCTGCGTTCGTGCGCCTCGTCGATGATGATGGTGTCGTAGCTACTCAGCCACGGATCACCCTGCGTTTCCGCCAGCAGGATGCCGTCGGTCATGAACTTGATCAGCGTGCGATCGGAAACCTGGTCGTTGAAACGCACCTGGAAACCCACCTGCTCGCCCAGCGGTGTAGCCAGCTCCTCGGCCACGCGGCGCGCCACCGAACGTGCCGCCAGGCGGCGTGGCTGGGTGCAGCCGATCATGCCCGCCTCGCCGCGCCCGGCGGCGAGGCACAGCTTGGGCAACTGGGTGGTCTTGCCCGAGCCGGTTTCGCCGGCGATCACCACGACCTGGTGCTTGCGGATCAGCTCGACAATCTCTTGGGCGCGCGCCGTGATGGGCAGCGATTCGTCCAGCGTGATGGCGGGCTTGGCCAGGACGCGAGCGTGGCGCTTTGCCGCGGAAGCCTCGACATCGGCGGCGAGCGCCGCCAGCTTCTTCTCGTCGAAGCGACGCGACAGCTCGCGCAAGCGGCCCTGCAGTCGGCCGTAGTCGCGGCTGGATACCGACTCGATCGCCTTGCGCAGTTCGCGCAGACGCGGATCGGTGGCGGAGGAAGGTGTGGTTGCCTGTGTCATCGGACCGCACATGATAGCTGGTGGCTATCAAAAGCATCGACAGGATTCATTTCCCCGCCCGCGGGCCCGTCACTAAGCTGGCCCCAGGTTTCATCCCTACCCTCGAAAGGAGCACACCATGGCCATCTCCATCGGCATCGCCAAGAAGGACCGGGAACAGATCGGCCAGCAACTATCCAAGCTGCTGGCGGACACTTATTCGCTCTACCTGAAGACCCACAGCTTCCACTGGAACATCACCGGCCCGCAATTCAACAGCCTGCACGCGATGTTCGAGACCCAGTACAACGAACTGTGGCTTGCCGCCGATGAAGTCGCCGAGCGCATCCGCACCCTGGACGTGTTCGCCCCGGGCTCCTACAGCCAGTTCGGCAAGCTCACCAGCATCAAGGAAGAAGCGGGCGTGCCCGACTGGAAGGACATGGTCGGGCAGCTGGTGGAAGGCCACGAGATCGCCGCGCACACGGCGCGCCAGGTCATCAAGGTGGCCGATGGCGCGGGTGACGAAGGCACCGCCGATATCGTCACCGGCCGACTGAAGGAGCATGAAAAGACGGCGTGGATGTTGCGGTCGCTGTTGAGGTAAGACCGTTTCCTTGAAAGCCTGTTGTCGACGGTGACCGGCAACCCCTCACCGTCATTCAGGCGCAGGCCAGAATCCAGAGCCTTGGACCTTGGCGGCGTCGCCAGGTCGTGGCATGTGGCTGCTGGATTCTGGCCTGCGCCAGAATGACGAGCGAAAAAGAACCACCGAAACGCGGAGTGTCGCGGTTAGCCGGCAAAGCTAAGGCCTCGCCTCCAGCACGATGTTGAACGGCGTCTCCGCCGCACGGCGGAAGCGCTGGAAACCGCCGCCGTCCACTACGACCTCGCGCAGCCTCTCCTCTCCCGCCTGCGCACCAAGGGCCGGACCGTGCCGCGCGAGCGATACCGGGACGCAGATCTGCGCGGACGCGCCGAAATACACGCGCCCTACGGGATTGAGGTTGTCCTTCACGCGATTGCCTGCAAACGGCTCCACGATCATGCAGTTGCCGTCGCCCTTCAGGGCAGACCTCGCGTGCTTCGCCGCACCGACCGGATCGCCCATGTCGTGCAGGCAGTCGAAGAAGGCGATCAGGTCGAAGTCCTTGCCCGCGTAGCTGGTGGCGTCGGCCACCTCGAAGGAGGCATTGCCGACGCCAGCAGCCTTCGCCCGTTCGCGCGCCACGTCGATCGATGGCCCGTGGTAGTCGTAGCCGACGAACTGGGACTCGGGAAACGACTGCGCCATGAGGATCGTGCTTGCACCGTGGCCGCAACCCACGTCCGCCGCGCGGCCACCGCTGCGCAACTTGTCGATCACGCCGTCCAGCGCGGGAAGCCAGGCGCCGATCAGGTTCGCGTTGTAGCCGGCGCGGAAGAAACGCTCGGTGCCCCGGAACAGGCAGGGATGATGTTCGCCCCACTCCATGCCCTGGCCGTTGCGGAAATGCTCCAGCGTGCGTTCCTTGGCATGGAACATCGCTTCGACGATCGCATAAGCGCCGGGTAAATCGACCGGGCCGCGTGGATCGGCCAGGCACAGGGCCTGCTCCTCGCTCAATCCATAGCGACCCGTGGCCTCGTCGTACTCCACGTAGCCGCCCGCTGCCTGGTTGCCCAGCCATTCGCGCACATAACGTTCATGGGTGCCGGTTCGTTCGGCCAGTTCGGCGGACGTCAGCCGTTCTGCCGCCAACGCCTTGTAGAAGCCCAGCTCGTCGCCGATCTGGATGAGGGTGGCGCTGACGGCCGCCCCAAGGTCGCCGACCGCTTGCCCAAGGAACGCGTGAAGTCTTTGTTCGTCGATAGCCATGGCAGAACTCCGCGACACCGCCTGCGAGGCAGTGGAGTAGGATGCGTCTTCCTGCATACGCCGCCGGCCACGCCGCTGCCTGTCCCATACCGGACAGCGCATAAGCACTAGGCCGGCCGCGGGAGTCCGTCATGCCGCGCCCGCCTCGACGCCCACCCGCAGGGGAATCGCGCGTGCCGGCGGCACGAGACGGTGAGCTGCGCGCCATGTCGCTGCAGCAGGTGCTCGACCAATGGCTGATCGGCGTGATCCTGGCCGATGCCCATGCCCATCCCAGTTATGTGAACCGCGTGGCGCGCGACCTGCTGGCGCGGCAGGACGGATTGATGGATAGCCCTACTGGCCTGGGCGCGGCCTCGACCACGGAAACTCGCCGCTTGCGGCACGCCATCGCCTTGATGGCCACCTCGGCCCAGGACGCGGATGCGGCGAACGGCGCGCCCTGTTACCTGAAGCTGCATCGCCGCGCCCGGCATGCTGCGCCGTTGCTGCTACGCCTGTCCCCGCTCGCCGGGCCGCCATGCGGCGTCGCGCTCTTCATCACGGCGCCTGAACATTTGCAGCCGGTTCCGCGCGAAGCGCTGGCCGTGGCGTTCGGCCTGACGCCGCGGGAGGCCGCGCTGGCCGGCATGCTCGCCGATGGCTACGACCTGCGCGAATGCGCCCGCATGCTCGCCATGGGCGAAGGGACCGCCCGCAACCACCTCAAGCACATCTTCGAAAAAACCGTCAAGCACAGCCAGGCCACGCTGGTCGCGACGCTGTGCAGAACCGCCGGATCGTGCGCGTGACGGCGCTCGATACGTCCGGCCTGACCTTGCGCTGACCACCTCGGCTCACGGTTGATTGAGCCCGATGCGCTCCCTAGTTAAGCTCTTGAGGCTTTTCGGCCTCGTGTGAGGCAGCCACGGGGATCGTTTTGAGCGCTCGATTGACCAACCACGACAGCCGGCATCCGCTGCTTGCAGCCATCCTGCTCGCCCTGATCGTGGCCGCCATGAACATCGGTCTGTGGTGGTGGAGCAACCTGCCACACGGCCCCGAGGACTGGAAAGGCCCGATCGGCGGTTTCGCGCTGTCCGCTTTCCAGCGCTACCAGAACCCGCTGAAGAACGATTTCCCCTCCGATGAGGAAATCGACAGCGACCTCAAGCTGCTCAAGCAATACACGCCGCGCATCCGCACCTATTCCACGCTGCAGAATCCGCAGGTGTATCGCCTGGCCGAGAAGGACGGCCTGCAGGTGATGGCCGGTGCGTGGATCGATCGACGCATGGAAAACAACGAGAAGGAAATCGAGACGCTGATCGCGCAGGCGCGTCGCTATCCCAACTCGATCAACCGGGTGATCGTCGGCAACGAGGTGCTGTTCCGCAACGACATCCCGCCCGAACAATTGATGACGTACGTGGACCGCGTGCGCGCGGCGCTGCATCAGCCGGTGTCGGTGGCCGAGCCGGTGCATCTGTGGATCAAGTATCCGGAGCTGGTCGACCACGTCGATTTCATCACGGTGCACTTGTTCCCTTACTGGAATGGCATTGATCGCAGCGGCGCCATCGGTGATGCGCTGGCAAGCTACGACACGCTCAAGCGCCTTTACCCGAACAAGCCGATCGTGATCGGCGAAATCGGCTGGCCGTCGAACGGCGACCGCTTCGAACATGCCGATCCTTCCGTATCCAACGAGGCGATCTTCCTGCGTCAGTGGTTCGTTGCTGCCAAGAAGCAGAACATCGACTACTACATCATGGAAGCGTTCGACCAGCCCTGGAAGGAAAAGCTCTCCGGTCGCACGGAAGCCTACTGGGGCATGTTCAACGCCGACCGTCAGTTGAAGTTCCCGTTCACCGGGCCGGTGACCGAAGACACCGCGTGGCCGTGGAAGGCGCTGGCCGCCAGCTTGCTGGCGCTGCTGCCGATGATCTGGTTCGCACGCCGCTACAGCCGCTTCAAGGTGATGGGTCGCCTGTTCTTCTGCGCGCTGATCCAGCTGGCCTGCGGCCTGATCGTGTGGTCGGCCACGCTGCCGTTCAATTTCTACCTGAGCTGGATCGACTGGACCATGCTGGTGCTGCTGTTCCCGGCCCAGATCGCCATCCTCGCCATCCTGCTCATCAACGGCTTCGAGTTCACCGAGGTGCTGTGGCGTCGCGGCTGGGTGCGTGAAGCCGGCCTGCTGCCGCCTGACCCGGTGGAGAAGCAGCCGTTCGTGTCGATCCACCTGGCCTGCTACAACGAGCCGCCGGAAATGGTGTTCGTCACGCTCGACTCGCTGGCCGCGTTGGACTACGAGAATTTCGAAGTCCTGGTGATCGACAACAACACCAAGGACCCGGCGATCTGGAAGCCGGTGCAGGAGTACTGCGAGAAGCTGGGCAGCAAGTTCCGCTTCTTCCACCTGGAACCGTGGCCGGGCTTCAAGGCCGGCGCACTCAACTTCGGCCTGAAGGAAACCGATCCGCGTGCCGACGTGGTGGCGGTGATCGACGCCGACTACGAAGTGCGCAACGACTGGCTCGCCAGCCTGACGGGCTACTTCCACGACCCGAAGGTGGCCGTGGTGCAGTGCCCGCAGGCGCACCGCGACTTCGAGCACAACCGCTTCCGCCGCATGACCGCGTGGGAATACGACGGCTTCTTCCGCATCGGCATGCACCATCGCAACGAGCGCAACGCCATCATCCAGCACGGCACCATGACCATGGTGCGCCGCTCGGCGCTGGAAGGCACCGGCGGCTGGTCCGAGTGGACCATCTGCGAGGACGCCGAGCTTGGCCTGCGCCTGATGCATGCCGGCTACGAGCTGGTCTACGTCGACGAGTTGATGGGCAAGGGCCTCACCCCGGCCGACTTCAAGGCGTACAAGAGCCAGCGTTATCGCTGGGCCTTCGGCGCGATGCAGATCCTCAAGGGTCGCTGGGACTGGATGACCAGGAAGGGCCCGCTTTCCGGCGGCCAGCGCTTCCACTTCCTCACCGGCTGGTTCAGCTGGTTCGCCGACGCCCTGCATCTCATCTTCACCATGATGGCGATCTTCTGGACCGCTGGCATGGTCGCGTTCCCGACCATCTTCAGCCTGCCGATGCAGCTGTTCCTGATTCCGGTGATCGGCTTCTTCTTCGCCAAGGCGATCTTCGGCATCGTGCTGTACCGCGCGCGCGTCCCCTGCAGCTGGTACGACACGCTGATGGCGTCGCTGGCCAGCATGGGCCTGTCGCACGCCATCGCGCGCGGCATCCTGCATGGCCTCACGCGCGAGAAGACCTCGTTCGTGGTAACCGCCAAGAGCCGCCGCCTGGGCGGCAGCAACTTCGCCGCGTTCGCGCCGGTGCGCGAAGAACTGCTGATGGCCATCGCCCTGCTCGGCTGCGTGATCGGCATGGGTATGCGCTTTGGCACGCAGTACGTCGAAGGCACGCTGTGGATGTTCATCCTCGCGGCGCAGTCGATTCCGTACGTGTCTGCCGTGGTGGGCGCGTGGATTGCGCACAAGGCGGGCGACAAGGCCGGTTGATCGCTGCATCTCGCGCGTCGTTCACGGGCGCGCGAGATCTATCGGCTAAGCTGGGGTCGCACGCGTCATCGATGCGTGCATAGCCGCCCTTCCAGGATGGAATCAGGACCGCATGCGACGACTCTGCCGCCTGATGCTGCTGCCGCTGCTGCTGGCCCCATGGCTGGCGCATGCAGGCGTGCAGCTGGTGGTGGAAGGCGTGGAGGACCCGCTCAGGCTCGCCGTCACATCAGGCGTGGATGTCTCGCAGTACGCCAATCGCGACGTCACCGAAGCGCAGGTGAAACGGCTCTACACGCAGGCGCTGGAGCAGGCCAAGAGTTCGCTGGAACCTTACGGCTACTACGAGGCGCAGGTGCAGGGGCAGCTCGACCCGGTCGGCAATGACTGGCGCGTCACGCTGCATGTAACGCCGGGCCCGCCGGTGACAGTCACCGCGGTGAATCTCAAGCTCGACAAGGAAGCGGCGTCCATCCCGTCCATCCGCCGTGCGCAGCGCACGATCGAGAACTTCAAGGGCCAGACGCTCAATCACGGCCAATACGACAGCGAACGCGATGCCCTGAGCGGCGCGCTCACCGCCAACGGTTTTCTCGATGCGAGACTCGTCACCCATCGGGTGGACGTCAACCGCGGCGAACGCACGGCGGTGATCAACCTGGAATGGCAGGCAGGTCCGCGCTATCGCTTTGGCGAGGTGCATTTCGAGGGCTCGCAATTCAAGCCCGGCTTCCTCGATCGCTATGTGCCGTTCAAGTCGGGCGAATATTTCGAACAGGACAAGCTGCTCCAGCTGCAGCAGGCGCTGAACGGCGCCGACTACTTCGCCGTGGTCAACGTGCTGCCCGACATCGACGACAAGAAGAACGGCGTGGTCGATGTGAAGGTGGAACTCGCGCCCGCCAAGCGCACCATTTATACCGGCGGCCCGTTCATCGGCACCGACACGGGCGTGGGCGTTCGCGCGGCCATGGAGCGGCGCTGGGTGAACGGCAGCGGCCACAAGTGGAAGAACGAACTGGTGCTGGCGCAGAACCTCAAGACACTGTCCACGCTGTATTCGGTTCCCCTGCCCGGCCCCAACCAGCGCAGCTTCAACTACGGCGCCACCTATCGCGATTCTGATACCGATACCTCGCACTCCAAGACACTGGAGATCGTCGCCAACGAAACACGGCTGTGGCATGGCTGGGTGCGCACTGTCGGCCTGCATGCGCTGGATGGCACCTTCACCGTCGGCCAGAAGAATGGCGAGCCCGACGATGCACCGGGCATCGAGCACGGACGCAGCAACCTGTTCTATCCGGAGGTGTCGCTGTCGCGCAAATCCGGTGACAACCCGATCTTCGTGCGCAGCGGCTGGTCATTGACGTTCGCGGCGCGCAGCACCATCGGTGGCCTGCTGTCGGACGCCAGCTTCAGCCAGGTCACCGCCGACGGCAAATGGATCACTTCGTTCGCGGGGCGCAACCGACTGATCTTGCGTGCGACCGCCGGCGCCACCTGGACGGACAATTTCAGCGACCTGCCGCCGCAACTGCGCTTCTTCGCTGGTGGCGACCGTTCGGTGCGCGGCTACAGCTACCAGAGCATCGGCCCGAAGAATGCCTACGGCCGCGTGATAGGCGGCAAGAACCTGTTGGTGGGAAGCACGGAGGTAGAGCACTACTTCAACCGCAACTGGGGCATGGCCGCCTTTGTCGACGCCGGCAACGCCTTCAGTGGTACCGACTACCGCCCGAAGGTCGGCGCGGGCCTGGGCGTACGCTGGCTTTCTCCGGTGGGTATGATCCGGGTGGACCTGGGCATGCCGGTGGACAATCCCGATGAGCACGGCGTGGAACTGCACGTCGTGATCGGCCCGGATCTCTAGAGATCGTCGCGATGAATGCCGCCACGCCCGCCTCCGCCCCTGCTCCCTCGCCGCGCCGGCGCTGGCTGCGCTGGACGCTGTGGTCGTTGCTCGCGGTGTTGCTGTTGGTGCTGCTGGCGGTGGCGTGGCTGATCGGCACCGGCGCGGGCCTGCGCTTTGCGCTGGCGCGGGCCGAAGGATTCATCAAGGGCGCGCTGTCGGTGCAATCGGCGCAGGGACGCCTGGTCGGGCCGCTCGATCTCGCCGGCGTGCGTTACGTCGATGGCAAGGGCCTCGACGTGAAGGTGGCCAAGGCGCACCTCGACTTCAGTGTCCCTGCCCTGTTGCGCAAGCGACTGCACGTGCTCACGCTGGACGTGGACGGCGTGAATGTAGCGCTGCCCAAGAGCGAGCCAGAACCGCAGAGTGAAAGCAGCTTCTCGTGGCAACCGCCGCTGCCGATCGTGCTGGAGCGTGCACACGTCGGCGCCGTGACGATCACGCAGGAAGGCCGGACGCTGTTCGCGTCCAACACGCTCGACGTCGCCGGCAGCTGGACCAACAGCGGCATCGCGCTGCGCCAGCTGATCCTGCGCGCGCCCGACGGCCATGCGGACCTCACGGGGACGATGATCGTCGGCGGCGTGTATCGCGGCGACAGCAAGGCCGTTTTCGGCTGGACCGTCAGCGGCACGGAGTACGCCGGACAGGTCGCCTTGCACGGCGACGGCAAGCAGGCGCGCCTGGACTTGCAGCTGGCGCAACCCATGGCTACGCGCGTTCAATTGCAGTGGGCCCAGGGCGGCGACTACGCATGGACGGCCCGTGTGGATGCGCCGGGCTTCGATCCCAAGCCGCTGATCGGCGAAAGCTCGCTCACGGCGCTTGCCGTAGCGCTCGAAGGCAAGGGTGACCGCCGCAGCGGCACACTGACCGGCCAGGTCGGCCTCAACGACTACCAACTACAGCTGCGCCCTTTGAGCGCGCGCTTCAGCGACGACTTCAAGACGCTGACCATCGAGCAGCTTGGCCTGACATCGCCGCAGTTCAGGGGCGCCGTCGGTATCGGAGGCATGCTGCAACTAGGCGCGCAGCCGCTGGCCGCAGATCTATCGGTGGACTGGAAGGATGTCGAATTGCCCGAGGACATGCTCGGCCAGCCCGTGCAGAGCCACGGCAACCTCAAGGCGAAAGGCAGCCTGGACAAGTTCCACGTCAGCGGCGCCCTCGCCATCGGCGCGCCGGGCAAGTTTGCCGACGTCACGCTCGACCTCGACGGCACGCAGAAGGAAATCCAGCTGCACGCGCTGACGGTGAAGCAGCCGCAAGGCCAGCTGCAGGCCCAGGGCATGCTGGTGCTGCAGCCTGCGCTGGGCTGGCAGATGGAGGCCACCGCAAACCGCTTCGATCCCGGGCATCTGCTGGCGAAATGGAACGGCTCACTGGATTTCGACATCGCTTCGCAAGGCACGCTGCCGGAAGGCCGTCCCGATGTAACGCTGGATATCCGCAAGCTCGATGGCCGCCTGCGCGAGCGCACCGTGCATGGCGACGGCAAGTTGCATCTTCCGCCCGAAGGCGTGGTTGACGGCAAACTGCATCTCACGTCGGGCAGCAGCGATGTGCTGGTCGATGCCAGGCCCGGCAACAGCAACGATGTCACGCTCAAGCTTGCCGTTGCCACACTCGCCGACTGGCTGCCCGATGCCGCGGGTCGCCTGCAGGGCACCATCCACGTGACGGGCAAGCACCCGAAACTCGCTGTCGAAGCCAACCTTCAAGGCAATGCATTGAGCTACGCGGGCCAGAAGGTCGACAACTTGCACCTGCTGGCCAACGTGCCGGATATCAGCCATCCCGGCGGCAAGCTGGATCTGCAGACCACGGGCGTCACCGCGGGCGGCATGGGCTTCACCCAGGTCACGCTGCACGGCGACGGTACGGCCGAGCGGCACAGCCTTACGCTGGATGCGCGCGGACAACCGTTGTCCACGGAACTCATGTTGAGCGGCGGCATGAAGGGCTCGGCGTGGAACGGCACGCTTTCCACGCTCAACGTCGATTTCGCCGGCCTGCCCCGCTGGCGCCTGCAGCATTCCACGACGTTGTCGTACAACGACGGCGCCATGAGTCTTTCCGAGCTGTGCCTGACCGCGGGCGATCCCTTGCTGTGCGCGGCAGCCAAGCAGGACAAGGCCGGTAACCTCGATGCCAGCTACCGGTTGCACAACCTGCCTATCGCGTTGCTGATGAGCGCCGCCAGCACGGCCAAGGTGCCGATGCGCGTGGAAGGCACGCTGGAGGGCAGCGGAAACCTGCGCCGAAACACGGCGGGCGCACTCAACGGCACGGCGAGCATCACGTCCGCGCATGGCTCCATCGCCTATGCCGATCGTCCCGACGAGCCGCTTATCACCTACAACAATCTCGCGCTCAACGCGCAGCTGAGCCCGGCGAGCCAGCGCATCGACCTGCACGCCGCACTCACCAACAATGGACGTCTGGACGGCCAGGTCACCATCACCGGGGCGCAGCAAGCCTTGGGCGGACAGGTCGCACTCGACGTCAAGAACCTCGCGCTGCTGGAGATCTTCACCACCGAAGTGGTCAATCCCAAGGGTGCCATCCACGGCAATTTCACGCTGGGTGGCACGCTCGCCCAGCCCGCGGTCAACGGCCAGGCTGGCATCAGCGATTTTGCGGCCGAGATTCCCTCGATGGGCTTGAAGCTCAGCCAGGGTCGCGTGGTGATCGCCACCACCGACGCGCAACATTTCCGGCTCGACGGCACGTTGCATTCGGGCGATGGCAGCGTGCTGCTGCAAGGCACGGCGTCGCTGGGTGCCGATGCGCAGAGCGTGCTGTCGGTGAAGGGCAGCAACTTCAAGGCGATCGACCTTCCCTCCGCGAAGGTGGCCCTCTCACCCGATCTGGCCGTGCGCCACGACGCCAACGGCCTGGACATCACCGGCAGCGTCACGCTCGACAGCGCCGATGTAAACCTCGACAAGCTGCCCGGTGCCGGCGCGACCAAGGCGTCGCCCGATGTTGTCATCGTCGACGAGAAACAGCGCGAGGAACAGGCCAGCCGCATGCCGATCAGCGCCACGGTAACGGTGAAGCTGGGCGACAAGGCTCACCTCGTCGGAATGGGCCTCGATGGCCGCCTGCATGGACAGCTGGTGGTAAGCGAGCGGCCGGGCCGCGCCACCACGGGCCAGGGCCAGATCGAAGTGGCCGGCACATACAAGGCCTATGGCCAGAACCTGGAGATCGAGCGCGGCCAGCTGCTGTTCGCCACCACGCCCATCGACAATCCCGGCCTCAACATCCGCGCCATCCGCAAGCTCAATCCCAATGCCACCATCGACGATGGCCAGAAGGTGGGCCTCAATGTCGGTGGCACGGCGCAGCGCCCCGTGCTCACGGTGTTCTCGCAGCCGGTGATGGAGCAATCGGACGCGCTGTCCTATCTGGTCACCGGCAAGCCGCTGTCACAGGTGCGCGGCGGCGAAGGCAGCATGGTGGGCGCCGCTGCGCAAGCGCTGGGTTCGGCCACCGGCAACCTGCTCGCCAAGAGTATTGGCTCCCGGCTGGGCGTCGACGACATCGGCGTAAGTAGCAGCGACGCACTCAACGGCAGCTCCGCCTTCACCGTGGGCAAATACCTCTCGCCACGGCTTTACCTCAGTTACGGCGTGGGCCTGTTCGATCCGGGCCAGGTGATCACCCTGCGCTACCACTTCAGTTCGCACTGGAATTTCGAGGCGCAGAACGCCACGGAATTCAATCGGGCCAGCTTGAATTATCGCTACGAGCGCTGAGCGCGCTCCCTTCACTTGTAGGAGCGCACCCAGTGCGCGATAAGCCTAGGGGGCGGTGACGCCGGGATGCTGCGGTCGCGCACCGGGTGCGCTCCTGCAGCAAACTTTCATAGCCCAAAAGTCATGCCCCGCCGGGCACAACAAGGGACTATCGTTCTCTTCCTTCCCACCCAGGAGACCGCACATGCGGCAATTTCGTTGGATCCTCACCGCGGCAGCGCTGACCAGCACCTGCGCCCTGGCCGCATCGCCGGCCCAGCCCGTGGCGGCCCAGGCGCCGGCGCGCAGCGCCAGTGGCATTGACCTGGCCGGCATCGACCACAGCGTGAAGCCGGGCGACGATTTCGACAACTACGCCAACGGTGCGTGGAAGAAGACCGCAGAGATTCCCGCGGATCGTTCCAGCACGGGCGTATTCCTGCAGGTGTTCCTGAAGGCCGAGCAGCGCAATGCGGAGTTGATCCGCGATGCCGGCAAGGGCAATCCGGCTGCCGGCAGCAACGAGCGCAAGATCGCCGACTACTACGCCGCGTTCATGGATGAGGCCACCATCGAGAAGCGCGGACTCGATCCACTGAAGACCGAACTGGTCGGCATCAACGCCATCGCCAGCAAGGCCGACCTCGCCCGCGTGCTGGGCGAAGGCCTGCGCGCTGATGTGGATCCCGTCAACGCGACCAACTTCCACACCGAGCATCTGTTCGGCCTGTTCGTGTCGCACGGCCTGGAAGATGCCTCGCACAACATCCCGTACCTTTTGCAGGGCGGCCTCGGCATGCCCACGCGCGATTACTACCTCTCCGATGACAAGGCGATGGTGGATACGCGCGGCAAGTACCAGGCTTACATCGCGGCAGTGCTGAAGCAGGCCGGTGTTGCCGACGCCGATGCGAAGGCCAAGACCATCCTCGATCTCGAAACCAAAATCGCCAAGGCCCAAGTCGATATCGTCGACAGCCAGGACATCCACAAGGCCAACAATCCGTGGCCACTGGCCTCGTTCGGCAAGAACGCACCAGGCCTGGACTGGAACACCTATTTCAAGGCCGGCGGCCTGGACCAGCAGAAGATCGTGGACGTGTGGCAGGTGCCGGGCATCAAGGGCCTTTCCGCGCTCACCGCCAGCGAACCGCTGCAGGCATGGAAGGACTACCTCACCTTCCACGCCATCAACGAAGTCGCGCCGCTGCTGCCCAAGGCGTACGCCGACCTCAGCTTCGGCTTCTACGGCCAGGCCCTGTCCGGTACGCCCAAGCAGCGTGATCGCTGGAAGCGTGGCGTTGCCAGCACCAATGTGTCGCTGGGCGATGCCGTGGGCCAGATCTACGTGAAGAAATATTTCCCCGCTTCGTCGAAGAAGCAGGTGGAAGACATGGTGCACAACATCCTCGCCGCCTTCGATGACCGCGTGGATCACCTCGACTGGATGACCCCGGCAACGCGCCAGAAGGCCAAGGCCAAGATCGCCAGCATCCGCGTGGCCGTGGGCTATCCGGAGACATGGCGCGACTACGGCAAGCTGGAGATCCGCGCCGACGATGCGCTCGGCAACCTGCAGCGCGCCAGGAAGTACGAGTATCAGCAACAGCTTGCCAAGCTCAGCCAGCCGGTCGATCGCGGCGAGTGGTGGATGACGCCGCAGACGGTGAATGCGGTGAACCTGCCGCTGCAGAATGCCCTCAACTTCCCGGCGGCGATTCTCGAAGCGCCGTTCTTCGATCCGAAGGCCGACGCTGCCGCCAACTACGGTTCGATCGGTGCGGTGATCGGTCATGAGATCAGCCACAGCTTCGACAACCTGGGTGCCGAGTTCGACGCGCAGGGCAACCTCGCCAACTGGTGGACACCGGAAGACCAGGCGCACTTCAAGGCCGCCGGCCAGAAGCTGGCCGAGCAGTTCAACGCCTATGAAGCGCTGCCGGGACTGCACGTGAACGGCCAGCAGACACTGGGCGAGAACATCGCCGACGTGTCCGGCCTGACCATTGCCTATCTCGCCTACCAGAAGTCGCTTGGCGGCAAGCCTGCACCGGTGATCGACGGACTCACCGGCGACCAGCGCTTCTTCCTCGCCTTCGGCCAGAGCTGGCGCGAGAAGACCCGTGACGCCGCGCTGCGCGCGCAGGTGGTGGGCAACGAGCACGCCCCGGGCCGCTTCCGCGCGCAGACCGTGCGCAACATCGACAACTGGTACGACACGTTCAAGCCCAAGGCGGGCGAGACGCTGTACTTGGCGCCGGCGGATCGCGTGAAGATCTGGTAAGCGTCCAAGCACTTCGGTAGACAAGAGCCACGCCTCGTGAGGGGCGTGGCTCTTTTGTTTCGCAAATCGCGCACTGGGTGCGCTCCTACAAGGACGACGCTCTTCTGTAGGAGCGCACCCAGTGCGCGATCCATCCTCGCGGTCACTTACATCCGCGCCGGCCTCGGCATCAACACCGCCAGCACGATCGCCGCAAAAAGCAATGCCGGCACGTCGCCCCACAAGTGCGCCATATGCTCGGCATGGCTCAACGCCTGCACCGCCATGATTCCGCCATGCACCACGCTCGACCACACGAAAAACCATATGATGCTTCGATGGGCGAGCGAATCACGAGCCGCAAGGATGAGGAACACGCCCAGCGTGGCGTAGACGCCCACGATCATCATCGGATAGTCCGAATAGCCTTCGTGCCATTTCCATCCGGATGGCCAAACCTGCATCAGCGGATAGAG
>NZ_DASRZX010000160.1:0-5277 GCF_035685885.1 Dyella sp. | reverse complement strand
GTCTTGACTCCGGGTTCGCCGTCGCCTTTGCGCGCCAGGAAGCCGCCGAGCATAGCGACCAAGCGCACGACCTCATTCAGACGCGGTGACGTCTTCGGCGGCTTCTTCTTGTTGAGGATGAATGCCGCGCGCCATTCATCGCGCTCGAACAACAGCCCTGCATCCAGGTCCGGGCAAGTTCGACCCAGTCGCATCAATCGAGCGATGCGCCATGCCACCACCATGAACAGCGCCAAGGCACGCTCAAGCCGCGCCATCGATGCGAGTTGCAACGCCTCGACTCGACAGCCGTTCTTCAGCACATGAAAGAACAATTCCACCTCCCAACGCGCGCGGTACCAGTCAATAAGCTGTGCTGCCGCGTCAAGGTCGGCCACTTCGCGATTACTCAGCAGTCGCCATTCAATCGGTTTGACGCCTGCCGGCGGGTCGACCTCCCGGGCGACGATACAAGTAGCACTCACCACGCCGCCTGCAGCGTCAGGCAACGCAACACGTTGCGCCCACACCTGCTGCCGTACCGCGCGCGCCGGCTGAGCCTGACGGGCAGCCAACGTGAAGTGAATCCTGCCCACTGGCTCACCCGCAGTGACTTGGTCCCACAGCTTGCCGCCGCCAGGCAAGGTGCGATTGTGCTGCGAGCGCAGTAGCCAGTCCGCCGGGTGGCCCAACTCCTTCGCCTTGACCATCAGCGCCATGATGTCCGACTCTCGGTCAGCCACATAGACGAGTCGCGTGGCAGGCAGTGCGGCCGCCTGTTCGGCGACCCGCTCATATCCTTCGGTCCAGCGGGTACTTTCCTTGATGCCGGGGCGAACGCCATCCGCACCCTTGGGCTCGCGCGCCCACATGTAGGCGTCAAGCACGCCCAGCGGTTCACGCGCTGGCGTTACCGCGTAAGTCGGGTGCAGATATAGCCCGCGTTGCGCCTCATACGACAGCGGCCCCAAGCCTGCGATGGCCTGGCCGTTAAAGTCCAGTTCCGTGGTGTCTTGGATGCATAGCACCACTTCGCAAGCTCGCATCCGCTCGGCTGAACTCTGCCAGTGGGGCGCCAGAATATCGCGCCAGTCCAATTCATCCTGAGCCAGGAAGCGATACGCCGCAGCCGTTTCCGCCCAGCCGCCGCATGCACTGGGTATGCTCGCCGTCGGCTTCTCTGCGAGCCGCTCCGCTAGCAGCACCGCCCGCTTGTTCAGGCGCTGGTCGCCCAGGTCAATGTCCTTGAATTCTGCCGCTGCCCAACTCGTTGCCTCTCGCTGCATGTGTCGCCCAAATTGCAACAGTGAACGACATTCCGAAAGAGTTTACAACCCCACCCGCTATGTCATTGACCGTAAACGACTTTTTGCGGCACGCCATGGGTCACGACTTGTGTGTAATGAGGTGGGTTACTACGAAGTGCATGCATACGAATTAAAAATCGCAGGAGGAGGTGCGCCTTCGTTCTCAGAAAATAAGCGCATATCTGATTTTTTTGGATCGGGCTTGGATGGAAAGCATGAGGGAAAAGTTTCTCATTTTCGCTTCAAGGATTCGGCATCCATACGGCGAGTCTTGTCATTATATTTTGGTAAATACGGTTTCATGGAATCTGGAGCGCGGGGAACCCTATGCTCGGCCGGTTCTTGAAGTATTGTGAAAATGAAATAGGGGCAGGATCGGGCATCCTGATGTTTCCGGAAAATTACAGTTACGACCGTATATGCCGTCTTTCTTTCTAACCCTCCCTGCCTACGTCCTCGTCTCCCGAGACGATGACGGAGACCTTTGCATAATTTCGTCCAGAATCGAGCAGGGCCGCGCCATCACATGCTTCCTGTCGCCGTTCGATGCCTTGATCGAAGCGGGCCTAAGGTCCGCACTCGGTCAACTCTGCCAACTCTTGCCGGCCTCACTTCTCGATGGGAATCTGTTTCGAGACGCCGACAGGAGAGGGTTCATCGCCAGTGTCCACCTCGGTTGGCCGGCGCGTGATGGATGCTTGCTGCAAACGCCAGGGGGTGGATTAGGGAGATACTCCCGCGAGATGCACCACTGGGCAGGGGAGTTGGAGCGGTTCGAGATCGACGAGGTTACCTTCGCTGAGTTCTCCAAGCTTCGCGAGAGGGCTGGCTTGTTTGCCTGGCAGGAAACGAACGCGGAGATTCTTAACTGGACCGACACACGCTTGCACGGGGCGGTGGCGCGCTTGGTCGAAACTGTCGAGTTCGCGCCCGGTGATATTCCTGACTGCAATCAAATTGCCATGTTTGACCCAGAGTTCGGACAATGGCATTTCGTGCCTCGCTGCCAGGAAAATGCCGGCGACTAGTTTGATTGCGGCGGCCCGAACTGTTGATCCAGTTCTCCTGCGTCACCCCGCCACCACCCGATTCCTTCCCTCCCGCTTCGCCACATACAGCCGGCCGTCCGCCACGGCCATCAGCGCGTCCAGCGTCGTCCCGCTGCCGGCCAGCTGCGCCGCGACGCCGAACGACGCCGTCGGAGGCGCGGCCCGTGGCGTTGTTGTTATCGCCGGAACCGCAGGCGGCGAGCACGAGGGCGGTGGCAGCCGCGGCGCAGAAGGCCGCGAGCCGGCCCGTGCCGGAAATCCTGAAGATGTGTTGGGAATCCTGTGTTCTGTTTTGGATCGAATTACCAACCCCGCAGAGAGGGGCTGCGCCGATGAAATCACGTTTGCATGGCCTGGCGATGAAGGGTTGTCCCTACATCCAGACGACGTGCTGGTTGGCGCGCAGGCGGCGCATGCGAACGGGGACGGTCGACGGGGAAGCAATCGACGGGAATCGACGGGAAGCAATCGACGGGAAGGTTTGAGCGGGGAGCTTGAAGTGTCTTTGGTCTATCTGTATTCCAACGAAGCCTACGACGAACAGGCCATGGAAAGCGAACTGGCCGCGGCGAGGGCGGCCGGCATCGAGGTCGCAGAGGGATGCGCGGTGCATGAGTGCGAGGCGCCGGCCCTGCCCGCGCTGGAGCGGCCGGCGCTGGCCGCGCTGGTGCAGCGCGTGCGACCGGGCGATGCCGTGCACATGCTGCACCTGTCCTGCCTCGGCTGCCATGCGCGCGACATGCTGGCCACCATCACGCGCTTTCGCAAGGCGGGCGTCGCGCTGCATTGCCTGCAGGCCGGCCGCGCCGACCTGACGCGCGGCGGATCGCCGCCGGCGGTGTCGATGCTGCGTGCGCTGGTGACGCTGGAAAGCCGCGTGCGCAGCGCGCGGGCCCAGCAGAGCGCGGCCATTGCGCGCGAGATGGGCACCCACCTCGGGCGCAAGCCGAAGCTGTCGGAAAGCGAGCGGCGCAACGTGGCGCTATGCCTGGCGGGGGGCGAGTCGGTGAGCGAGGTGGCGCGGCGCTTCAATGTGTCGCGGCAGACGGTGCTGCGCGTGCGCGAAGCGGAACTGGCGGGCTTGCCGCGCGAGACGGTGGACGGCTGACGCGAGGGAAGGTCCCCGGCGTCAGGGTCCGACTTCAACTCCTGCTCCAACTTCAACTTCAGCTTCAACTTCAAGTTCAACTTACTCCGCGCTGATCTTCGCCCGCTTCACCACGTCCCCCCAGCGCTGCCGCTCGGCCTCGTTGAAGGCGCGGAACTTGTCGCCCGGCAGGTACGACGGCTGGGCGCCGTCGGCGGTGAGCATGGCCTTGAAGCGCGGCGACTCGAGCGCGCGCGCCACCGAGGCCTCGAGGCGTTGCACCACTTCGGGTGGCGTCTTCGCCGGGGCGACGATGCCGGCCCACGAGGTCACGTCGAAGCCGGGAATGGCGTGCTCGTTCAGGGTCGGCACATCGGGCAGCGCGGGCGAGCGCTGGCTCGATGTGACGGCGATGGCCGTCAGCTTGCCGGATTTCACCTGCGGGATCATGGCCGGGATCGGGTCGATCATCACGGCCACCTCGCCCGACATCACCCCCAGCATCGCCGGACCGCCGCCCTTGTAAGCCACGTGGGTCATCGGCACCTTCGCCGTCAGCCGCACCAGTTCGCCGCTCAGGTGGCCGGCCGAGCCGACGCCGGCGGACGAGAAGAAGGCCTTGTCCGGATGCGTGCGCAAGAAACCGAGCGCCTGCTCGGGCGTCTTCACGCCGGAGCCCGGCGCCGCGGCCAGCAGCAGCGGGTAGCGCGCCACCAGCGCCACGTGCTCGAAGCTCTGGATGGCATCGAAGCCGGTCTTCGGATAGAGCCACGGGTTGATGGCGTGGCTGCTGACGGTGGCCATGAAGAGCGTGTAGCCGTCCGGATTGGCCTGTGCCACGACCTGCGCACCCATGTTGCCGGCCGCGCCGGGGCGGTTCTCTACCACCACGGACTGGCCGAGGTCTTCCTGCATCGACTGGGCGAGCAGGCGGGCGAGCTTGTCGGTGGAACCGCCGGGGGAATAGCCCACCACCAGCGTGATGGCGCGGTTGGGGTAATTGCCCTGCGCGAGGCAGGCCAGGGGCGCGACGAGCGTGGTGGCGGCGACAAAGGCCAGGGCCGCGAAAGTTTTGCGGCGGACGGGATTGGCGGTATTCATGGCGGGGGACTCGCTTGGTTTCTAGGTCATGTCTGGGTATTGGTGGCCGGTGTGCGGCTCAGGTTCGTACCAGCAGGGTTTCGTGGCAATCGGGGTCGATACTGGTGAGGCGCCGGCGGACTTGGCCCAGCGGCACGTCGATGCTGTCCTGCACGTCGTACAGGTCGAGCACGGTGGCGTGCGGGGGCAGGCCGTCCAGCGCAGCCAGCACGGTGCTGGCGGGGCCGCAGACGAGCTGGTGCGCCGTGCCGTCCGCAT
Organism: Dyella sp.; assembly: GCF_035685885.1. Lineage (GTDB taxonomy): Bacteria > Pseudomonadota > Gammaproteobacteria > Xanthomonadales > Rhodanobacteraceae > Dyella. The sequence continues at coordinate 496 of NZ_DASRZX010000160.1, read as the reverse complement.
CGAATGCAAGGGCCGCGCCTGCCTGCGCCCCATCGGCGTGCAGGCGGATGGCGGCATCCGAGAACAGCGCGGCCAGCGCGGTAAAGGCCAGCGCCGTGGCGCGCGGGGTGTAGCGGCGGTCGATGAAGGCGTGGCGCGGGAAGTAGCCGCGGTCCACGTCCATGAAGGTGTCGAAGACGAACTGCAGGCGCGGGAAGGCCTTCGACAGGATCATCGCCTCGGCCACGCGGGCCACGTTGGCGCGGTCGTCGGCGCGCTCGCGGGCCAGGCAGTCGCCGCCCAGCTTGAGCGACAGCAGCACCGCGCAGCCGGTGTCGGCGGCGAAGGCGGCGGCCACGCTCGCGGCCTCGCGCAGCGATTCATGTGACTCGACGCGCACCGTCACGCCATCGATCTCGCCTGCGGCGTGCGCGCCGGCGAGCAGGTCGCGGTGGCGTGCCAGCTCGTCGTGGCGGAAGCCGGACTTCACATAGTGGCTGAAGGTCTGGCCGTCGTA
>NZ_DASRZX010000159.1:0-40092 GCF_035685885.1 Dyella sp. | reverse complement strand
TGCTGCACTGGACCGGATCGCACGTCGACGCCGCCATCAGGCGCACGGTGCCATCCGTCTGCGGGGTGGCCGTCACCTGCACCGAATCGTCCTGATACACCGTGGCCGCGTCCGCGGCGGGCTGGGCGTCGGTGGTCACGGCGGCAGGCTGCTGCGGCGTGCTCACCAGTTGCGCAAACGCACCGATCGGCAGGGTGATGAAGTTGCCGTTGGAGGTGCCCACGGCGCCAATCACGTTGCCGTTGCGGTCATTCACCTGCACGTACTTCACGCCGCCAAGCACGAACACATAGGCGTGCCAGTTCGGGCTGGAGCTCACGTCGGTGGTATTGGGCCAGGCCTGGCCCAGGCCGGTAGCCGCGGGCTGCGCGGCCATGGCGGAGCCGGCTGCGCCCGCAAAGAGCAACGCAACGAGCGCGACACGACTCAGACGTGTGTTGGACATGGTCATTCCCCTTTTTTGCTTTAAGTGGCGGTAACGCCCTGGGGGCGCTTTGGGAATGTAGCACTACCGCAAGGGCCAAAATGGATGCATTGCGTTATCTGCATCACGCATTCATCAAGAACAGCATCGCGTTTAGCCCGGGCGATTCGCCCATCACCCAGTACTTTTGTCACGGTCACGCAAGAGCCACGACACGCATACTCCCAAGCTGGTTTTATCTCCTGGGGAGCTTCATGCGTCGCCTCGCGTTCCTGCTGCTGGCCGGCAGTCTTGTGCTTTCATCTTCCACCTCTCTGCTGGCCAGGGATGCGCCTGCCAACACGAAGGAGTCCGCGGGGAAGGACGACAACGTCCAGGCGCCCACCAGCGAGAGCGCGGTCAGCACGAAGCACAGCGTGAGCATCGGTGGCCGTTCGGTGGCTTACACGGCCACGGCAGGCAACCTGATCATCCGCGACGAGCAGGGACAAGCGCAGGCCACCGTGTTCTACGTCGCGTATACCGTCGATGGCGGCAAGAACGCCAACCGTCCCGTGACCTTCCTCTACAACGGTGGCCCGGGCTCGTCCAGCATGTGGCTGCACATGGGCTCGATCGGGCCGGTGCGCATCGAAACGGCCGCACCTGCCGCGACGGCGCCGGCGCCCTATCACCTGGTGCCCAACAGCGACAGCCTGCTCGACAAGACCGACCTGGTCTTCATCGACGCCGTCGGCGCCGGCTATTCGCGCCCCGTCGGCAAGGCCGAGGGCAAGGATTTCTGGGGCGTGGACCAGGACGTGTCGGCCTTCAGCCGCGCGATCCAGCGCTACGTCACGCTCAACAACCGCTGGAACTCGCCGAAGTTCCTGTTCGGCGAAAGCTACGGCACCACGCGCTCGGGCGCGCTGGTCGACGCGCTGCAGGACAAGGGCATGGCCATCAACGGCGTGATCCTGATGTCCTCGATCCTAAACTACGGCGTGCGCATGCCGGGCTACGACGAGATGTACATCGGCTACGTGCCCAGCTACGCGGCCGCCGCGTGGTATCACGGCAAGGTCGCCAACAAGCCGGCGGACCTGAAGGCGTATCTCGACCAGGTGCGCGCCTTCGCCCGCGGCCCGTATGCAACGGCGCTCGCGAAGGGCCAGGACGTGCCGGCGGGCGAGGCCGATGCGGTGGCACAACAGCTCGCCGCGTACACCGGGCTCTCCGCGCAATACATCCGCGAATCCAACCTGCGCATCGAGCCTGCGCGCTTCCGCAAAGAGCTGCTGCGCGACCAGCGCCGCACCATCGGCCGCTTCGATGCACGATTCGAAGGTGTCGACGAAGACGCCGCGGGCGAGGTGCCAGGCTATGACGCCTCCGACACCGGCATCAGCGGCGCCTTCATCACCGCGTTCCACGATTACCTGAGCGGCCAGCTGAACTACCACAGCGATCTGGAGTATCGCCCGACCTTCGGCGACATCGGCAAGGACTGGGACTGGAAGCACCAGGCGTCAGGCATCAAGCGTCCGCTGCAGACCGCTTACGTTGCCGGCGATCTCGCGCATGCGATCCGCACCAACCCGCATCTGCAGGTGCTGTCGGTGAATGGTTACTACGATTTCGCCACGCCGTTCTTCATCACCGAGTACGACCTCACGCACATGAACCTGGAGCCGTCGCTGCGCAGCAACGTGCATTTCCTGTATTACCCGTCGGGGCACATGGTCTATCTCAACACCGACGCACTGCGCCAGCTCAAGGGCGACCTCGCCCGCTACTACGACAGCACCAATCACTCTTGATCCAGCGCCGTACCGGAGACCCATCCATGCGCCAGTTCCCTCTCGCTTCGCTTGCCTTCGCCACCCTGCTGGCCTTGGGCAGCCTGCCGCTGCACGCCGCCGATGACACCAAGGATGCGCCCAAGGCGCAGTCCGACAAGGGCGACAAGGACAAGGGCGACAAAGCGGACGAACAACCCGTTCCCGCTGACCGCACGGTGGTCACCAGGCACAGCGTGCGCATCGGCAACCGCACGGTGAGCTACCAGGCCACGGCCGGCCGCCTGCTGGTCCACGACGACAAAGGCAAGCCCACGGTGAGCTTCTTCTATGTCGCGTACACCGCCGACGGCGGCAAGGGCGGCAAACGGCCGGTGACGTTCTTCTACAACGGCGGCCCGGGTTCGTCGTCCATGTGGCTGCACATGGGCTCGTATGGCCCGGTGCGCGTGGCCAACGACGGCGACAAGCCGATTCCGCCGGCGCCCTACCGCTTCGTGCCCAACGAATACAGCCTGCTCGACAAAAGCGACCTGGTATTCATCGACGCGCCCGGCACCGGCTATTCGCAGCTTGCGGGCAAGACCGAAGGCAAGGATGTGTGGGGCGTGGACCAGGACGCCGATGCGTTCACGCGCTTCATCCAGCGCTATGTCACGGTGAACAACCGCTGGAACTCGCCGAAGTTCCTGTTCGGCGAAAGCTATGGCACCACGCGCTCGGCCGTGCTGGTGAAGTCGCTGCAGGACAAGGGCATGGAGTTCAACGGCGTGGTGCTGATGTCTTCCATCCTTGATTTCTCTGTCGCCGCGCCCGGCATCGATCACGGCTACATCGTGAACCTGCCCACCGAAGCGGCCATCGCCTGGTACCACAACAAGGTGCCGAACAAGCCGGCCGACATCGGCACGTTCCTCGCCGACGTGCGCCGTTTCGCCTCGGGCGACTACACGCTCGCGCTGGCCAAGGGCGACGCGATCGAACCGGCCGAGGCCGACCGCATCGCCAGCCAGATGAGCCGTTACCTCGGCCTGTCGCCGCAATACATCAAGGAAGCCAACCTGCGCGTGGGCCCCAGCCGCTTCCGCAAGGAACTGCTGCGCGACCAGCGCCTCACCGTTGGACGTCTGGACGGCCGTTTCCAGGGCATCGACCCGGACGCCGCCGGCGAAACGCCCGATGGCGACACCGCCAGCGATGCCATCACCGGCGCCTACGTGGCCACGTTCAACCAGTACATCGCGACCGAACTGAAATTCACCGAGGACCGCCCGTACCTGCCCAACAACTACGGCGCCATCGGCAAGAACTGGGATTGGAAGCGCAAGAAGAACGGCGGCTGGCTGCAAGCCACCTACGTGGGTGACGACCTGGGCGACGCGATGCGCCGCAACCCGCACCTGAAGGTGTTCTCGGCCAACGGCTACTACGACCTCGCCACGCCCTTCTATGCCACCGAGTTCGATCTTTCGCACCTCGGGCTGGAGCCTGCGGAACGCAAGAATGTCACCTTCGGCTTCTACCCGTCGGGCCACATGATCTACATCGACCAGCCTTCGTTGCAGCAGAGCAAGGCGGACCTGTCGCGCTTCTACGACGACGCCGCGCCGTGAACGATTTGCTGCCTCCGAACGACGCCGATGACCAGCCGTCGGATCCCGCGCGACGACGCCTGCTCGGTGGACTTGCGGCAGCGGGCGCGGCGCTTGCCGTGGGCGGCCCGCAGGCGCTCGCTGCGGCAGCGCCCGGCGCAACCAAGGTCACCGATACGGCACTGGACGCGGCACTGCGCGAACACATTCGCAAGGTGGTGGTGATCTACGCCGAGAACCGCAGCTTCAACAATCTGTTCGCCAATTTTCCTGGCGTGGAAAAACCGCTGAGTGCGCTCCGGCCTGAGCAATACCAACAGCGCGATCGCGATGGTTCGTTGCTGCAGACGCTGCCGCCGGTATGGCATGGCCTGGCGCCGCACCAACAGGTGGTGAACCATCGCAGTTATCACGTGAAGCAGGAGGACCTCGTCGGCCTGCCGAACGCGCCGTGGGCGCTTCGCACCGGCAGCGGCGAACCGCTGCCGCACGGCGTGGTAACGCGCGACCTCGTGCATCGCTTCTACGAAAACCAGCTGCAGATCAACGGCGGCAGGAATGACGGCTTCGTCGCCTGGGGCGATACCGGCGCGATGGTGATGGGCCACTACGGGGACAGCGCGGCGCACCTGCGACTGTGGCAGCTCGCCCGCCAATACACGCTGTGCGACAACTTCTTCATGGGCGCGTTTGGCGGTTCGTTCCTCAACCACCAATACCTCGTCGCGGCACAGCCGCCGCTCTATCCAAACGCGGACCAGGGCCCGGCTCGCTTCAACATCGCCGAAACAGTCAGCGGCAAGGCCACCGACATCCATCTGAAGCAGGCCGACGATTCGCCGCGCAGCGCGATGGACGGCAAGCCGAAGTTCGCCTCGCGCAGTTCGCTCACGCCGGATTTCCATGCGGTGAACACCATGTCTCCGCCATATGCGCCCAGCGCGACGCAATCGGGGCGCGATCCCTTGCTGGCCGACGAGGACAGCCCCAACACGCTGCCGCCGCAGTCGCACAAGACCATTGGCGACGTGCTTTCCGGCGCCGGCGTGGATTGGGCATGGTATGCCGGTGCGTGGCAGCTGGCGCTCGACGGCAAGGGCGATGGCGACGAGAAGCAGTTTCCGCAACAGCCGAATTTCCAGTACCACCATCAGCCGCTGAACTACTTCAAAAGTTTCGCGCCGGGCACCGAGGCACGCGCGAAGCACCTGCGCGATGCCGGCGTCGGCGAGACATCGCAGAGCAACCGCTTCCTTGCTGACATCGAAGCCGACAAGCTGCCTGAGGTGAGCTTCTACAAGCCGCAGGGCGACCTCAACATGCACGCCGGTTACTCCGACGTGGACGCAGGCGACCGGCACATCATGCGCGTGGTCGATGCACTGCAGAAATCGCCCGCATGGAAGCACGCGCTCATTGTCATCACGGTGGACGAGAACGGCGGCTGGTGGGATCACGTGGCGCCGCCGAAGGGTGACCGCTGGGGACCGGGCTCGCGCATTCCCGCGATCATCGTCTCGCCGTTCGCGAAGAAGGGGCACGTGGACCACACCATCTATGACTCCGGTTCCATCGCGCGTTTCCTGACGCGACGGTTCGCGCTGGAGAAGTTGCCCGGCCTCGCATTGCGCGAGCAGGCGATGGTGGCGGCGGGCGGGCCGGCGCCAGGGGATCTCACCCACGCGTTGACGTTTGGGACCTGAGGCGGCGTGAGTCGCGCGCAGGGTGCGCTCCCACAAGGTCGCCGGTTTTTGGGACACCAGTGCGCGACAGCTTCAACCGCACGATCCGCTCACATCCCCGGTGCCATACTCCGTGCACTTGTTCAGGGAGAGACACCATGCGTCACGCCCGCTCGCTTTTGCTCGCCTGCACGCTCGTGATGGCCACCGCCGCCCAGGCCCAGATTGGCCTCGGCAACATGGCCAACCAGATGGATGTTGCCGTCAAGAACTTCGATATCGCCGACAAGAACCACGACGGCCTGCTGACCAAGGAAGAAGCGGAGAATGGCCCGGTGCCGTTCATCCGCGCGCATTTCGACCAGATCGACAAGGACAAGCGCGGCGCGGTGTCCAAGCAGGACGTGGCCGACTACATCCGCTCGCTGCAGAAGCCGAGGCCGGCACCTGCCGCCGCCAGTTCCAGCCATTAAGGCCGATCCCGGTGCGGCTTGGTCCGCGCCAACAGGATGACCATCCGCACCCGCGGGCGCCTGCCCGCAAGTGGCATACTCCGCGCTCCTGCTGACGGAGTTTCTTTCGATGCGTCCTCTCCACGCCCTTGCCTTCGGCGCCCTGGTGCTGCCGCTGAGCGCCTTTGCCGCCGACCCGCATTCCTATGCGCAGCCCGACCAGGTCCGCGTGACCCATCTTGATCTGGATCTCAAGGTCGATTTCCCGCACAAGCAGCTCGATGGCCAGGCCACGCTGAAACTGGACTGGAAGGACGCCAAGGCGCAGTCGCTGGTGCTCGACACGCGCGACCTGAAGATCGCCAGCGTGGAAGGCATCGACGCGGCGGGCAAGGCCAGCGCGTTGAAGTACGCGCTGGCGCCGCGCGACAAGGAACTGGGCAGCAAGCTCACCATCGCCACGCCGCAACATCCGGCGCAGGTGCGCATCGTCTATTCCACCGTGCCGACCGCCTCGGGCCTGCAGTGGCTGACGCCGGAACAGACGGCCGACCAGAAGTTGCCCTTCATGTTCTCGCAGTCCGAATCCATCCATGCGCGCTCGTGGGTGCCGCTGCAGGATTCGCCAGCCATCCGCTTCACCTACAACGCGCACGTCACCGCACCGAAGGACGTGCGCGTGGTGATGAGTGCGCTCAACGACGCGAAGCATCCGCTCAACGGCGACTACGCATTCGCGCAGCCGCATCCGATTCCTTCCTACCTGCTGGCGATCGCCGCGGGTGACATCGCCGCGAAGGAAACCGGGCCACGTTCGGCCGTCTATGCCGAGCCCAGCGTGGTCGGCAAGGCCGCCAAGGAATTCGAGGACACCGAGAAACTGATCGCGGCGACCGAGAAGCTCTACGGTCCGTATGCGTGGGATCGCTACGATCTGCTGGTGCTGCCGCCCTCGTTCCCGTTCGGCGGCATGGAAAACCCGAACATGACGTTCGCCACGCCGACGTTGCTGGTTGGCGACAAGAGCCTCGTCTCGGTGATCTCGCACGAACTCGCACACTCGTGGTCGGGCAACCTGGTGACCAGCGCCGCGTGGCGCGACATCTGGCTCAACGAAGGTTTCACCACCTACGTGCAGGGCCGCATCACCGAGGCGGTGTACGGCAAGGCGCTGGCTGACGAGGAGGCGCTTATTTCCGCGCACGGCCTGCAGAAGACCGTCAAGACCATCCCGGAGAACGCGCAGCGCCTTGCACCGAAGCCAGGCATCGGTGCGGACGATTCCATTTCCGAGGTGCCCTACGACAAGGGCAGCTGGTTCCTCCGGACGTTGGAGGAGCGCTTTGGCCGCGAAACCTTTGATGCCTACCTCAAGGGCTATTTCGCGCATTTCGCGTTCCAGAGCATCACCACGGAGCAGATGCTGGATTACCTGAAGGCCAATCTGTTCGACAAGAACCCCGGCAAGATGAGCTGGGACGAAGTGAAGCAATGGGTGTACGAGCCGGGCATCCCGAAGGATGCGCCGCTGCCCGATTCGCCGCGCTTCAACGCGATCGACCAGGAACGTGCGTCGTTCCTCGCCGGTTCGCTCGCCGCCGACAAGCTGGATGCGAAGGGCTGGAACACGCAGGAATGGATGTACTTCCTTGACGGCCTGCCGGACGTGACGCCGCTGGACAAGATCAAGCAGATCGACGCTGCCTGGCACCTTACCGGCACGCCCAATGCAGAGATCGGCATGCGCTGGTACAGCCACGCCATTGCCGCGGGCGACAAGGACGTGTGGAGCGCCGCTGCCGAGCACATGGCGCGCATCGGCCGCCTGTATCTCACCATGCCGCTGTACAAGACCTTCGCCAAGACGCCGGAAGGTCTTGCGTATGCCGAGCAGGTCTATGCCAAGGCCAGGAGCGGCTACCACCCGATGACGCAGGAAGCCGTGGAAGCGGTATTCGCCAAGGCCAGGAAGAACGCCGGCAAGTAAGCGTCACGCGCGCCTCCTTGCAAAAGGAGGCGCGCGCCGCCATCGATGTCGCGCCCAAGGACACACGACACCGCCATGAAAACCTCTACGCCTTCCACGACTCCCGCCTCGCAACGACCGTTGTGGCAGCGGCTCGCACTGCGCCGCCTGAAGTTCCTCGCCTTCGTGGCGATACTGCTGGGCGGCGTGCTCGGCGGCGCTTACCTGTTCACCCCGCAGTGGCTGATGGCCGCGGAAGTGAAGCGCGAGATGATGAACGCGCACGTCGAGAAGCACTCCGTGCAGGTCGGCGATACGCGCTGGGTATATTTCGAAGGCGGCCAGGGACCGACCCTGGTGTTGCTGCATGGCTTCGACGCCAGCAAGGAAGTATGGCTCAAGCAGCTGGAACGGCTCACGCCGCACTTCCACGTGATTGCGCCGGACCTGCCGGGTTGGGGCGAATCCACCCGCGTCGACGGCGCCAGCTACAACATCGATGCGCAGGCGACGCGCCTGCAGGCGTTCGTGGAGGCGCTGGGCCTGCAGAAAGTAGTGATGATCGGTCACTCGATGGGCGGCGCGATCGCCGGCGTCTATGCCGCCGAGCATCCCGACCATGTTGCCGAACTGGCTCTGCTCGATTCGTTCGGCCTCAAGACCGATGAAAACGACTTCGCCCGCGATGCGCTGGCCGGCAAGAACCCGTTCCACTACGACAACCGTGAGGAATTCGCCAAGGCCATGTCGCTGGCCTTCGCCAAGCCGCTGGATCTGCCGGGCCGCTTCCAGGACGTACTGATCAAGCGCAACCAGGCGAACCGTCCCTTCATCGAGCGCACCTTCAACGAACTGCGCGACCCGTCGCAGTACCTCGCCCTGCAGAACCGGCTCGACCGGCTCGGCATGCCGGTGCTGGGCCTGTGGTGCCACGAGGACAAGATCATCGACGTCTCGGCCATGGACAGCCTGCGCAACGGCCTGAAGACCGCCGCCTCGATCAGCACCAGCACGCTCAACGGCTGCAACCACATGCCGATCCTTGAAAAGCCCGATGAAACGGCGCGCATCCTCACCAGCTTCATCATTTCCCACTGAGTCCACCCACCCCGCCCCGGCCGGCCGTCCCTAGGCCATCCGGCTGCGTTTGCCCTGCCCGCAAGCTGGTGTAGGCTTGCCCGAGGGGAAAACTGGGATGGACCTATGCGTTGGCTGCTTGGCGTAGTCATCGCCTCGATGCTGCTGGCTGTCCAGGCGGCGTCGGCGGGGGATTTGTCGATACGCGTCCAGGACGATGCCCGTCGCCCTGTGGGTGATGCCGTGGCCACGCTGGAGCCCGATGTGCCGGCCGCCGCGCCGCACATGCCATCGGCCAGCAGGATCGTCGACCAGAAGAACGAAACCTTCGTCCCCTACGTGCAGGTGCTGCGTCCGGGCGACACCGTGGTGTTCCGCAACAGCGATGCCACGCGCCATCACGTCTATTCGTTCTCGCCGGTGAAGTCGTTCGAGCTGGTGCTCGCGCCCGGTGAGCGTTCCGCGGCGCTCACGCTCGACAAGCCTGGCATTGCCGCCGTGGGCTGCAATATCCACGACCACATGCTGGCCTACCTGTATGTCTCCGACGCGCCGAACATCGGCGTCTCGGGGCCCGACGGCGTGATCGGTTTTGCCTCGCTGCCGCCGGGTCGCTACACGCTGCATGTATGGCACCCACAACTGCATCCGGGCCAGGCGGAACTCACGCAGGTGATCCAGGTCGCCGGCAATGCACCCAACCCGCCCGTCAGCGTGACGCTGTCACTGCTGCCGGACCCGCGCATGCGCATGGATCGCGAGCACATGGGGTACTGACGGCTCATGCCTGTACTCGGGTTCCGCATGCGGCTCACCCTGTTCGTCGTGACGACCATCGTCGCGATACAGCTGGTGACGGCCGCGCTGGTGACCCAGATCACCCGGCATCAGCTGATCAACGAGGGCAAGCACCAGCTCGCCATCTCGGCCAATGCCTTCGTCAGCCAGCTCGATGACGTCTCGGCCCGCGTGGCCGAGAGCGTGCAGATCCTGGCGCTGGACTACGCGCTGCGCGCGGCCATCGCGCAACACGACCGCGACACCGTGCTGTCCGTGCTGCGCAACCACGGCCGGCGCGTGGAAGCCTCGCGCATGCTGATGGTGGGCCTGGATGGCTCGATCCAGGCCGACACCGCCGGCAGTACCGCGCTGCAGCGATTCCCCTTTCCGGACATGCTGGACCGCGCCTTCAGCCAGCGCACCGCGGCCGTGGTGGCGCTCGACGGCAAGGCCTACTGGATGGTGGTGGTGCCCATCTACGCACCGCAGCCGGTGGCGTTGGTGGCCGCCGGCATACCGGTGGACGATGCCTTCCTCGCGCGCATGTTGCGGCACTCCACGCTGCCGACCGACATCCAGCTGATCGCGCCGTCGGGACCGGGGCGCTGGCAGACCCTGGCCAGCAGCAATGCGCACGCCGATTTCCTCGAAGGATTGGTGGCGGGCCGGGAACCGGACGCCGCACCGGCACTCGAACGCGTGGAGGGCCGGGAATACCTGGTGCTTTCGCGCCCGCTGAGCCAGCAACCGCACAGCGCGCCAGTGCAGGCGCTGATCGGCTATTCGCTCGACGATGCGCTGCGCCCTTACCGCTCGGTGCTGTCGACCTGGTTCGTGTTGCTGGCGCTGGGCCTGCTGGCCGGACTGATGGGCGCGTGGCTGATCGCCCGCGGCATTTCCCGGCCGGTGGAGGCATTGGCAGCCTCGGTACGACGGATCGAGCGCGGTGATTACAGCCTGCCACCACGCATCGACCGCAACGATGAGCTGGGCCAGCTGGCGGATGCCTTCGCCGGCATGACCCAGGCGATCCGCCAACGCGAGGAACGCATCCGTTTCCAGGCGTTGCACGACGCCGTGACCGAGCTGCCCAACCGCAATGCCGCCGAATCGACTATCCAGCAGAGCCTGCAGGAGCAAACCGGCGGCGCATTGCTGACGGTCGGACTGACCCGCATGCCCGAGATCATCAAGACCGTCGGCCATGCACTCGGCGACCGCCTGATGCGCGACGCGGCATTGCGCATCGCCACGGCAACGGAAGGTTTCGTGGCGCGCGCTTCCGACACGGCCTTCCTGGTCTGGCTGCCGGGTGCGGATCGCGGTGAAGTGGTCGCGCAGGCGCTGCACTTGCTGGAAGTACTCAACAAGCCTTACCAGGAACCGGACATCTCGGTGGACGCGACGCCGGCCGTGGGCATCGCGCAATTCCCCTTCCACGCACTTACCGCCAGCGCCCTGCTGCAGCGCGCGGAAGTGGCGCTGCTGGCCGCGCTGCGCACGCCCGAGGCAGTGGCGTTCTACGACGCCGCCAACGATCCGCATCGCCCCGAACGTCTTTCGCTGATGGGCGATCTGCGCTCGGCCATCGCGCGCAACGAGGTCACGCTGCACTACCAGCCCAAGCTCAACCTTCGCCGCGGCACGGTGGAGAGCGGCGAGGCACTGCTGCGCTGGCGCCACCCGCGCCTGGGGCCGGTGGCGCCGGACGCCTTCATCACGCTGGCGGAGGAAACCGGCAACATCCATCGCGTCACGCGCTGGGCGCTGGCCAATGCCGTGGCGCAATTGCAGCGTTGGTCGGCGGAAGGGCTGGAGGTGCAGGTGGCGGTGAACCTGTCCGCGCGCGACCTGCACGACCAGGACCTGCCGCGTCGCATCGCCGACCTGCTTGCCCTGCATCGCGTCCAGTCACGCTGGCTGCGACTGGAAGTGACCGAAAGCGCAGTGATCGGCGAGCCCACCGTCGCCATCCAGGTACTGAACGAACTCTCGGACCTGGGCCTGTGCGTCGCCATCGACGACTTCGGCGTGGGCGAATCCTCGCTCGCCTATCTGCGGCGCCTGCCGGTGCACGAGCTGAAGATCGACAAGATGTTCGTGCAGCGCCTGAGCACCGAGACGGAAGACCGGCTGATCGTGCGATCCATCGTGGAGCTGGCCCATCGCCTGGGCTACAGCGTCACGGCCGAGGGCGTGGAAGACGAGGTGGCGCTGGCCTACCTCGTCGAGGCCGGCTGCGATTACGCGCAGGGCCATTACATCGCCGCGGCCATGCCGGCCGAGCGCTTCGCCAGCTTCGTCGCGGAATACACGGTGGGCGTCACGCCGTGACCTTCCGTTGCCGCGCGGCACTGCTGCTGTCCGCGCTCGTGGCATCGACGGCCGCCGTCGCGCAGGGCCTCACCCTCCACGCGTACATCGACGGCCGCATGGTGGCAGCGCCCGACACACCCAGCTGGACGCAGGGCGGCATGGGCAAGACCCGTTATGGCGAGGGCGACAACGGCGCGCAATTCGGTGGCGCCGCCCTCGCCGTGGCCTGGCAGGCCACGCCCTCGCTGCTGGTGTTTGCCGACACGCAATACCAGACCACCGACCACCCCACGCTCGATGTGATCGAGGCTTACCTGCGCTACCGGCCGGTCTCCACCACGCCCTGGCGCGCCACGGTGAAGCTGGGCGCCTTCGTGCCACCCGTGTCGCTGGAGAACGATGCGATCGGCTGGACCAGTCCGTGGACGCTCACGCCTTCGGCCATCAATAGCTGGATCGGCGAGGAGCTGCGTGCGAAGGGCGTGCAGGGCCAGCTCGAATGGCGCGGCGGCTGGCAAACGCTGGAATTCACCGGTGCGCTGTACAAGGGCAACGATCCGACCGGCACCCTGCTGGCCGACCGCGGCTGGTCGTTGAGCGATCTCACCTATGGACTGGGCAGCACGCTACGCGTGCCCGATGCGTATGCGCGCGTGTTCGGCGACCCGGATCACACGCGCTACAACCCGTTCCAGGAAATCGACGGGCGCTGGGGCTGGTACGCGAATCTCGCATGGCGCTCCGCCGCGGTCGGCGAGTTCACGCTCATGCGCTACGACAACCGCGGTGATCCGGCCGCACACACGCTGTACGAAGGCAGCGCCGACGTGTTCGCGTGGCATACGTATTTCTGGAGCGCAGGCGCGCGTATCGACACCGGCCCGGTGACGTGGATTGCCCAAGGCATGGATGGCGGCACCGAGATCGATCCGGTGACCGGGCTCCACCTGGAAACGCGCTTTTGCTCCGCCTTCGTGCTGGCCGGCTGGAATCGCGGTGCTTGGCGACCCACGCTGCGGCTGGATCACTACAGCACCGGCAAGCTGCGCAACGGCATCGATACCCACCAGGGCGAAACCGGCAACGCAATCACCGCGGCACTCAACTGGCGCCCGCGCAACTGGCTGCGCATCACCGGCGAAGTGCTGCATCTGGATGGCAGCCGCTCGGCCTTGCGCGCGCTGGGATTGACGACACGCCAGGTCGATACCCAGACGCAGCTGAGCGTGCGACTGATCTACTGACGCGCTCAGTCCGCCACGTCGGCGATGAGGCGGTCGAGTTCCGTCTTGAGCCAGGCGCCGTTGAGCCGCAGCCAGTCGCGCTGCTCACGCCAGTCAGGGAAGAGCGTTTCCACCTGCGCCCAGAAACGCGGCGCATGGCTGCGCACCTTCAGATGGCACAGCTCGTGTGCGAGGACGTAGCGAAGCGCGGCGGGCGGGGCGAGCGCCAGGGCAAGATCGAGGTTGATGCGATCACGCGTGTCGAGGCTGCCCCACAGGCTCTTCATCGGCCGCACGCGCAATGCGGTGGGCGCCAGCCCGAGCATCGGTACATAACCGGCAAGCCAGCGCGACACGTCGCGGCGGATCTGGTTCTCGAAGTACGACGCAAGCAGGCCACGCGCCACCGGCAACGCACGCGTGTGCGGACGCGGGATCACCAGCGTCAGCGCACCATCGCCTGCTTCCACGCGCGGATACGGACCATCGGCCCAGTCCAACTGCATGGTTTCGCCGCGAAAGGGAAAATCGGTCGGCACGCCGACGCGCAACGACGGCAGCGGCTTGACGATGAGATGCAGTTCATCGAGCTTGCGCTCCAGCCAGTCGGCGTGATGACGAAGAAAGGCGCTGACCTGCGCCGGATGCGTGCCATGCGGATAAGACACGCGCGCACCCTTGGGCGTCACGGTGAGGCGCAGGCGACGCGCGCGCGGATGCGCGGCCTTGAGCACGCGGATCGTGCTACCGCTTGCGGTGGCCAGTTCCAGCCAATCGCCTTCGAGATGCTGCGTCATGTCCCGCCCTGCTGCGACCAATGGCGTCCAGGCCGACTAGTGTCCCTCAAGGAATGTGGGGGGAGCATGCAGGCTTCGCAAGAAGGGCCGGTGACCGGCCGGGGCTGGCGCCCTCTCCCGTCTCAGCGGGAAAGGGACGCCGAACCCGGATCAGGCCTCGGCCGGACGCGGCAGGCCGAACCACTCCTCCAGCTTGCCCAGCAGGCGCTCCAGCTCCAGGGTCAGCAGGGCGAAGGTGGCGTCCGCTTCGGCGGCGGCGTCCGGGTGGCTGTCGCCCAGTTCCTCGGTGACCACGTCCAGGAACTTCAGCTTGCGCACGATCAGGTCTTCGCCCAGCACGAAGCTCATGCGCTCATCGAAGGTGAGACCCAGCTGGAATACCTGCTTGCCGTTGCGCAGGTGTTCCTTCACCTCTTCGCTGTCCAGGTCCTGGCGGCGGCACTTGGCGATGGCACCGGTGGCACTGGCGGGGTCGCGCAGCTCCACCTCGTCGCCCAGCGCCAGGCCGGGCGGTAGGTTACCGTTGGCCAGCCAGTCGGTCATCAGCACGCGCGGGCCCTCCTCCGGCGCCAGCGGAACGGCCGGGAAGCTGCCCATGGCCTCGCGGATCTGGGTCAGGGCGTTCTCGGCCGACTTGCGGCTGGACGTGTCCAG
Source organism: Dyella sp. (assembly GCF_035685885.1). Taxonomy (GTDB): domain Bacteria; phylum Pseudomonadota; class Gammaproteobacteria; order Xanthomonadales; family Rhodanobacteraceae; genus Dyella. The sequence goes on along the minus strand of NZ_DASRZX010000159.1, from coordinate 25,351 downwards.
CACCAGCCAGCCGTGCTTCTTGTCCACATAGGAGCGCATGCGCGAGCTGCGGATGAAGGCGCGCGGCACCAGCTCGTTGAGCACGTCCTCCTTCAGTCGCTTGCGCTCCCGACCGCCGACCTTGCGGCCTTCTTCTTCCGCGATCTTCTGCACGCGGCGCGCAAGTTCGTCGTTCACCACGGAACCGGGGAGCAATTTGTCCTCGCTGCCGACGGTAACCATGGTGCAGGCGTTGACCACGTGGGTCAGCGCGGCTTCCTCGCCACGGCCTACCGGCGGCACGAAACCCTTGGTGCCCATTTCCATGGGGCCACAGGGGCGCAGGCGATGGTCGCCCAGCACTTCGTCCAGGCGGTTGAGGTCATCAGCGACGGCAGGGGAAAAGCGGAACAGGGTGAGATTGCGGAAGAACATTCGGTATCCGTGGTTGTTGCTTGGCCGTTATCCCCGCGTCCCCGAGGGACCTGGAGCGGGGATCGGGCATCGTCGATCGGTGCACAAGGCACTGGATCCCCGCGTCCGCGGGGATGACGGTAAGGCAGCCTGAAGGCTCAGCGGCTAACCGCGGCGACGGCGTTCACCACCGTGTCGAGGTTGGCGCGGTTGAGCGCGGCCACGCAGATGCGGCCGGTGCCGACCGCGTAGATGGCGAACTCTTCGCGCAGGCGATCCACCTGGGCCTTGCTCAAGCCCGAGTAGGAGAACATGCCCGCCTGCTGCTGGATGAAGCCGAACTGCGACGCACCGGCCGCGGCCAGCTTCTCCACCATGCCAGCACGCATCGCGTGGATGCGCTCGCGCATCTCGGCCAGCTCCTGTTCCCACATCGCCTTCAGCTCGGCGCTGCCCAGTACGCCCGCCACCAGCGCGCCGCCGTGCATGGCCGGGCTGGAATAGTTGGAGCGGATGGTGCGCTTCACCAGCGACTGCACGCGCAGCGCTTCTTCGCGATGCTTGCCGACGATGGACAACGCGCCCACGCGCTCGCCGTACAGCGAGAACGACTTGGAGTACGAGTTGGCCACCACGAACGCGTCGATGCCCGACGCCGCGAACAGGCGCACGGCCGTGGCGTCGGCGTCGATGCCTTCGTCGAAACCCTGGTAGGCCATGTCGATGAAGGGCAGCAGCTTGCGCTCCTTCACCACGTCCACCACCTGCTGCCACTGCGCGGCGTTGAGATCCACGCCGGTCGGGTTATGGCAGCACGCATGCAGCAGCACCACCGTGTCCGGCTCCAGCTTGCCGAGGTCGGCGAGCATGCCGGCGAAATCCAGCCCGTGCGTGGCCGGGTCGTAGTACGCGTAAGTCAGCACCTCGAAGCCCGCCGAACCGAACACCACGCGATGGTTTTCCCAGCTCGGATTGCTGATGGCGATCCGGGCGGTGGGTAGCACCTGCTTGAGCAGGTCCGCGCCGATGCGCAGCGCGCCGCTGCCGCCGATGGTCTGCGACGTCGCCACGCGGCCGGCGGCCAGCAGCGGCGAATCTTCGCCGAACACCAGCTTCTGGGTCACCGTGTTGTAGGCCGGCAGGCCGTCGATCGGCAGGTAGCCGCGCGGCTTGGCTTCCAGCGCCAGCGCCTGCTCCACCTCGCGCACCGCGCGCAGCAGCGGGATGCGGCCCTGCTCGTCGTAATAGATACCCACGCCCAGGTTGACCTTGCCCGGGCGGGTGTCGGCCACGTAGGCCTCGGAGAGTCCCAGGATCGGATCGCCCGGAACCATTTCAACGGATGCAAAGTGCGACACGGCGTTACTCGACTGGTGGGGGTTGAAGGTCACGACTCGTCCGCGTTACCGGCAAGCCACTGCTGCGCATCGGCGCGTGGAGCTTCTTCGCGCGCGCCCAGCGCGGCGAAATCAAACAGGTTGCGGTCCGCGAGCTGCGAGGGAGACACGTTGCCCAGCGCGCGGAAGATGTTCTCGGCACGGCCCGGCTGGGTTTCCTCCCAGTCTTCCAGCATGCGCTTGACCGCCTTGCGCTGCAGGTTTTCCTGCGAACCGCAGAGGTTACACGGGATGATGGGGAATGCGCGCTGCTGCGCGTAGGCGGCGATATCACTTTCCCGGCAATACGCCAGCGGGCGGATCACCACGTGACGGCCGTCGTCCGAACGCAGCTTGGGCGGCATGGCCTTGAGCTGCGCCTGGTAGAACAAGTTGAGGAAGAACGTGCCAAGGATGTCGTCGCGATGATGGCCCAGCGCGATCTTGCTGATGCCGTTGGCCGCCGCCCAGTGGTACAGCGCGCCGCGCCGCAGGCGCGAGCACAGGCTGCACATGGTCTTGCCCTCGGGGATCAGGCGGGTGACCGTGCTGTAGGTGTCCTGCTCGATGATGTGGAATGGCACGCCACGCGCGGTGAGGTAGTCCGGCAGCACATGCTCGGGAAAATCCGGCTGCTTCTGATCCAGGTTCACCGCGATCAGCTCAAAGCGCACCGGCGCCCTGGCCTGCAGCGACAGCAGGACATCCAGCAATGTGTACGAATCCTTGCCGCCCGACAGGCACACCATCACCTTGTCGCCGTCCTCGATCATGTTGAAATCGACAACGGCCTGGCCCACCTGATGACGCAGGCGCCGGGCCAGCTTGGCGACCTCGTACTGCTGCTTGCGGTTGGTCTCGGGCTGGGCGGACATGGGCGATAACGGGCGGGTCGGCCTCCCATTGTAGCGGCCTGGGCGCCCCGGGTCCGGCAGCAGTACACTCGTGGTTCTCAGTAGCTGCCGTCGTATCGCCCATGCAGGTCCAGGACCAAGCCGAGATTGCCCATCTGCTGGCCGAGCTGCGCGTCGAACACCGCGACCTCGACGTGGCCATCGAGCATCTGGCCGTTTCGCTCAGCCGCGACGAACTCCAGATCACCCGCCTGAAGAAGCGCAAGCTGCTGCTGAAGGACCATATCGCCCGGCTGGAAAGCCGGCTGATTCCGGACCTGGACGCCTGAGCGCAGCCTCCGGAGGCCATCCCGAGTGGATGCCCGGACGCAGCTGCGAGCGATTTCCCGCGTTGCCCTGACCGACCGTGGCAGATTCAGCCCGCCGGCACTACGCCGTGCGCATTGGCGGGTTGACGCCGTCGATCACCGTCGCCACTGTCCTTGGCAGCCGTCAGTACGCGGATACTTCGTGGGGACGCTGGACGGCGCGGACCGGACGCGGCCGATGGCCACGCGCATCGGCTGGTTCAGCCATCGGTTGCGACGGGCGGGAAAAGGGTGTGGCGCGGCTTGCCGAGACCGGGGTAGCAAAGCCTCCTGGCTGGCGATTCGGCACAGATCCCTCCATCGCCGCGACACAGGGAGAAGCGTAGTGAGGCCGGCCGACGGACCCCATCAGACAAGTCTGAGAATGCGTAGGACATCGCCGTCAGGGACTCGGGTTTCTTCGACAGGAGACGTGGTTTGCGCCGGGCTGCTTTAATGCCGCTTCCCCGTTGAAGGACCTGCCATGGCCACGCTCACGCCCGTCACGCTGGAAGACGGTCACGTATCGCTCGAACCGCTGGTGCCCGATCACGCGGCGGCACTGGAAGCCGCCTCGGCCGATGGCGAGCTCTGGAACCTGTGGTTCACCAGCGCGCCCGCCCCGGGCCAGGCGGCCGCTTACATCGCCAGCGCGCTGGAGGGGCAGGCGGCCGGGCGCATGCTTCCGTTCGCCGTGCGCGAAAGGAGCAGCGGAGAGATCGTCGGTACCACGCGCTATTACGACTTCGTGCCCGAGCTTCCGCGTGTCGCCATCGGCTATACCTGGTATGCGCGGCGCTGGCAGAAGAGTCATCTCAACACGGCGTGCAAGCGCCTGCTGCTGCAGCACGCCTTCGAAACGCTGGGCTGCGTCGGCGTGGAATTTCACACGGACCATCGCAACCTCGATTCGCAGCGCGCCATCGAGCGCCTCGGTGCGCGTCGCGAAGGCGTGCTGCGCAACCACAAGCGCCGCCCGGACGGCACGCTGCGCGACACGGTGTGCTTCAGCGTGATCGACAGCGAATGGCCGGATGTTTCGCGCTGGCTGGCCATGCGGCTTGAGCGGCTGTCGGGTTGAGAGTTTCACGAGGCTTCGCCCTGTGGCGCATTCCGCGCGAGTCACGCACAGGGTGCACTCCCACAAAAGCGTGAAGTCGCCCCGCACTTTGAGGGAGCGCGCACTGTGCGCGACCGGTGACGCGGCCATCCGCAATCGCGAGCGATCATTTTCATCGCGCGGCGCAGCGTGCGCCTGCGCCGTTTCGCAGCCATCCAACATGGCTCGCGCACTGGGTTCGCTCCTACAGTCGAGGGTGCACTACAGCAACCGTCCGATCAGGCGATCCAGCCGCACCCGACGCAGCCGCTTGAACAGGCGGCGCACTTCCGGCGGATAGCCACGCGTGCCCGGCAATTCGCGGTAGTGCTTGAGGCGATGCGCGTGCTTGCGCAGCGTGTCCCACTCCTTCGCGTGCTGCGCCACCAGCAGATGCGACGGGTCGCGCAGGATCAATCCGTTCTCCAGGTCCAGCGCCCAGGCGCGCGGATTGAGGTTGTTGCCGGTCAGCACGGCCCATTCCTCGTCCACGAACATGCCCTTGAGGTGATAGCTGTTGTCGCCGTCGCGCCACAGCCACAGGTTGAGCTGCCCGCTGTCGATCGCACCCTGGTGCAGCCGCGCGAAGCGGCGCAGGTTGGCTTCGTACAGATAGGGCAACAGGCCGATGCGGGTGAACGGCTGCTCCGGCGGAATGTAGAAATCGTTGGCGACCTTGTCGCCCACCATGATGTCGAGCTGGCAACCCCGCCGCAACAGCTGGCCGATCACCGCGCGCACCGGGCGCGGCAGGTTGAAGTACGGCGTCAACAGGATCACCCGCCGCTGCGCGCCGCGCAGCAGGGCCAGCAAGGTGTCGTTGAGCGCGTTGTCGCTGCGCCCGAAGCCGGCCAGCGGAACCACCGAAACGTCGCCCCCGGCCGGCGTTTCGCACGGGCCCTGGTAACGCGCCTGCTGCAGCGACTGGCGCAGCCTGCGGATCGGTTCCTGCAACTCCCTGCCTCGCGGCAGCGGTCGCTGGTCGAGGCGCGGCACCGCGTCGCTGGCGGCGAATTCGCGTGCCACGAAGCCGGCCATGCTGTCCGCCAGCGCGCGGTGGCGAATGAGGTGGTAGCGGTCGAGCCGATACCTGCCATGCCGTGCGAGGTAGACGTCGTTGAGGCTGGCGCCGCTGTACAGCACGGCGTCGTCGATGATGAAACCCTTCAGGTGCAGCACGCCGAACAGCTCGCGCGTCTCCACCGGCACGCCGCGCACGACCACGCCCTCGCCCTCGCCCAGGCGCTGCGCGTAGTCGCGATACATCGCCGCGTTGCCTTCGCTGACGCCCTTGCCGATCAGGCCGCGCCGCGCGCGATGCCAGTCGACGTACACCTCGACGCGGAGCGACGGGTTCGCGGCACGTGCCGCATACAGCGCGTCGAGGATCTCGCGACCGCCATCATCGTCCTGCAGGTACAGCGCCACCAGCACGATGCGTTGACGCGCCTGCCCGATCATCGAAAGCAACGTTTCGCGGAAAGCAGCCGGCCCGTCCAGCGTCGTGATCGCCGTGGCGGGCACGGCGAAGTCCGGATGATCGGCTAAGTCGAGTCCACGCCGGCGGCGCAGGGACAGCAAGCGGCGCGCGAGGGCCCGGGGCGAAGGGAGGGGTCGATTCATGGGGCCACATGTTAATCAACCCGACGCCGCCGTAGGAGCACACGCCGAGCGCGACCGCTCGTGCTGCGTGCGGCTTCACGACATCTTCGCCTGGCGCCGTCACCAACGTGACAGCCGCCCCCCCTAATCGCTGTCCCGATCCAGCACGCGCCGCGGCTGCACGTCGATGCTCGCCGTCATGCCCGCCGCCAGCACCACGCCCTTGGGCACGCTGGCCTCGTCGATGGTGATGCGCACCGGCACACGCTGCGCCAGACGCACCCAGTTGAAGGTGGGATTGACGTCGGCCAGCAAGTCCTTGCCGGTGGGATTGTCGCGGTCGGTGATGCCGCGCGCGATGCCGCTGATATGGCCCTTGAGGTGCGTGCCGCCGCTCATCAGACGGATCTCCACCGGATCGCCCACGCGCAGGTGCGGCAGCTTGGTTTCCTCGAAATAGCCGTAGATGTAGTAGCTGTGGCGGTCGATCAGCGCCAGACGTGGCGCACCGGTAGCGGCGTAGTCACCCACGCGCACATCCAGGTTGGTCACATAGCCGTCGACCGGCGCACGCACTTCGGTGCGCTGCAGGTCGAGCTTGGCGCGATCCACCGCGACCTGCGCCTGCACCACCGCGGCCTCGGCCTGCTCGCGTGCGGCACCCGCCTGGTGGCCGCTGGCCTGCGCCTGTTCCCACACGGCACGCGCGGTCTCGGCGGCGGAGCGTGCGTCGGTGCGCTCTTCCTTCGGCACCACTTCGGCCAGTTGTTCGCGGCGCCTGGCCTGCTCCTGGCGCATGTCGTATTCGGCCTTGCGCGCGGCGGCGCTGGCGAGCACGGCGTCGATGTTGGCGCCAGCGGCACGTGCGCTTGCCTTGGCCGCGGTCAGGTTGGCCTCTGCCGTTTGCAGGGCGATCTGGAAACGCTCCGGATCGATCTCGAACAGCACCTCGCCCTTCTTCACTTCCTGGTTGTCGAGCACCGCCACCCGCGTGACCAGGCCGGACACGTCCGGCGCAATGCGCACCACCTCCGCGCGCACGCGACCGTCGCGTGTCCAGGGCGAGTACATGTAGTGCCGCCACAGCGCGTGGCCGAGCAGCAACGCCACGATGACGACCACGGCGGTAATGGCGAAACGAAGCAGGGCTTGGGGTTCGATCTTCATAAGGACTCAGGGATACAGCAGCAGGCCGACGGCGCCGAACAGCACGAAGAACACGGCGACACGAAACAGGGAGGGATGCCAGACGAAGCGATACAGGCCATAGCGGCCGACGATGGTGTCGATCAGCCAGAGCACCAGCAGGCAGCCGAGATAAACCAGGAGGATGCTGGGCACCAGCGCGTCGGCAAGGGCGATTTCACGAGGCATGATCAGGCTCCGCAGGCTTGACGATGTAGGGCGCCAGCGCGGATTCGTCATCGCGCAGCGCGGTTCGCAGTTGCAGCAGGTGCGCCAGCGCGGGCTGGCAGCTTGCACGCGCTTGCGGCAAGGTCTGGGTAGTCAGCGTGATGGCGTGGTCAACGGCGCGATCGGCCTGCCGCCAGCGCGCGTTGTCCGGTGCGTCGTACAGGCGGGCCAGCGAGTCCACGGCCCGATGCATCACCTCCATCAACGGCGGCGGCAGATCGGCATGGGACATGTCCTGGCGCAGCTCGATCACCGCGCGTCCGCTGTCGTGCACGGCCAGACCCCAGGCCAGCAGGCTGCGCGACTCGGCGCTGTGGGGCTGGGTGAATTGCACGATCTGCTGGAACAGGTCGCGGTTGGCGCTCTCGAAGCGATACAGCAGGCCTTCCATCGGCGCGGTGGCCGCAAAGCTCACCTGGCGGCGCAATTGCGCCAGCTGGCGGCGGCGCAGCCATCCGGTGCCGATCACGGTGGGTATGACCATGAACGCGGCGCCGCTCATCATCAGGCCAAACAGCGAGGCGATGGCGTCGTTGAGGAAGTGCTCGGGGTTGTAGACCATCGGGTTCTTCACCGCGAGGATGTACACGAAACCCAGCGTGTAGCCCGCACCGATGCCCGGCAGTGTCGCGTTGCGCGTAGTCAGGTAGGGTCCGATCAGCAGCAGCGGCATCGTGCTGAGCACGAACATGGTGAAGCCATCGCTGCCGGGCATGATCCAGAACACCACGACATAGGCGGCAGCCATGCCCACCGCATAGCCGATCCAGGTGTTGGCCGTGGCCGACAGTGGCGAGGGCGACGTGGCGAGCAGCCCGCTGAAGATGGTGGCGAGCAGCATGGCGCTGGGTCCGAACGGCCAACCCGTGAGTATCCAGAACGCGCTCAGCGTGATCATGGTGAGGAAAGTGCGCACCACCGCGATGAGTGGCGCGGCATAGTCATTGGCTCGCTTGAAGTCCACGCGCTCCACCGTGCCCTGCAGCCGGCCCTGCGTTTCCCGCAGCGTGGCCTCCAGCGAGGTGAAGTCCCGCAGCTCGCTGACGAAGCGATACAGCAGCGTCGCGCCGCTGTCGAACTCCAACAGCAACTCCGGATCCTGGCGCAACGCTTCGCGCAGCTCGGCCGCCAGCGGCGGAAGCTGCGCCTCGCAGGCTTCCAGCCGCGTCGCGATCAAGCGCGGCACAGCTCGCTCCGATGGCGGTGGCGAGAGCGCTTCGCCGACGGGCGCGTAGAGATGGATCAGCGCGCCCGCCGTGCGCGGATGGTGATTGCGTTGCAGTCGGTTGATGAGGTGATGCAGCGACTGGAATGTCGTGGCCGCCGCCATGTAGCGCAGATTGAGCAGCTGCATGCGACTGCTTCGCGCGCGCGCCTCGGGGTCCTCGAAAATCACCGAGGCCCGCAGGTCCTCCAATTGAACCGCCGCGCGCACGAACTGCAGGTGCGCCTGCTCCATCTTCTCGCGCGGGATCGCGCCGCCCAGGCTGCCGCGCGCAAACTCGATGAAATGCGCATAGTGCTGGCGCGCCGCGCTACGCAGCACCTGGCGCAATCGCTCGGGCAGCACGGTATCGCTGATCAGCCCGGCGACCACGATGCCAAGCAGCACTTCACTCACGCGCATCATCGCCGAATCGAACACGTTGTACGGATTGTTGATGGCGGGCAAGGCGACGATGGCAGCCGTATAGCCGGCCAGCACGAAACCGTAGGACATGAAGTTGCGGTACAGCACGGCGCCGCCTGCACACAGTCCCACCCACAGCGAGAGGCTGAGCAGGAACAGTTCGCGCTGCTGCGGAAACGCAGCCATCAGCAACACGCCGCAAAGGCTGCCGGCACAGGTGCCGATGGCCCGATAAAAACTTTTGGCCAGCACCATGCCGCTGTGCGGGTGCATGACGATGGACACCGTGATCATGGTGGTGGACGGCTGCTCCAGTTGGAACAGCATCGACAGCCAGGCAGCGATGTAGAAGGCCAGCAGGCACTTGACCACGAAGATCCACGCCTGGCGTTCGGTCGCCAGGAACTCGCCCAGCCATGCGAAGCGCCGGGTCGAGGGGATGTCCGCGCTTACCGCCGACATCACCTATTCCCGCTCCAGCTGCGCAAGGAACTTCTTCAGCAGACGCTCGAGCTGCGCCGTCTCGCGCGGCTGCATGTCACCCGCCTGGCGCTCCAGCAGCGCGCACACGTCGGGCAGGAAGCTCTCGATCAGGGCGACGCCTTCGGCGGTCAGCACCAGCGTCACCTTGCGGCGATCCTCGTCGCTTGCCTCGCGCGCGATCAGCCCCTTGTCGCACAGCTCATTGGTCAGCCGCGTGATGTTGGCCGACTTCTCGCCCGCCGCATCCGCCAGTTCGGTGGCGTGCAACGCATAGCCCTCCGTGCCGTACAGCATCATCAACAGGTTGTATTCGGGATGGTTGATGCCGTACGGGCGCAGCATGGCGTTGGCGTCGTCATGCACGCGCTTGTAGATGTGCTTGATCAAACGCACGAGCACGGCCGGATCCCGTGGGAACGCGGGGTGGCGCTGGCAGGTGATGGCCAGTCGTTGTTCCGTGGGAAGGAAGCTGCTCATGGCGTGCGGCCTAGATAGTACATATATGTAATATATATATGTGAATTTTATGCCCACACCCCAGGACGTGCAAGAGCGTCAACCCGCGCACGTGAAAAAGGCGCCACGAGGGAGCCCGCTACCAGCTCGCGTGGGTGCGCACCCTGTGCGCGACAGCGACCGGGCAAGGCCAAAAGCAGAAAGGCGCCCTTGGGCGCCTTTCACGTAAAAACCTTATGCCTTGCAGGAGCGCGTCCATTGCGCGATGGGGTGGCGAGATGCCGAAAGAGGCCGTCGCCGACCACCACCGCCTCTATGCGCCCGCCCCGTCAAACCGAGCGTCTGTCGCGCACAGGGTGCGCTCCCTCAGTTGTTCTTGACCGGATAGGTCTGAAACCCGCTGGGCGCCGAAGCCGGGCTGGCAGGGTTAGCCGGATTGGCAGGAGCGCCCGGGCGCCCAGCCGGCGCGAGCTGGGCGTTGCCGCACTGATAGGCACCCCAGGGCTGCGAGCCGTCGGCGGGATCGCCCAGCGGCTTGATAGTGTCGGCGTGCATCTTGGCGGCTTCGTTGCGCGCCATTACTTCCAGCTCGTCACGCACCTTGATGTCGTTGCGGTTCATCGGGCCGACGTGATCCATCACGGACACGGTGACCTTGCCCAGGTCACGGCAGGAAGACATGTCGCCACTCCAGGCCGTGCGAACGTTCTTGCCGGCATCGTCCAGCGTGATGCCGTAGGTGCAGGCGCCGAGCAGCGCGATGGGAACGAGCAACAACAGAGTCTTGCGCATGGATGGCTCCGCAAACGTGACATGAAAAGGCCGGGCGGTTACCCGCCCGGCCTCCATCCTAACCCGGGGACGTGAACCGGTCCCCCTATGACATCAACATTTACTTCGACGGTACCGGCTTGCCGTCGCCGTCGATCACCTGGATCTCGCCCAGGTTGAGTGCACGGACCGGCTGCTCGATCTTCTTGAGGTCGCCCACGATCACCCAAGTCAGTGCCTTCGGCTGGATGATCTCCTTCAGCGCGCTTTGCGCATCGGGCTGGCCGATGGCTTCGGTGCGGGCCTTGAGCGTCTGCACGTAATCGTCCGGACGTCCGTACTGCACGATCTCGCTCATCGCGCCCAGCACTTCCGCGCTGGTCTCGAAGCTGCCCGGCAGGCCGCGCACGTTGGAGTCCTTGATCTTGTCGACCTCCTGCCCGGTGAGCGGACGCGTGCCGACGACCTCGGTGGCCTCCTTGTCGATCTCGTGCGCGGATTCAGCCGTCTTGTCGGTCTGCACCGGCGCGTACATCAGGAACGGACGCTGCCCGATCGCATCGCGCATGAAGCTGAAAGCACCATAGGCCCAGCGCTTGTCCTCGCGCAGATTCATGTTGAGACGCGAGGTGAAGCTGCCGCCGAAGGCGCCGTTGGCGACGTCGATGGCCAGCTCGTTCGGCGCCTTGCTGGACGGCGCCAGCAGGCCGGCGAGGATCAGCGACTGCGGAGCGTCGGGCTTGTCGATGAGGAACACACGCGGCTTGGCCTGCGCCGCCACCGCGGTGATGTTCTTCTTCGGGATCGCGCTGGACGGCGCCTTCCAGTCGCCGAACGCGGCATCGAGCTGCGGAATGATCTGCTGCAGCGTGGTGTCGCCGGCGACGAGGATCTTCACGTTGTCCGGGCGCAGCCAGTCACGCTGGAACGCCGACAGATCCGACGCCTGCATCGACTTGATGGCCGCCTCGGTGCCCGAGCCGGTGAACGGAATGCCGTAGGCGTGATTGGCGCCGTACAGCAGCGGCGGCAGCGTACGCAGTGCCAGCGCGGTAGGCTGCGTCTTCTCCTGCGCGATGCCGGCCAGCCACTGGCCGCGCACGCGTTCGATATCGTCGCTCTTGAAGGCCGGGTTGCGCACGATGTCGGCGAACAGCGCCAGCGATGGCTGCAACTGGTCGTTCAACGCATTGAGCGAGGCCGAGCAGGCATCCAGCCCGCAACCGATGCGCGTGATCGCACCCAGGCGCTGCTTGCGCTTGGCCACTTCCACCGAATCGAGATCCTTGGTGCTCTCGTTCATCAGCGTGGTGGTGAAGCTGGCGGTGCCGAGCTTGTGACCCTGGTCGGCGGCATAGCCGGCATTGAACATGAGCTGCACGTGCGTCACCGGAACCGTGTGGCGCTGCGCAAGCACCACTTCGATGCCGTTCTTGAGCTTGCCGCGCTCCAGCGTGGGGAAGGTCAGGTCAGGGAACTGCGTCACCTGCGGCACGCCCTTGCTGCGATCGACCTGGTTCTTGCCGACGGTGTAGCTCTGCTTCGCCGGCATCTTCGGCGCGGGACGACCCTCGGCCGCCGACAGCGCGACCACCTTGGCGTCTTCCGTATCCGGATTGAAGTCGTTGCCGGCGGGCAGCACGGTCAGCAGGTAATCGCCCTTGCTCAGCCACTTTGCCGAGGCTGCCTTCACGCTGGACTGAGTGGCTGCGTCGGCGCGTTCCAGGTCCTTCTTGTAGGCGCCCGGATCGCCGCGGTAGACCTGACCCTCGGCCAGAATGACGGCCTTGCCGCCGAAGCCGCCGACCTTTTCCAGGCCGCGCACGAAGCCGGCACGGTTGCCGATCTTGGCGCGCTCCAGCTCGTCGGCGGTCGGGCCTTCGGCGATGAACTTCTTCAGCTCCTCGTCGATCACGGCCTCGACCTTGGCCGGATCCACGCCGTCCTTCACATCGGCCTGGATCTGGAACTGGCTGGCCAGCGCGAACGGCGAAATGCTGGCCGAGACGTCGTCGACGAGCTTGTCCTGGTAAACGAGGCGCTGATACAGGCGCGAGGTCTTGCCACCGCCGAGCGCGGTGGAGGCGAGGTCGAGCTGGATCGCGTCATCCGCTCCCAACTGCGGCACTACCCAGGTGCGATAGATGCGCGGCTGCGCCACGTGGTCGTGCTGCACGCCACGAGTGGACTTGGTCAGCGGGGTGATCCACGCCTGCTGGCGCGGCACCGGCGGGCCAGCCGGAATGTCGCCGAAGTACTTCTCGGCCTTGGCCTTGGCTGCGGCCACGGTGATGTCGCCGGCCAGCACCAGGGTGGTGTTGGCAGCGCCGTAGTAATCGTGGAACCACTGCTTCACGTCACCCAGCGAGGCCGCGTTGAGATCGGCCATCGAACCGATGGTGTCGTGCTGGTACGGATGGTTGCCCGGGTAGGTGTTGGACAGGATGTTCTGGTCCACGCGACCGTAGGGGCGGTTCTCGCCCTGGCGCTTTTCGTTCTGCACCACGCCGCGCTGGGTATCGAGTTCCTTCTGGCCGATGGCGCCCAGCAGATGGCCCATGCGATCCGATTCCATCCACAGCGCCATGTCCAGCGCGGTGGTCGGCACCGTCTCGAAGTAATTGGTGCGGTCGAACCAAGTGGTGCCATTCATGTCGGTGGCGCCGGCCAGCTCGAACGGCTGGAAGTAGACGCCCTTGTGGTTCTCCGAGCCCGAGAACATCAGGTGCTCGAACAGATGCGCGAAGCCGGTCTTGCCCTTGGGCTCGTCGGCCGAACCCACGTGGTACCAGATGCTCACCGCCACCACGGGCGCCTTGTGGTCCTCATGCACCACCACGGTCAGGCCGTTGGGCAGGGTGAAGCGGGTGTAGGCGATGTCGGGGACGGCCGTCGCGGCCAGTTCCGCCGCCGCATTGGGGGCAGCGACCGCCGGAAGGCCGGCCGAGACGCTGAGCAATCCTGCGACGAGCAGGGCGAGGGGCTTTCTTGCCATCACGACAACTCCTGGTGTTTCGGCTGGTGAACGCCGGAAGCTAGCCACTGCTCCGGGGCTTTGGCAAATGACCAATGGCACAGGTGTTAGTGCCCGGACCACTGTCCGTCCGGCTGTCCGGCCGCGCCCGGTCGCTGTCCGCGGACAGCTATCGCGCGCACCTGACTTTTCATAATTTCAAGCAAAGACAGTCACTTGTAGGTGAATGCGGGGTTGGCACGCACCTTGCCATATCTACCATGCAGGACTTACCCACTTTCATCGGAGACATGATCATGAAATTCGAAGCCTTGATGCTGCGCGGCCTGTTCGTTGCTTGCCTGATGGTTTGCGGACTCGTGTTGGGTGCCATGGTGAACGCTTCGCCCGACGCCATCCGCCTCGCCGCAGCTGGCAGCGCCGGCCAGCTGATCGCTGCCCCGGTTGCCTGTTCGCTGCCGCCCGACGGCGTGGTGTGCCCGCGCGCCAACGGTTGAGCAAGGACGCTCACCGTTTCGCCCGCCAGGGAAGACCACCGATAATGGCCGGATGCTACACGTCATCCTCTACCGACCGGAAATTCCCCCCAACACTGGCAATGTGATCAGGCTGTGCGCCAATACCGGCGCCTCGCTTCACCTGATCCGCCCCTTGGGATTCGAGCTGGACGATGCCCGCCTGCGACGCGCAGGCCTGGACTACCACGAATTCGCGCAGCTGGCCGTGCATGACGATCTCGCCAGCTGCCTCGAGGGCATCGGCCGGCCACGCGTGTTTGCCTTCTCCACGCGCGGCCGCGTGGCCCACGTCGATGCACGTTTTGCCGAAGGCGATGCCCTGTTGTTCGGCTGCGAAACCGCCGGCCTGCCCGGCGAGGTGCTCGACGCGATCCCCGAGACACAACGCCTGCGCATGCCGATGCGTCCAGACAGCCGCAGCCTGAATCTCTCCAACACCGTGGCCATTGCCGTGTATGAGGCATGGCGGCAGCTGGGTTTCAGCGGCGCCGCCTGAGCTTCACAGGGACACCTGTAGGAGCGTACCCAGTGCGCGAAAAGCCTATCCCCAAGGGGAGGTCGCGGAGCAGTGATGCGGGAACGGTATGTTTTCAGAGACCGCGGTTTCATAGCGTTGCCTCATACCCCCAATCGCGCGCTCTGTGCGCTCCTACCGGGGCGCCGGAGGTGGCCCGGCGCCCTCACCCGCTACAATCGCAACATGAACGCCACGCCCCGCTCCCTGTTGCCCCGCCCGCTGCGCGCCCTCGCCGGCCGCGCACTGGAAACCGCACTCAACCACACGCTTTCGCTGGACCCTGAAACCGTCTCGCGCCTGTCCTCGCTGGACGGACGCAGCGTGCAGCTTCATCTGCGTGGTCCGGAACTGGCGCTGTCGGTCACGGTGGATGGCGGGCGCCTGAAGGTCGGCCCCGCGCAGGACGACAGCCATCTGCGCGTGGCCGCCACGCCGGGCAGCCTGCTGGCGATGCTGGCTCGCCGCGATGAGGAAGGCGTGTCACCGGGCAAGGTGGACATCGCCGGCGACGCCGATCTTGCGCGTCGCCTGGAAAAACTCGCCAGCAAATTCGCGCCCGATTTCGAGGAAGCCTTCGCCCGCACCTTCGGCGACGTGCTCGGCGTGCCGCTGGCGAAGGCCGTGCGCAACGGCCTGGCGCATGCCAAGGAGACCGCCAGCCATCTCACCACCGACACCGCCGACTGGTTGCGCGACGAGGCCCGCGTCGCTGCCGCGCCCGGTGAAGTGGAGAGTTTCCTGGACGGTGTGGACGAGCTGCGCGAACGCAGCGATCGCCTCGAAGCCCGCCTCGCTCGCCTTGAGCAACGCCTGAAGAAGGGACCCGCCGCGTGACGACACCGCTGAAGGTCGTACCGCGTGTGATGCGCGTCGCTTTCGTGTTGCTGGCTTATCGCCTCGACGAACTGGTCGATGCCGCCCACCTGTTCCGCCCGTTGAAGCTGGTGCGTCCGCTGGTGGCCAAGCCGCGCATCAATGTGGAAGGCCTGTCGCGCGGCGCACGCCTGCGCCTGGCACTCACCGACCTGGGCCCCATCTTCGTGAAGGCCGGTCAGGTGCTGTCCACGCGCCGCGACCTGGTACCGGCCGACATCGCCGATGAACTCGCGCTTCTGCAAGACCAGGTGCCGCCCTTTCCCGGCGCCGAAGCACGTGCCATCGTCGAGCAGGAACTGAAGGCGCCGATCGCTACGCTTTATTCCAGTTTCGACGAAATGCCGCTCGCCTCCGCGTCCATCGCGCAGGTGCATGCCGCCACCCTGCACGACGGCAGCGCGGTGGTGGTGAAGGTGCTGCGCCCCGGCATCGACAAGCAGATCGCGCGCGACGTGAAACTGCTGCGCTCGCTCGGCGAACTGGCCCAGCGCTGGCATCCCAATGCCGACAAGATCCGCCCGCTCGACGTAGTGGCCGAAGTCGAAAAGATGCTGGAAAACGAGCTGGACCTGCAGCGCGAAGGCGCCAGCGCCAGCCTGCTGCGCCGCAATTTCGAAAGCGGCGTGGACCTGTACGTGCCCGCCGTGCACTGGGATCACACTGCCGCGCGCGTGCTGACGCTGGAGCGCGTCTACGGCGTGAGCTGCGACGACATCGCCGAACTCGATGCCGCCGGCATCGACCGCAAGGCGCTCGCGGTGAAGGGCGTGCGCGTGTTCTACGAGCAGGTATTCCGCGACAACTTCTTCCACGCCGACGCACACCCCGGCAACATCTGGGTCGATACCACGCGGCCGACGGAACCGCGCTTCATCGCGCTGGATTTCGGCATCATGGGTTCGCTGCCGGAAGCGGACCAGTACTGGCTGGCGCAGAACTTCATCGCGCTGTTCGAGCGCGATTACGCGCGCATCGCGCAGCTGCATGTCGATGCCGGCTGGATGCCTTCCACCGTGCGCATCGACGAACTCACTGCCGCCGTGCGTACCGTCTGCGAACCCTACTTCACCCGGCCGCTCTCGCAGATTTCGCTCGCGGAGCTGGTGGTCAAGTTGTTCCAGACCGCGCGCCGCTACGAGCTCACGCTGCAACCTCAATTGATCCTGCTGCAGAAGACCCTGCTCAACATCGAGGGCGTGGGCCGCATGCTCGATCCGCAGATCGACATCTGGGCGGTGGCGCATCCGGTGCTCAAGCGCATCCTGCGCGAACGATACAGCCCGCTGCGCACGTTGAAGGAAGCGCGCAAACGATTGCCGGAATGGTTCCACGCGGCACCGCAGTTTCCGGAACTGATCCGCGATGCGCTGCGCCAGGTGGCGAAGGGCGAGCGCGCGCAGGTGGACGATCCGTTGGAGCTGGCGCAGCGGCGCGAGGAGATGCATCGCTCGCGTCGTTCGCTGGCCTTCGGTCTGCTGGGCGGCAGCTTGCTGGTCGGCGCGGCGGTGCTGTGGACGCAGGCTTTGGAACACGGCGCATGGCCGGCCACGGTCGCGGCAGTTGCCGGGCTGCTGTCTTTTGCGTGGGGTTGGCCTCGCCGCCCCTGATTCCCCCACCGTCATGCCGGCGCAGGCCGGCACCAAGTAGCGCAACAACTGATTCTCGTGACGCCTGGTGAACTGTCTGCGCGAACACCCTGGCATGCCGATACTGCATGCCGGCCTGCGCCGGCATGACGGCCTTGACGAGGTGCGCGGACCACTCCCACTTCCGGCTGTTCAAATGCTCGACATCCTCTACCAAGACGACGCCCTCATCGCGGTCAACAAACCCGCGGGCCTGGCCGTGCACCGCTCCAAGATGGTCGGCAACGCCGAAGAGTTCCTGATCGACCAGCTGCGCGAACAGGTCGGCGGCATCACCTACCTGGCGCATCGCCTCGACCGCGCCACCAGCGGCGTATTGCTGGTGGCGCGCTCCAGTGAAATTGCCGCCGCGCTGGGCGAACAGTTCATGGGCCGCGACGTGCACAAGCAGTATCTGGCAGTCGTGCGCGGCTGGCCCGACCCCGCCGAGGGCGTGGTGGACTATCCCCTGCCCGGTTCACGCGAGACCGGCCCGCGGCGTGACGCCAGCACGAGCTACCAGCGACTGGCCACGGTGGAAGTGCCCATCGCCCTGGGCCGCTATCCGCAGCAGCGTTACGCGCTGGTACTGGCCGAGCCGCATACCGGCCGGTTCCGGCAGATCCGCAAGCACATGGCGCACATCCATCACCCGATCATCGGCGACTGCCAGCATGGCCGCGGCGACCATAACCGCCTGTACAAGCAATACTTCAGCTGCCATCGCATGCTTCTTCACGCCTGGCGACTGAGTTTTGCGCACCCCGTCAGCGGCGAGCCCCTGCGGCTCGAAGCGCCCCTGGATCCGGCGTATCGCGCGCTGCTGGAACGCTTCGGCTGGGCGGTTCCCACCGGCTGATGCCGCAGTGCGGCGTGGCACCGTGTCATGCGCCCCCGCTAAACTTTGCGCCATGCTCAACGTCAGCCGATCCATCGTCCTGCCCGAGACCGAGCTGACCGAGCGCTTCCTGCGAGCCGATGGTCCCGGTGGCCAGCACGTCAACCGCACCGAAAGCGCCGTCGAACTGCGCTTCGATGTCGCCCAGTCGCCGTCCCTGCCGGAGCCCGTGCGTGCGCGTCTGCTGGCGCGACGGGATCGCCGGCTTACCGACGACGGCGTGCTGGTGATCCAGGCTCGCCGCTTTCGCGACCAGTCCCGCAACCGCGAAGATGCACGCGATCGCCTGGCCGAAATCATCCGTGGCGCACTGGTGGCTCCCAAAGCCCGCGTCGCCACCAAACCCACCCGCGGCTCGCAGGAGCGCCGGCTTGCCGGCAAACAGCAACGCGGCAAGATCAAGCAAACGCGTTCGCGTGACTGGAGTCGTGAATGAGCACCCCGATGCTCCCCCCTGCCCCGCCCGAGGCTCCCAAGCTCAACAGCCGATTCTGGCCGTGGCTCGCGCGCTGCCTGCTGCGACTGTCCGGCTGGAAGCTCCTCGGCCAACTGCCGAACGAGCCCAAGCTGATCATCATCGGCGCGCCGCATTCGTCCTATTGGGACGGCTACTACGGCCTGCTGATGAAGATCGGCCTGGGCGTGGACATCAACATCATGATCAAACGCGAGGTGCTGGAGGGCCCGCTCGGCCTGATCCTGCGTCCGATCGGCATGATTGCCATCAATCGCAGCGCCGCGCTCAACGTGGTCGACC
This sequence comes from Dyella sp., assembly GCF_035685885.1. Taxonomy (GTDB): domain Bacteria; phylum Pseudomonadota; class Gammaproteobacteria; order Xanthomonadales; family Rhodanobacteraceae; genus Dyella. Next base: position 6,762 of record NZ_DASRZX010000159.1, on the reverse strand, counting down.
AGATGGTGAAGCGCTTCCAGGAAAAGGACCGCATGTGGCTGGGCATCACGCCCGAAGGCACGCGCAAGAAGGTCAAGCACTGGAAGTCCGGCTTCCTGCGCATCGCGCACGACGCGGGCGTGCCGATCCAGACCTTGTTCCTGGACTACCCGACGAAGACCTTCACCTTCGGCCCGGTGGTGCGCACCACCGACGACCCCGATGCCGACATGGTCCGGATCCGCGCGCTGTTCACGCCCTATCGGGGCAAGCATCGCGGGGCGAACGACTAGCCTCACTTGTGGGAGCGCACCCTGTCCGCGACAGCAAGCCGGCGGCACGGCCCAGTGCCGGGTTCTGGCGATATCGGTGAGGTCGCTTTCGTTAGGCGCCTATCGCGCACAGGGTGCGCTCCTACAGGAGCATTCTGTCAGCGCTCGGAATGCCCCGATTCGTCGTAATCGCGATGCGTCAGCAAACCCGGCTTCACCAGATCCACGAATGCGCGCGCTTCGGCACTGAGGAATTTGCCCTTGCGCATCACCACGCCGTAGCTGCGCTGGGGGAAATACTGCTTCATGTTTCGGACGGCCAAACGCGAGCGGTCGGCCTCCGTGATGCAGATGCCGGTGACGATGGAAATGCCCAGCCCCATCGCCACGTATTCCTTGATCACGTCCCAGCCGCCCACCTCGATGGCCACGCGGTAGGGCACCTGCCGCTGCTGGAATACCAGGTCGACCAGACGATAAGTGGATAGCCGCTGCGGCGGCAGGATCAAGCCGTAGGGGGAAAGGTCCTGCAGCGTCACGTTCGACATCGATGCCAGCGGATGGTCCAGTGGCGTGATCAGCATCGGGTCGTAGTGGTGCACCGGCGCCCACGCGATGTCGTTGGGCACATCCAGCATGGAACCCACCGCGAAATCCGCTTCGTCCGCTCGCAACAGCGCCATGCCGTCTTTGCCGGTGACATTGGCCAACTGCAGCTGCACCTCGGGGAACTGTTCGCGGTAACGGCGGACCAGGTCGGGCAGCAGGTACTGGATGGTGGACGAGCCCGCCGCAATGGTGAGGCGACCGCCCTGCAAGCCTTTCACCTTGGCGTGGAAGTCGCGGTCGAGATTCTCCCAGCCTTCGACCAGCGGCCGGGCCAGTTCGTACAGCGCCTCGCCCGCGTCGGTGAGGTTGATGCGGCGGCGACGTCGCTCCAGCAGGCTGACTCCGAGCTCCCGCTCCAGCGCCTGCAGCTGCAGGCTCACTGTCGGCTGCGACAGGTAAAGCGCCTCCGCGGCGCGCGTCAGGGTGCCCAGCTTCACGGTGTAGACGAAGGCCCGCATCTGCTTCTGGCGGTTCCCCTTGTAGTAGTAGCGACCCGGTTCGCCACCTTGGCCGTTCGCGTCCTTTCGGCGCTTTGCCGGCGCGGCATGGCGCTTTTTCGGCTTACTCAGTCGATTTTCGCCCGATTTCATGCCAGCCATCTCAATGAGTTACGAATAGCATTGAAATAGACAATATCAAAAATTGAAACATTTGCTTTGTCAAAGCCAATTTCCGTGACCTAGTGTCATCCCATCGTCATCACGGAGATCCGCCATGGCTGTCCCCAAGGAACGCATTGCTCCGCCGCCCGCCCAAGTCGATGCCGCGACCCGCCCGGAGCACGCCGCCATCCTCACTCCGGATGCCCTGGCGTTCCTCGCCGGCCTGCATCGTCAGTTCGATGACCGGCGCCAGGCCCTGCTGGCGGCCCGCGAGGCACGGCAGGCGCGGATCGACGCCGGCGAGCTGCCGGACTTCCGCGCAGATACCCTGGCCATCCGCGAGGGCCAATGGATCGTCGCCCCGATCCCGGCCGCGCTGCGCGACCGTCGCGTGGAGATCACCGGCCCGGTCGAGCGCAAGATGATCATCAACGCGCTCAACTCCGGCGCGAAGGTCTTCATGGCCGACTTCGAGGATTCCTCGGCGCCCACCTTCACCAACCAGATCGACGGCCAGATCAACCTGCGCGATGCGGTGAACGGCTCGATCGAATACACCTCGCCGGAAGGCAAGCACTACCGGGTGAACGACAACCCCGCCGTGCTGGTGGTGCGTCCGCGCGGTTGGCACCTGCCGGAGCACCACATCACCGTCGATGGCGAACCGATGAGCGGCGCGCTGGTGGATTTCGGCCTGTTTGCCTTCCACAACGCACGCAGGTTGCTGTCGCGCGATCGCGGCCCGTACTTCTACCTGCCCAAGCTGCAGGCGATGGAAGAGGCCGCGCTGTGGAACGAGGTGATGGCCGCGACCGAAGCCGCACTCGACCTGCCACCGGAGTGCATGAAGGCCACGGTGCTGATCGAGACGCTGCCGGCCGTGTTCCAGATGCACGAGATCCTGCATGCGCTGCGCGGTCGCGTGGTGGGTCTCAACTGCGGACGCTGGGACTACATCTTTTCCTACCTGAAGACCTTCCGCGCACACCGCGACCGCCTGCTTCCGGACCGCGGCCAGGTGCAAATGACCGTGCCGTTCCTCAAGGCTTATTCGGAGCTGCTCATCCAGACCTGCCACCGCCGCGGTGCGCTCGCCATGGGCGGCATGGCAGCGCAGATTCCGATCAAGGGCGACGAGGCAGCCAACGACGCCGCGCTGGCCAAGGTGCGCGCGGACAAGCTGCGTGAAGTGCAGGCCGGACACGACGGTACCTGGGTGGCGCATCCCGCGTTGGTCGCGGTGGCGCAGGAAGTGTTCGACAAGTACATGCCGTCGCCGAACCAGCTCAATGTCGCGCGTGCCGACGTCGACGTCGGGCGCGATCAATTGATCGCGCCGTGCAGCGGCACCATCACCCGCGCCGGCTTCGACAACAACGTGGACGTGGCACTGCGCTACACCGCGTCGTGGCTGGACGGGCAGGGCTGCGTGCCAATCCATCACCTGATGGAAGACGCCGCCACCGCCGAGATCGCACGCGCGCAGCTATGGCAGTGGCTGCACCTTGGCCCGCTGGAATTCACCGACCACGCGCCGATCGACTTCGCGTTGTTCGACCACTCGCTGGCCAAGCACACGCATCGGCTGATCGAAGAGAAGGGTCCGTATTCGCATCGTGCGGAGCAGGCCGCCGCCTTGCTCCGCCAGCTCACGCACGCCGACGAACTTGGCGATTTCCTCACCCTTGCGGCCTACAGCCAGCTCGCCTGACAGCCCCTGCAGGAGCGCACCCAGTGCGCGAAAAGCCTGCACAGCGAAACTACCCCAGCCGCGCACAGTGCGCGTCACACAACAAAGCGCATTCGCACACGCAACGGAGTCACCTCATGAAGAACACGCTGCCCACCTCTGAACAGATCGCGCTCGACTGGACCAACAACCCCCGCTGGAACGGCGTCCAGCGCAACTACAGCGCCGAAGACGTCGCACGCCTGCGCGGCACCGTCACGGTCGAGCACTCACTGGCCCGCCGAGGCGCCGAGCGTCTGTGGAAGTCGCTGCACAAGGAAGACTTCGTCAACGCGCTGGGTGCACTTACCGGCAACCAGGCCATGCAACAGGTGAAGGCCGGGCTGCAGGCGATCTATCTCAGCGGCTGGCAGGTAGCTGCCGATGCCAACCTCGCCGGCGAGATGTATCCGGACCAGTCTCTGTATCCGGCCAACTCCGTGCCTCAAGTGGTCAAGCGCATCAACAACACGCTGCTGCGCGCCGACCAGCTGCATCACGCCGAAGGCAACAACGAGATCGACTGGATGGTGCCGATCGTCGCTGATGCGGAAGCCGGTTTCGGTGGCGTGCTCAATGCGTTCGAGTTGATGAAGGCGATGATCGAGGCCGGCGCTGCCGGCGTGCACTTCGAGGACCAGCTCGCTTCGGTGAAGAAGTGCGGCCACATGGGCGGCAAAGTGCTGGTGCCGACGCGCGAGGCGGTGGACAAGCTCAACGCCGCACGCCTTGCCGCCGACGTGCTGGGCGTGCCGACTTTGATCGTGGCGCGCACCGATGCGGATGCCGCCGACCTGCTCACCTCCGACATCGATGCCAACGACCAGCCGTTCGTCACCGGCGAGCGCACCGTGGAAGGCTTCTTCCGCGTGCGTCCGGGCCTGGACCAGGCCATCAGCCGCGGCCTCGCCTATGCGCCGTATGCCGATCTGGTGTGGTGCGAAACCAGCAAGCCGAACCTGGAAGAAGCGCGCAAGTTCGCCGAGGCCATCCACGCCAAGTACCCGGGCAAGCTGCTGGCCTACAACTGCTCGCCCAGCTTCAACTGGAAGAAGAACCTCGACGACGCCACCATCGCCAAGTTCCAGAAGGAACTGGGCGCCATGGGCTACAAGTTCCAGTTCATCACCCTGGCCGGTTTCCACAGCCTCAACTACGGCATGTTCGATCTGGCCTATGGTTATGCCCGTCGCCAGATGAGCGCCTTCGTCGAGCTGCAGGAGAAGGAGTTCGCCGCCGCCGAGCGTGGCTTCACCGCGGTGAAGCATCAGCGCGAAGTGGGCACGGGCTACTTCGACGCCGTGACCCAGGCCATCCAGCAGGGCCAGTCGTCGACCACCGCGCTCAAGGGTTCCACCGAAGAGTCGCAGTTCCACGCCTCTCGCCACGCCAGCGCAGCGTGACGTCATCCATCGCGTGAGCCGGCAAGGACGCCGGCGCGTGCGTGGGAAGCGCGGCCCTGTCCTGCGCTTCCCGCGCGCGCCACGCAGGGAAGACGTGTGATTCAGCCGACCGGACGCAGGTTTTCCGGCGGCACCAGTGCGATCACCAGCCAACCCGGCCGGGGCTCGAGCTCTCGCTTGATGGACGCAACCCGCAAGGCGCCTTTTTCTTCCACGCCAAACAGCAATACCGTGCTGGAGCCGTACTGCTCGATGAAGTGCGGCCAATCGAAGGTCGCGGTCAGGCGTGTCGCCTTGGTCAGCCAACCCTCCGCCAGGCGCTCGGCAAACCTCTCGTGCGTCATGTCCGCGGCGAACAACGCGGGTGCCAGCAGGTGGCCTCCCCATTGCGTGCGCTCGTGCGCGTCATGCGTGTCTTCATTGAGCAGGCGATAGACGCGGCCGCGACCAAATTCCTGGCGGTAATACACGCAGGCCAGCGCGTTGCGCTCACGATTGGCCGACATGGCGAGCAGGCGGCCCATGCCGGTGAGATCCAGATGACGCTCGGCATACGCCGTCGCCGGATGCCCGTAGAACGTGGGCAACCCCTCCATGCGCGCGGCATGCAGATCGCGCCATTGCTCGTCGGCCACGATCACGCGAAATCCTGCATCGATCAGCGAGTGAGCTACCAGGCGTGCCGCAGCGTCCGCGCCGTAGATCAACACGCCGGTGGGATCGGGCTCGGCCACCTTCAGCCAGCGTGCCAAGGGACGCGCCGTGGCGCTCTGCAACACCACCGTGCCAATGATCAGGATGAACACCAGCGGCACCAGCTGCTTGGCGCCATCGAGCCCCAGCGCATCCATTTTGAGCGCGAACAGTGCCGATACCGCCGCCGCGACGATGCCGCGTGGCGCCACCCAAGCAATCAGCGCGCGTTCGCGCCAGTTCAACGTGCTGCCGATGGTGGCCAACGTCGCCGTGACAGGGCGCACGATCAGTTGCGCCACGATGAAGATCGCGACCCCCGACCACAACACGCCCGGCGGCAACGGCCACGCCAACCGCGCCGCCAGCAGGATGAAAAGGCTCGACACCAGCAGCGTCGTGAGGTTTTCCTTGAAATCCAGGATGTCGTCGATGTGCACGCCGCGCATGTTGCCCAGCGCCATGCCCATCACGGTCACCGCCAACAGGCCCGATTCATGCGTGAGAGTGTTCGACAGCGAGAACGCCAGCAATACCGCGACCAGCGTGCCGTAGTTCTGCAAATACTCGGGAATCAGCTGTCGCCGCAGCAGAAACGCCAGCAGCATCGCCGTCAACAAGCCCACCACCACGCCGCACACGAGGACCGCGATGAAGACACCGACCGTGTGGCCTTGCTGGCGCGAGACGATTGCTTCGTACACCAGCACGGCAAACAGCGCGCCCAGCGGATCGATCACGATGCCTTCCCAGCGCAGCGTATTTGCAATGCGCGCGTTCGGGCGCACGGTGCGCAGCATCGGCGCGATCACGGTCGGCCCCGTCACGCAGGTAAGTGCGCCAAACAACAGCGCCACTTCCCAGCTCAGTCCCGCGAGGTAATGCGCGGCCACGCCCAGCAGCAGTACTGCGACGATGGCGCCATAGGTCACCAGACCGCGCACGGCGTGGCCGATATCAGGCAGCTCGCTGAAGCGCAGGGTGAGGCTGCCCTCGAACAGGATCACCGACACGGCCAGCGACACGATCGGAAACAGCAGCGGCCCCAGCAGACGGTCCGGCTGCAACGCCCCGACCACCGGCCCCATCACGATGCCCGCCAGCAGCAGGAACAGGATCGCCGGCAGCCTGACCCGCCACGCCAGCCACTGGGCGAGGAAACCCACGGCCAGCATGCACACCAGCAACAATCCAAGATCCGGCGACATGCACGTTCCTTCGAGCGCCCGCGACCGGGTTATCGGAGCACGCGTCAGCCCGCGGAGTCCACCGCGCGATATCGAGCAAGCAAGGGGAAGGAGAAAAGGCCAGACCCCGGTATCGGACGGGGGGAGGGGGAGGGAGTACCGATACCGGGGCGGCGGGCTGAGTTCAATAAAGAACTAGCGAGTACAAATAATACGCCCGGGTGCGCCTAAGTCAATACCCACCAGTTCAAAAATTGACTCGTCCGGCCTGGAAAGCCATCCGCCGCG
>NZ_DASRZX010000158.1:0-7714 GCF_035685885.1 Dyella sp. | reverse complement strand
CGCGCGTCGCCCGATGCCAGCGCGACGACGGCGCGATTGGCGGCGGCAATGATCGCCACGGTGGCTGCATCCATCGCCTGCAGGCGGATGCGGCTGCGCTGGTCGGCAGCTGGCAGTATGGCGCCGGTGGCCGGATCGGTCTGCTGGACGTCCACCGAGTCCACCAGCCGCATCGCCGTGGTGCCCGTTGCCAGCGCGCCAAACAGGAACAGTAATTTGTCGTTGTGCTTGAGCTGGGTATTGGCGCCGGCGAGCCATAACTGATCGAGCGAGGCGATGTTGTCCAGCGTGATGTTCTGCGGCTGGGTCTGCCGCGGCTTCAGCACGTTCCATTCGTGTCGCGCATCCAGCGACTCCGCCGTCTCGAAGGTCTGCATCTGCTCGCCCGGCGCCGGCACGGACTGCGCCTTGGCGCCCAGGGGAATGGTCACTGGCGGCGAGTTGTCATCGATGGTGTAGGCCAGATAGACACTCGCCGCCACGCCGGGACGCAAACGGTAATCCACCAACCGACCCAGCTGCAGCACGGAACAGCGCTCCGTCGCCGTGCGAAGGTAACCTTCGTTGGCGATGCGCTCCTGGTAGAAGCTCAACACGTCGGCGCCGATGGCCCATGCATCGATCAGCGCCATGGAAGGATCGTCCAGCTCACGCGTGCGCAATCCTGCCAATGCCGGCAGCGCGGACGAACTCAGGTCCATCTGCATGGTCGCGAAGAAGTCGGCATAGGTTCCCACGCGATACGCGAGGCTGCCGAGCCCCGGCCGGTTGTAGAGGGAAAGCGGCGTGCGTTCGCTGGCGCCACATCCGCAGGCGCAGGCGTGCTGGCCACAGACGCTGCAGCAGCTCATCGGCCACCTCCCATGATGAATGTGATGGAGCCGCGGTCCGGATGGTCGGGACTGCTGTCGACCTGCGCGATCTCCACCGATGCCATGGACAACAGGCCATCGGCCGGCACGTCGCCCGACACGCCGCCTTCCGCGCGTGCGAGCGTGACCAGCTCGACGTGGGCGACACCGACAACAGCCTGTGCTTCGGCGATCAGCGCACTTCCGTAGACAGAAGCGCCAAGCAACAACCGATCCGGATGGAAGAAGCCCGGCAGGCCGTCGCTACGCAGACCGGAAGTGAAACGATCCAGCAGCTCGGTCTTGACGAGTGCCACCAGGAAATCGGGCAGCACGCAGACGTGCAGTTCGATCAACAACGGCACGTAGCGCGCGGCCAGCACGGCCACGTCATGCCCGATGCGGCGGTACGGTTGCAGGTCACGCTTCACCGTGGACGCCAACGACGCGGCAAGCGCTTCCGCGCCGCGCGGATCGACCACCACGTCGGCTTCATACCAGCTGCCGTTCCATGCGAGCTGGCAGGAGGCACCCTGCAGCGCAGGCTCGCGTGCCGCGAACATGGCGTAATCATCGGCGGTGATGGCCCGCAAGGGATAAGCGCGGAAGGCGCCGGGCGCATACAGCTTCACCTCGGCCAGGCTCTCCGGATCGGTGCCACCGGCGGCCGCCAACGGATTGCGCGGCACGATGCCCACCGGCGGCGTGTCGTTCTTCACGGCCAGCCACACGATGCTGTCGCAGCCCACGTTGCCCGCGCTGCCATTGCCGATGCGCGGCAAGGCGCGGAAGAAATCGCCTGCTTGTGGCTGCTGCCCCAGCGTGCCATCGCCGAAGCGAAGATGCGCCACGCCGTCGTCGTCCACTTCCACCACGAAATGACGATCGTCGGTGCCGCTTTCCAGCAGGTCGTAACGCACCACCCACGAGCAGCGTGCATCAGGCGTGCCGCTCACCAGCACCTCGTCCAGCCGTCCGCCATACACCGCGAGCTGCGGCTGTGCCTGTCGCGGATCGCGCGACAGCAGCTGGCACACCGGTACGCCTGGACCGGCCGGCAACGGTTCTGCCCAGGTCAACGGCGCACTGGCCAGTGCATGACCGGAATCGCCCGCCGGGCGGATCACGTCCTGCACGGCGTCATCGCAGACGCAACAGGTATATTGCGCACCGCCGGGCACCAGCCAGCATTCCTCCTTCAGTGCCATGCAACGCGTGCAGGCATCGGGCACGGCGGCCATCGCGCTGGACAGCCCCGGATAGTCCACATCGTCGATGGCATCCGGCGGCGCGCACAGCGCATCGCACTGACACTGCCCCGGCAAGTGATCGCCATGATCGACCAGCAGCACGTTGCCACGTGCCAGGCTTACGTCGTCGATCCAGCGGCAATCCGGCGACGGCAGACGCACGGAGAGGCACAGATCAAACGGCAAGGCATCGCACGCATCCCAGCTCACCTGCAGCAGCAGGCTGCCATCCAGCGGATCGATCAGCTCCTGCACGGCCGTGAGTCGCACCGCATGGCGATGCGTCGGATCGGCGTCCGCCGGATTGCCGGTGGACACGCCCAGCACTTCCTCGAAGATCAACAGGTCGCCGACCTTGAGCTTGAGCGCACGCTGCGGCACGTTTACCGCAGCGGACTTCACCTGCGGCACCGGCGTATTGCCCGGCGTGCCATCGGGAGGCGTTCCGGCGGGAGGTGTTTCCGCGGGAGGCGTCGTCACCGGTGGCGCGGGCAGCGGCGCATCCAGCAGCACCGCCTGCGTGCTGCCGCGTGGCAGGCAGCATCGTTGATTGCCCCAGGTATAGAGCCGGATGCTGCTTTGCGCTGCCACTACGATGATGGTTTGCGCGCCGTCGAGCGGCATCGGTTCGAACACCAGTGCACCCTGTGCGCGCACCGCTTCCAGCGTCTTGGCATCGATGGCACCTGGCGTAACGCCCGTCTGCCCAGGCGGCGGCACCAGCAGCAACAACTGGTCGAGCACGAGCGTCTGTTCGCCGGCATCCAGCGCAAGCGTCACGAAGGCACGCGCATTGCAGCCTTCGTGCATGCGGTAGTCCACCAGTCTCGCGTGCCGGCGCACCGAAATGCGGCGCCGCGCCGTGGCGAGGTAGGCCTCTGTTGCCACGGCATCCTGGTAGTAGCTCAAGTGATCGGCGACATACGCCATCACTTCCACCATCGCCACCCCGACATCGGGCACGTGGCGCTCCTGCCATCCGGGCACGGTGATCGCCATGCGATCGAGGAACAGTTGCCGGAAGCTGGCATAGTCCTTGGCGAGATAGTTGATGTCCGGCAGCGTTGGCGCCGGCTTCATGCATGGCGTGGTGGCGGCGTAATCGACGTTCTTCGCGCAATTGAGACGAAAGCGCACCGGCGCGCAGGCATAGCGCGGATCGAACCCGGGATACGCCCGCCAGCTGGCCGGATCGTCGCCCGACGATGCATCGACCAGGCACAGGCAATACGCCGAGTGATCGCCTTCGCGATCCAGCACGACGCGCAGGCAGACATCGTCGTGCATGTCCGGCTCGTGCTCTTCGTTGACGCTGAGCGCATGAAGGCCGGTGATGCGGTCGCCACCGCTGATGCGCACGTTGCCCACCGCGATGTCCGGCGGTATGTCGCCAAACAGGTGCACGCAGAGGGAAACACCGTCATCGCCCACTTCGACGAAGTCGATGCCGTTGAGCTTGCCCTCCAGCCGCACCTTCTCGCGACGCAGGTCGTCGCTGCAGGCGGGCGACAACTGGCAGCTGATGCCCAACGACGACGGTGCACTGTCGATGGTGTTCATGGCGCGCTCCGGCTGAAGCTGTCCGTGCGCGCCTCGCCCGTGGCCAGCACCACGTAGCTGAGCTCCACCGTCAAGGTGGCATCGATGGCGGTCACATCCAGCGCGTTGACGCCAATGACATCACCCAGGTATCGCTGCAGCGCTGCTTGCAAGGTGAACTGCAGGGCCGCTGCCACTTCCGGGCTGTTGGGTGCAAACACCATCTGCAGCAGGCCGCTGCCAAAGTCTGGCCGGTTCACGCGCTCGCCGGGGCTGGTGAACAGCAGTTGTTCGATCAGGTCGCGTACGTGGTCGTCATAGTCCGGCGACGCCGTGCGGCCCGAATGGTCGAAGTGATAGGGAAAGTCGATGTTGATCGCGGGGTCCATGGCATCCTCACATGGCGCTGGCGCGCATCTGGCTGGCGACGATGAGCAACGGCGTGCCGGTGGGTGCACAGATCGCCTGGCTGTCGAAGCAAAGCAGCGGCTGGCCGTTCGAGGTGACGCGCGTCGCGGAGCTCACGAACTGCGCGGTGATGCAGGGTCCGTTCGCTGCCGGCGGCGGTGGCAACGCGCAACCAGCCACCAGCCATGGCCCGGCGATGGTGACCGTGGGTTGTCCGCTCACCGTCACGCGCGGATTCGGCGTCATGGCCTGGGCCTGTCCCCCGTGGGAACACAGGACCGTGGCACCGACATGAATGAGGAATCCAGGCATCGGTCAGTCTCCCTACGTCACGACCAGCGCGCCGTTGTTGATGGTTACGGTGGGGCCGGCCAGCACGATGGTGGCGCCCTTGCCGTTGGAGATGGTGATGCCCACGTCGTTCACGACGATCATCGCGCCCGTGGTGCTCTTGATCATGATGCCGCCGGTGGGGCCGGGCACGTCGCTGATGCACAAGGTGTTCTGCAGTCCCGAACCAAGCACGATGCTGGGGCTTGCGGGATTGCCTGCCAGTGCCAGCGCCGGCACTTCCGCCGCCACGCCCCAGAAGCCGCCGGTCCAGATCGGATAATCCGGATCGCCCTGCTCGAACTCGATCCACACGCCTGCCCCGACCTGCGGCACCACATAGACACCGCTCTGCTTGCCCGCGACGGGCACGCACGGCAGCGCCCAGCTCGATGGCAGCATGCCCGACACATCGGGCACCATCGCCTGGATGCGCCCCAGCTGCAGCGGATCCACGTTCTGCAGCACCGTGCCGCGGTATTTGCCGTAGTACCTGCTCATGGCGGCACCAGCGGCAAGGTGGAGATGAGTCCCTTGCGCGAGAGGCTGAAGCTCTGCTTGTACTCGCCACGCTTGATCGAATGGCGCACTTCGGACACGTAATGCAAACCGTCGAAAGCCGGACCCACGCCACGCACGCCCACCAGTTGCCGTGGCTTGAGGATGCGGCCATAACGCGTCACGTCGAGGCTGCCCGTCCCCGTCACCGTATCGGCCGACTTCGCCGCTTCGGCCATGCCCAGAAGCATCGCGCGCGTCGGCGAGTACTTCGCCGTTTCGGGCAGCGGCCGCAGGCGTTGCGGCGGCGGATCGATCAAACCCAGCGGCGGATTGAGCGGGCCGATGTCGGGAATGGGTATCGGCAGCGGCACCTTGGTCTGCTGGTTCTGGATGTAGACCAGCGGCAGGCTGCGTGCGTCGCCGTTGTAGCTGAAGCTGAGATTCTCCACGTTGCTGCCCGCATCCATGTCCGCGTTGAGCGCGGGCTGCGGCACGCCGACCTTGATCTTCGGCCCCCAGTACGCCGTGCTCATGCCGGGCACAGGACCTGGATCGATGTAGAACACATAGCCCACCTGCTCGGCGAGCATGCGGATGTAATCGAGATCGCTGCCCTGCTGCGTGGGAATGCGGTCGGTGGGAATCGGCACGTCGATGGCGATGCTGGGAATGATCAGCGGCACCACGCCAAGGAACGCGTACTTGGCCAACAGCAGCGCCACGATCGCCTCGGCGGGCATCGCCGGATACGGCGTACCCGGCAGGCCGGAGAATTCCAGCTTCTGCATCACCGTGGTGAGGTCATCGCCCATCACGTTGAGGCTCGCATGGCGCTGGTCGGCCCCCGGCGCTACCGTGGTCTTGTTGACCACGCCGTCGATCAACACCTGCGGCGTGCCGTTGATGGTGGCGATCAGGATCACGCGCAACAGCGGCACCACGCCCCCGCCGCTCAACAGGAACAGCGTGTGCAACGGCGACTGCACGCTCAGCGTGAACTGCAGCGTGAACGCGCCGGCTGCTTCGTCAGGCTGCACCACCTCCACCTGCGTAAGCGCGTCGAGCACGATCTGCGGCACCGGAATCGGCACCACCGGCCCGACCATCAGCGTTAGGTGCACGCCCTTAAGCATGCGGCACCCCGGGGATGCCCTCGGGCAAGGTGATGGCGATGCGCCGCCCTATCGTCTCGGTGAGTTCTTCCGGGCGCAACGCGCGATTGGCATCGCACAGACGCCAGAACTGTTCCGGATCGCCGAGATATTTCGCCGTGATGTTGTCCAACCGCTCACCCTGCGTGACGCGATGCCACTGCAGCAGCGCGAAGTTCTCGGGCGCCGGCACCATGCGACGCCTGAGGTACACGATGGGCGTGCCGTCGGCACGCACGTACGTGCAAGTTGGCGTCAACGCGTAGCGGCTGGTGGGAGAAAAGTTCGTGGCCATCACGGCACTCCTGTCAGGCCGAGCGCGGAGAGCGGCATGGCGGGCGCGGTCTTCGCCAATTGCTCCTTGCGCTGCAGGTAACTCATGAACAGGCTGGCGGCCTTGTGCCCGGTGGGCACGTCGTCCACCGAGAGCACGCGCAGCCCAAGGCTGACCTTGGCGCGAATCGGATTGAGCGCCGTGTCGAAGGCTTCCTCGGTGATGCTCAGCTCCGTCACACGCACGGGAAGAATGCGTGTCTGGCTCCACACGAACAGCGCCAAGGGCGTTTCCATCGGGATGATTTCCAGCGTGCCGATCTGCGCCAGCGTGTCGTTTGCGTTCAACTGCGCGCTGGTGGGATAGATCATCGTTTCCAGCGCGGCCAGCTGCGCAAACACGCCCGACTGCGTCGTCACCGGATTCTGATCGGGAAACTCCAGCTGGTCGGACGCATCGATCTCGGCGTCGAGCTTGATCGTCTCCACCGGCGGCCCCTTCAGTCGCAACACCTCCGAACGATCACCACTCGCCCCCATCGCCTGCACCTGCAGGGAACGCGTGATGGAATCGGGGTTGTATTGCAACGTGATCACGCGCAGCACCTGCGAACTGTCGGGATCGATCAGCACGATGCCGCCCTTGAGGATGCGGGGGGAACCGTGGAAGCTGCTCATGGTTTTCCTCCACTGCCTGATGGTGGCGAACCACTGCCACTGCCGCCTCCAAGGTTGCCTTGCTGCTGATTGCCGGTAGCCGCCGGGGCGAGGTCTGTCTTCGTCACATCAATGATGGTGACGTCGTGGTTGTTGACCTTTCCCTTGCGAAACTGACGGCGGATGCTGTGCGAACCGATCACCACGCCGTCATACGAATAATCCTGCCGACACACCGATTCACACGAATCGATACCCTTGGGGTTACGCGTGGCGTCGTGGAGGAAGCTCACGTCCTCCGATTGCGAGGTGTGTATGTCGTAGAAACGATTACGCATCGCGGGCTGCTCCGGCCGCACGCCACGAGCGCGAAGCTTCGCGCCGATCGGGAAGTGTGAATGACCGTTGCACGGCCCCGGCCGCGTGAGCGTGTCCGGACACGTCGAGGACACTTGCTGCAACGATTCGACGACCTCATTGCCATCCCATGTCGTGCTGTCGGGCAGCACCTGCATCCGCGCCACGATGCCCAGGCCCGACAGATACCCGGCCTGCAACGCGGCCTGCGTGTAGCTGGTGGTCGCATCCACCTTGGTGCCGGTGGGGCGCGGCCGCGGCGGCACGGGTTGCGCATTGCTGCCGGAACCGACCGGCGACGGACCATCGACCGATTCGGCACCTTCGTCGTCGCCCTGTCCGTTGAGTGCTTCGCGTGCACCGAACAGGGGTAACCGGCTGAAGTCATGCGCGGGCA
>NZ_DASRZX010000157.1:0-35636 GCF_035685885.1 Dyella sp. | reverse complement strand
GGCAAGCCGAGAGAGCCTCGCTCGGGTGAGTGCCGACCAAGTCGCGGAAGGTTGCGCGGCGCGGGTGAGCCAGGCTTCAGCTGCCGGCAGTGGAACCCGGTGCCGCAACGCCGGGGGCATGCCACCAGCTTGCCACCCGTTCGACAATGACCGGGAGGGAATCGAGCGCGTTGACCGTCAGCACGCGAGGCTCGCCCACGGGCGGCTCGAGATCGCGAAACTGGCTGTCCACCAGCGATGCGGGCATGAAATGACCGCGGCGATGCGAAACGCGCTGGATGGCGTCCTCCGGTGAAAGCTTGAGGAAGACGAAGCCGAGGTTGGGCACGGCGTTACGCAAGGTGTCCCGATAGCGGCGCTTGAGGGCGGAGCAGGTGAGCATGGCGCGGTCGTGCGAGGCGAGCGCATGGATAAGCTCGCGGCCCAGCTGTTCGAGCCAACCCTGGCGGTCGCGGTCATCCAGTGGTGTGCCAGCTCGCATCTTTTCGACGTTCGACGCGGGATGGAATGCGTCGCCTTCGATGAGGCAGGCGCCCAAGCGTTCGCCCAATGCCGTGGCGACACTGGTCTTGCCGCAGCCGGTGACGCCCATCACGACGATGGCGCGCATGTCATGGAGCATGGCGGTTGCCTTGGTTGATCAAGTGATCCGAGGGTGAGGATGCATCGTGAGGCTGCTTGGATGCTCATGCTTGATGGAGGGTTGGTGCATCCCGGCAATCCAGGCGCCACGACAACATGGCGCCAGCGAGGATAGCGCGGCGCTCGCGTTCGACGTAAGCAAAATTGCGCAGAATTTACGTCGCCTCGCCATCGGCTTGCACCATTTTTACTCCCGCCGGCGACACCATGCATCCATCGCAGGCAACTGCATCAGGCGAATGCCAGAGTGTCCATTCTCATCATGCAAGGACCTCATTCTCGTGCTTCGCTGCCGGGCGGCGAAGGGATGGCAGGGCTTCAGTCGCTGGCACGCATGGCAGGGCGAACGCTGGAGGTCTGCCGATGCCAAGGTTTACGCGACCTGGTGACCCAATTGCGCACTGCTCGCGAGCGCGATGCCGAGTTCATCCTGATCGATCCTGGCGAATTGGCCCACGAGGCACGCATCCATCCGGAGGAAGGGTTGCATGATGCGCTGGGCGAACTGGCCTCGCCCTATATCGAAGTGCACGACGATGACGCGGAGACGCTGGAAGAGACGCATCTGCCGCATGGCGCACCGCTGGCCACTATCGTGATCCATGGCGACCTGGCGACGAGCTATCGCATCGCCATGAACATCGCACTGAGGCAGCTGGCCGCCTGATCTAGTGGCGCGGCGGATCCGCTTCGCTATCGCCGCCCTTCTTGGGCGCGCCGCCCGGCTCGCTCACTTCCGCGAGCGTGGCCTCGATTTCCACCGCATGTTCGCTGGGCCGGATGGGCTTGCCGCGCGCTTCGGCGACAGCGCGTGTCAGCGCGGCGCCGATCAGCATGATGATCGAGGAGTAGTACACCCAGGTCAGCAACACGACGAAGGCGGCGGCCGGGCCATAGGCGCCGCCAACGTTGGCGTGTGCGATGTAGAAGTCGATGGCGTATTTGCCCAGCAGGAACAGCAGGGTGGTGATGAGCGCGCCCGTCACGGCGTCGGTCCACTCGATGGCTGCATCCGGAAGCACCTTGTACATCGCCCCGAAGGCCACCACGAACACCAGTACGGACACGCCGTATTCCATGGTCTTCCACACACCATCCTGGCCCGGCATCAGTGCCTGGATGGTGGCGCTCACCACGAAGGAAATGATCAGCAGGAAGGCGACGCCCACCAGCAGCGCGAAAGCGTGGGCGCGCGCACGCAGCCACGCGCCAATCGCCGCGCCAGGCTTTGGCTTGACGTGCCACACGCGGTTGAGTGTTCCCTGCAACTGGGCGAACACGGCCGACGCGCTGAACAGCGTGATGCCGGTGCCGACAAGGCCCGCCACGCTGCCAAGCTGGGGATGCGCACGCGCGGAGATCACCACGTCGTTGATCGCCGCCGCTGCGCGGCTTCCCACGATGCCCGACAGCATGTCGGTCAGGCTGGCCACCCATGATGGCTGGATCACCGAGATGGTCCACACCAGCAGCAGCAACAGCGGCGCGAAGGACAACGCGGCATAGAACGCCAGCGCCGCGGCGCGCGTCATCAGCTCATCGTCGCTGAACGCTTCCACGGTGGAGAAGATCGTGGTCACCAGCTTGCTTCGTTGTTTTGCCATGCGTGATTGCGCGGGCCAGGCGGTTTGCCCGGCTCCTATCCTCCGGTTTCCCGGTAACGGGAACCGTGGAGGAAACGTCATGGCCATGTGCATGCGAGCGATGGCACGTCCGCCGCCCGTTCAGAACTTGCTGTGCTCCACATCGCGCTCGCGGTGCATGAGGGTCCATTCGGCGTGTTCCGTGAGTGCGGCGTCGCCCAGGGCCAGCAGGATTTCGCGCTGTTTGGCTGGATCGTCCGTGCGGTCCAGGGCCGCGCGTGCACTGCTGAAGATGCGTTGCATGAAACGGTATTGCCGGATGAGTTCCTTGTCGGCCTTGCGGTAGGAGTAGGCCTCACGCACCGCGGCAACGATGGACAGCACCGCCATCACCATCACCAGCGAGTTCTTGGCTTGTTCCGGCAGGCGCAGCGCGAACAGCGCGAGGAATACGCTGATGCTGATGCCACCCCACAGGCTGACGAGACCGACGGTTTCGGTGATGTGGTGCAGGCCGGTGCGTTCGAGGGTCTTGCGCTCGAAGTAATGGAGTTGGCCGCCGGTGCCCGACTCGCCCACCCATTCGTGGATCACACGCGCCACGGCTTCCGGGCCATGCACGTCGGCGCCGCGGATGGGTTCGATGCCCGCAACGCGCATCACGTGGCGAATCCATCCCAGTTCGATGTTCTGCTTCTGCAGGAAGTTGTCGTGCGAGAACTCATGGTCACCGCTGGCCGAGATGCCGGCGCGCCTCCAATAAGCCTGCACGCGCAGTCCTTCGGCCAGCGCGCGGTAGTCGAGGTATTTGCGATGCCAGCCGCGGCGCCGGGCGAGCAGGGCGGTAAGGCCGCCCAGTGCGAACAGCAGAAGGAACATGTAGATGAGGAAGTTCTGCTCGGACAGGTGCGCGTAGAACGCGAAGGCAATGCCCATCAGGGCAGCGATCACGTAGGTGACGCGCAAGGCCAGCAGCACGCGTCGCTGGAAATGGATGGCGAGCCAGTCCGATGCGCGAAACAGGCGGCTGATGGGTTCGTTGTCGTTGAGTTCGCGCGGCGTCTGGCCGAGGTTGCACGGGGATTCGATCTCTGCCTCGTACTTGCTCCAGTCCTCGTTGAACTCCGCCATGTGGATGAAGGTCTGGCGGAATTCCTGCGGCGGTTCCTCCTGCGAGGTGGTGATGTCGCCACTGCGCCAGAAGGTCTGCAAGGGCTTCAATCCCGGCGCGACGTCGCCATGGTTGTCGTCGCGCGAGCACACGATGTGGTACAGCAGGCGCTCGTCGCCGCTGCCGAGCACGTGGCGCGCCTCGCGATGACGTTCCACCAGCCCTGGCAGGGTTCCGTTGAGATGGTAGTTGACGATCTGCGCGGTGCCACCGAAGCGCCCGGTGTCCTTGCCATCCCAGATGGCCAGCAGGATGTGGCAATGGCTGGCGATGAACACGCCAGACTTCGCGTATTGCTTGTCTCGCGCTGCGCCCGGCATCGAAACCGACTGGTGTGATTGGCTGCGTGGCAATCGCAAGGGAATAAGCTCGGCCTGCGCGCAAAGCGACTCGAAATCGGCGCGCGCTGAAGGCGAGCCGAAATCCTCAAGGTACATGTCCAGCGGCATCGGCAGCGGTGCGATCAGCCGGGCTCCTGCCGCCAATGCCTCGCGCGCCACCAACTGGTCGCCACCCTCGGCCAGCGCCGAAAGCAGGCACAGCGGCAGACCAGGAAACTCCCGCTGCAGCAAGGCAAAGAAGGCCGCCACGCGCTGACCTATCGGCTCCAACTCGCTCGCGGGGATATTGCGGTGACTGGTGACTCCGACGACCAGAGGCGTCATGTTGGCTCCCGAGATGGGCGGTGATCTTTCGCCATCCGAAGCGCTGGATGGCAGCCTTGGGGGACCTTTGCGAGCCTCCCCCAAGGCTCTGGTGCGGATGTTCCCTGAAATACACGAAGAGGTTATTTGTTCTTGATGGTCGGGTTGCTGGTAGTGCCGTCGTCGCTGTCGGTTGGCGTGTAATAGGTCTGGTGGTTGAGCGTGACAGAAATCTGGTAGGGCCAGTCCCCGGTACTGGCGACGCTGTCGTTCAAGTCGCTTATCGTCAACACGTTGCCGTTGTGGCTGATGTTCGGTGTTCCGAATACGCCGCTCGGCGGCTGGATGATCCATTCCACCCACGCGATGTCACCCGCTGCCGCGTTGCCGTGGAGCTGCCAGGTAATGGTCTGGGAAGAACTTCCGCGTGGAACATGATTGGCGTCGTCTTTCTGTTCCACATCGACTGTCCACGGATTTGTGGTTTCGTCGAGTTTGACCTTCAGGAGGTTTGGCATGGCGGGTTCCTCATGGTTGCGCTGGAAATCGATCCCCTGATGCAAATCGCGTTACTCATTGCCTTGCTTCGGCCTGCATGCGCAGCTGAAACTCGGGGTTGGCCGGGTATTCGATGTTGTACTTCTTGAGCGAGGCCAGAAGGCCGAGGTCGCGATAACCGGTTGTCCATAATTTGCGCACGTACGGCTCGGTGTCGGCCTGCCTGTCCAGGCTGAGCAAGGTGGCGACGCGCAGTGCAACGAGTCGGGGGTCATCCGCGCCGGCCGAGGTCGCCTCGATATCCTTCAGTGCCTCTTGACGCCATTGCAGGGCGCGCTGCGCGTCGGTTGTGGTGTTCGCCATCATCAGGCGTGCGTGGACGCTATCCAGTAGAAGGGCGCGGTCGTCGGGCTGATTCGCTCGTAACGGACCGATGGTGTCGAAGGCTCGTTTGGCCTGCTCGTGCGCGATAGCGTTGTGTCCTTCGGCTTGGAACTGCGCGGCCAGTTCCAGTTGTGCCTCGGCCAGATCACGCTGCCAGTCGGCATTGCTCGTATCTTTGCGGGTCAGTTCGGTGAGAATGTCCACGGCGCGGGTGTTTAGTCGCCGTGCCTCGTCGAGTTGACCGGATAATCGACGAAGCCGAGCGAGCTGGCTGGAATACAGTGCTATCTTCTCGCGTATGTCTGTGGCATTTGGATCGAAGCGATCAAGCTCCATCGCCCCGTCGATCGCTTGCTGCATGTAAGTCGCGCCCACCTCGACATCGCCGGCAAGCGCCAGGGTGCGACCCAGGATTGCGCGAACGCGGACCATGTTGTCCCGCTGCTCATGGTCGCTTGGATCGCGAAGGCTCAATGCCGTTTCAATGGCGTCATCCGAACGGTATTCGGCAATGGCAGTGGCGAGATCACCGCGAAGCAAGGCCATCTTGCCGAGATTGTTGTGCGCTTCACCCAGTATTTCGCGCCATGCGGTCTTGGGGTTGGGAAGACTGGTTAAAGCCTGGCAGTGCGCCAACATGCTGCGGTATTGCGAGGTGGCAAGATCCAGCTGGCCACGTGATTCCAGTACGTGGCCAAGGTCATTGTCGATCGCCGCCCACTGCTGAAGAAGCGCGTCATTGGTCTGCGCTTGCGGCGTGTGCGAGAGCACGTCCTGCGCCCGCACGAAGTGTTTTTGCGCCTCGTCGATATTGCCGCGCATCCATGCCGTCATGCCGATGTAGGTGAGGATGCGTGAATACGCTACCTGCCTCCCGATGTGGTTTGGCGATCGCTCCGCCAGCGGCCGGGCGACTTGTAATGCCGCCTCATAAGATTGCATCGCTGCGTCGAGCTTGCCTTGGTCGACTCTGATGCTGCCAATGCGTTCCAGGGCACTGGTGCGTTGCTCGAGCGATGTATCGGTCACGTCATCGTTTGGCAGGGATTGGAAATATGCCATTGCGCGGTCGTCGACGGCTTCCATGATATCCAGTCGCTGGACCTGACGAAGCTTCTCGTTGAGGTCGCCCAGCATGAAGCCCACCAGGTTCTCTGCCTGGTTGCGTTCGCGATCGGCGACGCGACGCGCATGCATCGCGACGAGCGCGAGGGTCGAGGTCGCGAGCATGATGGATACGGCGATCGTTGCCACGGCTGCAAGGCGTCGTTGGTGCCGCTGCTGCTCGCGTTGTCTTAGCTGGTCGAAGCCAATGTCCAGAATTCCGGCGATCAGCTTGAGCTTGGCGTGATGCCGGCCATCCTTGCCGGGCCTGGCATCCGCGGCGATGGGTTCTGTACGTTCCCCGCTCAACGAGCCATTGCGCCATTGGAAGCGCAACGCGTGCGCAAAGCATTCTTCTTCCGCTCGGCCAGGCAACATGCTGGCGTTGGGCTCTCCGCCTACAATAACGCAGAAGATTTGTTCACTTCGCCCTAGGCGCTTGTAGGAAAGAATTTCTTCATTGACCCACTGTGACCTGGCCGAGTGAGGCGAGCAAATCACGATCAGGTTTTCCGATAGCGCCAGCGCCTCGTTGACCTTGCGGCCAAGATCGGTGGCACTCGCCAATTCATCGCGATCACGGAAGATGGGCAAGAGCCTGCGTGGAATGACGCCGGCCGCTGTGGTCTGCCCGACGAGTCGACGGGGAACTCGATAATTTTCCAGTGCGCGATGCAGCCAGTCCGCCCAGGCTTTATCCTGGTGGCTATAGCTGATGAATGCGCGATACCGGAATTCCGGCACGCCGGGATCCTGCGCCATGACGAGTCGCACTCCTGTACAAGCAGTGCAGTCCGTTGCCGGGAAATCCTCAATCACGGGCGGCGGTAAAGCTGGGCCAGCGCCGATGCAGGCAAACGGCTGGCTCCCCTGCCGCGCAGACTAACACGGCATTCAAGGCAATGGGCCTTCTGGACGGCCAAACGCTGCGCCGTACACGGCATTGGGTGGTGCGGTCCTTTCATGCCGTTTTCACGGACCGCCACCGCCGGACCATGAGACCTGCGCCGTTGACCCTACCGGTTCTTGATCAGTGGATTGCTTGTTGTCGCCGGCTTCTGGGGCGCAGGGGCTGGGGCTGGCGCAGGCGCAGGCGCAGGCGCAGGGCTCGGAGCGGGTGCCGGAGGAGAGGCCATGGCGCGGGACGTCAGTGGATGAATCGACAGATATTGGCCGAAGCTTTCACGATACATGATGCTTCTCCTATCGTTGGGTGGGTGCGTGCGGTCCGCGAATACGCAATCGATTCGCTCAAACGCGTGTTTCTGTACTAGCGATTCTTGATGGTGGGGTTGCTGGTTGTCCGGCCGGTCATGCCCTTGGGTCCGGTACCCGTGGTAGTGGGATTGCTGGTGATGGCGTGGACGGCGGCGGTCGCGTGGACGGCAAGGCTGTGGCCCGTGTCCGTCGTCGGGGCGGTGCTGCGCGCTCTCACAGCGGGAAGGCGGGGCAGCGACACCCGTTTTGGATAGGGCTCCTCGAAAGCTGTTCGATAAGCGACACCATCGATGGTCGCACTGAGCCGGTAGTACCAAGTTCCAACCTTGTCTTCACGGTCATGCAGGTCCGTGATTGCCATCAATCGGCCATGTTCGAACAAGACGGGCGCGCTGAAGATTCCCGGGAACGGATGGCTTCCAATCCAGGCAAACCCAGGTGAAACCGGGTCCTCCTGAGTGTTGAAGCTGCCATGCTTGCCTTCGAAAACAAGGGACCAAAACAAGGATTGTCCGGTTTTGTGCTGATGTATGTCCGTTGCATCTCTCGGCACATCAACGCTGAGGTAAGCCGCTGTTCCGTCCTTGGGTTTTACAAGTCTCACCGGAATGGGTTTGATGGCCATGATGGGCTCCACGCAAATGGAAGTGCCTCTGACCGCCATGCGGCGGCATGGATAGGTTCACCTGCGCGGGAGCGCGATAGATGGGAGGCTGGTGCCCAGCCACGTTGTGCCCACTCCTGCACAAGGCAACGCCATCCCTGGACGGGAAGTCCTCATACGTCGGGCGGTTGTCGAGCCGATGTCGGCGCAATGCGCCGGCTCCCCATGGCGGGGCCGATTATGGCGCGTATCGACAGGCTTGTCGCAAGCGCTGCCTTCTTCACTACGCCGTCACGTCGCGTTGCTAGAAGCGGAACGTGGCCGAGGCGAGGGCCAGATCGCCCTGGAAATGCCGCTTGGCGTCGAACTCGTGGTAGTAGCGGGCCGTCAGGGCCAGGCCGTGCGTGCCGACCTTGAAGGCGTAGTTGACCGCGGGGCCCGCACCATTCACGCGGCCTTCGAGGGGGCCGAGAAATGCGCCTATCCCGCTGTCCGCACTGACTTGGCGGTAGACGTACCCGGCAAGGCCCACTTCGAAGCGTGGCGTGAGGCGTTGCCCGATGCCGAGTTCCAGGTGCACTTCATCACCGCTGCGATAGTGCGTCACGGTGTTGGGTCCGTTGACGCCGTAGCCGATCGCCGCCGACAGTTCGGTGTGATGCCCGCCCGGTACATAGGTGAAGGCCCAGGTGATATCGCCCGCCCAGCGATGGTGCCCTATGGATGGTGTGAATCCCTTGGCATATTCGCCCGTCGGAGCCCACAGGGTCAGCGCGATGGCGTGCGTGAATACGGGGCTGACTTGCCAGCCGAGCCGCGAGCCGATACTGGTGTCGCCTCGTCCCGTGCCGCTCACCGAACGTTGCCGCGTTACCGCTCCGCCGACCTCGCCGCTCAGCCTGAGATACGCGTAGGGCATGCCCACGGAAAACGCGAGCTGGCCGCCGAGAAACTTTGTCCTTGGGGCATACAGCAGCACGCCACTGAAGCTGTCCGAACGTTTCTTGAGCTCGACCACCCTGACGCCGCCCTGGATGGAACCACCCACCGAACCGCTGTATTGCACGCCGGCCAGCGAGGCGTACCAGCCCGGCGCCGGCGTGAGTCCGGCATTGAGCGACTGGCCGCCCAGCAGGTACAGGCCGCTGGCACCTTCAGTGGCATGGCTGGGCAGCGCTGCGATAAGCAGCGGTACGGTCAGGAGCGTGGCCCGATACAGGCAAGTTCGCATGATGTGGTTCCGCACCGCATGGGGCGCGACGCTTGCATGTGAGCCAGCCAGGTCGCGATGCACGTCATCGTATTGACGGCCCATGGCAGTGGTGAAGCGTAAAAATACCTAGCGCGAGACAGTCGCGCTGGACACGCGTTCAGAAGCCGCTCTGCTTGATGACGGCCGAAGCCAGTCGCGTGAGCCCGCTAATGAGGAAGCTGCGCCGTTCGCCCTCGATCTGCGCGTGACCACGCAGCTCGCGTAGCGCATAAGGTGGTTCGTCCAACTGGATGACCACCAGGAACAGCGCCGAGGAAGGCGCGTTGCCATCGCCTTTCCTGGCGATCGCGACGGGCCCGCCATAACGCGACGAAAGCATGACGTGGTCGAGCTGGTTGGTGCGCGAGCTGGCAACGGAAACCACGTGGCCATGGATGGCGCCCACGCTTCCCTCCGGAAAGAAAGTCGCCTGGCTGTCTGGCTGGATGCGGTAGATCTCTTCCTGCGGGACATAGGCGTCCACTTGCCATCGTTGCGGATCGGCAACGATGCCCAGCGGTTCGGTCGCCTTGACCCATTGGCCGGGCTTCCAGTCCGGATTGACGTCCATCCATCGCCCGGCGAAGGGCGCGCGTAGCGTCAGGCGCGCGATTTCCTCGCGCGCGGACCGCACTTCCTCCAACTGCACGTTGACGCGCTGGCTGGTGGCCGACTGCTGGTCGATGCCGCCGGGCTGGGCCAGCAGCCCCGATAGCTGCGCCTGGTAACCGCGCAGGCTCGATTCGCTGCCGCGCATCCTGATGGCGATATCGGGCTGCTCCAGCACCACCAACGGCGTGCCTGCCGCCACTTCGCCGGGTGCATGGATTTCGCGGATGCGCGCGGGGAAGGGCGCGAATACGTGTTGCTGCAGGCCGGACCGGGCGACGGCGTAGGCATGGACCTGGGTGCGCCAGGGAATGGCCAGCAGGGCGAGTGCGAGTGCACCCATCGCCAAGGCGATGTGGCGGCGACGTGCGGGCACTTCGCGGCGGTTGGTCCACCAGTGCCGAAACTCGCGCACGATGGGCAGCCCGATGAACCAAGTCACCTCCACCGCGAACAGCACGATGCCCAACGCCTTGAAGAAGAAGTAGTACACGGCCACCGCGATGCCGAGAAACAAGGCGAAGCGATAGACCCAGGTGACCAGGGCGAAGCCGATCAGTGCGCGCCGGCGAGGCGCATCCATCGGCTCGGGCCATGCTTCCTGCAGGCCCAGCACGTGCCGGCGGATGGCCACGCGTGCAAAGGCGGACGCGCGTTCGTGCAGGTTGGGCACGTCGAGCAGGTCAGAGAGGATGAAGTAGCCATCGAAGCGCGTGAACGGGCTCGCATTGAGCGCAAGCGTCAGAGCCCAGTTGGTGGTGGCCAGATAAAGCAGCGCATTGCGCCAGGCACCCGGGTCACTCAATGCCCACAGGAAAGTCGACAGCCCCGCCAGCGTGACTTCGGTGAGTACACCTGCCGAGGCAATGGCCAGCCGTTGTCGCGCGCTGCGCAGTTTCCACGCTTCGCCGGTGTCGGTGTACAGCATGGGCCACATCACCACGAAGGCGATGCCCATGTGCGCCACGCGCACGCCCAGGCGCGTGGCGACGACGGCGTGTCCCAGCTCGTGCAGCGTCTTGCCGATGACCAGCGCGATGGCAAAGCCGATCAATCCCTCAAAGGAAAACGCATCCACCACGGCATGGGTGAATTCATCCCATTGATGCGCCACCATGACGATGCCAAGCACGCTCAGGGCCACGATGATGGCCGCGGTCACGCGGTTGAACAGCCAGTTGGTGTGGCGGGCGATGAAGCGCAGGAAGTGCTCGGGCCGCACCAGCGGAATGCGGAAGAACAGGTAGTGATGCAGCCACCAGCGCCAGGTGAGCCATTGCGTGCCCTCGCTGGCCTTGCGCATCTGTTCCACGGCGGTCGGCCCGGGTCGCAGCAGGTGGTGGTGTTGCAGGAACAGGCCGAAGGCCCATACCTGTTCCGCGTCGGCATGCAGTGGCGTGCGCGCCTGGATGTCGTCGGCGATCTGCCGCGGCGTGTCGCCCCAGCGCAGCAGGCATTCGAATTCCAGCCAGCCGATGCGATAGAAGCGATTCACCACGCTGTCCTGGATCACCCACGCGGGTTCGCCTTCGCGGCCGGCCGCGGCTTCGGACAACTGCAGGTCGTCGCGCAGGGGAGGCAGCGGGAGGTCGAGCGCCGAGTCCGTCACAAGCCTGTCCACGCGCGGAAAGCCGCCAGCGGGCGGCGGAACAGGTAATAGCCCAGCAGCACGCGTCCGCCATACAGCTTGGCCGTGCCGTGCAGTCCAAGGCGCGCATGCGCGGGCGAGCCATCGACGCTGGCGAGCAGGCGATACGCCACGATGCCATCGTCGTTCGGTCGTGCTTCGTAGCTGGTTTCGATGATGGTGCCGTGCAGCGGCTGCAGCGGATACGCCGCGAGATACAGGGTGACCTGGCTGCCCGGTTCCAGCGCGATGGCGTCGGCCACCGGCAACTCGATCTGCATCGCCGGCACGGCGGGATCGGCCACGCGCAGGATGCGTTCGCCGGTCACCACCGGCTTGCCGATCCAGTCGTTGGGATCGCTGTACACGGCCACGCCCGCGCGCGGAGACATCACGCGCGTGCGTTCCAGTTGCGCGCGCACGCCGTCGAGTTCGGCGCGGCGCTCCTGCAGACGCGCATCCAGCAGGGTGAGTTCATTCTTGCTCTGCGGATTGTCAAACGAGCGCTGAGTGGCGGCGACGAGTTCCGCGTCGGCGACGGCCGCTTCCTTCTGCAGCACGTCGGCGCGGCTGCGCAGCGTGGTTTCGTCCAGCTGGAACAAGGGCGTGCCCGCCTTCACCGGCTGGTTCGGACGGACGTCCATCCGGGCGATCACGCCGTCGATGGGCGAGCTGATGATTTCCGCCTGGCGCGATACCACTTCGGCGGGGGCCAGCGCGGTCTGGCGCACCGGCAGAAACAGCAGCAACGCGACGATGGCGCCCAGTACCGCCAGTTGCCGTCGCGTCGGACGCCAGCGCGGACGCTTCTGCCTGCCGGTAAGCGCCGTCCAGGCATACGCCCAGGTGCTGCGCAACCCTTGCAACAGGGAAGGCAGGCGGTCGTCCGGCGCGGCATCGAGCAGGTACACCACCAGGCCCAGGCGCTCGCCATGCTTGCTGTGCACGGGCAGGCACCACGCGCCTGCGGGCCACCATTCGGTCCAGCCATCGGCGATGTCGTCGGGTGGCTGGCAGGCGTCGCGTGCCAGCCATGCGGGCTGGTCGTCGGCCACCTGCTCGCCGATCCAGCGACTGGCCGGGCGCAGCCATACCAGATAGGGCGAATCTTCCGTGGGCTTGGCCAGGCCCGACACGCAGAGCAGTTCAAAGCCGGTGCCGCGTTGCGCGAACACCAACGCCTGGCGAAAGCTGAGCAAGGGAAACGTGTCGTTGGCGATCGAAAAGGCCAGTGCATTGAGCGTATCGGCAGCCAGTGCGCGGTCGCGCAGCGACGCCAGAAGCATCAGCAGGGCGGAAGGCGGAAGCGCTTCGGTCATCGTGGCCCCGGCAGCAGTGCCACGCCGCTCATGCCGGCGATGAGGTCGGGTTGGTCGCCATCCAGGCGAGCTTCCAGTTCCACCGTCTGCGCCACGGCATCCACGCGCGCGCTGACGGCGCTGACGTGCGCCGGATAGGTCTTGCCGGTTTCCGTAACGCGGATCTGGAACGCCATGCCGACCTTCAGCTGGGCCATGAGATTGGATGGCACGTTGAGCCGGATCTTCAGCGGCCCGTCGCTGACCAGATCGAACAGCGGCGTACCGGCGGATACGGTCTGGTAGGGGCGCGCGTAGACCTTGGCGATGCGCGCGCCGAATGGTGCGCGCACGTAGCAGTAATTGCGTTGCGCGGTGGCCAGTGCGCGCGCACCTTCGGCCTTGGCCACATCGGTCTTGGCGTTGGCCACCTCGATGTCGCCGGCGGCATTGAGCTTCTGCATGCCCTGCTTGGCGTCGAGGTTCTGCCGCGCCATGGCGAGCTCGGCCGCCGCCGCCTGGGCGCGCGCTTGCGCTTCGCCGCAATTGAGCTCGGCGAGCAGCGCGTTCTTGGCCACGCGCTGGCCCAGCGACACCTTGATGTCGCCCAGCGTGCCGTTCATCTGGGCTGACAGCGTCGTTTCCGTATCGGCCGAGAGCAGCACATGCACGGAAGAAGTATCGGCGGTGGCTTCGGCGGCGTGGCTTGTCGCGGGTAGCGCTGCGATGGCGAGCATGCAGCAGAGGAAGGGTGTCAACGTCGCTTTATTGCTGGCCACTCGGTGCTCCCGTGGAGGTGTTCTTCAGCTGTCCCTGCTCCATGCCGGTCATGGTCTTCTCGATGGCCTTGGCGAGGGTGGCGACGTCGTAGCCCTCCACGGCATCGGGGAACACGTCCAGGCCCACGGAGTTGTACAGGCGTCCCCACGATGCCTGTGCATCGGAATAGGCCGCCTCACGCTGGTAGCGCGACAACAGGTAGCGACCCTCGGCACGGATGACTTCCAGCTGCGAGCCGATGGTCGTTGCGTTGGCCGCCTTGGCGTATTCGAACAGCTGCTTGTCCACCTGCATGCTCTGGTCGGCAAAGCCCAGTTCGTCGGTGGCCAGCTGGTAACGCAGGGCGCCCACGCGCACCTGCGTCAGCACGGCCATGGACAGCGCGATGCGGCGCATGTCGTCGGTATTGCGCTGCGCGTCCTGCGCGCGGTTGAGCGAGGGGTACTGCAGCAGGCGCAGCAGGTTGATCGACACCTGCAGTCCGGTTTCGGCCCAATGGTTGTTGTAGAGGTACTTGTTGGTGTCGTACGCATAGCCCGCGCTGATCGACACGTTCGGCCACAGCTGAGTCTTGGCGATCTTGAGGTCGTTGTCGTCCACGCGCTTGCGATACCACTCCTCCATGATTTCCGGTCGCTGGTGCAGCGCGAGCTGTTCCAGCTTGGAGACGTCGGCATCGAGTTGCGGCAACGCCGGCTCCGGTTGATCGGCAAGCACCATGCGCGAACCCGGTGGCAAGGACATCAGGGCGGATAGCTCGGCCTGTGCGAATTCGAGATCCTGGCGGCGAACGGTCAGCAGGTAGATGGAATCAAGCAGCGCGCGCTGGTAGGCCAGCAGTTCTTGCTTCGGTGCGATGCCGCGTTTCTCCGCCTCGCGGGCGGAATCCAGCGCCTGGTTGGTCCGCTGCAGCAACTGGTCCACTTCGGGCATCAGGCGTTGTGCGGCCAGCGCTCGCCAGTAGGCGTTGCGCACGTCCTGCAGCACGTTTTGCGCCACCTTGCGGCGACGCTCTTCGGCCATCTGGATCTGGTCGATCTTCTGCTGGTTGCGGTAATAGGCGACACCGAAATCCAGCAGGCTCCAGCTGAGGCCAAGGTTGTAGAGGTCGTGGTAACGCTCCTCGGAGGTGGATGGGCGCAGGCTCACCTGGCGATCCACGATACCGATCGACGTGCCGCCCGAGTCGTTGCTTCGCCCCGCATAGCCGGCCGCCGCCACCAGCCGCGGCAGCATCTCGTAGGCCGACACGTCGCGCAGGTTGGCGGCCAGCGCGCTTTCCATCAGCTTGAGCCGATAGTCCAGGTTGTACTTCAGCGCGCGCGCCGCCGCCTCGTAGAAGGTGATGGGGTGAGCCACCGGCTCCTGGTTTTCGTACATGCGGGCCTGGTCATCGACCACCCGCTTGTTGATCTCGTCCTGTGTGTACGGCTTGGGTTGCTGCGAAACGCAGGCAGACAGCGCCATCGTCAGCACGCAGCACATCGTGGAGATTGTCAGCGCTCGTTTTGTCAGCATGGCCGTTGGCTTTGCTCCGCTCGAATGAGTATCACCGTGCCTGCCGGCGTATCGCGGCGTCGCGTACCTGATCGCGGAAGCCGCGCGCCGTGGCCGGACGCGTGTCATGGAGGAATTCGCCGTGCGCCATGCCTTGCGCGGTGCCGGCGAATATCGATGGATCGGGCAGCAGGCCATCCGCATTCAGGCTGACGCGGCCATGGCGCGCGATGAAGCGAAGCAGGTCCAGATCGGCGGCGCGCTGGCTCTCATGCACGGCGTCGGCGACGAACTGCTCTTTCACCACGCCGAGGCCGGCGCCAATGGATGGCGCGCCTCGCCAATCGAAGGAGATGTACTGCGGATCCACGCCGCCGGTGCGGGTGGCCGACAGCAGCTCGTCATTGGCGTTCTCTTGCACCACGGGCAGCACGTAGACTTTCGGATCCACGTTGGGAAGCGGATTGCGCTCGGTGAAACTGCCCCCTTCGTCCGGGAACTGTGGACCGATTTCTCTGGGTTGCGGCGGCGGTGCCGCGATGTCCAGATGGATGATCAGTTCGGCGCTGTCGGTGGCGCCGGCGAGATCCGCGATGGTGTAGGTGAATACATCGTTGAGTATCTGTCCGGCGCCTGCGGCCGCGGCCACGTCGGGATTGCTCATGTCGATGGTGTAGGTGTAGCTGCCATCGGCATTGAGCACGAGCGTGCCGTAGCGGCCGGCCAGCGACTGGCCCGCGGTAACCTCGGTGCCGCTGCCGCTTTCCGGGCCGGGGCGCACGCGCGTGACGACGAGCGCATCGCCGGCATCGACGTCGCTGTCGTTGGGCAGCACGTTGCCGGTGGTTTGCGGCGGTGGTGTCTGGTCGGACGCATCGCCGCTGTCGTCCACGGCCACCGGGTTGTCGTTGCTGCCTTCGATGGTGATGGTCAGGCGCGCCTGCGAGGTCGCGCCATGCGCATCACGCATGGTGTAGGTGAACACTTCGGTGAGCGTCTGCTCGCGCGTGCGCAGCGCCTGCACCGCCGGGTTGTCGTTGTCCACCACGTACTGGTAACTGCCGTTCGCGCCAAGGGTGAGCGTGCCGTAGGCGCCGGCCAATGCCTGGCCCGCGTTGGCGGCGTTGCCGTTGCCGGCGCGGTAATCGACCACCTGTTTCGTCTCGCCGTTGGCCACGCCGTCGACGTCGGTGTCGTTGTCCAGCACGTTGCCGGTCGGATCGGTGCCGGGCGTGCCGTTGTGCACGCCACCGGCTTCGATGGCGGTCGCCGTGTCGTCCACTGCCAGCGGCGTGTCGTTGCTGCCCTGGATGGTGATGCGCAGCTCGGTGGTGTCCGAAGCGCCCAGCTTGTCCACCACGCGATAGGTGAACACGTCCACCAACGACTGACCCGGCAACAGCGCCTGCACCGCGGCGAGGCTGTTGTCCAGCGCGTAGTGCCAGGCGCCATCGGGCCCGATGGTGAGCGTGCCGTACTGTCCGGCGAGCGTGGTGCTCGCGCTGATGGCTTGTAGCGTGCCGCCGCCCAGCAAGCCACCGGTACGGATGCCATCGACGGTCTTGCTGTCGTTGGCATCCACGTCGGTGTCGTTGTCCAGCACATTGCCACTGGGGTCCACGCCCGGCGTGCCGTTGCCGACGCCACCAGCTTCGATGGCGGTGGCGGTGTCGAACACCGCATGCGGGTTGTCGTTCGCGCCGTGGATGGTGATGGTCAACGTGGCGGTGGCGGCTTCGCCGGCCAGGTCGCGCACGGTATAGACGAACACTTCGGTCAGCGTGTCGGTGGGCAGGCGCAGCGCCTGCACGTCGGCATTGTCGTTGTCGAGCTGGTAGCTGTAGGTGCCGTCCGCGTTGATCACCACGGCACCGTAGCGCCCCGTCACGCTCGTGCCCGCGCCACCGAGCCCATGCGCACCCAGCACGCCGGCAACGGACAGCTGCTCGCCGTACTGGTCCACGTCGCTGTCGTTGGTGAGCACGTTGCCGCTGGGGTTGAAGCCCGGCGTGCCGTTGTTGACGCCGCCCGCCTCGATGGCCGTGCCGGTATCGTTGACCGCCACCGGCGCATCGTCGGCGCCGTGGATGATCACGGTGATGGTCGCGGCATCTGTCAGGCCGTCGGTGTCGGAGAGGGTATAGGTGAAGTCGTCCCGCAAGGTGTCCGTGCTGGTGCGCAACGCTTCCACGGCGGCCATGCTGTTGTCGAGGCGATAGCTCGCGGTGCCGTCGGCATGGATGGTCAGCCAGCCGTACTGGCCGCGCAGCTCGGTATCCAGCGTGCCCGCCGTGCCGCTGCCGCTTTCCTGGCCGGTGCGGATGCCAACCACGGTCATCGTTTCACCGTTGGCGGCACTGTCCACGTCCGTGTCGTTGCGGAACACATTGCCGCCCGGATTCACGCCCGGCTGGCCGTTGTCGATGCCACCTGCCTCGAACGCATCCGCGACGTCATCGTTCGCCACCGGCGCGTCGTTGGCGCCATGGATGACCACCAGGATCTGCGTGGTGGTGGTGGCACCGAACTGGTCGGAGATGGTGACATTGAAGCCTTCGATCAGTCGATCGGTGGCCGTGCGCAACGCCTGCACGTCGGCATTGTTGTTGTCCACCACGTACTGGAACGTGCCGTCGGCATTGAGTGTCAGCGAGCCGTACTTGCCGGCCAGCGCGGTGCCCACAATGCCGCTGGTCTGCCCATTGTCGAAGGCGATCACCGAGAGGTCTCCCGGGCCGGCGTCGACGTCGGTGACCACGCTCATCACGTTGCCGGTGGGGTCGAGGCCGGGCGTGGCGTTGTTGACGCCGCCTGCCTCCTGCGCCGTCACCGTGTCGATGGTGGCGGTAGGCGTGTCGTTGGTGCCGTGGATGGTGATCACCAGCTGCGCCGTGTCGATGGCGCCGGCGGTATCGCGCATCTCGTAGGTAAAGGTTTCGGTCACCGTCTGGCCAGGTTGCAGCGCCTGCACCAGGGCCGAGGTTTCGTCCAGCGCATAGCTGTAGGCACCGGACGCACTGACATGCAAGGTACCGTAGGTGCCCACGATATCGGCCGCGGAACTGATCAGCGTGAAGCCGCCGCCCGCAGCTTCGGTGCCGGTGCGCGCGCCGATCACCGTTCCGGTGTCGTTCGCATCGACATCCGTGTCGTTGGCCAGCACGTTGCCGGTAGGCCACGTGCCGGGAATGTTGTTGTTGACGCCGCCGGCTTCCACCGCGTCGGCCGTGTCGTCGACGGCGTGCGGCGCATCATTGGCGCCCTTGATCACGATGACCAGCTGCGCGTCGCTGGTGGCGCCCGCCACGTCAGCGATGCTGTAGGTGAAGGTTTCGGTGAGCGAGTCGGCCGTGGTGCGCAGTGCCTGCACGGCGGCGTTGTTGTTGTCCAGCACGTAGGTATACGTGCCATCGGCGTTGAGCGTGAGAGTGCCGTAGGTGCCGGCCAGGCTCATGCCGGGGTTGTCGCTGGTGGTGCCGTTGCTGAAGCGGGTGACGCGCAGCGCTTCGCCGTAGGCGTCCACATCCGTATCGTTGGTCAGCACGTTGCCGGAAGGATCCGTGCCCGGCGTGCCGTTGTTGACACCGCCAGCCTCGACGGCGGTGTTGCTGTCATTGGCCGCCACCGGCGTGTCGTTGGCGCCGTGGATGACCAGCGTCAACGTCGCCTGATCCGATGCGCCGCTGAGGTCGGTGGCCTGATACGTGAAGCTCTCGGTCAGCGTGTCGGTGTAGCTGCGCAACGCCTGCACCGCGGTCATCGTGTTGTCCACTCGATAGCTGTAGCTGCCATCGGCGTTGATGGTGAGCCAGCCATAGGTGCCGCGCAGTTCGGTGCCGATCGTGCCGGCCGTGCCGCTGCCCGATTCGGCACCGGTACGGAACGCGGTGACGCTCAGCTGGTCACCGGCATCCACGTCGGTGTCATTGCCGAGCAGGTCGCCGGCCGGATCGATGCCTGGCTGGTTGTTGGCCAGGCCGCCGGCCTCGACGGCGTCGGCGGTGACGTCGTGCGACACCGGGTTGTCGTTCTGCCCGGTGATGTAGATGTGGATCTCGGCGCTGGAGAAAAACGTGCCGTCGGTAATGGTGAAGGTGAAATCCTCCTGCAGCTGGTCGTTGGCCGTGCGCAGGGCTTGCACCGTCGGATTGTTGTTGTCGACCACGTAGTGGTACACGCCATCGGCGCCGATGGTCAGGGTTCCGTAGAGACCCGCCAGCGGATCGCCCACGGTGCCCGTGGTGCCTGTGCCGTCGACGTCGCCGGTGCGAATGCCGACCACGGTGATCGGATCGCCGTCCGGATCGGAACTGTTCACGGTGGCATCGCCGGTGGGATCGATTCCCGGCGTGGTGTTGTTTACGCCGCCGGCTTCCTCCGCAACGGAGGTGACGTCCTGCGCCACCGGCGGATCTTCCGCGCCATGCACGGTGATGGTGAGGTTGGCGCGCGCGGTGAGGCCTTCGGTGTCCACGATCTCGTAGGTGAAGACATCAAGCACCGTCTGTCCCGCGGAAAGCCCCTGCACGGTCGCGTTGGCGCTGTCGACGTTGTAGAGATACGTGCCGTTGGCGAGGATGGTGAGCGTGCCGTAGAGGCCGGTGACCGTGCCGATGGGGTTGAGCGCGCCGGTGAGGTCCTGGCCGGATGCCGCGCCGGTCACGGTGAGATTCGTGTTGGGCTGGTCGGCGTGGTCCACGTCGTAGTCGATGCCGTTGCCACCGGGATCGGTCGGGTTGTCGGGGCGACTGGCAAACCGGATGACGTTGCCGGCGGGGTTGCTCTCCTGCGTGTCGTCATTGGTGGACGCCGCCTGCGCCGTCGCCACGTCGTCGGTGGCGACCGGGTTGTCGTTGCTGCCGTGGATCACGATGGTGAGCTGGGCCAGGTCCTGCAGGCCGCCGACGTCCTGCACCACGTAGTCGAAGACATCGTCGAGCGTTTCGCCCGCCATCAGTGCCTGCACCGTGGCGTCGTTGTCGAACACGGTGTAGACGTAGCTGCCGTCGGCGCCGATGGTCAGCATGCCGTACAGGCCGGTGATCGCCGCGCCGTTGGCGGACGTGGTGCCCGCCGTTACCGGGATGATCGGCGCCGTACCTGAGCGTGGCTGCGAACGTGCTCCATATACCGTCAGCTGTTCGCCGTTCGCCGCGCTGTCCACGTCGGTGTCGTTGGGCAGCACATTGCCCACGGCATTGCTGCCGCCCGAACCATTGTCCACGCCGCCTTTCTCCGTGGCGTCGCCGGTGTCGTTCACCCCTACCGGCGCGTCGTTGGCACCGTGGATGGTGATGGTCAGGGTGGACCCGGTGGAGAGTCCGCCAGTATCCACTGCGGTGTACTGGAACTGCTCCACCAGCGTCTGCCCGCTGGTGCGCAACGCCTGCACGGCGGCGTTGTCGTTGTCGACGACATACTGGTAGGCGCCGTTGGCCATGACGAACAAGGTGCCGTATTGGCCGACCACCGCCACCGTCGTGCCATCGGCGGGCGGGACCACCACGGTGCCGCCCGGAAGCAGTTGCACGCCGGTCAGCGTCAGGAAATCGCCGTTCGTCGCGATGTCGACATCGGTGTCGTTGTCCAGCATGTTACCGCGCGGATTGACGCCCTCGGTCTGGTTGTTGGCGCCACCGTCTTCCGTCGCATCGTCGGTATCGGGAAAGGCCGTAGGCGGATCGTTCACCGGCGCCAGCACGATGGCTACCGTACCGGTGGCGATGAGCGCGTCACCGGGATTCTGGCCGGGGATGCCGTCGCCGTTCGCGTCGCCGAAATTGCCCTGGTCATTGGTGGCGATGGTGAGCGTGTCGTTGCCGTTGTAGTCCTGCAGGCCCAGGTAGGTGAGCGTGGCGATGGCGGCGTTGATGTTGGCGATGCTGCCGGTAAGCACGAGCTGCGAGGTGTTGCTGCCCGTCACGGTGACGCCTGTCGCCGGACCGGCGAGGCTGAGCGTACCGTGCAGCACCGTGAGCGTGATGCTGACCGTACCGTTGCCTGCATCCACGTCGCTGATGCTGATGCCGGCGATCGAAAGCGGCACGTCTTCCAGGCCATTCTGCGTCCCGGGCAGGGCGTTCACCGGCGCCACGTTCTGATGGACGTAACCGGCGTTCGCGCTCGACTGCACGCCTTCGCCCAGGTTCACCACGATCTGCCCCAGCGGCGTGGCGGCATCGGTGTCGATGCGCACGCGCAGGTCGCCCACGGGCTGCGGAT
Organism: Dyella sp.; assembly: GCF_035685885.1. Classification (GTDB taxonomy): domain Bacteria; phylum Pseudomonadota; class Gammaproteobacteria; order Xanthomonadales; family Rhodanobacteraceae; genus Dyella. Next base: position 14,503 of record NZ_DASRZX010000157.1, on the reverse strand, counting down.
AGCTGATGGTTCCCGTCGGCGTGTCGATGCGGAACACGCCGCTGGGCAGGGCGCCGAAGCTGAATTGGCCCGACGCGTCCGTGGTGGTCGTGAAGACGCGATTGTCTGCCGTGGTCGACAGGTTGCCGTCGAGTCCGGCCCAGGTAAGCGTCACCGTTTGTCCGGCCAGGCCCGGGCCGTCGGGCACCGCGCTGGTGGTGGCGCTGGCGGTGTCGTTCCACAGCGTGCCACTGATCACGCCAAGGCCCGCGCCTTCGGCGAGGATGTAGTTGTTGACGCCACCCGTGCCGGTACGTTCGCCGGTCGCCGTGCCCGAAGGGCCGACCGCCGAGCCACCCCACTGCGTGAAACTGGCGGGCAGACTGGTCCAGGTCAGCGTGGCGTTGTTGCCGGGCGTGGGCGAGAGATCGGGCACGGTCACGCTGTAGCCCAACCTGACGCTATCGCCCGGATTGAGTTCGGCAAAGTGCACCACGATGCCACTGCTCGTATCGACGGTGACGCCGGCAGGCAGGTTGCCCAGCGTGTAGATCGTGCCGTTGATCACGAGGGTGTTGAAGGTATAGCCGGTGCCGCCGGTGAAACTATCGCTCAGCACCACGTCGAACGCGGGTGAGCCGCCACTTTGCGTGAATCCCACCGAGACCGAGGCCGTGCCCGTGGTGGTCGTCACGTTGGGCACGAAGTCGACGATCTGCTTGTTGAGGCCAGCGAAGGATGGTTCGACGATGTCCTCGTAGAACGACTGGCTGGTCGACAGGGCCGTCGTGCCGGAAAACTCCTTGGCCACCACCGGCAGGGCATCGCCTGCGACGTTGGAGGACTGGTTCAGCACGCGCGCGTTGAATTCCAGTGCGAAGCCTTCGAGATCCGAGTCCACGTCGCTGTTAGTGATCGTGCCGAAGTGGAAGGTCAGCACGGTGTTGCCGTTGGCATCGGTGGCCACGGTGATGTACGTGGGATTCAGCACGCCGGTGGCGGCCGCGCCGGAAAGGTCCGGGAGCAGGGGCTGCGCCTGGGGGCTGCTTTCATCGCCGACCACGTTCAGCGTGCCGCCGGTCACGAGGTCGCCGGTGCTGGTGATGATGCCGCCGTTGGAAAGAAAGACGATGCGGACCGATCCATCGTTGATGAAGCCGATGCCCTGGGGCAGCGTGACCTGCAAGGTGAAATCGTCCGTCACGCCCTGTGCGAACGCACCCACCGCGCGGTAGTGGATGACTTCACCAATGGTCACCTGCTCGTTGGTGGCGTTGGTGGGATTGGCGGCGGGCGTATCGGGCAGGCCACCCACGCGCGAGATATAGACGGCCGCGAGCACGGGCACGGTGAGGGTATTTGTCGCGCTGTAGTCATTCAGCACGCCGCTGTTGAGCAGGCCATCGACGCCCGTGCGCTCGCCGCTGTTGCTGCCGTCCAGGCTGGTCCACGACACGGTGGCGGTGTTGTCGAAGCTGGAGACGCTGGCCGCGCTGGCATTCACCACGCCAGTCACGCGGATGGTGATGCTGCCGCCCACGGGGATGTCGAGATTGGCGCCCGAGGCGGTCTGCAGCACGCCGTTGACGATGGTGAAATCCTGCCCGCCGTGATTGGTGGCGCCGCCGGTGTAGGCCACGCCCAGAATCGTATAGCCGCTCAGTTCCGAAGGAAGCGTGTCGGTGAAGCTGATGTCGAATGCGTTGAAATCGCTGCTGCTCGATCCGTTGTGGATGACGATCTGGTAGGTGACGGGAATCGTTTCGTCCACGCCGAAAGGCGGGAGTGGATCGGTAGCCTGGGTGATCACCAGCGTGGGCTCGCGGATCACGATGGTGGGCGCGACGCCGGTGGATGCCACGGTGCGATCGATCGGCGTGCCGGTGATGGCGGTGTCGCCATCAGGGTCGGAATAGATGATCTGCCCCGGGTTGGACAGCGTGGTGCCCGCCTGGTTGGAGAGCACGTTGCTGGCCACCAGTCGCACGCGGATGACGAAGGCATTGTTGCCGGTGTTGTTGTCGGCCGTGGCCAGGCTGGCACTGAAAGTGAACACTGCATCTGCACCATCCGCTCCCAGCGTGCCGCCCGCGCCGGTCAGACCGCTGATGACGACGTTGCCGCTGAAGTTGGCACCGAGCGCGGCGGAGCCTGCCGTCGTCGTGATGATCTGGTAACCGGTGCCGTTGAAACTCGTGTCCAGCCGCAAACCGGCGGGAATCAGGTCCTGCAGTCGCAGCGATTGCGTACTGCCTTCGGGCAGCGTGATCACGATGTCGTACAGCATGCTCTCGCCGATCACCAGGTCGCTGCCCGTTGTGTGCGATGCGCTGGAGTCGCTGTTGTCCACGCTGCCGCCTGCGTACACCACAGTGACCGTAGGCGCGGACACCTGTTCGCCCGCCGTGTCGGTGAGGCCACCGGCGAAGTTGGCGCCACCTTCGGTGCTGGCGTAACGGGTCAGCGAGCCGGTACTTTGCAGCGTGCTGCTGGCCGGGATGGTGCCGCTGACGGTGACGTCATAGGTAATCACCATGACGTTGGCGCCGGTCGTATCGGCGGTCGTGCCGGCACGTCCCGCGACGAGCGAGCCGCTGCCATTGGGATCAAGGAAGGTGATGGTGCTGCCGCTGACGGCGTAGTCCGTGCCCAGCACCATCAGCGTGCCGTCGCCGCGGTAAACCCGCAGGTTGGCGGCAGCCAGTGAACCGCCGACGAACGACATGCCGGCGGGCAGCGTGATGTCGGTGCTGACATCGAAAGCCGCGCCGCCGCCGCTGTTCTTCAACGCCGTGGCCATGCGCAGCATGTCACCGCCGTCGATGCCGGTAATGTCGCCATCCACCGCGTGCGGATCGGTGATGCTGCCGGTGAAAGGCTGCCCCGCGCTGCCGGGCGCCGCCCAGGTGCCGGTGGTGCCGGTAATCGTGCCGTTGGTGCTCGACACCACGCCATGCACGACTTCCACGTCCGGCTCGGCGATCGAGGTGATCACCGCGATCTCTTCCGAGGTAAGCAGGTGCGAATGGTCGATGGTGGTGAGCTGGTCCGACTGTGCCAGCACGCTCAGCGGTCGCTGGTCCGCGAAGGGCTGATTGCCCACGGTCACGGTGAACTGCACTTCGATGCGTGAGCCGGTGGTGAGCGCCGTCGCATAGCTGCCGAAATTGAACAGCACAGAGTTGCCCGGCCCGGTCGTCACCGAAACGAGCCCACCCAGGTTGGAATTGCCCGCGCCCAGGTGCCACTGGTTAACGCCGTTGCCCTGGGTCCAGCTGACGCCGCTCATGTCGAACAGCGGCAGCGGCATGTAGGCCGCGAGCGACATCTGCTCGTAGTCGCCGGTGACCAGGTCGTAGCTCATGGTGAAGGTCACCACGTCGCCGGGACGCAGCTCGCCGTTGGCTGGCGGCGTGCCTCCGTTGACCGAGGTGACTTCGATATCCACGTCGCTGGTAGGCACGGTCTCGGTCTGCCGGTCGCTGTCGGTCGGTGTGCCGGTGCCCAGGTTCAGCACGTCCAGCAGCACGGTGGCACTCACCGACGCGTTGTTGCCGACGGAGTCGCCTTCATTAATTTCGCTCTGCGGGTACACCGTGGTGTACGACTGCGCGATCGTCGTCTGGTAGCTGATGAGCACCTTGGTTGCGCCCTGCAACGAGCTGTCGAAAGCGAGATCGCCCTGCAGCCCGCCGAAGGTATGGCTGGCGTTGAGCAGCGACTGCCCGATGTCGAACGTCAGCGAGGTAGTGCCGTCGGCATTCACCGTCCTGGTGGTGACCAGGGCGATCGATTGCGTCACGCCATTGAGCGTGACGCTCATGGTCGGCGTGCCGGTTACCGTCTGGCCGTCGCCGGCCGTGTCAGTCACCAGGAAATGCCCCTGCTGCAGGATGTTCATGCCGAAGGCGAAGTAGTCCGACAGGTCGAGCTCGATGGAATAGCCCAGCGTATCGCCCGGCGTAGGTCCCGCATGCCCGATGTCGGCGATGTCGTTGACCTGCTTGACCAGGCTCAGCGACTGCACCACGAACGACGTGGGATCGCCGGAGCCCGACAGATCCACCGCGGTTTCGGGTGGGGTAAGGTCGCGCGGATCCAGCGGCACCCATTCGCCGGTGGCTGTTGGTGCATCGACATTGACCGTCACCGGGGCGCCTGTCGAAGGATCGAGCACGGAATCACCGTTGGCATCGTCGTCGGGCACGTAGAAAGCGATGTCGGTGTCCACCGAACCCGTGAGGGTGGCGTAGGTCACCTGATAGCTCGCCACGTAAGCCCCGGCCACGAGGGCCACCTGGATTTCGGTCGGATTGGTGAGCACCCGGCCGCTGGCCAGTGTCACCGACGTCAGTACACCGCCTGCGCCCGGCGTGATGGCTGTGACGCGGATGTCGGGTGGAAGGTCCTGGGAAATCACCACGTCGGTAAGGGTCTGGCCTGGCGCAGCCGAAGCCGTCACGGTGATGCTGCGTTCGTAATTGGGGCCGGACGCTGTCTTGCCCTCGGGCGTATTGACTGTCTGCGTCAGCGTGATCACGGTCGGATGCACCACGTAGGGATGCGCCGTCGCCTCGATGATGGCGGGATCCTGCGTGGGGTTGTTCAGCGAATCGTTGCCGAGCTGGAAGCCGCCGTTGGCCAGGATGGTAAGGTCGGGCGAGCCGTTGGAAAACGCGGTATCGGCCAGATTGCTCAGGTGCGCCGTCACCTGGACGTCCACCGAGGGCTGGCCTGATGCGATGCTCGCATAGGGCAACTCCAGCACCACCAGCTCGTCGCCCGGCGCCAGGCCAAAGGTCGCTGCATGCAGTACCACCGGTTTGCCGGTGGCGTCGCGCGCCAGTGGGTGGATGGCGTTGCCGCTCGGGTCGAAGGTGACCACATACGACTTCACCGTCGCGCCCAGATAAGTGGCCGAGACGAAGCTCACGCCGTCGTCGCCGTCCTTGCCCGAAGCGGGAAAAAACAAGTCGATGAAAGGCGCGTAGCCGGTTTGCGTCGACGTGTTGGTGAAGGACGCCGTGAACGTGACCTGGTTGCCAAGCAACACGTCGCTGCCACCCGAGGAAAGCGTCACCGTGGGGCTGGCGTCCACCAGCAATCCCTGGAATCCCGCACGGGCTTCGGCGGAAATGGCCACCGCATGATCGATAGCGCCATCGCGCACTTCCAGCGTCCAGTTGCCACCGGCCAGTGCGTTGCCCGTGTTGTCGCTGGAAGCCGCGACGCCCGCACCGGTCCAGTGCGCCAGTTCATGCACGAGGGCCTGGCCCGCCGCGCCGGCGCCCACGTTGCAGCCCAGCAGCAGTATGTCGGCATCGCGCGTGAGCGAGGCGTGCCATGCGGACAGCTCACTGCCCAGCTGGTCGATGGTGTCGCTGCTGAACGTGCGATCGCCCAGCGTGAATTGTCCTGGCGCACCGTGCGAGACGATCTGGATCGAGTCCACCTTGCCGAGCTTGTCCAGTGCGGCGGTAATGGCCGCCAGCGCGTCCTGGCCCGGCTGAACCACCAGCACCGATACATTGGAAGGAAGGTCCTTGGTGAGCTCCGTACCGTTCTGGATGCGGCTGTCGATCACCAGCAGTTCGCGCGTGGCCGATGGCGCCGGCGAGGCCTGCGTGGCACGCGGGGTGATGCTGAAGCTGCGCGATTCGAACGCGGTGGGCTCGTTTTCGTGGGTGCGTTCAGCGATGTGATGTTGTTCGGTTGCGGCAGCGGCGGCTCCGTCGAACATGACCCGTGGTTCGAGGGCCAGCGCCTGCCGATGGGGCCTGAAGATACTGATCGGCGGGTGATCGAAAGCGCGACGCATGGAGCACTCCCAAAAGCGGAAAAGACATCCCCAATCCCTGCTTGCCGAGTCAGGCCGGGCTGGGCAACCCCTGTCATCCGGCCATGCCTGGCTCTTCCTTTCCGTCGCGCTGGCCCGCGCGGCCGAAGATGCAACAGCGACCGAAGAATGCGCTGCGGCCGCGTGTATGAGACGTCAACATATGGAATGGAAATGGCTGAAATCTGCGTGTTAGCGCAGCATGGATTGGCGAGCCTGCGTAGCTGCGCTCCCGCCGCATTGCGTTGGCTCAGCCACTCCAGTGATCAGGCGAAACGACCTTGGCCTCGGCGGGATCGGTCACGTAATGCGGCGACATGATCTGCACGCCGGACGTATTGAAGCGATCCTGGATGCGCGAATGCAGCTCGCTGAGTATTCCCAGTCGCTGGCTGGCATCCGTGATGCGCACATGCAGCAAATACTCCACGTAGAAGTCTGACAGCGCTGTCTGCAGCACGAACGGAGCAGGCGTCTTCTCCACCAGGGCAGTTTCGTCGGCGGCGTCCAGCAGCATCTTCTGCACCTGCCGCCAGGGTGTGTCGTAGCCGATCGTGACGCCGGTGGTCAGCCACATGCCCGCACCGTCGGGATTGCGCGAGAAGTTGTGCAACTGGTTGCCCAGTACCACGGTGTTGGGAATACTGATTTCCACGCCGGTCAGGGTGCGGATGCGCGTGGCGAACAGGCCGACCTGCAACACCACGCCCTCGGATGAGCCGCTGCGGATCAGGTCGCCGACCCGCATGATGCGCGAATAGACAATGGTGAAGCTGCCCGCCGCCTGGCCCACGATGCCCGCTGCGCCCAGCGACACCATCAGGCCCACCAGCACGCTCAGACCCTTGAACGCTTCGGTCTGCGCGCCGGGCAGGTAGGGATAGGCCATGGCCACCGCGAACAGCCAGACCACGGCGACCACGATCTTGCGCGTGGGCTCCGCCAGCTCCGAGTCGATGTCGAGCAGCTTGAATCGACCTGTCTGGACGCTGCGAAACGTGGCGCTGATGGCCTGCGTCAACACGCGTGCCAGCAGCAGGATCACGATGGCCGCGACGATGCCGGGCACCGCGCCCACGATGGCTGCGCCCCAATGTTCCAGTTGTTCCACCAGCCAGCCACGCATCGCGTCGGACCATGGCTGGGTAAAAGGAAACAGCGCCAGCACGAAGCGCAGCCATTCTTCGATGATCAGCAGCGCGACGATCCATATGACGACGCGCACCAGCCATAGGCCTATGGTCTTTATGCTCATGGCGAACTGGCGTGCAGGCTCATGACGCAAGGCCAGCAACCGCCGCTCCAGCCAGTGCTGCATGGCGGTGCTCGCATGGCGTCGCAGCCAGCGGAGCGCCACCAGCAACGCAATGGCGATCAAGGTGGCCGCCCCCGCCCATGCCGCACCCTGGGCCAATACCTTGGGCGAATTGGCCGCCTGCTCGGCTTTTACCGCCGCGGTCAGGTTGCGTTCGATGCGCAACCTGAGATCCGCCATCGTCTCGTTGTTGAGCGTGTCCAGGTCAGCCGGCGTGACGAGACCGATCAGCTCGCCGTCCAGCAAGACCAGCATGCCCTGTGGCAGATCCTTGAAGGTGACCTGCGCGTCCCCGCCGCGTTTGGCGATGCGGTCGATGTTGTCGGTTGCCACGCTGGCACGCATGGCCGGCGAACGACCCAGGAATTCGGCGCGCAACGTAACGATGTCGCGGTTGAAATAGCGCACGGTCGCCGTTTCGTGCGTTGCCTGCGCAAGCCCTTCGTCCTTTTCGTCCTGCCCGGAAGCAAGCGCCTTTGCCGGCGAAACAAGGGCCAGCAGGCAGGCGAGGATGGCGAGCGCCGCCATTTGGCGCACGGCCCGGAAAAAGCGCGCGGGCCCGCTGACATGCAACCTCCTTTCGCCCTCGGATGGTGCACGGCGCGCAGACATGGACAGGAGCTCAGGATGACAATCGAACTTCGCCAAGCCAATGTGACGCATGCTGCTTCCCCGTGCTGAGGCCGGATAACCCGATGGATGCGTGACTGTGATGTTGCACGCGCCGTTTCGGCAGATCACGCGGCGATCATGCCAGCGCCTCTTCAAGACGTCTGTGCACGATGCGTGAACATGTGGCGTGGTGCATGCGAAGGGCGGCGCCGATGTTGCAAGGCCTTCGTGGCCACCAGGTATTGCCGTTCGTCGAAGGCCTTTGCGTGGAAAAGCGCCAGCGCGAGGCAGCATTAAGTACTTTTACTGAGCATGTTGGGTAAGTTTTCGTATTGCCCCAGTCATCCTTCCTGCGCCAAGGTGCGTATGGCTTGTCTCCCTGTGTCGAGGCACCGCTTCGATGCATGCCGACATGAGCGATGGATCGCCATCAATGCGCAACCTGGAGGAAAGGGTCAATGCAATCTGGCATGTTGTCTCCAAGCAGGTTAGGGGCCGTCGCGCAGCGCGCGAAGAGCGTCTTCGTGCCGCTGCTTTCACTGCTGCTGGTGTGCTCAAGCATCGCTGCGTTCGCGCAGGATGCATTGCCGTCGTGGAACGATACGGCGAGCAAGCAGCAGATCGTGACCTTCGTGAAAAAAGTCACCACGCAGGGTTCGGCCGACTTCGTGCCGCCAGAGCAACGCATCGCCGTGTTCGACAACGACGGCACGCTGTGGGCCGAGCAGCCCATCTATTTCCAGTTCTTCTTCGTCATCGACCAGCTCAAGGCGCAGGCGCCGCAGCATCCGGAATGGAAGACCACCGAACCATTCAAGTCGGCGCTGGCGGGTGATTTCAAGGGTGTCGCCGCGTCGGGAGAGAAAGGCATCGCGCAGCTGCTGGCAGCGACGCACGCGGGCATGACCACGGACGAGTTTTCCCGCAACGTCAACCAGTGGGTGTCCACCGCGCGCCATCCCAAGACGCAGCGCGTGTTCACCGAGATGGTCTACCAACCCATGCTGGAGTTGCTGCATTACCTTCGCGACAACGGCTTCAAGACATACATCGTCTCCGGCGGCGGGCAGGATTTCATGCGCGCCTGGGCGCAGGCCACGTACGGCATTCCGCCGGAACAGGTCATCGGCAGCCAGGGTGACCTGAAGTTCGAGATGCGCGACGGCAAGCCGGTGCTCGTAAAGCAAGCGAAAGTGGCGCTCGTCGATGACGGTCCGGGAAAGCCCGTTGGCATCGAGCGTTTCCTCGGCGTCAAACCCATCTTTGCTTTCGGCAACTCCGACGGTGACCAGCAGATGCTGGAGTGGACGATGTCGGGCGATGGCGCGCGCTTCGCTGGCCTGGTGCATCACACCGATGCGGCACGCGAGTGGGCCTACGACCGCCAGTCATCGATCGGCAAGCTCGACAAGGCACTCGATGAGGCTACGGCCAAGGGTTGGACCGTGGTCGACATGAAGAAGGACTGGAAGCAGATCTTTCCACCGCAGAAGTAACGCAGGGCAGTGACGCAGCGGCACCAGCCAAGGTGTCGTCATGGAATGGCTGGTGTGACCCCACAGGCTGCGTGGCGCAGCCGCGCTTATTGAAGGAGGTATCCCATGTTTGCCCCGAGGCAGCGCAGTACCTGGTTGAAGTCAATGACGACGGTGGTCGCGACAGCGCTGCTCGTTGTCGGTGCCATCACCCTGCAGCCGACCGCCGTCAAGGCGAAACCGGCGCAGGATCAGCAACAAGCACAAGGCGACAACGGCAAGCCGAACATTCTGGTGATCTTCGGTGACGACGTAGGCCAGTCCAACATCAGTGCCTATTCGATGGGCCTGGTGGGCTACCGAACGCCGAATATCGATCGCATTGCGCGTGAGGGCATGCTCTTCACTGACTACTATGCCGAGAACAGCTGCACGGCGGGCCGCTCGACCTTCATCACGGGTCAGAACGTGCTGCGTACCGGCATGTCCAAGGTGGGTGTGCCCGGTGCACCGGTGGGTATTCAAGATCGTGACGTTACGATTGCCCAGGCGCTCAAGGGCCTTGGCTACGCAACGGCACAGTTCGGCAAGAACCATCTGGGTGACCAGGATCGCTTCCTTCCGACCAAGCATGGTTTCGATGAGTTCTTTGGCAATCTGTACCATCTCAATGCCGAAGAGGAGCCGGAGCGTCCGTACTGGCCGAAGAACAATCCGGCGTTCCTCAAGGATTACAACCCGCGAGGCGTCATGCATTCATTCTCGGACGGCAAGATCGAGGATACGGGGCCGCTTACCGTCAAGCGCATGCAGACCATTGACGACGAGACCACAGGTGCCGCCATTTCCTATATCCAGAAGCAGGCGCAGGCCAAGCAACCGTTCTTTGTCTGGATGAACTTCACGCGCATGCATATCTTTACGCACGTGCGCCCTGAGTTCCGCGGAAAGGCTGGACTTGGGGACGGCAATGAGTATGCCGATGGCATGTGGGAGATGGACCAGAATGTCGGCAAGCTCCTCAAGACATTGGACGACGCTGGCATTACCAAGAACACCATCGTCATCTTTACCACGGACAACGGCCCGAATTTCTTCACCTGGCCGGATGCCGCCAATACGCCGTTCCGCAGCGAGAAGGATTCCAACTGGGAAGGCGCATTCCGCGTGCCGGCCATGATCCGCTGGCCGGGCCATATCCGCCCCAGCACGGTCAGCAACACGCTGATTTCAGGCCTCGACTGGTTCCCGACCCTCGTTGCAGCGGCCGGGGACGGCGACATCACCAGCAAACTCTTGAAGGGTTCCAGCATTGGCGGCAAGAGCTTCAAGGTTCATCTGGATGGCTACAATTTCCTGCCCTACCTGACTGGACAAACCAACGAGGGCCCTCGAAAGGAATTCTTCTACTTCAATGACGACGCTGAAGTGGTGGCTGTGCGTTTTGACATGATGGGTAATGGTGCCAGGGTACCTACTGCGTGGAAGGTCGTCTTCTGCGAGCAGCGTGCCAAGGGAGGGTTTGCCATTTGGGAAGAACCCTTCACCTGCTTGCGCACGCCGAAGCTTTACAACCTGAGGATGGATCCTTATGAGCGCGCAGACATAGGACCAACCAACGGATATAACTCCTGGCAGCTGGACAATGTTTACCTGGTGTTTGAGGGTAACCGTCGTGTGTTCGAAATGCTGAGCACGTTCAAGGACTATCCTCCGAGCCAACGTCCCGCTTCGTTCTCGATTGACCAGGCGGAGCAGCAACTCAAGCAGCAGCTTGAGAAGCAAGGCAAGTAGAGAGGGTGGCCTGCGCGACATGGAAGTTGCGCGTCCATCGAATACATCGTCGGCCGTCAGCACTTGCGCTGCCGGCCGGCGATCCCTTCATGCTCATAGGGAGTCCAGCCTCGCGTGAGTTCCATGCCCAGTGCCGTGCAGCACCGCCGCGTTGGAAAGCTGGCTTCGGCGGCCACTCCCTTTGCGTCGGCTGCCCGCTTCTGGCCCGCGCTGCTGTTGTTCGGTTCCGGCGCCGCGTCGCTGGTCTACCAACTTCTTTGGATCAAGCAGCTCTCACTGGTGGTGGGCGTGGAGGTCTACGCCGTCACCATTGGCGTGAGCGCCTTTTTCGCAGGCCTCGCCGTCGGTGGCGCATGGCTGGGCCGCGTGGCCGATGGCCTGCACCATCCCTTGCGCTTGTATGCCTGGCTGGAGTGCGCCGTGGCGATTCTTGCCGTGGCGTCGACTGTCTTGCTGGCGCACAGCGCCGCTGCATTCGCATGGCTTGAACTGCACACGGGCTGGCTCGCCTGGTTGTTGCCCTTTGTGCTGGTCGGCGCGCCCGCCGTTGCCATGGGTGGCACGCTTCCCGTGCTGGTGCGCGCGAGTGCGCGCGGCAGCGTGGCGCGCACCGGTGGTCGGCTGTATGCGGCCAATACCGCGGGCGCGATCTCCGGCGCGTTGCTTGCCCCTTTTCTGCTGCTTCCCGCCGTCGGCGTGCAGGGTTCGGCGCTGATGGCGGCGGTCGTCAACCTGTTGGCGGCCGTCGTTGCGGTGGTGCTGGACCGCAACGCGCTGTTCTCGCCACCGCAGGTTGAGGGAAAGGAAACGACGGCAGCACCCTCGGCACGGCTCGCGCTGACGTTGTACGCCATCGCGGGAGGCATCGCGCTGGGTTACGAAGTGGTGTGGTCGCAGACCGTGGTGCAGTTCATGAGCACGCGCGCCTTCGCCTTCGCCATGATGCTGGCCGTCTATCTGCTGGGCCTGATGGCGGGCAGCGCGATTTACGCGCGCTTTGCCGATCGCGTGCGCGATGCGTGGACGGCATTCGGCGTGCTCATCGCCCTCGCCGGTCTGATGGCGCTGCTTCAGGTGAGCTGGCTGGGGCCATGGCTGGGCGATGCTCAAGTGACACTGGCGGCCATGGTGAGCCAGGTCACGGACAGCCGGCTTGTGGCGATGTGCGCGCGCTTCGCCCTGGCAGCGGCTGCCATCGTGCTTTCGCCCACACTGCTGCTGGGCGCGGCGTTTCCCGCGGTGCTCCGGCTGTGCACGCAACCGGGTAGAAGCGGGCAGGGTGTGGGCAGCGCCGTGGCGCTGAATACGCTGGGTGGCATCGTGGGCACGACGCTGACGGGTTTCGTGCTGGTACCCGCCTTCGGTCTGGTGCGCACGCTGGGCCTGCTGGCGGTTGCTGCGGCAGTCGTCGGACTGGTGGCGGTGTTCGGTGGCGGCGCGGTGCGCCGTGGCAACCGATGGCTGGTGCCGTTGGTCGGTGCGTGCTCGCTCGCCCTAGCCTTGCTGACGCCGGTCGACAAGATGGCGAGCCTGCTGGCACAGGCGCGTGGCGGCGACGTCACCTATTACGAGGAAAGCCGCGGCGGCACGGTCGCCGTGCTCGCGCAGGGCGGGGAAGGCGCCGCGTTTCATCGCCTGTATATCCAGGGCGTATCCAATTCCGGGGATACCTTGCCATCGCAGCGGTACATGCGCCTGCAATCGCTGCTTCCGCTCATCATCCACCAGGGCGAACCGAAGTCGGCGCTGGTCATCGGCTTCGGTACGGGCATCACCGCGGGCGCCTTGTCCCAATATCCCGGACTCACCTCGCGCGTGGTGGCGGAGTTGTTGCCCGCCGTGGTGCGCGCGGCACCGCAGTTCCAGGGCAACTACGGCGCAGGCACCACTGACAAGGGCCTGGACATCCGCTTGCGCGATGGCCGGCGCGAATTGCTGCGCAGCGCCGAACGCTACGACATGATCACGCTGGAGCCACCACCGCCTTCCGCCTCCGGCGTGGTGAATCTGTATTCGCGCGACTTCTACCAGCTGGCCGCATCGCGACTCAATCAACACGGCCTGCTGGCGCAGTGGTGGCCCATCGCCACGCAGAACGATGAGGACTCGCGCGCCATGGTGCGCGCCTTCCTCGACGCCTTTCCGCACGCCACCTTGTGGACGACCGAGCTGCACGAAATGCTGCTGGTGGGTTCGAACGATCCCATCGAGCTGGACGGCACGCAGATCGAGCGCCGCTTCAACCAGCCATCGGTCGCCGCGTCCCTGCACGACGTGGGCATCGCCTCGCCGGGCGCGCTGCTGGGCACCTGGGTGGCCGATCGCGCGGCGCTGGAACGCTATGCCGGCGACACGCCCGCGGTGACGGACGACCGGCCGAGCATCGAGTACGCCACCTGGGTGCGACGCGACGAGATCGTCCGCGTGCTACCCGAACTGATGGCGCTGCAGACGCCGCCGCCGCTGCGCAACGCCGATGCCGACCTGCAGGCGGAGACGCGGCTGCAGCACGACGTGTTGTTCACCTTTTACGCCTCAGGCTTGGCCGCGTACCAGGGCGACCGCGAACGCTGGGGCAGCGCATTGGAGCAGGTGATGCGCGTGGACAGCGGCAATCCGTATTACCGGTGGATTGCGCAGGGAAGTCCGTAAGCCGGTGCAGGCACGCCGGCAAATGACGGCATGGGCGAAGGCGAGTCCGGAGGCAGCGAGGCATCATGAGCGCACGAGACGCGATCACGGCACTGCAGACGCAGATGGAAACCTCGATCATCGGCCAGAACGAGCTGATCCGTCAGATGATCGTGGGCCTGCTGGCCAATGGCCACCTGTTGCTGGAAAGCCTGCCGGGCCTGGCCAAGACGCGTGCCGTCAAGAGCATGGCGAAGAACCTCGATGCGCAGATGCGACGCATCCAGTTCACGCCTGATCTGCTGCCGTCGGATATCACCGGTACCGAGGTGCTGCACCAGCAGGACGGGCAGAACGTGTTCCAGTTCCAGCCGGGCCCGATCTTCGGCAACGTGATCCTGGCCGACGAAATCAATCGTGCGCCAGCCAAGGTGCAAGCGGCGCTGCTGGAGGCGATGGAGGAACGGCAGATCACCGTGGCCGGCGCCACGCACAAGGTGCCTGACCTGTTCATCGTGATGGCAACGCAGAATCCGATCGAACAGGAAGGCACCTACCCGCTGCCCGAAGCGCAGCAGGACCGCTTCATGTTCACGATCTCGGTGGGTTACCCGAACGAGGAGGACGAGTTCCGCATCATCGAATCGACGACCTCGGCGGCGAAGCCGCAGGTGGAGCGCGTGGTGAGCGGCGAAGAATTGCTGCGGATGCAGGACCTCGTGCGGCGGGTGCCGGCCGCGGCGTACATCATCCGCTACGCCCTGAAACTCTCTCGGCTCACCCGGCCGCACGCCCAGCACGGCGAAGCCCCGGACCCAAACGTGCCGGACTTCGTGAAGAAGTACGTGACGTGGGGCGCCG
>NZ_DASRZX010000156.1:0-10195 GCF_035685885.1 Dyella sp. | reverse complement strand
GTCGGCAACTTCTTCACCTGGATGACGCTGCTCAAGCACGCGCCGATCGGTCCTGCCTTCGCGGTCACCCACCTCGAAGTGGTCAGCGTGATGGTGTTCTCCATGTGGCTGTTCCAGGAACCGCTGACCTGGCCGCGCGTGATCGGTGCCGCCACCATCGTCGCCGGCATCATCTGCCTCGCCTTCGCCGAAAGCGGTGCGCACCCGGAACACGACGCACCCACCGAAGCAAAGGGTGCGCTGGGCGTCACGGCAGGAGACTGACGTGGCCCGCGAGCTGCCGCCCACTGCCGGTCTGCCGCTCAACCTCAACGACCTGTGGCCGGGCCGTGCGCCGTTCGCCGAACGCGCGGCCGCCTGGCTGGGCGTACCGCACCTGCAGCTGGAATGCTCAGGCACCGCGGCCATGGTGGTGGCGTTGCGTGCGATGCATCGCCTGCGCCCTCAACGCGACGAAGTAATCGTGCCTGCATGGACGTGCCCGCTGGTGGCGCTGGCCATCCATCGCGCCGGCCTCAAGCTGCGTCTTTGCGATCTGGCGGTGAACCATTTCGACATGGACATCGTGCAACTGGCGACGCTGGCCAACGCACGGACACTCGCCATCGTTCCCACGCATCTTGCCGGCCGCGTGGCTGATGTAAACGCATCGTTGGACATCGCACACCGCGTGGGCGCCTATGTGCTGGAGGACGCCGCGCAGGCCTTGGGCGCCATGCAGGAAGGCCGCAGCGTAGGCCTGCTTGGTGATGCCGCCTTCTTCAGCCTTGCCGTGGGCAAAGGGCTCACCCTGTTCGAAGGCGGCCTGCTGCTGACACGCGATGTGGTGCTGCGCGACGCGTTTGCTGCGAGCCACGACGCCACCATCAAGCCCGATGCGCGGATGGACTGGCAGCGCGCGCTGGAACTGATCGGCTACACGCTGGCCTATCGCCCTTCGTTGTTGCCGTTGGCTTATGGCCGTCCGCTGCGCAAGGCACTGGCCGAGGGCGATCCGGTGGCCGCCGTGGGTGATGACTTCGGGCCGAATATTCCATTGCACACCGTCAGCCACTGGCGACAAGCCGTCGGCGCGCGCGCGCTCAAGCGGCTGCCGGCGTTCCTGGAGGCCACGCGAACGCAAGCCTTGCCGCGCGTAACGCGCTTGCGCCGCATACCCGGTGTCACCGTGTACGACGATGTTCCGGGCCAGCGTGGCGTGTGGCCGTTCCTGCTGCTGACGCTTCCCACCCAGGCCCAGCGCGACAAGGCGCTGCAAACGCTCTGGACCGCGGGCCTCGGCGTCAGTCGCCTGTTCATCCATGCCCTGCCCGACTACGGCTATCTGCGCGATGTCGTCTCCGATGCGCTGCTGCCGAACGCCCGGGATTTCGCGGCGCGTTCGCTGACCATCACCAACAGCCCGTGGCTGGACGACGCCACCTTCGAGCGGATCTGTTCCGTGCTGGAACGCAGCGTGGGCTCATCGCGCTAAACCGTTCAATGCATGACTGGAACAGCATGTTTGCCATGGGACAGAAAGAGCAATCCGCCTACCGCCAGCACGAGGCACGGACCGATCAACGACATGCCGTGCCCTGAAGGCACCACCACGCCGAGCATCACGATGGCGTTGCTTGCGGCATGCATGAATACGCACAGCAGAATGCTGCGCGTGCGACTGTAGAGCCAGCCGAACAGCAAGGCATTGCCCATCACGCCCAGCAGGAACAGCGCGAAGTTCCCGTGGTACTGGCTGACCCCGGGCAGAAAAAACAGCGGCAGATGCCACGCCGCCCAGATCGGACCAATCACCAATGCGGCGCGCGCCTGCCCCAACGTAGGCCCCCACGCTTCCTGGGCAATGCCGCGCCACCCCAATTCCTCCAGGCCACCGCCGATGATGGTCATGGCAAACAGCAACGGGAGCAGATACCAGGGCTTGATGGCCAACTGGCTCGATGCGGCAGGATGCAGCGCCACCGCAATGCCGACAGCGACAAAAGCCAGCGCTATCGGCAGCCCGATTGCCGCGACATACCACACGGGCCGCACGCGCCAGCGCACCACGCGCTGGTTGAATTCGCGCAACGGCGCCTCGCTTCGGGTGAGGTAAACGGCGATATAGGCCGCGATGGTGGGGCCCAGGCCACCGAGCACATACAGCGACATGAAAGGCCATTCGCCATAAGCCGCAGCGTGGTTCTGCGCCAGAACGATCAACACGCCCCACGCACACCATGTGATGCCAAAGGCAAGCGCCAGAAAGACCAGTGCGCGACGACGAAAGAGAATGAGCTCGGCCATGATGAACGCATCGTCCAAACGGTCACCGGAATGAGCCGGCACTCCGCCACCCTTGCCGCTTGCTTATCCTGAGCCACCCGCGTCCTGCCGACCGGATGGTTGATGCACCGACTTACACGCTGCTTTCGGCAATGGCCGCAATCAAGCGGGTATTGAAGGCCCGCTGCTGCGCCTGCCAGGCATCGAGCTCGCTTTGCGGAATCGGCTCCTGGCCATCCATGCCGCTGAGCAATCGCTTCCACCAAGTGCGGTACCGGTAGGCCGAGACTTCGCCATTGATATCACTGGCCACGATGCGCCCACGCAGCGCCTCGATGATGGCCATGGCGTGGTGCTCTTCCAGGCGCCCCTGATCCCAGTTGGTGCGCGCGGTATCGACGCTGAAAGCGTCCTTGTCGATCGACAGGTAGGTGGCCTGCGGCGCCTGGCGCACTTGCTGGACGAAAGCCGTGGTGAGTTCGTCCGGGTCGGCGAAGCGGCGAAATGCGTCGGCCAGGCCCAGCTTGGCGGCCCAGTCCACATTCACGTCCATGCACCAATAGCTGAGCTTGCCGGCCTGCAGCGGGCGAAGGTAGTTCTCCCATGCATGCTTCGCACCGATGTCGCCCGACGTGATACCCACCACGTGTACGTGCGTGACATACGGCAGCATGGCGACCCGGCGTACCCACGAACCGCAGTGGATGCCCCAGGGAAAACGCATGTTGTCCGGATGGTTGTCGAACACCACCAGCTGGAACGGACCGCGCGCACGCTGGCGTTCCACCAGCGGCCAGGTGAGGTGGTGATAGTCGCCCGAGCCCATCAGCACGGTGCCGTAGCTGGCCGGCGCCTGCGCGTCGAGCATCGAACGCAGCCGGTTGAAGGTGCGCAGCGTGCAGCCGAAGCGGATCGCTTCCTGCCAATCGGACAAGGCAATGGCCGTCGCGCCCGGGATCTCACCCACCGAGCCATCGAAATCCAGGATCAGCGGTTCACGCCTGCTCATGCGTCGCCCATTGACTGTCACTTTCGAAGAACCGTCCCAGCTTGCGGGCCAGCATGCGCAGCAGCGGATTGCGCAGGTAGATCGCGTGCCGGGTAAGGGTGAATTGTGCACCCAGGTACGACTTGATTTCAGGGTCCGTCCAGCCGGCCACGTAATGAGTCAGGCCCTGCTCACGTGCAAAAGCCAGGTTGTGGAACCAGCTGGTGAAATAAAGGTTCTGTTCGCGTGCCTGCGGATAGGTAAAGCCGACATATTTGTCGATCAGCTTGCCCTCCACCACGAAGCATAGATTCCAGCCGATCATCGCGCCTTCGTGCTGATAGACGAACACCACGCCGCCGTTGGACGCATCGCGCAGCACGGCCGCGAAGAAGTCGCGACTCAGCTTGTCGAAATGGATCTCGCTCTGCGCATACACGTTCTCATAAAGGCTGTAGTACGCATCGACCACCGCATCGTCGGCAAACGCCGCATCGCCACAGCGCATGGCTTCCACCGTCACATCATCGCGCTTGCGCAGCTTGCGCCGGATGTCCTTGCGGCGACCGGAAGAAAGGCGCGCGAGGTATTCGTCTTCGCTGGCGAAATCGACCGGCACATAAGCCAGCGCCTGCCCTTCCAACAGGACGAAGCCGTTATCCGCACAGGCATCGGCAAACCGACGGCACCACTCGCCGGTACCGGCATCTAACAACGGCGAGGCCTGCGGGATGTCCTTGACGATCAACAGGCGCTGGCGACGACCGAGTTCGCCGCGCAACGAGCGCGCCAGGATGGCGGGATCGGCATCCCGGGGAAACAACGCATATTCCGACACCGTCGTACCCACGAAGGCCGTTCGCCAACGCAACAGTCGCCCCCACCAGCGGTAACCGGGCGCGTGCACCACCCTCTCGCGCGCCTCGGCATCCGCCGTGGTGAGCAGGTCGAAAGGCGCCACGAAGGCCGGCGTACCAGCCGCCTCGGTCACGCTGAAACCGAGTGGGGGGTGCTCGGCAAACCGGGTGACCAATGCATCCGGCTCGAGCTGGTTCAGATACCGCACAGGGGATTTCCACGGGGTGCAGGCCTCATAGCATAAGGCCCGGCACGCCCCTTAGGCAGGGCCTCGCAGCGACAAAGGTTGGCGAAAGGGAGCGAAGGCACGATGCATGCATACCGATCCGTATGCGCGGGCATTCTGGACTTTGTCCCGACGGTTGGTCAGGCTTGTTAAGAGGGCATCCACCCGATGCCGCGCCATCTCGCCGCCAAGGAATTCAGGAAAGCCGACATGAGCAACGTTCAGCAGGAAACCTTCGACATCATCGCCAAGCAGGCGAAGATCGACATCGAAACGATCAAGCCGGAGTCCACCCTGAAGGACCTTGGCATCGCTTCACTGGATGCCATCGAAGTGATCTTCGACATCGAAGAACATTTCAACATCAACCTGCCCAACGAAGACACCGACTTCGACAATGGCACGGTCAGTCAGCTGGTCGACGCCATCGAACGTCAGCTCGCGCAAAAATCCACCGAGGGCTAAGAGCCTTACCATGCGCCGTATCGTGATTACCGGCATGGGCGCCATCTGCGCGCTCGGCCACGACGCGCCTTCCGTCTGGAAGGCGATGACCGAAGGCCGCTCCGGCATCGGTCCCATCCACCACATCCAGCCGGGCCAGCTGCGCAACGGCGGTATCGCTGCGGAAGTGGTCGATTACGATCCGGCGAATTTCTTCGACGAGGCGCGTCGCGCACTGCTCGATACGTTCAGCGAATACGCGCTGATTGCCGCCAACGAGGCCATCCGCCAATCGGGCATCCGCTTCGAAGGTGAGCTGGGCCAGCGCACGGCCGTGGTGATCGGCACCGGCGTGGGTGGCGAAACCACGCGCGACGACCTTTACGAGCGCCTGTACGGTGAGCACCAGGGGCGTTTCCACCCGCTGGGCATCGTGCGCATGATGATGAACGCACCCGCCAGCCAGGTGAGCATGGTGCATGGCATCACCGGGCCGTCGTTTGTGGTGGCCAGCGCATGCGCATCGTCCAACCACGCCTTCGCGCAGGCGGCGATGATGATACGCACGGGCCTGGTCGATGCTGCCGTGGTGGGTGGCACCGAGGCGTGCATCACGCTGGGCACGCTGCGCGCATGGGAAGCCATGCGCGTGCTCGCGCCCGATACCTGCCGTCCGTTCAGCCAGGGTCGTCGCGGCCTGGTGTTGGGCGAAGGCGCAGCGATGTACGTCATCGAAACGCTGGAATCGGCGCGCCAGCGCGGTGCGGAAATCATCTGCGAACTGGTCGGCACCGGCATGAGTTCGGATGCGGGCGATATCGCCGCGCCGTCGGACATTGGCGCGGCAGCGGCCATGAACATGGCGCTGCGCGACGGCGGCCTGTCTCCCGGCGACGTTGACTACGTCAACGCGCACGGCACCGGCACGGTGGCCAATGACAGCACCGAGACGAAGGCCATCCATCGCGTATTCGGCGCTCACGCACGCGAGCTGGCGATTTCCTCCACCAAACCCATGCACGGGCATGCCCTGGGCGCCGGCGGCGCGCTGGAACTGATCGCGGCCATTGGCGCGATCCACGACGGCATCGTGCCACCTACCCTGAACTATCTGGGCCCCGATCCGGCCTGTGATCTCGATTACGTGCCCAACGAGGCGCGCGAGATGAAGGTAAACGCCGCCATCAGCAACTCATTTGCCTTCGGCGGCCTCAACGCCGTGGTGGCGGTCCGCCGCGCGCCTTGACGACCTCTTGCGTCCCGTCGGGCAGCCGACGGGGCGGACTTCGGCAGGGAATCTGTCCCCGCCTTTGCACCCGGCTCAGGCGCCTACGCGCTGCCTCACCGCATCGATATCGCGTACTGGGCGCACTTCGATGCGTCCGGTACGCGACCACGGAAACGCACTGGCGATGCGCAAGGCCTCGTCCATGTTCTGGGCCTCGATCAGGTTGAAGCCACCCAGGTATTCCTTGGCCTCGGCAAACGGACCATCCATCACGCTGAGCTTGTTGTCGCGCATGCGCAGCGATTTCGCCTGCGAGGGTGATTCCAGCTGCATGGAGTCGAGCAACGCACCTTCTTCACGCAGCGTATCGGCCTTGGCGAAACACCCTTTCATCATGGAGTCGAATTCGCCTTCCGGCAGTGCATCGAGCAAGGTGTCGTCGTTGTAGATCATGACCAGGAACTTCATGCTGCCTCCGATGGCGGGCTGGCGTGGTCGCGCTCCCCATCATGCCGCCATTGGATGACGGATGCACGTTCAGCCAGTCGTCCTGGGCTATGTGCGACCGCGGCACGACGCGGTCATGCGGAGCGCCTACACTCGGCGCATGCTCAAGATCGACACCCACGCCCACATCCTCCCTCGCGACTGGCCCAACCTGGCGGCCAAGTACGGCGACGAACGTTTTCCGGTGATGATCCACAACGATGGACGCCACCGTATCTACAAGGACGGGAAATTCTTCCGCGAGGTGTGGGACTCGGCCTTCGATGCGCAGCAGCGCATCGACGACTACGCCCGCTTCGGCGTGAGCGTGCAGGTCGTGTCCACCGTGCCGGTGCTGTTCTCCTACTGGGCCCCCGGTTATCAGGCGCTGGAGCTGCATCGCCACCTGAACGACAACACGGCAGCCCTCTGCGATGCCCATCCCCGCCACTACGCCGGCATTGGCACGGTGCCGCTGCAGTCGCCCGAGCTGGCCATCCGCGAACTGGAGCGCTGCATCGACGAACTGGGACTGCAGGGCGTGCAGGTCGGCTCGCACTGCAATGACTGGAATCTCGACGCGCCGGAGCTGTTTCCGTTCTTCGAGGCCGCCGCCGATCTGGGTGCTGCCGTGATGGTGCACCCGTGGGACATGATGGGCGCCGCCAGCATGCCCAAGTACTGGCTGCCCTGGCTGGTGGGCATGCCGGCCGAGCAATCGCGCGCCGCCTGCTGCCTGGTGTTTGGCGGCGTGCTGGAGCGCCTGCCCAAGCTGCGCGTGATGCTGGCCCATGGCGGCGGCAGCTTTCCCTCAAGCATCGGCCGCATCGAGCACGGCTTCCGCATGCGCCCGGACCTGGTGGCGACCGACAACCCGCGCAATCCGCGCGAATACCTGCAACGGATGTATTTCGACTCCTGCGTGCACGACCCGCAGGCCCTGCGCTATCTCCTGGATGTGACCGGCGTCGAGCGCGTGATGCTTGGCACCGATTATCCTTTTCCGCTGGGGGAGCAGCATCCTGGCAGTGGCATCGAGGCCTTGGGCCTGGATGATGCTGACCGCGCGCGGCTCTTTCACGGCACGGCCCTGGAATGGCTGGGGCTGCCGCTACAGCGTTTCGATCCCATCGCCGCAACTCAGGAGCAGGCATGAGTCTTTTCCGCAACTTAGGTTTCGCCGCCGCCCTCGTGCTGGCTGGCGCCGCGCATGCCACCGACATCAACATGGCCGGCGGCAGCGTCAGCTTCAGCACGCCCGACCAGTGGGTGGGCATCATGGAAACGCAGGGCGATCCGGAAGTGCGCGTGTTCCAGGTACCCGACCCCTCGCCGACCGCTGCCACCAGCCTCGCGCGGGTAACGGTGACGGTGAAGCAGGTGAGCGACGTGAGCAGTTTCCAGCAATACGTCAGCGGCGCGATGAGCAAAGCCAAGTCGCTCACCGGCTATCAGGCCGGCAGCGGCCAGGGCGCCGACAACTTTGTGTACACCGCGCAGGAAAACGGCGCGCAATTCAGCTACAGCGAGCGCTACTGGTTCAAGGACAACCACGCCATCCAGCTGCGCTGCGTGCGCCCCTCGCAGAGCCAGGCGGGCGCCCAATGGAAGGCCGCCTTCGACAAGGGTTGCGATGCCATCGCGGCGCGCCTGAAGTAAGCTGGCCGGCGACGCCGTGCCATGCAGGCGCGGCGCATGCGCAAGAGATTCCCTGATGTCCTACGAAGCCACCCTCGCCTGGGCGCAAGCCCAGGATGCCGCCGATCCGCTGCGCGGCTTCCGCGACGAATTCCTGATACCGCCGCACGAGGGTCGCGACAGCCATTACTTCTGCGGCAACTCGCTCGGCCTGCAGCCACGCGCGGTGCGCGATGCGCTCAACGCGGAGCTGGACGACTGGGCCAGCCTGGCCGTCGAAGGTCATTTCAAGGGTCGCCTGCCGTGGATGGATTACCACGAGTTCGTGCGTGACGACCTGGCCAGTGTGGTCGGGGCGCAGCCGCACGAAGTGGTGGCAATGAATACGCTGGGCGTGAACCTCCACCTGATGATGGTGAGCTTCTATCGGCCCACGCCGGAACGCCATGCCATCCTCATCGAGTCCGGCTCGTTTCCGACCGATCGCTACGCGGTGGAATCGCAGGTGCGCTTCCATGGCTACGACCCGGCCACCACGCTGATCGAACTGCAAGCGGACGAGCCCAACGGCACCATTTCCATGCAGGCGATCGAGCGCGTGCTGGCCGAGCACGGTTCGCGCATCGCGCTGGTGATGCTGCCTGGCGTGCAGTACCGCACCGGGCAGGTGTTCGATCTCGCGTCCATCACCCGGATGGCAAGTACCCATGGCTGCATGGTCGGCTTCGACCTGGCCCACGCCGTGGGCAACCTGCCCCTGCAACTGCATGATTGCGGCGCGGATTTCGCCATCTGGTGCAGCTACAAATACCTCAACAGCGGCCCCGGCGCCGTGGGCGGCGCCTTCGTGCACGAACGCCATGCGCGCACCACCCTGCCCCGTTTCGCCGGCTGGTGGGGCCACGACAAGACCACCCGTTTCAAGATGGGTCCGGAGTTCGTGCCTACGTATGGCGCCGATGGCTGGCAACTCAGCAATCCGCCAATCCTCGCGCTGGCGCCGCTGCGTGTTTCGCTTGATGTCTTCCGTCGCGCGGGCATGCAGCCACTGCGCGAAAAATCGCTGCGGCTCACTGGTTACCTGGAATGGTTGGTGCACCAGGGACTCAGCGACGTGCTCGAAGTGGTGACACCGCGCGAGCCCGAACGTCGCGGCTCCCAGCTTTCCATTCGCGTCATCGGTGGGCGTGAGCGCGGTCGTTCACTGTTCGAGTACCTGATGGAGCGCGGCATCATCGGTGATTGGCGCGAACCGGACGTGATCCGTATTTCGCCCACGCCTCTCTACAACCGCTTTGCCGATTGCGTGGCGTTTGCCGAAGCCGTGCGCGACTGGGCCTCGCGCGGGTGATCAACCTGCGCTGATCGCCCGGCGCTTCGCCAAGCCGTCGCCTGCAAACGCCAGCACGCAGAAGCCCAGGCAAAGAACGCATACGCCATTCCATCCGGCGAGGGCCCACGCACTGCCAGCGGCCACCGCGCCGGCACCGCCGCCGATGAAGAACACGCCGACGAACAATCCATTGAGCCGACTGCGCGCTGCCGGATCGAGCATGTTGACGGCACGCCGCCCCAGCGTCTGATCACCGATGGCGCCTGCATCGATGACGATGGCCGCAAGCACCAGCAGCGCCAGTGCCACGCGTGAATGCGCCGCGACGTCGAATCCCAGCCAGCCACCGCCTGCGATACCTGCAAGCAGCACGCCCACGACGATCACGGCATGCGCAATCGGCATGCCGACCTCGCTATAGCCACGATCGCCCGCCTTGCCCGCCAGCGGCGCCACGATGGTGCCGGCCACGCCCGCCAGCGCAAACCATGCGATGCCGCGACTGTCCAACGCAAACGGTGCCTGCACCAGGCGCAGCGCAATGGCCGTCCAGAACGCACTGAAAGCCGCCAACGTGACGGCCGATGAGACCGCATAGCGACGCAGCACCGGCTCATCGCGCCACAGCGACCACATGGAGGCCATCAGCGCGCGATACGACGCGTGCACCGGTGGATGACGCTGGGGCAATGCAAACCACAGCATGATCGCGAGCAATGCATCCGCCGC
>NZ_DASRZX010000155.1:0-7590 GCF_035685885.1 Dyella sp. | reverse complement strand
TGAACCGGATCGACTACGCCTCGCCAGTGCTCGACATCCAGCGTCGCCTGGCACAGCTGCGGCGTTGGCGCGTGCGGGTGGAGGCGCCCGTGTTCGCGGCCTTGGGCAGCGTCATCTGGATTCCGGTGATGCTGGTCTTGATCCAGTACGACTTCGATCGCCAGGGCCACGACTACTGGGATCAGGCTCCCGGCCTGCTGCTTTGGATGCTGCTTTGTGCGGTGGTTTCCCTGGCGGTCGTAGCGCTGGCCTATGGGCTCGTGCGCTACCTGGGAAAGCGTCGCTGGATGGAGGACCAGTTCGCCGGAGCCAGCGTGACGCGCGCCGAGCGCATGCTCGATGAAATTGCCCGCTTCGAGCGCGAGTGAGCGCGGCCGCGCTCAACGTGCCTTGGGCTTGAGCCGCACGTACAACTGCTTGCGCACGCGCGCGACGACTTCACCGCTGCGTGTGGCGACATCCACGTCGAACCAGCGCAAGACCTTGTCGCCACCGGCCGCCGCCTGACGCAACTCTTCCACGACAGCCGCGTCCAGCTTGAAGTGGGCGTATACGTCCTCGCGGCCTGGCGCCACGAAATCGATGGCGCCGGCCTTGTCCCACACGTAGTAGTCGTCGCCGAGCTGGTGCATGGCCAGCAGCATCCAGAACGGGTCGGTCATGGCAAACAGGTTGCCACCGAACTGCGTGCGCACGTAGTTGCGGTTCCAGGGTCGCAGGCGCAGCACCACCTTTACCTCCGACCAGTCCTCGGCGACGTACTGTACGCGGATGCTGTTGAAGAAGAACGGCGGCCAAAGGTTCATCAGGCGGCGGAAAGTGGATGAGCGCATGGCGAGGGTGTCGGTAAAGGGCGCGTAGCATACCGCAAACATACGGATGCGTATGTTTGCGTGACGTGTGGTCGGCCAGGTCACTCCTGGTGTCAGCAATGCGACGGGGAACCGGCATCGATTCGCGTGGGATGGCCGGTCGACAATCGCCCATCATGCGCAATCAAAGACGGCCTTCGTTGCCTCGGTGTATCCGCACGAATCGCCGGCAACGCTTGCCATGCATGGCATCGCGTGGCTGGCATGGGACAGGGCTGACGCGGGTTTCGGCTGGGTCGCCTCCGGGCGGTGCGTTACAATGACGGGCTGAGAGCGCGGGCTTGGTCGCGCAGCGGCGGCGCACGCCATGCGTCGGCCCCAATTCCGCCGGATGTCACCGCGAGGGTTCCCCACACCATGAATAACGCCTACCGCCAATCCCTTCCCGGCACGTCGCTGGACTATTTCGACGCGCGCGCCGCCGTGGATGCGATCCAGCCGGGCGCCTACGACGCGCTGCCGTACACCTCGCGCGTGCTGGCCGAAAACCTGGTGCGCCGATGCGATCCGGCGATCCTCACGGAGTCGCTCAAGCAGCTGATCGAGCGCAAGCGTGACCGCGATTTCCCGTGGTTCCCGGCGCGCGTGGTGTGCCATGACATTCTCGGCCAGACGGCGCTGGTGGATCTGGCTGGCTTGCGTGATGCGATTGCCGAGGGTGGCGGTGACCCCGCCAAGGTGAATCCGGTGGTGCCCGTGCAGCTGATCGTCGATCACTCGCTGGCGGTGGAGTGCGGCGGCTTCGATCCGAACGCGTTCGCGAAGAACCGCGCGATCGAAGATCGCCGCAACGAGGATCGTTTCCACTTCATCAACTGGACCAAGAGGGCGTTCGAGAACGTCGACGTGATCCCGCCGGGTAACGGCATCATGCACCAGATCAACCTGGAGAAGATGTCGCCGGTGATCCAGGTGCAGGATGGCGTGGCCTATCCCGATACCTGCGTGGGTACCGACAGCCACACGCCGCATGTGGATGCGCTTGGCGTCATCGCCATCGGCGTGGGTGGTCTTGAAGCCGAGAACGTGATGCTTGGCCGCGCGTCGTGGATGCGCCTGCCCGACATCATCGGCGTCGAACTCACCGGCAAGCGCCAACCCGGCATCACCGCCACCGACATCGTGCTGGCGCTCACCGAGTTCCTGCGCAAGGAGAAGGTGGTCGGCGCCTACCTGGAGTTTCGCGGCGAAGGCGCGGCCAGCCTGACCCTGGGCGATCGCGCGACCATTTCCAACATGGCACCCGAATACGGCGCCACCGCCGCGATGTTTTTCATCGACGGCCAGACCACCGATTATCTACGCCTCACCGGTCGCAGTGACGAGCAGGTCAAGCTGGTCGAAACCTATGCCAAGGCCGCCGGCCTGTGGGCCGATACGCTTGCCGCTGCGCAGTACGAGCGCACGCTGACGTTCGACCTTTCATCCGTGGTGCGCAACATGGCGGGCCCGTCCAATCCGCACAAGCGCCTGCCGACGTCAGATCTCGCTGCGCGCGGCATCGCTGGCGAGTGGACCGAGCAGCCGGGCCAGATGCCTGACGGCGCGGTGATCATCGCCGCCATCACCAGCTGCACCAACACCAGCAACCCGCGCAACGTGATCGCGGCGGCCTTGCTGGCGCGCAACGCGAATGCACGCGGCCTGACGCGCAAGCCGTGGGTGAAGAGCTCGCTCGCGCCCGGATCCAGGGCGGTGCAGTTGTATCTGGAAGAAGCGAATCTGCTGCCAGACCTGGAGAAGCTCGGCTTCGGCATCGTCGCGTTCGCATGCACCACCTGCAACGGCATGTCCGGCGCGCTTGATCCGGCGATCCAGCAGGAAATCATCGATCGCGACCTGTACGCCACCGCCGTGCTGTCCGGCAACCGCAACTTCGATGGCCGCATTCATCCGTATGCCAAGCAGGCTTTCCTGGCCTCGCCGCCGCTGGTGGTGGCGTACGCCATCGCGGGCACCATCCGCTTCGATATCGAGAAGGACGTGCTCGGCGTCGACGCCAACGGCCAGCCGGTGACGCTCAAGGACATCTGGCCGAGCGACGAAGAGATCGACGCGATCGTCGCGTCCAGCGTGAAGCCCGAGCAGTTCCGCAAGGTCTATGAGCCGATGTTCGCGCGCAACGGCCACACCGGCACCAGCGCCGCGCCGCTGTACGACTGGCGCCCGCAAAGCACCTACATCCGTCGCCCGCCGTACTGGGAAGGCGCACTTGCCGGCGAGCGCACGCTCAAAGGCATGCGTCCGCTGGCCGTGCTCGGCGACAACATCACCACCGACCATCTGTCGCCGTCCAACGCGATCCTGCTCGACAGTGCCGCGGGCGAATACCTGGCCAAGATGGGCCTGCCGGAAGAGGACTTCAATTCGTACGCTACCCATCGCGGCGATCACCTCACCGCACAACGCGCCACCTTCGCCAACCCCACGCTCATCAATGAAATGGTCGTGGTCGATGGTGCGGTGAAGAAAGGCTCGCTGGCGCGCGTGGAGCCGGAAGGCCAGGTCATGCGCATGTGGGAAGCGATCGAAACCTACATGGATCGCAAGCAGCCCTTGATCGTGATCGCCGGCGCCGATTACGGCCAGGGCTCGTCGCGCGACTGGGCAGCGAAGGGCGTGCGTCTGGCGGGCGTTGAAGTCATCGTGGCCGAAGGCTTCGAGCGCATCCACCGTACCAACCTGATCGGCATGGGCGTGTTGCCGCTGGAGTTCAAGCCCGGCACTGATCGCAAGACGCTTGGCATCGACGGCACCGAGACGTTCGACGTAATCGGTGCGCGTACGCCGCGCGCGGATCTCACGCTGGTCATTCACCACAAGAACGGCGAGCGCGTCGAGGTGCCGGTGACCTGTCGTCTGGATACCGCCGAGGAAGTGTCCATCTACGAAGCAGGCGGTGTGTTGCAGCGTTTTGCGCAGGATTTCCTCGAAGCCTCGCAAGCGGCGTGATCGCCAGCTCTTGATAGTTCCCTCCCCCAAGGATCCACTAGCCTCGAATCTCAGCTATCGCCCAAGGTGCAGCCAAGGCTCCTCCCCTGCTTGCAGGGGGGGGGCTGGGAGGGGGTGCTCTCCCACGCGTCCAAGGCAAGGGCTTTACCCCTCCCCAACCCTCCCCTGCAGGCAGGGGAGGGAGTTGAAGGCAGGCTCGACGGAGACTCGGTGCGTGCCGGTTCCGAGGGGAAAGGCGAAGCGACAGCATTGCATCGACACAGGATTCTTCATGAACCACAAGCCCCAGATTCGCATCCCCGCCACCTACCTCCGCGGCGGCACCAGCAAAGGCGTGTTCTTCCGCCTGCAGGACCTACCCGAGTCCGCCCAGGTGCCTGGCGCCGCGCGCGACGCACTGCTGCAGCGCGTGATCGGCAGCCCCGATCCCTATGCCAAGCAGATCGACGGCATGGGCGGCGCCACTTCCAGCACCAGCAAGACAGTGATCGTCTCCAAGAGCAGCCGGCCGGGCCACGACGTGGATTACCTCTTCGGCCAGGTGGCGATCGACAAGGCCTTCGTCGACTGGAGTGGCAACTGCGGGAACCTCTCGGCGGCAGTCGGCCCGTTCGCCATTGCCGGCGGCCTGGTCGATCCGGCGCGCGTGCCGCACGACGGTATCGCTACTGTGCACATCTGGCAGGCCAACATCGGCAAGACCATCGTTGCGCATGTGCCGATGAGCCACGGTGCAGTGCAGGAAACCGGCGACTTCGAGCTGGATGGTGTGACCTTTCCCGCAGCCGAAGTACAGTTGGAGTTCCTTGACCCGGCCGCCGAAGAGGAAGGGGCGGGCGGCGCGATGTTCCCCACCGGCCATCTCGTGGACGACCTGGACGTGCCCGGCGTCGGCACGCTCAAGGCAACCATGATCAATGCGGGCATCCCCACGATCTTCGTGGAGGCGTCGGCGATCGGCTACGCGGGTACCGAGTTGCAGGAGGCCATCAACAGCGATGCCAGGGCGCTGGCTATGTTCGAGACTATCCGCGCGCACGGTGCGCTGCGCATGGGCCTGATCAAGTCACTCGACGAGATCGCCACGCGCCAGCACACGCCCAAGGTCGCCTTCGTTGCCAAGCCGGCCGACTACGTCGCATCCAGCGGCAAGCCAGTGGCGGCGGGCGATGTCGACCTGCTGGTGCGCGCGATGTCGATGGGCAAGCTGCACCACGCCATGATGGGCACCGCTGCGGTGGCCATCGGCACCTCGGCAGCCATTCCCGGGACCCTAGTGAACCTCGCCGCAGGCGGCGGCGAACGCCAGGCGGTGCGCTTTGGCCATCCATCCGGCACGCTGCGGGTAGGCGCCGAAGCGACGCTGGTCGACGGCACCTGGACGGTCACCAAGGTCATCATGAGCCGCAGCGCACGCGTACTGATGGAAGGCTGGGTGCGCGTACCGGGCGATTCGTTCTGAAGTAGCCGGCGTTTTTTGCGGGGCCCGGCGGCCGACACCATCTGCCATCGGGCCGCCCTTATGGACTTCCGCGCCGCCGCCTATACTCACCCGCACGCGGTCGCACTGAGGCACCGCGTGACAGGGGAGAAATCATGGAAAAGCTGCTCAGGCGCATCGCCGCAGGTGCGCTGTGTCTTCTCGCGGGTCCGTTGTGCGCCGGTACCGTGCCCTTGGCCGACCTGGCGCGGCATGTGCAGTACGACAACGTAAAGATCTCCGGCGATGGCCATTACCTCGCCGCGACCACGGTGGTGAAAGGCAAGCCCATGCTGGCGCTGGTCGACCTGGTCAAGCAGGGCGGCGTGATGGTCAAGCCTCGCGAAGGCAACCAGGTGATCGATCTGTGGTGGGCGAACGACCATCGCGTGATCTACACCGAGGGCACTGAGGTCTCGGGTTTCGATCGGCCGTTCTCCACCGGTGAAATCTTTGCGGTCAACGCCGACGGTTCCGATCCTGAGCTGCTGTTCGGCTATCGCGCGGGCGACGCGCATGGTGCCACGCACATCCAGCACCGCGAGCCGGAACGGGCGAGTGCCGAAGTCATCGATACCATTCGTGGCGACGAAAACCACATCCTCATCGGCGTTACGCCGTGGGACAGTGGCGCCGACGGCGCGTTTACCCAGATCGTCCTGCTGGACGTGCGCGACGGTACCAAGCGGCAGGCCGGTACGGCACCCGTTCGCAACGCGTCCCTGGTCGCCGATAGCCATGCCGTGGTCCGTTTCGCCATGGGCGTGGACAGCCAGGACAACCAGCAGGTGTATTACCGCGAAGGCGATAGCAAACCGTGGAAGCTGCTGTTCCAGGGAACCGCCAGCAAGAGCGTGCCGTATCCGCTGATGTTCAATCGTGACGACGGGCTGGTCTACATGACTTGCAGCGTGCCGGGCAAGGTCGGCGGCCTGTGCACCTGGAACGTCGCCACGCAGGCGATGCAGGAACCGCTATGGACCGGTGACGTGGCCTCGATGCAAGGGTTGGTGCTCAGCCTGGACAAGCGGGACGTGGTTGGCGTGTATTCGATGCCAGGCACGCCCACCGCCGAAGCCATCGTGGCGGGGTCGGACACCATGAAGGCGATCATGTCGCTGTCGCATGCCCTCCCGGGCGAAAGCGTGCGCATCGTGTCCAGCACGGACGATGGCGGCAAGGCTGTCGCGCTGGCTTCGTCGGACATGAACCCGGGCACGTTCTACCTGTGGGATGCCAAGGCCGGCAAGGCCAGTGAGTTGCTGCAGCGTGCGCCGTGGATCAAGCCTACCCAGATGGCATCCATGCAGCCCGTGGAATTCAAGTCGCGCGATGGACTCACGCTGCATGGTTACCTCAGCACACCGCCCGGCAAGGAGGAGGCCAAGCATCAGCCGCTCGTGGTGTTCGTGCACGGCGGCCCGTACGGCGTGCGGGACGAGTGGGAATTCGATTCGTATGTGCAGGCCATGGCCACGCATGGCTATGCGGTTTTGCAGGTGAACTATCGCGGCTCAGGCGGCTATGGCCATGATTTCCTGCTGTCTGGTTACCGCGAATGGGGTGGCAAGATGCAGGACGATGTGACCGATGCAACGCACTGGGCCATCGAGCAAGGTATCGCTGATGCCGGTCGTATTTGCATCTTCGGCGGGAGCTACGGCGGTTACGCCGCGCTCGAGGGGGCGGTGAAGGAGCCGGACCTGTATCGCTGTGCCGTGGGCTACGTCGGCGTGTATGACCTTTCGCTGATGTATACCGACGGCGACATCTCCGATCGCATCGCTGGCAAAAGTTACCTGCGCCGTGTGCTGGGCACCGATGCCGCCGAGCTGGCCGCGCGCTCGCCCATCAATCAGCTGGATCATCTGAAGGCCAACGTGATGCTGATCGTGGGCGGCGAAGACAAGCGTGTGCCGCCGGTGCAAGGCCAGAACCTGCATGCCGCGCTGCAAAAGCGAGGTGTGGCACATGAGTGGCTGTTCAAGCCGAACGAGGCGCATGGCTTCTATGACGAAGCCAATACCACCGAGCTGCTCGAACGGTTGACGCAGTTCCTCGACCGCAACCTGCGTTCGACCGCTGGCGTGGGCTCGCCCTGAGCCCCAAAGCGAAGCGGGAGGCGATGGTCGCCTCCCGCTTGGTTCAGAACAGCAGCGACGCCATGCGTCGCCGATAGCGACCCACCAGCTCCGCATCATCGAGCGTCGCGAAAGCAGCCAGCAATCGCTTCTTGGCCTGTCCGTCGTTCCACTCGCGCGCCTTTTCGAGCACGGCGAGGAACTG
>NZ_DASRZX010000154.1:0-40075 GCF_035685885.1 Dyella sp. | reverse complement strand
CCGGAAGACGGGCGTGACCTACGGCGCCGATGCGGTGACCCTGGGCACGTCGATCGGCGCGCTGGTGGCGATTCCGTTCGGCGTCGTGCACGCCGGTGCGGCCTTGCTTTCGCCGGCATTGATGCCCTACGCGCTGGGCGTCGCGCTGCTGAGTTCAGCGCTGCCTTATTCGCTGGAGATGGTCGCCCTGACGCGCATGCCCTCGCGCACCTTCAGCACCTTGCTGAGCCTGGAACCCGCTGTGGCGGCGATGGCGGGCGTGATGCTGCTCGGAGAAAGCCTCACGCCTCTGCAATGGTTGGCGATCGTGGCGATCATCATCGCCTCGGCGGGAACCGCCCTGGGTGTCACAAGGCCCGCGGTGGTGGAGCCGTTGGCGAGCTGAAGAACGAATCGCCGAGCCGCAAGGCCGCATCAATCGCTGCGCGGTCGCGCCTTGCTTCGGGTGCGCTTCCTGGGAGCGGTTGCCTGCGTGGCATCGCCCACCGGCGTCACGCGGCCCGCGCTCAGTTGCTCCAGCCACGACAGGTCGTCGATGTACGACAGGAAATGCTGCAGGTAGCCCGGCGACAGATCGCGCATCAAGCCGATGGATCGATGCACCAGGGCGCCTGAATTGAGCGGGCCGGCATTGGTGGGCGCACGCTTGAGGGACTGGCGCAGCTGGCTTTCGGCGCGCAGTCCCGCCCAGATCTGTCGGAACGTATCGAGCATGGCCGGTTCGGTGAAGTGGCCGGATGCGCCGTTGATGTCGCGAGGCTTCGTGGAAGCATCGCGAGCCATGTCGTCGACGAGTTGCTTCAGCGATGTGTCCCTGGTGTCGGCAGGCGAGTCCGCATGGCTGGCGCGAAGTGCTGCTGCCTCAAGATCTGCGGCATACGTATCGAGCAAACCCGCCAGTCGTTCATCCAGCAGGCAGCGTGCCTCGCCCGCATGCGCGGATACGCGCTTCTCCAGTGCATCGATGAGATGAAAGCGCAGGGGATCGAGGCGGTCGGCGCGCTGCTCGCGCCATGCCTCGATCCGCGCGCGTGCGGGGAGCATCTGCCTACTCATGGCCTGCGGCGCTGGTGGCCGAGGGCTTGGGAATCGGCGCGATTTCCACGCGGCGGTTCTTCGCTCGGCCATCGTCGGTGGCGTTGGAGCTCACGGGCTGTTCCGCGCCGAATGCCGCGGCGAACACCGAGGACGAAGGCACGCCTTCGGCGATCAGCGCGCGCGTCACGGTCAGTGCGCGCTCGGCTGACAGTTCCCAGTTGTCGGCGAAATGACGGTTGCTGTCGCGCACCTGCTGGTCGTCGGTGAAGCCGCTGACCATCAGGATTTCCTCGCGCGACTGCAGGTACTGCGCGAGCGGTCCGGCCAGGCTCTTCAACAACTCATGGCCCTCCGGCTGCAACTGGTCGGAGTTGAGCGCGAACAGCACGTTGCCGCGGATGCCGATGCGTCCGTTCACCAGCGTCACGCGGCCGGCGGCCAGCGGTGCGGCCAAGGCCTGCTCCAGCGTCATGCGGCGCGCGGCTTCGGCCTGGTGCTGCTTCACCTCGTCGTCGAGCCGGCTCTGCAATTGCAGCTGCACGCCGATCACGCCCACCAGGATCAGCACGAACGCGCCGAGCAGCACCGCCATCAGGTCGCCGAAGGCGGCCCAGATCGGTGTTGCCGATTCCCCTTCGATGTCCGAGTCGTGGCTCACGCGGTCTCGGCTCCGGCATGGGCGCGCTGGCGCGCGAGCTGCTGCATTTCCTCGATGATCTGCTTCTGCGACAGCATGCTGAGATCCACCACTTCGCGCGCCTGTGCGACGTAGTAGGCGAGCTGCTCGTCGCCGCGTAGCTGCGAGCGGTCGAGTGCGTTGGCGATATGTTCCAGCCGCTCCATCAACGCTTCGTTCGACTGGCCGAACTGCTGTGCGGCCGCGCCGAATGCTTCGCCCAGGCTGGCCACTTCGACCGCGCTGCCGGTGAGCTGCGCGGCGACGCTGCCGAGCCTGCCGGTCTCCGCTTCGATGTGGTCGGTGAAGCGCGTGCCGACGCGGTCGAGCAGGTCGGCCGAGGTGGCAACGAGTGCATCGACGGCAGTGCGTTGTTCGGTGGAGGCGTGGTTCACCGCGTCCAGCAGGGTTTCCAGCGTAGCGAGCAGGCGGCTGCGTTCCTCCAGCATGGCCGTGTCACGCACCATGCTGTCGGAAAGCTTCTGGCGAAGTTCGGCGACCACATCGGCTGCGGCCTTCGGCGCTTCCGAGGCGGCCTGCACCAGGCGTGAAATCTCGGCGATCGTCTCGCCGGCATGCGCCTGCGCCTGCGCGGTGATGTCCTGGGCGGTGCGCTCCAGTGTGCTGCAGATGTCCTGGTGGCGGCTCGCAGCCTGTTCGCCGGCGAGTTCCCACTGCTTGCCCAGCGTGGCGCCCATCGCGGTGAGTGCGTCGGTCCAGTGGGACAGGCGCTGTTCGTCGCGTGACGCCAGCGTGGACTGCAGGTCGTTGTGCGATTGCTCCACCACGCGCACCAGCGAGGACGCCTGCGCTTCGAACGTTGAGGTGGCTTCGGTGAGCGCCTGCTGATGGCGCGCGACCAGGGCGGTGTGGGTTTCGTCCTGTTTCGCCAGCGCGTGGGTCCACGCATCGACCACGTGGCTTGCGGTGGCGTCGAGGCGGGCCGACACGTTGTCGATCAGGTCGGTGGAGCGTTGTTCGAAGGACGTGTTGAATCGCTCCAGCGAGACGTGCAGTTCCTGCGTCGTCGCCTCGTTGGAACGGCGATGCTCGGCCAGCGCCTGGCTCCAGAGCTCTGCCACCGTCGTGGTGGTGTCGCGCAGGCCGCGGGTCACACCGTCCAGGTGTTGCTGCACGGTCTGGGTCACTGCGTTGTGCAGCGATGCCGTCTCGCGTGCGAGGCCGGCCATGGTGGCTTCCACGATGGGTTGCAGCGCGGCGCCGATCACGCGCGTGCTTTCGGTCACGCTGTCCTTGAGCGACTGCTCGACCGAGGCCGCAAGGCGCATATAGACGGTTTCGGTGCGGCCGTGGAAGGCATCCTGCGCGGCGAGCTGGCGATCGCCGGTGGCGGCGCTGTGCTGTTCGATCGCCGTCATCATCGCCTGCAGGCGATCGAGCAGCGCGGGCATGCCGTCGGTCTGCCGCTGCAGCAGCGCAAAGGACTGTTCGCGCTGGTAGGCCTGCGAATAGGGGCGCAAGGTGGTGGCGATGCGCGCGTCCAGCAGCTGCGTTGCCTGCACGCGCTCGCGGCGGCACAGCGCGGACAGCAGGCCGAGCATGGCGGAGCTGGCCACACCGGCGATCGAGGTGCCGAAGGCGAAGCCGAGGCCTTTCACCGGCGCGGCGAGCGAGCCGCGCATCGCCTGCAGGTCGGTCGCGCTTTCCAGTGCCAGGCCGGTGCCGCGCAGCGTGGCCATCATGCCCAGCAGCGTGCCCAGCATGCCGAGCAGCACCAGCAGGCCGACCAGGTAGGGCGTCAGCGTCGGCGCGGGCATGGCGACGCGTTCGCCTTCGATGCGCAGGCGCGTGGCGTTGCGCAGGCCCGGATGCAGGCGGCCCAGCCAGTCGCCCAGGCTGGACGGCGCCTCGGCCAGCGCATCAAGCGCATGCTGCAGCGTGGCGGTGGCCTGGCGATAGCGATGCAGTTCCAGGCCGCCGGCGAGATAGCACGCGCCGATCAGCATGGCGACGACGGCACCCAGCGGATTCGTACCGATGTAGCCCACGCCGATCCAGGCCACCACGGCCAGGCCCGCGACGAACACGGCAAGGTTGAGGAGTGTTCTAAGCATGAGGTTCCCGTTGGCAGGTGCGAAGCGCCGCTAGCAGGCCTTCGATCGGTTGAAAGCGAAGTTCCAGTTCGGCGAGCAGCACGCCCTGCAGGTCTTTGCGAAAGGTATCCAGCCACGCCTCATGCGCCGCGCCGGGCGTGCCGGTGTCGACGGAAGCGTCGGCCGATGCGTTGTCCTGCGACTGGCGCAGGCGCTCGAAGTGTTCGCCGAACAGGGCCGGCACGGCGGCCAGCAAGGCGTGTTCGCGCGGGCTCAGCGCCTGCTCCATCACCGCATCCACGTCGGCCAGCCGCGCCATGGCGGGCGAGCACTGCGCGAGCATGTCGCGCAGGCGGCCACGCAGGCGACCGGTGGCTGCCTGCATCCGGCGCTGATGGGTGAGGTAGTGCTGGCGAAAGACCGCGAAGTCCACGGGGTTGCGGTCGCCGTGCTCCGGTGCGGCCGCGAAGGCAGTCAACGCGGATTCCGCCAATGACGCACGCAGGCGGGCGCATTCCTCTTCTTCGGCGGTATCAAAGGCCGGCGCGCCCGAAGCGTCCGCCGGCCTGCCGTCCAGGGCGGTGGACAGCGCGATGGCCTGCGTCCAATCGAGCCATTGGCTCAACCGGTCCGGCAGGGGGGCGGAGGGCGGCGGGACGTCAGCGTGGGTGAGACGAGCGAGCAGACGAATCAACGCCGGCCCACGCACGGGCGCCCGAAGAGGGGCTTGCAGCATTTTTCTGGCTAAAAAACCGCCAGTTTACGCGAACAGCTGATGGCTTGCTGGCGCGAAGGGACGCGGCGTCTCCGGGGGAGGCGCTCCAGCGCGGTCCGGGCGCGCCCGCAGGCGGTCCGATTCCGGCGGAGGCAAGTAGTTTTTCGGTATTCATTTGCCCCGGCCGGGCGTCAAATGGAGTTCCGGCCCACCGGTCAGACCACCAAGCGCAACCTCGATGGGGGCATCCATGTCCACAACAGCCGAACAGCAGGGTTCTTCAGGCCGCCAATCGTCCAAATCCCGGCGTGGCACGAACGGGCACGCGAAGAAGGCCAAGGCCGACGCGGCCCAGGCCGATGATCTGGGCCAGCGCACGTTCCGCTTCACGGTGGAAGACCGCGAGGCCATGGCCAAGGCGCTGCGAGCGAGCTGTTCGCGCAAGGCGCTGGGCGCCTGGACGCCAGCAAAAAAGCGCTTCGATCCGATCGACCTGCTGATCGAAACGTCCAAGGGGCGCGTCGAGACGCTGGTGCCGATCCGCTACGGGCGCATGATGGCTTCGCCGTTCGCGTTCTTCCGCGGCGCTGCCGCCATCATGGCGGGCGATCTGGCCGAAACGCCGAGCACCGGCATCCACCTGCAGATCTGCGGCGATGCACACCTGGTGAACTTCGGTGGCTTCGCCACGCCCGAGCGCGCGCTGGTGTTCGACATCAACGATTTCGACGAGACCACGCTCGGGCCCTGGGAATGGGACATCAAGCGGCTCTGCGCAAGCATGGTGGTCGCTTCGCGCGCCAACGGCTTCAATGCCGATGACGCCAAGGACGCGGCGTGGGAAGCGGCCTCTGCGTATCGCGACCATGTCGCCGAGTACGCATCCAAGCCGATACTGGATGCCTGGTACGACCACATCGACTTGCAGGGCGTGATCGACCGCATGCAGGACGAGCAGCTCAAGAAAGTAGCGGTCAAAAGCGTTCGCAAGGCGGTGGAACACACGGCGCACACCAAGGAATTCGTCAAGCTCACCGTGGAGGGCGGCTCCCCGCCGCGCATCCAGGACGAACCGCCGCTGATCTACCACGACGCAGCGGTGCAGGACGAAGTAAGCCAGGAAGAGCGCATGAAGGCATTCGCGGTCTATCGCGAATCGCTGTCGCCGGAGCGGCGCATCCTGCTCGATCGCTTCGAGCCGATGGATACGGCCGTGAAGGTGGTGGGCGTGGGCAGCGTCGGCACCTACTGCGGCATCATGCTGCTGGTGTCGGGCAGCGGCGATCCCTTGTTCCTGCAGTTCAAGGAAGCGCGCCAGTCGGTGATCGAGCCCTTCATCGGCAAGAACCCGTACAAGCACCAGGGCCAGCGCGTGGTGTCGGGGCAGCGCGTGATGCAGTCGGCCAGCGACATCTTCCTGGGCTGGACCCAGACTGCCGGGCGCGATTTCTACGTGCGCCAGTTGCGCGATGCGAAAATCTCGCCGCAGATCGAGCTGATGAGGCCATCCAACCTTCGCCGCTTCGCACGGCTGTGCGCACACGCCGTGGCGCGTGCGCATGCGAGGTCGGCCGACGCGGTCATGCTGGCGGCCTACCTGGGCAAGAGCGATGCCTTCGCCGATGCGATGACTTCGTTCTCGGTGGCTTACGCCGACCAGAACGAACGCGATCATGCGGCGCTGGTGGCTGCTGCGCGTGCCGGTCGCGTGGACGCCGCCGTCATCCAGTAGCGCAATCGCTGCGCGGAGTCAGTGCGCCTGCACGGCTCCGCTGCGCCGCTCGCGCAGCAGCGTCCACAGCACGGCAGCTGCCATCACGTCGAGCACGCCGAGGCAGGCGAACAGTGGGTGATAACCCAGCGTGTCGGCGAGCTGAGCCAGTACTTTCTGGTATTCGTGCTTATCGCGCAGATCTTCGCCAAGGTGCCCGCGCTCAATACGCTTGAACCGGCCACAAGGCAGGCGGCCTTTGGCATCGCGCAGGTGGTGACGTTGCTGGCGTTCGTGGTCGCTGCCATCTGGGCCACCCGTGCGCTTCGCGCCCGCCGGCTGGTGGCGGCTGTTCCACCGGAGCGCATCTAGGCCAGACGCGCCCGCGACCTTTCGCTGTGGACGTGCGACGCGTCAGATCACACGCGGGCGTCGTCAGCCACCATCGATTTCGAGTTCGCCTTCGACTTCCACCGGAATGTTGAAGGGAAGCTGCGCCATGCCCACGGCGGAACGCACGTGCGCGCCGCGTTCAGGACCCCAGAGCGAAAGAATCAGGTCGGAGAAGCCGTTGATCACCGCGGGCTGCTCACAGAAGGTCGGCGCCGAATTGACCATGCCCAGTACCTTCACCCAGCGAGTGACGCGATCCAGGCTGCCGATGTCGCGCTGGATGCTGCCAAGCACCGAAAGCGCTACGTGGCGCGCTGCCTCGTAGCCATCCTCGACGCTCAGCTCCGCGCCCAGCTTGCCGCGCATGGAGTGAATGCCGCCATCGGCCGCCTGCGGGCCGTGGCCGGAGAACAACAGGCGGGAACCGCGGCGCAGCACCAGCGAGAACGGCAGCCGCACGCCAGGAAGCATCGGCATGGCCGGCGGCAACGACAGCCCCAGGTCCGCAAGTCGACGTTCGATCTCACCCATGCCCGTTCTCCGCCCCAAGTCTTGTTGCCGGTCATCGTTGCGCAGGACCTCGATGGCTGCAATGGAACCTGCCGTGACAGGATCGACCGTTTGCCGAAGGTCCGCGGTGCGTCATGGCACGTGCCGCGTCGAGGGCGTTCACGTGGCAAACGAAACACTCCTTGCACACGATCGCAGTCACTGGCCATGCGTGGCATGAAGTGACACGATCGGGAAATGACGAGCGCGCCATCCACCAGCTCGACCCATCTGCTCGATCTGGCACGCCTTCGCCGGGTTCGCGATCGCATCGATCGGGAATATGCGCAGCCGCTGGATGTCGAGGCGCTCGCCACGGGCGTGGGCATGTCGGCAGGACACCTCAGTCGCCAGTTCCGGCTGGCCTATGGCGAGTCGCCGTACTCGTATCTGATGACGCGCCGCATCGAGCGGGCGATGGCGTTGCTGCGCGTGGGCGAGCTCAGCGTCACCGACGTCTGTTTCCAGGTGGGTTGCTCGTCGCTGGGCACGTTCAGCACGCGCTTCACCGAGCTCGTCGGCGTGCCGCCCAGTGTCTACAAGCTTCGTGAGGCGGGTGCCACCGAGGGGATGCCATCGTGCGTGGCCAAGCAGGTCACGCGACCGATCAGGAATCGAGAAGCGCGGGTGGATGCGTCGCCCGTAGAGTGATCCCCACGGACTTCATCCAACCACGAGACTGATTACCATGGATATCTCCATACACGCGAGTTTTCTTCCGCACTCCGATCCCGAGGCCTCACTGGCCTTTTATCGCGATACGCTGGGTTTCGAGGTGCGCAACGACGTGGGCCACAAGGGCATGCGCTGGATCACCGTGGGCCCTGCCAACCAACCCGG
The DNA here is from genome assembly GCF_035685885.1 of Dyella sp. Taxonomy (GTDB): domain Bacteria; phylum Pseudomonadota; class Gammaproteobacteria; order Xanthomonadales; family Rhodanobacteraceae; genus Dyella. The sequence continues at coordinate 32,099 of NZ_DASRZX010000154.1, read as the reverse complement.
CACATCCATCGTGCTCTACCCGCCGACGGCCAGCCCCGGCATCACCGATGACGAGCGCCGCGTGATTGGGGAAATGATGGCCAAGGGCACCTACGGTATCGTCGTGCTCTCCACCAGGAACCTCGATGGCACCTTCGAGCGCCTGCAGGCACGGGAAGCGGAGATCGTGCAGGAACCGACCCGGCAGCCGTACGGCGTGCGCGACTGCGCGGTGCGTGATCCCGCGGGCAACATGGTCCGCATCCAGGAAGTGGCGTAAGCACGCGGGAAGGGCGCGCTGGTTGCACCGCGCGCCCGGTCTTTCCTTGAGACGCCCCAGGCGGCGCAAACCACGGCATGCCCGGGGTATCGGCAGTGAGCGTAACCGCCGTCTGCGCGGCAAGAAGTTCCCTCCGCCTTGACTGCGAAAATTACCTGACTTAAGTTAGGTAATATGGAAATCGACGACGTCAGACGTATTCGACGATTCAACCGTGCCGTGACCTCCGCCGTCGGCGCGCTGGATGCGTCGTTCCTCGGCCGCGGTCGGCCGCTTGGCTCCGCTCGCGTGATCAATGCCATCGGGCAGGGTCATGCCGATGTCGCGTCCTTGAGGGAATACCTGGGCCTGGAGACCAGCCTGATGAGTCGTCTGCTGCGGGGGCTCGAGGACGAAGGCCTCGTTGAAACCGTTCCCAGTGCCCACGATGCGCGCTGTCGCGTTGCGCAGCTGACAAAGACGGGCAAGGCGGAATACCGCGCGTATGAGAGGCTCTCCAACGCGCAGGCTACGGCGATGCTTGCGGGCCACACGCGACCCGGCGATGTACTGGCTGCGATGGATCTCATCGCGTCGGCGCTGGGCCGCGAGCGGATCGCGGTGGAAGAAGTCGATCCGCGCAGCGATGCGGCCAGGCATTGTCTCGATGCGTACTACGCGGAGCTGGCGCAACGTTTCGAACAGGGCTTCGACGTGGCGCGTTCGCGCAATCCGTCGCCCGGGCAGATGATGCGTCCGCACGGCGCTTTCCTGCTTGCCTTGTCCGACGGCCTGCCGATCGGCTGCGTGGGCCTGAAGGGCGCGGGCGAACGCATCGCCGAAATCAAGCGGCTATGGATCGCCCCATCCGCACGCGGGCTGGGACTTTCCAGGCGACTGATGACGCAGGCCGAGGACATTGCGCGCGAGCTGTCCTTCACCACGTTGCGGCTGGACACCCATCGCTCGCTGCACGAGGCGAGGCAGCTGTATCTGAAATCCGGCTGGAAGGAAATCGATCGCTTCAATGACGACCCTTATGCCGACTTCTTCTTCGAGAAGAAGCTTTGAGGCAAGCGTCGGTGTGTCGAGGAAACGTGCACGCCAGGTGATGTGACCGAAGAATCCCCCAAACGGTCGACTTGCACCGCCCCGGATCGCGGCCGACCATGATGCTTCCCACAGGGCAACCACGGGCCACTCCTTCGCCGAATGGATGCGACGTAGCGGGCAGCCACGCAGTCATGGATTGTGCGGAGATGGCAGAGCTCACCGGTACTCACCAGGGGTTCTCCTATAGCGCGATCTGGAATCGCGTCGATGCTCGCCATCTTGTATGGAGCGCGGTCATGCACACGCCTGCCGGCAATTGGTGCGGGAGTCCGACCGGCACCATCTATACGCTGGAATCGACCGACGCCACCTGCGAAGCGCGCGTGAGGCTGGCGATCGACGCCGAGATAGAGAGTGGGAAGGATCACCTGCAGGACACCGATGGCTGAGCGCGCGGCGTCGGAAGCCGCGGCTGCATGAAGCAGGCGCGGAAGCGCCACGGGTATCCGCGGCGCTGCTTCCAGGCGGGTCATCAGGCCCACAGGCGAACGACCATCGCGCTTCCGGGCCGCGAAAAATGCGCGCATGCTTGCACGACAGCGCCGAGCACATGTTCCCGGGGGGGGCGATCGACTCATGCCATCCGACCCATCGTTCCACCACGTCCAACGTACTTCGGTGGACCAGCAGTCCTGGTGGCGCTGGCTGCCTGGCCTGATCGTGATCAGCAGCTATCGGGCGGAGTGGTTGCCGAAGGACCTTGCCGCCGGCCTGGTATTGACCACCATGCTGGTGCCCGTCGGCATCGCCTATGCGGAGGCCTCGGGCGTTCCTGGCGTCTATGGTTTGTACGCCACGATTGTTCCGCTGCTGGCCTACGCCATCTTCGGACCGAGCCGCATCCTGGTGCTCGGTCCGGATTCCGCACTCGCGGCGCCGATCCTTGCCGTCGTTGCGCCGATGGCCATCAGCGATCCGTCGCGCGCCGTTGCGCTGGCCGGGATGATGGCGGTGGTTTCCGGCGTGTTCTGCATCGTGCTTGGCTTGCTGCGCCTGGGCTTTGTCACCGAGCTGCTTTCCAAACCTATTCGATACGGCTACATGAACGGCATCGCGCTCACCGTGCTGATCAGCCAGCTGCCGAAACTCTTTGCCATTTCCATCGAGGACCAGGGGCCACTGCGTGATGTGGTGAACCTGGGCAACGCCATCGCGGCAGGCCAGGCCAACGGCTACAGCGTTGCCGTCGGCGTCGGGAGCCTGGTGCTCATCCTCCTCCTCAAGCGCTTTGAACGGCTGCCCGGCATCCTCATCGCCGTCATCGTGGCGACGCTGTGCGTCACCGTGTTCAAGCTCGATGCGCATGGCGTAAAGGTGCTCGGCAAGATTCCGCAAGGGTTGCCCTCGTTCGTGTTGCCATGGGCAAGCAACGCCGATCTCGTCAAAGTGGTGCTGGGCGGTTGCGCGGTGGCACTCATCTCGTTTGCGGACACCAGCGTGCTCTCGCGCACTTTCGCTGCTCGCTTCAACAGCCGTGTGGATCCCAATCAGGAAATGGTCGGACTGGGCGCTGCGAACCTGGCTGCAGGATTCTTCCAGGGCTTTCCCATCAGCAGCAGCTCATCGCGTACCCCCGTGGCCGAAGCGGCCGGCGCCAGGACGCAGATCACCGGCGTCGTGGGTGCCTTGGCGGTGGCCGTGCTGCTGGTGGCCGCGCCAAACCTGATGCGTTACCTGCCCAACAGCGCGCTTGCCGCCGTGGTGATCGCGGCGGCGCTGGGCCTGTTCGAGTTCGCCGACCTCAAGCGCATCTACCGCATCCAGCGCTGGGAGTTCTGGCTTTCCATGGCCTGTTTCGCGGGCGTTGCCGTCTTCGGTGCGATACCGGGCATCGGCCTGGCCGTGGTGATCGCCGTCATCGAATTCCTGTGGGACGGCTGGCGCCCCCATTACGCCGTCCTGGGACGGGTGGAAGGCTTGCGCGGATACCACGACATCAAGCGTTATCCGCACGCCCAGCGCATACCCGGCCTTGTGCTGTTTCGCTGGGATGCGCCGTTGTTCTTTGCCAATGCCGAGCTGTTCCAGGAGCGCCTGCTTGAGGCCGTCGACGACTCGCCCACGCCCGTGCGACGCATCGTCGTGGCTGCGGAGCCGGTGACGAGCGTGGACGTGACATCCGCCGACATGCTGAGGGAATTGAGCCGAACGCTCGGGGAGCGCGGCATGGAGCTGCGTTTCGCCGAGATGAAGGACCCCGTGCGCGACAAGCTCAAGCGCTTCGAGCTGACGGACATCCTTGGGGACGAGCATTTCCATCCCACGGTCGGCAGCGCGGTGGACGACTATCTTGGCCTTCGCTAGGACGTTCGGAGCGGGCGGAATCGGTCCATCCTGGACACGCGTTCCGCCCGCTTGCGCCCCTTACTTGTTGGGGCTCGCAATGGTGAGTTCCACGCGCCGATTCTGGGCCTTGCCCTCGGCCGTATCGTTGGAAGCCACCGGATTGGCTTCGCCGTAGCCGTGGGCCGAGACCATGTTGGCTTTCACGCCCTGCGAAATCATGAACTGCATGACGTTGTCGGCACGCTTCTGGGAAAGGATCTGATTGGTTGTCACCCCTTGGCTTGCCAGCTGCGGACCTATCGGCGTGCTGTCGGTATAGCCGTTCACATTGATCTTGTTCTTCTGGTGCGGCGCGAGGATGGCCGCCACCTTGCTGATGCTGGTCTTGGCGCCTTCGGAGATCTCCCATCCGCCGGATGGAAACAGCAGCTGGTCGTTGAGCGAGATCTTGATTGCGTCCTGCATCCTGGTGATCTGCATGTCGCGCGAGGCAACTTCCGATCCCATGGTCGAGTTCAGCTGCTGGTACTGCGCCTCGAGTTCGGCATTGCGCTGTTGCGACTCATCATATTTCTGCTGGGAAACGCAGCCAGCCATCAGCAATGCTGCAACCAGTGCGCACAGTGTCATTGACTTGGTCATTTGAAGTTCTCCATTCGACGAAAGTTACGCGGAGACGACGTTGGCGCCGAAGCACGCTTGCTTTCGCGGTGCCAATCGCCGCGGAGGTTTCGAGTGCCTGCGTTCTACCCAGGTGACCATCCGTCCCTCGTGCTCGATGCCGCCAGAGGAAGGCGATCCGAAAGATGGTTCCGACAGCTAGATAGGCTTCACCCTGTACAAGCAGCGTGAATCGAAGGGCGGCTTCCGATCGCCTTGCAAAGTGCCTGCGTTGAACTACGGAAGGAATGCTAGGTAGATGTACGGAGACACGATCGCCACGACGCAATTCGCTCTTCCAAGTAGTTTTGCGGAAGGACGTCAAGGCCATTTTCCGCGGCACTCGGGATGGCATCGGAGGCATGCATGACAGGCCCGGAATCCATCGCACGGTGAGGTAGGGCTAGCCTCAAGCTTCTCGGATCGACACGACAGATGTGCGTCACCGATGGATAAGGGTGGACGCAAGCGTGGCATATGCGGTCCCCATGGCGATCATCCCTGCCGAGCCCAGCAGAACCACGGCCGTCGATAAGGTCCATGGACAGGCGAACCACACCTGGATGTTGTCCAGAAAGGCCGCGCGTGGAAGGCGACGTCCTGCATCGCGGAATCGCCAAGGCAGCGAGAGCGGCACGGGGTGGCTGACCGACATTGCATCCTGGCCATCCCGTCGGCAAGCTTGGCCGTCCATCGTCAGTTCGAGCAGCCATCGACCGATAGGGCAGTGATCCCGGAACCACCAACGCCTCTGACAAGGACGTCCCTCGAATGATTCGCAAAACTGTGGTGGCTCTTCTCCTGGTCCTGCTGACGAGCCTTCCATCCATCCATGCAGAGGATGCATCGGCCCCCGTCGAAGCCCGCGTGCCGTTCGCGCCCAGCCCGTTTGTTGGAAGCGACGGCCTGAGACATCTGGCGTACGAGCTGCATGTCAGCAATTTCTACGGTGATACCGGTTCGCTGGAGCTGCGCGACCTGAGCGTTTTCGGCGACGACGCCACGACGCCGGTGCTGGCGATGGATGCCAAGGATCTGGCGAAGGTGCTCAGGCCCGTGCCAGAGGAACACCAGACGCCATCGATTGCGGCAGGCAAACGCGCCGTCATTTTCGTTTGGATCACCTTGCCGCCGGGCGCGGCAGTCCCGCACACGCTGCGCCACCGTATCGAATTCGAGACGGAGAAGCGGGGTGGCACCGTGCTCGATGGCGCCATGGTTCGTGTTGGCAATGAATTCATCACCACGATCGGTCCGCCACTGCGTGGCGGTCTCTGGTTGGCGCACGAAGGTCCGGGGGCAGCCCAATCCCATCACTGGGGAAGCCTGGTCGCGGTAAACGGACAGCTCACCATTCCGCAGCGCTATGCCCTGGATCTCGTTGGCATTGACGCTGCAGGGCACGCAATGCGTTCAAGCGTGAAGGACATCCATAAATCCACGCATGCCGACTGGATTGGCTATGGAGCAGATGTTCTTGCCGTTGCCGACGGTGTGGTGATTGGCATGCGCGATGGCGAAGCGGAACATGCGCCGCTTGCGCCTCAGCCCGAACCCGCGTCGCTTACCGCGAATGGCCTCTTCGGCAACTACGTCGTGTTGCAGATCGCGCCCGGCGTGTTTGCCAGCTATGCCCACTTGCAGCGCGGCAGCGTCATGGTCAAGACCGGCGATCACGTGCATCGCGGGCAGGTGCTTGCGCACCTCGGCCAGTCGGGAAATTCAGCGGCACCGCACCTGCATTTTCAGCTGTCCAACGCCAGCACGTTCGAAGGGTCGGAAGGCATTCCCTATGTATTCGACCGCTTCGATTTTCTGGGTCCGGAGTCCGAAGGCCAGTTGTTCGGGCAGGGCCAACCGTGGCAGCACGCTGATGCACAGCCACGTCGTGCAGAGATGCCGTTGAACGATGTCGTGATTCAATTTCCCGACCAGTGATGACGGAGGTACGCAGCGCCATTTTCCAGGGACGAGGGTGGCAACCGTGCCGTGGAACTCGAACGACAGCGGCTTTGTGGCGTAAGCTGCGCACAGCGGCATGGTTCAAGTGAATCGCGACATGAACAGAAGGTTTTGCAAGCACCATGGATGAGCACGGCTCGAAAGCCAGTCGGGCTGTCCCCGTCTTCATCGCTTTGATCGCTGTGCTCACTCTGGTCGTCCTCTTCGCGCCACGCTTCGAGCATCCTGTGGCGACCACCAAGGTCACCCGTCCGACGCGGAGCATCATGCCCGCGGTCGAGCTCTGGCTGAGCACGGCGGACCGCCGACTGAAGCTTGCGCGGCAGCCAGATATAGCCATGAGCGTTCGTGGCGAGTCGTCCGCCGACGTGGTTATCGAAGTCGACAAGAGGTACCAGGAGATCACCGGTTTCGGGGCGGCGATGACCGACTCCTCGGCGTGGCTGCTGCAGAACAAGCTCAATGCGCAGCAGCGTGGCGCGTTGCTGCAGGAGCTGTACGGCCCGCCGCCCAACCTCAACTTCAACATGATGCGGCTCACCATCGGCGCCTCCGATTTCTCGTTGAAGCTGTACACGCTGGATGATCTCCCTTTTGGCCAGAGCGATCCGCAGCTGGAGCATTTCAACGTCACACCGAACCTGAGCGACGTCATTCCCACCGTGCGCGAGGTGCTTTCCATCAATCCGGAGCTGCTCGTCATCGCCTCGTCGTGGACTGCGCCGGCCTGGATGAAGACCAGCCAGAACCTGATCGGCGGCGAGTTGCTGGAGCAGTACGAAAGCGCGTTCGCGGATTACCTGGTGAAATACCTGGACGTCTATCGCGGATATGGCATTCCCATCTTCGCGTTGACGCTGCAGAACGAGCCGAGCTACGTCCCGATCACCTATCCGGGCATGGAAATGAGCGCGGCCACGCGCGCACGCGTCGTTGCCCAATACCTCGGGCCGAAGCTGGCACGCCGCAAGTCAAAGACGCGCATCCTGGAGTGGGACCACAACTGGAGCCAGCCGGAACAACCCTTGAGCGTGCTTGGCGACCCCGATGCTGCGCGCTACATCGACGGCGTGGCGTGGCACTGCTACGAAGGCAGCCAGTATGCGCAGGGGCGCGTGCACAAGGCGTTTCCCAGGAAAGATACGTACATCACCGAGTGTTCCGGCGGTGACTGGGCGTCGAGCGTGAACGGCGAGCTGCTGTGGTTTGCTCGCAACCTGCTGGTGACCGGAACCCGGCAATGGGCTCGCGGCGTCGTGTACTGGAACCTGGCGCTCGATGAAAACCACGGGCCGCATTTTGGCGGCTGCGCCGCGTGCAAGGGCGTGATCACGATCGACTCACGCACAGGAGATGTGACTCGCAACGACGAATACTACGCGCTGGCGCACTTCAGCAAATTCGTCCTGCCCGGCGCCGTGCGGGTGGAATCCACGGCCACCGACAAGGAACGCCTCGATAACGTGGCATTCCAGGATGCTTCCGACGGATCGATCGTGCTGGTGATGGTGAACAGCAACACGGAGGAGCGCCACGTTTCGGTGGCGGAGAACAAGACCCGCTTCGAATACACCATGCCGCCGGAAAGCGTGGCGACCTTCGTATGGAACCCGAGCCAGGCGGGCGCATGGATGGGTCGCGCGTACTGATGGCCGGATGAGTGCGCTGTCGAAGCGGGCTCTGCACAGCTGACGTGCCCGCGTGCAGGCCGGTTGCGGCGAATCCGCGTGCGTTGCCACCGCGCTGACATGCCAACACGACCCAGCAGGCTCGTGATGTCCGTTTGGATGCGCGCGGACACCGCCTGTCTGTCCGGACACCGTCCGCGGACAGTGTTCACGTGGCGAGGGAGTTCGACGAAATGGCTTGGCGGTGCGGTTTTTCAGGGATATTTGGAGTTGGCGCGGCGATTGCTCCATCTCCAGTGAGAGCAAAACCAACCCACCTGGAGAGCCGTCATGAAATTCGAGAACCTGATCCTGAATAGCCTGTACGTCGCCTGCTTCGCCATCTGCGTTCTTACCGTCGGCGCCATGATCACCTACACCCCGGCGACCACGTCGAACGTCGTCACCAGCCAGACGACGGCTCCCGCCTCAGCGGCTTGAAGTGACAGCTGTCGAACCGGCAATTACTTGCCAGTTCGGATGCTTCAAGCATCTTGAGGGTGCTTTCCAGCCCCTCGACATGCCTCGGCCCACGACGTCATGCCACTGGCGGACGTTCCGAACCGCCCTCGCGCATCCTGGCGCGCCGGCCATCGGTCGAAGCAGGGGCCCACTCGCGGCAAGCGCCGAGGCATCGTAGAGGGGCGGTAACGGGAATGCGCATGACAAGCGGGGATCGGCCGGGCCTTTCGATGCCCAGCCATGGCGAAGGCGGCGATCAGCGGCCCTCTCGATGAGTCTTAAGCACGCTTGGGAGCCGACGGCAACACCGTAAACCGGTTGCACAGGAAAGTGCTTCCCGCAGCGTCCTTGGTCTTGGCATAGGTGCTTTCGCGAACCGTCAGTACTTCGCCCTGGATGCAGCGCTGGTCCTCATGGAGGAGGTCGGCAAAGCTACCCGTGCGCGGCGGAATATCGCCTTCAGCACGCTTCTCTTCCCCGTAGCCAATCCAATAGCTGACCCAGTCCGCGGGCTGCTTGGGTGCGCTGGCGCCCGACTTTGCCGATTGGAAGCCAAGCTCGTAGCTCGCGTGATCAATAGGCACGAAATGCAGGGCGGTCAAGGGCAACGCGTCCGCCTGCGGGTCGGCCTTCCTTACCGGTTGTGCGCTTGAGCTGTAGCTGCGCTGCACCAGAACGCCAACAACGATGATGAGTCCAACCGTAGCGAGTACCAAACCTTTCGTCTTCATAGAGCCCCCTCTCTTTGTTGAAGATCGTCCGGAATCGACGAGCGTGTATTCGTGCAAGCCAAACATTCGTCCGCTTCTGTTTGCGGACACTGCTTCCAGATCCAGGAGATGTCGACGACGTCGACCTCCATTCCCTGCATCAAGGCAACCTCGTTGATCTCCTCCGCGCGGATGAAAGCCTCGGCGCCGGAGGTTTGATGGCCTTGCGAGATTTCCGGCCAGTGCCGTGCAGCGAGATCAATGGCCTCGGAGAACGCCGCGTTCGGGTCGTTTGCCGAGACCACGCCGTAAAGCTCGAAGCTGGCGGGCCCTTCGAGACACACGAATCCCTGCCCGGCAGCCAAGACTGACCAAAGTCCCATAAGTCCCCGTTCTCCTGTCTGCCCCGGATACGGACAGACATCCCCTTGCATCCCCTGCGCGCCACGCGGCTACCCACATGGCAGCCAGCACACGGTGCCGGCCCATCCCCTTTGCGCAAGCCCGCGAAGGCCATGCATGGTGCCGCAGACGCTCAACGGGGCATCGCGGTCACCTCGATACCACCCCACTTCGCTGACCGCAATCGGAAATTTTCCCGGGGCAGGTTGCCCATTACGCGTGCGATCGCCGTTCCGGTGGCCCGGTGATGCCAGCTTGGACGCGCGAACCGGTATCGCTGTGAAGGTGCGAATTCCGGTGTTGTTGAAATTTGTTGCGATAAGCGCTGAACACCTCGGTGGTCCACGATTGCGTAGCCCTCAAGGTGATGGGAGCCGGTAGGGCCGGCGTTGGAAAACCCCGAAAATGTCTATGTGCCGCAAGCACGACGAAGCGATGGGGCGCACACCTGTTTACACGGCAAGGACCGGGTACTGCTTCCCGGGCCTGATGACTTCCTCGCTTATCTGTTATCCCGTGTCACTCGTGGTCATGGTCGCCGCTGTGCGGGATGACCGCATGACGACTACTGAAGCCGTTTCGGCTTTCGCCATTGGCGGAACGCTCCTGGCGCTCGTCATCCGGGGTGGCATGTACCACTTAGCCACTTGGGAACGGCTGCGATATAGCCGTCTGTGGACTACTGCCCATCGCAAGACTCCCGTGCCCTGGCGTCCGTGTCCACTTCACGTGTCGATCCGGTCTCCAACTGCCGCAGGGCTTTGATGGGCTGGTTTCACACGGGCTCCCACTTTTTGCTCGTGCTCGTTGCACTCGGACATTTCAAGTTTTTGTCGGCGCCGATCCGACCGGATTGCCATCGTGCGGTGCCGGGAAAATTACCGCCGCCACGCACTGCGAAAGATCGTCGGCCACCAACAGCCGCGAAAAGCTTGGGTCTGCATGGCATATTTTTTGCTCTGATCCGCCGGGGTCGAAATCGGATGGAACTCAATATCTGCCGCTTCGCGCCGAAACAGTCATCGTCATCGACGGGAAGCCATGAATCGCATTTTTCGCCTGATCTTCAGCCGCGCGCTGGGCGCGTTCGTCGTCGCTTCTGAACTGGCCTCGTCGCGGGGCCGGGCCTCGCGCGTTCGCTCTGCCGCTACCCTGCTGATATCGCCGCTGGCGCTGCTTTGCGCGCCGGCCTGGGCGCAGTCCTGCCTTGTGGTGACCCGCCCCCAGCTGGCGTTCGGTTCGGTGACCTATCCGGTCGCGGGGCAGACGTTTGTCACTCAGACAGACGGGGGCACGAGCGGCGGTAACCTTTACCAAAGTGTGGGTGCCGCAGGCGGCAACGAATCCGTCCATCACGATGGTGCTGCCGGCAATGACGGTGGGGCGGGCTCGGCGGGCAATGCGATGACGGTGCTCAACTGCGCCAGTCAAACGGGTTTCCCGATCCTGGCCCAGTCGACGGGTGGCGGTGGTGGCTACGGGGAGGATGGCCTGCCGGGCGGCGATGGTGGCCGTGGCGGCGACGGCGGCAACCTGCTGGTTGAAAACCTGTCAGGTGGCAGCGTGTCGGCGAATTCCGGCAACGGCGTTCCCGGTGCGATCTACGTGGTCAGCGCGGGCGGAAACGGTGGCAGCGCCGGCAATGGCGAGCTGGGTGCCGATGGGGGCAGTGGTGGCAACGGAGGCAATGGCGGCACGGTAAACGTGCTCAATGACGCCGGGGCCAGCGTGTCCACGACGGGTGACCATGTCGACGGCATCCACATCGAGAGCGATGGCGGCACCGCATCCGAGGGCGGCAGCGGCGGCTGGGCCCTGTGGGGGCATGCGGGCAACGGCGGTGCCGGCGGTAATTCCGGGTCGGATGTCAGCGCGGTCAACAACGGCGCCATCACCACTTCCGGCGCCGACAGCGAAGGCATCTACGCGCACAGTGTCGGTGGCAATGGCGGCAACGGGGGCTCCGAGCTGAGCGGCGGCATCGTCAGCGTGGGCGGTTCCGGTGGCGCCGGCGGCCTGGGCGGGGCCGTCACCATTTACACCGCCGGAACCATCGCCACCAGCGGCAGCCAGAGCGAAGGCATCGACGCACTGTCCATTGGCGGTGGCGGCGGCGATGGCGGCAATGCGATCGCGGCATTCCCCCTGATCGCGGTGGCGATCGGCGGCAGTGGCGGCAGTGGCGGTGACGGCGGCTCGGTGTTCGTGCAGACCGAACCCGATGCCAGCATCCGCACCGCCGGGGCCAACGCGGCCGGCATCTCGGCGCGCACGATCGGTGGCGGCGGTGGCGACGGTGGCTATGCGAACGCCTTTGCCGTGGGCGGTACCGTGGCACCGATTTCCTTTGCCCTGAGCATTGGCGGCAGCGGTGGCAGCGGCGGCAACGGTGGCGCTACGCCGAGCAGCGCCGACAGTGCAGCCATCGCCAATGCTATCGGCAGTCATCAGGTTCCTCTCGGCTCCGGCGGGTTCGCCACATACGTCGCCAACGCCGGCACCCTCGTGACCGGTGATCTGTCCCTGGCGGACCAGTGGTCGGCGTCGCTGAGCAGCGGCAACGGCAATCCGCAGGCGCTGCCCGGCGACTCGTCGGACGGCATCCTTGCCCAGTCCATTGGCGGCGGCGGCGGGCACGGCGGCAACGTATTCAACGTATCGGCGGCCGTGGGCATGACGACGAACCTGGCCGTCAGCGCGGCGCTGGGTGGCTCGGGCGGCAGTGGCGGTGACGGTGAAAACGTCGGCGTCAACAACCTCTACGGCACCATTACCACTTATGGGCGCAATGCGAATGGCATCGTCGCCCAATCCATCGGCGGCGGCGGCGGCTCGGGTGGCAACACCCTGAGCGTGGCGGCGGAGGCGGGAGGCTCGCTCAGCGGGCAGCTCGGCTTGTCGCTTGGCGGAAGTGGCGGCAGTGGTGGCGCTGCCGGCGTAGTGATGGTCAATCCTGGTCAGTCAGTGACGACCATGGGCACCGGCTCGGTGGGCATTCTGGCCCAATCCGTCGGCGGCGGTGGCGGCAACGGTGGCAGCGTGATGGATGTGGGCGCCGGTGTCAGCGCCAATTCGGTCACGCTGATGGTGTCCCTGGGTGGCAAGGGCGGCAGTGGCGGCACGGGCAATACGGTCCTGGTGAGCAATGACGGCTTCGGCCCCACCACGCTGGCCACGTTTGGTGACAACGCCGACGGCGTGCTGGCGCAGTCCATCGGCGGCGGTGGTGGCAATGGCGGCTCGGTCAACACTTATGCGGTGACCGTCGCAGGCGGCTATCTGGCCGGTACCGTCAATGTCGGCGTGGGTGGCAGTGGCGGCACCGGCGGAACCGGTGGCGAGGCCGATGTCTACTACAGCGGCAACATCACCACCTACGGCGATGCGTCGGCGGCCATCAAGGCGCAGTCCATCGGCGGTGGCGGCGGCAATGGTGGCAGCGTGCAGGCGCTGTCCATCGCGGCATCGTTCAACGCACAGCCTCAAAGCAGCGCGCAAACCCTGGCGGTGACGGTGGGCGGCAGTGGCGGGACGGGCCAGGATGGCGGTGACGCGCATGTGGAACTCGCACAGAACACGACCCTGAAGACCGAGGGTGAGCGCTCGGTTGGCATCATGGTGCAGTCCATTGGTGGCGGTGGTGGCAATGGCGGCAGCGTCAGCAGCTTCGCATTGTCCACCGCGGCGCCGAACCTGGATACCCTGAAGCAGTTCGTGGAAGGCGAGATCGGTGCGTACCTGACCCAGTACGTTTCAAAGCCAGCGTCGACCGCCATCACGGATGGAGCCGTCACCGCAGTCACCAAGTTCAAGTGGTCGCTGCAGGACGGCGAGGGTGAGGCCCGAACCGGAGACGCGAACGACGCGGGCCAGTCGGTGAAAAATCAGCTGGCGGCGTTCACCAGCAAGGCAAACAGCCTGATCCAGAACGCCAATGACGTCATCAAGCAGAACGCCGACGTCAACGACACGATTTCCACGAACAACGGCATCATTGCCGCGCAAACGGCAGCGCAGGCCACGGCGCAGCAGGCAGTGGCCGACTATGTGTCCGACCTGAAGCTGACCACCGGCTCGACTATCGGGATGGTGCAGCAGCAGGTGCAATCGGAGCTGACCAGTGCGCAGAATTCCCTGGCTCTAGCCCAGGCCGCCTTGGCGGCGGCGGATCCGAGCCATCCTGACTACGCCACGGCCCAGAACAACGTGACCAAGGCACAGGCGGCGGTCAGCGAGATCCAGACTTACGCCAGCAAGGTTGCCGCGACACAGGACACGCTGGCATACGCCAGCAATGCCATCGCTGCGGCGCATGACGCCATCGCCAAGGCCAAGAGCAGCCCGTACTACAGCGACGATGAGGTCAACCCCGATCTGGTGGCGAACGCCAACAGTGTGAAGCAGCAAGCCGCCGCAGCGCTCAAGACAGCGCAGGAAGATCCGGTCAAGAACGCCGACGAGGCCGATCAGCAATTGGCCGAAGCGGATGTGGACAACAACGAGCTGAACAAGTCGGTCGGCAACACGGCCGGCGACGGCGACAATACCGACGACAACGGCGGTGGCGACAACGGCGGTGGCACGCCGCCAAAGCCGACCAAGATCCCCAGCGTGACGGTGAATGTGGCGGTTGGCGGCTCCGGGGGCGCAGCCGGCGACGGCAAGCAGGCCAGTGCCGAACTGCGTTCAGGCGCCCAGATCATCACGCAAGGCGGGCAGTCCTACGGCATGCTGGTCCAGTCCATCGGCGGCGGCGGCGGCACGGGCGGGCATGCCCAGTCGGACGGTTTTGTCGGCGTGAACAACTACACCGTCGGTTTTGCGCTGGGCGGCTTCGGCAGCGGCGGCGGCAACGGCGGTGCAGTAAACGTCGGTAGCGAAAGCAACACGTCCATCACCACGTCGGGCGACGCTGCGTACGGCATCCTTGCCCAGAGCATAGGTGGAGGCGGCGGTGAAGGTGGCGTGGCGCAGGAGAACTTCAGTGCCAGCATCAGCCGGGCACTGGGGATCACTGACCCGAGCGTGATCGTCAACATGCCCAGCCCTAAAGAGCAGACGGCGCTGACCATCGGCGGTTACGGCGGCAATGCCGGCCATGGCGGCGACGTCAATGTCGACCTCGACACCGCCATCACCACCACCGGCACCAATGCGATGGGCATCGTTGCGCAGAGCATCGGTGGGGGCGGTGGCAGCGGCAACATCGCACAGACCCAAAGCTCGATGTTCGAGTTCGACCTCGGCGGTTCGGCAGGGGCGGGTGGCAACGGCGGCACGGTCAACGTCGCCGAGGGCGGCGTGATCAACACCACCGGCAGCAACGCAGTCGGCATCCTCGCGCAGAGCATCGGCGGCGGTGGTGGCAACGGCGGTGTCGCCCAGATGAGCGAGCCGGTGAGCTCTGGCGAAGTGGACGTCGAGACGGAAATCTCGACCCGTAGCCTTTCGGTTTCGCCGACTGTTCCATGGGACCTGAAACTGTCCGTGGGTGGCAAGGGCGGCGCGGCGGGCAACGGCGGCGACGTGACCGTGGGTTGCGGTCCGGGTGCAGGCTCGCCGGTGGCGTGCGCCGGCAGCATCACCACCAGCGGTGCGGTGGCGCACGCCATCCAGGCGCAGTCGATCGGTGGCGGCGGAGGCACAAGCCAGATCTCCAACCTTTCGCCGGGCCAGGGCGACATCTCCTTCCAGGTGTGGAAGGGCATTTCCTATGGCAACAGCGGCACCGTGACGGTCAACGACAACGCCAGCAGCCATTTCACCATCGCCACCAGCGGAGATGGCGCGATGGGCATCGTGGCGCAATCGCTGACCAATGGCGGCGGCAGCCTGAGCATCGACGCCGCTACAGGGCTGTATTCGGTTGCCTACTATTCGGGTGACGATGATGCGAACAACGGCGACGGTGGTGCCGATGCCGGCAAGCCGGCGGGCAACGCCCCGGACAACGGCGGCGACGCGACCAGGCCCTTGATCAACGCAGGCTGTGTGCTGCCGCAAGGCTGCACCGCCGACGCCAGCGTCAATGGCGGCACCGTGGTCAACCTGTATGGCAGCGTCACCACCACAGGTCGTGCGGCGTATGGCATCTATGCACAGAGTCTGTCTGCCGCGACGACCGTGTTCACCACCGAGGGTGCCCAGGTCGGCGGGGGTACCGAGCTGGTGACGGGGCTGGCGAACCAGAACATCAATGCGATCGAGATCAATGCCGGGGCACGCGTCATCACCAGCGGCGATGGCGCGCATGGCATCGTGAGCCTGACCAACAGCAACACGCCCGGCACGTTCGCCGACCTGGCGCTCGATGGCAATGGCGGCACGAACAGCCACGTCCAGAACACCGTCATCAACGGCGCCGTCAGCGTGTCCGGCGCGAATGCGTGGGGACTTCTTCTGGAGAATGGCAGTGCGATCACGTCCGGTGTGAACCCTTTCTGGTTGAACGTTGCCACGGGTGCCAATCTTGCCCAGCCGGACGCTTCCCTGCGCAATGCCCGCAACGTAGTGGGACTGCAGGTCAATGCGGGCGGCACGGTGCAGTACACCGGCGTGAGCGACGGTGCGACCAGCTACGGCCAGGCCGGCGCCGTGATGGTCAACAATTTCCTTGGCTCGGCATTCGTTGACGTATCCGGCAGCATCCAGGCGCCGGATGCCATCGCCGTGAGCGTGTCGTCCTATGGCATGCAGAGCAATCAGGACCCGATTGCCTCCTCGCCCAGGTACACGCTCGACGTGCACAGCGGTGGTTCCATCACCGGCGGCATCATCCTGAGTGGTGCCTCAAGCAGCCTGTCAGTGGAACAAGGGGGCAATGTCACCGGCTATCTGGCGATACAGGATGCAACGTCGGCAGGGGCGATGACCTCGGGCTCAGGCAATGACAACGGCGCCTCTGTCGCGGACGTCACGATCAATGGCGTGTTCACCGGCACCAACGGCGCGCACATGCTGGCGTCCAACTACAACCCGGGAAACCTCGTCAACCATGAAGGAGCGGTGGTCGACATCGACAGCAGCACCAAGGGTGACGTGGAAGGCGTGGGTGCCTACATCGCTGTCGCCGGCACCCTGACTGCGGGTAGCAACACCGTGGCGGCCATCCACGTGATCAGCCCGACGGCACCGGCATCGATCATCGTCAGCGGTCAATTGCTCGGCGCGTACGGCGGAACCGGGGACGTGATCCATGTGGGCATGGATGACGGCATGTCCATGGCGCGCATCATCAACCAGGGCACCATTCTCGGAAACATTGCCGGCCCTGGCGTGGCGACCAGCGCGCCGGTCTTCGGCAATGACGACGGCAACAGCATCGTCAACCAAAGTGGTGGCCTGATCGATGGCCAAGTCTTCGGCATCCACTCCTACGACAACGGCGGCACGCACCAGTTTGACTTGCCCAACGACGAACTGCCCTCCGGAGCTGCCTTCGTCAACGTGGGTACGTTCACCAGTGAAACCGGCAGCAAGCTTCGGGTCAACCTGACCCAGTTGCCTGAGAACTTCACGCCCGTCACGCTGATCCAGACCGTCAATCCCATGGCGGCCAACGTCATTGGCACACTGGCCGCCAGTGGCATCGCCACGACGCTGGATACGTCCACATCCACGGCAACGGCGCTGAATGTGAAGAACGTCAGCATCAACTACAAGGTGGCAGGCTTGAGTGGCGATCTGCTGCAGGCTGCGCAAACCGCGACCAGTCAGGTCCAGGCCATCGCCAATGGCAAGGTATCGCCACAGGCGATGCAGAACCTCAACAACGATGGCCTGTACAGCCTGCTGCTCCAGGGCGCGAATGCAACCAGCCTGGCGGCGCTGAGCGGCTATCTTGGATCCTTGAATGCCAACGCGAACTTCTCGGATGCCGCTGTCGCCGAAGATGCCGCCAACAGCGCTGCCAACGCGTTGCACAGTTGCGGCGGCGCTGCCGGGGCAAGTCATGATCCGATTGAACAGGGCGAATGCGACTGGGTGAAGGCCACGTATGATGAGGCCGAGCGTCGCGGCGGGCAGCAGAGCGACAGCACCCGCGGATTGGCTGGCGGCGTCCAGCGTGAAGTGGGCGACGATGTCTTTGTTGGCGCGAGCGCCAACTACGGCGACACGCGCTTCAATGGTGGTCTGTCCAGCGCCAAGGGGCATCGCGCGTTCCTGGGCGGCATCGTGAAGACGGTGCGCGGGAATGCCTTCGGGTCAGTGTCGCTGGTGGCAGGTGACGCATGGGGTACGGGTCGTCGCACGATTCCTGTCCCGGGTGGAGAGGACGCGCCGGTAGCCACATCCAACCACCGTGCAAGCATCCTTGCCAGCCGCTTGCGCGCGGGCTACAAGTTCGGCTTCAACGCATTTGACGTGTTGCCGGTCCTGGACCTCAACCTGAACTACGTACGCGACCAGGGCTACCGTGAAGTCGGTGCAGGCACGCTCGACATGCGCGTTCGCCCCAACACCAACGTCAACCCTGACGCACACCCCTTCGTGCAGATCGGCAGCCACTTGAACGTGGGAAAGGCGTCGATGCGCGCCTACCTGGAACTTGGCGAACGTTTCCGCTTCAACGATGTGCACGCCGTTGCAAGCATGCCTGACGCCTTCGATCAGTACAGCGACATTCCGGTCGTCCAGCACCTGGACAGGCGGATGACGACGTATGCGGCCGGCGCCGTCGTGGACTGGACCGACAAGCTGGAATCGCGTCTGGTCTACGAGCAGGAGGAGGGTGATACGAGCAGGACGAGGAACGTCAGCTTCAAGTTTGCCTGGAAGCTGTGACGGGCTGGCGGCTTACAGGTCGCGAGCATGGGTGTCCGGCGCATCGCTAGTGCATTCAGGAACTGACGCCGACGCGGGTATGCCCATGCTGTTCGTCACCTTGCATCGCAACGTCATGACTCTGATGCCGACTAACCGCCACTGGGGTACTTCAGCAGCAGCGCCTTGAAGCGCGGGTTGTCTCGCAGCGGATCCCAGATGGGATCGAGCCGGAGCAGCGTGGTAGACATGAAGCCGCCGGACGGCATGGACATCACGCGTTCGAGCAGCGCGACCGCCTGTTCGGGCTCGCCGACGCGCACGTACAACTGTGCCTGGCATGCGAGCATATCCGCGCCGGTAAGTGCGTCCTGCGCAACCGGCATCAGGGCAACGGCGCGCTTGCCTTCGGCGATGGCTTCGGGCTTTTGACCAAGTCCGGCATAAGCGAAGGCCAGGGTGAGATGCAGGTCCGCGTCGTTCGGCCGATCGGCGAGGGCAGCGCGTGCACCCGCCGCAACCTCGGTATACGCCGCCGTCGCTTTGGCCATGTCTCCCGCCGCCTGATAGGCCCACGCCAGATACAGGCGTCGCGGCATGACAATATTGTCCGGGTCGTCCCAGTTCTCGACCTTGTCGGCCTCGGCAACCTTGATGGCCCCGGCGTAATCGCGCGCCAGCGTGCGCTCGAAATAGATGGCCATGATATTGCCGGCGTAGGCATTGCTACCCGGCGCCAGCGCCGCAAGCGCCGCGCGCAACGGTGCCGGGTCGCCCTTCCACATCAGTAGATTGAAGGCCTGCCCCACGCGCCCGCCGGCGGGATTGCGACTTATGGCGAGAGCCGCGGCATAAGCCTGGTCAGCATCGGCGTAGCGACGCAGGCTCTGATAGGTCACTGCCAGTTGGTTGAACGCAAATTCACTGTGCGGATCGAGCACGGTAGCCCTGTGAAACAGCGCGACGGCCTCGTCCCAGCGGCCCTGGCGCCGGGCGATCGCGGCGATCAGGAGTTCAACGGTCGCACTGCTGGGCAACGCCTGTCGGGCCAGCTCCAGCTGGGTGGTGGCAGCGGCGTAATCGCGATGCCCCCAGTAGTAGTACAAGCCCAGCGCGTAATGCCCCTGACCAAGATTCGGCTGCAACGCCAGGGAGCGATCGGCGGCGGCCTTCGCCTCGGCCAGTCGCGCGTTGGTGCGATCGGGGCCGAAGAAATACAGCTGCATGTGGGCACGCGCCATCGCAGCCGCGGCCAGTGCGAAGTTCGGATCCTTGGCCAGTGCTTGTTGATACAACGAGATCGCCAAAGGCAGTTCTGTCGATGACAGCGTGGGATCATCGTTGGCGCGATTGGCATGCGCGCTGGCCTGCAAGTACAAATCGTAAGCCTTGGCGTTCGACGTCGGCATCGTG
Organism: Dyella sp.; assembly: GCF_035685885.1. GTDB lineage: Bacteria > Pseudomonadota > Gammaproteobacteria > Xanthomonadales > Rhodanobacteraceae > Dyella. The sequence goes on along the minus strand of NZ_DASRZX010000154.1, from coordinate 12,423 downwards.
TCGATTCGTGCGGTCTCGACGGACGTCAGCTTGACCTTCAGTGCCTCCGCCACGTTGTGCGCAACCTCGCCTTCCACGTTGAAAACGTTGTCCAGATCGCGCGTATAGGCTTTCGCCCAGAGATGGTTGCCGCTATTCGCATCGATCAGCTGCACGTTGACCAGCACCTGATTGCCGACCTTTTGCACCGTGCCTTCAAGCAGGGTCGCCACGCCCAATTGCCGTGCGATGGTTTTCACGTCTTCCGGATGGCTCGGGTACTTCTCTGTCGAGGTGCGCGAGATCACCTTGAGGCCGCCTATACCCACCAGTTCGGTCAGGACCATGTCCTGCATGCCGCTGGCGAAATATGCGTTGTTCTGGTCTGTACTGAGATTTTCGAATGGCAGTACCGCGATGGATTTCAGATCAGCCGTCGCCGCCGCGTCCCCGGGTTGAGGTGCCAACAGGTGTCGGCCGAACAGGACGGCGGCCACCACGAGCAGGGCCAACACAACGGCCGCGATCAGCCCCTGGAGCCGGCGTGTCTTGCCGGTCGGCAGGGAAGGGCGTGGACTCTCTTCCGCTGCAACCATTGGCGCCCCGACATCGCTGACGGGGTCTGGCGAAAACCCAGGTTTCGCGGCTGGTAGCGGCTGGCCTGCGTTCAACGCCTCCCGTGATGCGGCGGATCGCACCTGGGCATCGAGGCGGAAGCCCACGCCATGCACGGTATGCAGATACTGGTTCTCTTCACCGCTCTCGCCGAGCGCGTGGCGCAACAGCGCGATGACACGATTGAGTACGCCAGGCGTGACGTGGACGTGCCCCCATACGATGTCGAGAATCTCGTCGCGGCTCAAGACGCGGCCAGGTTCGCGTGCCAGCAGAACGAGTACGGCGAACGCCTTGCGCTCGATCCCGACCTCCTCGCCGTTGACAAACAGGCGATGGCCCAGGGTGTCGATCTCGACCGTACCGAACGCAATCCATGCGGCGGAGGGGGACTCCACAGCCATTGGCTCGACCTCGCACCGTTCAAGCTGCCGCTCAGACTACACCAAGCCTATCGCAGCCTTGGTGTGGCTAAGGTATGGAAATCGTGTTGGCTGAAACGGCTTCCAGCGCCTTCGAGGCTGGCACGGGTGTTGCCTGCCCTTGCTGGCTCTGCGAGCGCCGGCAGTGCCCGCGGTCGAAACTAGAACTTGCTGAGCGATGGGCGGCCTGGGTTTGCAATGGCCGAGCTGGCGACTGGCAACCCGATGCTTGCGGAGGCGGCGTTCAATCCGCCCAGCTGAATCGCCATCCAGAACAGGCTTGCCCGTGAAGGTGGTGCCCATCTTCACGGCTAGTACCGTGCCGCATGGGCCTTGCAAGCCAGTCTGTAACGTGTATACGCTGTATACATGGCGCGACTCACCACATCCGAACGAATCCTCCAGGCGGCTCATCGCCTGTTCGATGGCGAAGGCGCCGACGCGATCACCATGCGTCGCGTGGCGGACATGGTGGGCATCACACCCATGGCTATCTATCGTCATTTCCCCAGTCGTGAGGCGCTGTTGAAGACGCTTTCGGACGACAGCTTCAATGCGGTCGCCCGGGAATGGAAAGCGCATTCGCGAAGTCCCGATCCCATCAAGCGCCTGCTGGCGGTGGCCGAGCCGTATCTCGATTACGCGTTGGCGCATCCGCACCTATTCGATCACGCGTTCTCAGTGCGGCGCGACGACGCGCGTCGCTACCCCGAAGACTTCAAGGCTGGCCATTCGCCGACATTCAACGTCGTCGTGGATGCGGTTGCCGATGCCATGGACAAGGGCGCGCTGAAACAGGGTGACCCACACGATGTGGCGATGACGATATGGGCGCACCAGCATGGCCTGATCGCACTCTACCGGGCAGGCCGCTTCAGTTACGACGACGCGCAATTCCGCAGGTTCTACCGGCAATCACTGGGAAGGCTGATCGATGGCATCAGGGCATAAGGGTTTTCTGCCGCTGGCTTGGACGGCGGCAACGGCGTTGTCCGCATTGGGCTGGTGGTTCGGCAGCGGACTGCAACCGCAATGGTGGCTGACGTGGCTGGCTCCGCTGCCCGTGCTGTGGCTGGCATCGCGGGCTCGCGCGCTGTGGGTCGCGCTGGCGGCGCTGCTGGCGTACGCCATTGGCGGCCTCAATCAATGGTTATACATGCATCAGGTCATCCGCCTGCCTTTATCGGTCATCGTCTGCGCGACGGTGCTGCCAGGCGTTGCGTTGGCGCTGTGCGCGCTACTGTTTCGCGGCCTGCTGCTGCGCGGTCGCGTCTTGGCGGCAGTGCTTGTCGTGCCGTCCGCATGGGTGACCGTCGAATACATCGGCAGCCTCCTGTCACCGCACGGCACCTTCGGTAACATCAGCTATACGCAGATGGACAACCTGCCGATCGTGCAGGTGGCCGCCATCGCCGGCATCTGGGGCATCGGGTTTCTCCTGTGGCTGTTGCCAACCGCGATCGCTGCGCTGCTGGCTACACAGGCAACGAAGCGTGAGCGCATCCTGGTTGCGATCATTACGGTGCTCCCGATCGCTGCCGCAGTCGCCTACGGCACCTGGCGCTTGCAAGTGCCCGGCGAGACGAGCGTACGTATCGGCTTGGTGTCGCTGGAAAAGCCGATCAGGCCCGCGCTGGAAGATGCGGATGGACAAGCCCTGCAGGCGCGTTACGTCAAGACCGTCGAACACCTCGCCGGTGCGGGCGCCAAGGTCGTACTGATGCCCGAGACGTCCTTTTCGAGCCAATCGGCGACGGTGCCGGCCTTCGCTGCGCTGGCCGCGCAACATGGGGTGACGTTGGGCATTGGCATCGACGCCAGGAGCGACCCGCAAGCGGAACGCAACACGCTCGCCGTGTACCGGCCCGGTGAGGCCGCGCCGATCACCTATAGCAAGCATCACCTGATTCCCGGCCTCGAACGCCAGTACACGCCGGGCAACCATTACACCTTGCTCGACGGCGCGCCGCGCGTGGGTTTGGCCGTCTGCAAGGACATGGACTTCCACGACATCGGCCAGGCGTACGCGGCACGTCGCGTGCAATTGCTGTTGGTGCCTGCGTGGGATTTCGGCGTGGATGGCTGGCTTCACAGCCGCATGGCGATCATGCGCGGCGTGGAGAGCGGATTTGCCATCGCGCGCGTCGCCCGTTCCGGACGCTTGACGCTCAGCGATGACAGAGGACGCGTCGTGGCGGAGTCGTCCAGCGAAGACCATGACGAGACGCTGGTAGGCGATCTTTTCCTGCGCGACACCTCCACGCTCTATGGGCGCTGGGGTGACTGGTGGGCATGGCTTTGCCTGGTCGGCGCCGCGGGCTGCGTGGCGCTGTATTTTCTGCGCCGCCGCGCAATCTCCTGAGCTGCGAGGATCCTGACTCTCGATGGGGAGCCCACGTTCGTTGCGCGGGAATGGTCACTCAAATCCTGCGGAATGAATCGAGGCATTCCCTGCGGAGCGCGACGGGCCTTGTCAGCCCGTCGCGTCGATGCGCTTCAGTGATACCGCTCGATGCACATGATCAGTAAGGCGGATTGACCACCACGTATTGCACCTGGCTTCCCGAATAGCTCGGCTGATACCACGTGCTGCCGCATTGGGAGTAGGTGACACCGTTGGAAACCACCGTCTGGCAACTGGGTGGCACCGAATGGACGACCGAGCCGACCACTGCGGCTGTCACGGCCACCGTTGCCGTCACCGCTGCGGCCGTGGCCACGGGGTGGTAATCCCAGCCGTGGTGATCCCAGTCATTGTCGACATCCACGTGTACATCGCGATTGACATTGACGTTGGTGTTGCGGTTGACGTTCGTATTGCGGTTGACGTTGCGGTTTTCGTTGACGTTGCGGTTGGCACCGCCGCCGCGGTTGACGTTGCCGCCGCCCGACGGACGATTGATGGACGATCGCGAGCTGGCTCGTGGCTGCGCCGCCGCATGTCCGCCTCCGCGCGCTCCGCCGCGGGGAGCGGCTTCCAGCGCAGGCGCCATCACCAGACACAGGCTGCCGACGACAGCGGCACCACACAAGCCGAGGGCTTGGAAGAGAGTGCGGCTTTTCATGGCGATGCCTCCTTCGTCTGCGCGTCGTCCGAGATCTTGATGAGATGATCCGCCGAGGTCGGGCTGAAGGTGAATATGCTGTCGGCCAGCGAGCTTTCCGTATCCCATTGAAGGGTTGCGCTGTATTCGGGCTGGGTCGGGTCATCCAGGTTGGCAATGACCAGCTTGGCGGGCAGCATGGTCTGCCGCGAGATCCATACCTGCCAGTCCACGCCCGATTGACGCATCAGCAGGTGATCGCATTCGATCTTGCCGACGCGGGCCGGGCCGATCACCGTGGCCGACTGGATGGTGGACGTGGGCGCCTTGTCCGTTCCCCAATAAAAAAGATCAGCCAGCGGCATGTCGATGTCGTACTTCTCCTGTGCCGTGCTCACCAGCTGGGCGACCGTGGTGTTGGCCAGCGGGCGCTGCGCGTAGTAGTGCATGCGTGGCGCGTAGACCGTGAACTTCGATCCGTCGTAGTAGAAGCTACGCTGCTTGCGGTCGCTGTCCACCGAGGCAAAGAACCGGTCGGGCGAGCGCACCTTGTAGGTCACGATGCCGCCATAGGTCACCTTTTGCCCGGAATCGAGCACGTCCTCGTTGGTGACGTCCGCGGTGACCGTGAACGACTTGAGCGTGCGCAGTTTCTGGGCCATCAGCTCGATCGCGTGAATCGCCGAGGGTTCCACCGCAGGTGTATCACTCGTCGCATTCGACGCGGGCGTCGCGGGCGTCGCGGGCGTCGCGTCCTTCTGTGCCCATGCCGGTGTCGCAGCGCATGCCGCCGCCATTACCGCCAGGCACGGTAACTGCCAGTTGCGTTTCATGATGCAGCCTCCTCGGCGTTCATTGCAGTCAGGGGTCGCGAAGCAGACTTTGGAGGGAGCCTCGCGGAGAGACGGCCGCCATTCCTTCGATGCTTCCACGCCATCGAACAGGGTTGTCTGCCGCAAGGCTGTTGAACCGGTCCCGCACGATTGAAAGCGGCGTGACACCACCCTTCAATCACACCACGTCTGCAAGATCGTGGCTTCAGTGAGGTTACGGGGTCGGCCTGCGTAGAATTACTTAGTACGCGACGCCAGCACGCCGGGCTGATGTTGAGGGCCGTTTATGGATGGCCAATCGGAGTGGCAGCAGCCGAGCGCCCGACGCCGGTTCCTTGTTTATGTTGTACCGATCGGAAATGCGGGCGGGTGCCATCAGGATGGTCTGGGGAAGGCATTCAAGCAGGGCAACCCGCCCTCTGCTTTTCTCCATCTCCATCATGGCGAGTGACCATTTCCCTGCGACCGCCGGGATATATGGTTCGACGGTTCCCTGCAGCCAGAGGGGCACAAGCAACTGCGTTCCAGCGGTTGCCTTTCACTTCTTGCGGGGAAGGCATCCAGCCGGAACCGTATGCGGCCCGCCGATAGGGAGTATGGTGATCGGATTGCTCACCAACCGAGGCAGGCACCGAGTGAACGACACAGACAAGCCGTTGTCCGCGGCCACGATTCATTCCGTCTATTCCGGCAAGAAGATCTCTTCCGTGGTCGATCCGACCAAGGAATTCAAATCGACGAACCGCTTTGTGCGCGACCCCTCGCATACGGGTGAGGCGCCGCAGCAGCCCAAGGCCGGCAAGGGGCCGTTTCGCCGCTGACGGCCGGGTGTGCGTCCTTGCGCGCTCCATGACGCCAGGAATCTCGGCTCTCGGCCCCTGATGCGTGCGTGTGCCCCGCGCTAGCCCGTTTGCTGGGTGGTTGTGTCGACCCGGTGCGGATGGCGCGGGTGTCGCAAGGGCGGCCGAGATTGGGTGGGAGGAGAGACGTCCCGAGGGGGAAGGTCATCCTGCATTTGATATTTGGGCCAAGGCCAGCTACCGTTAGCGGGCTGAGTTTCAAGGGTCACCATGAATTGTGGCCCGATGCTGTAGATCGCAGTTTTACTACACCGTTGTACCCGCTTCCTCCTTGGACCAGCTTTTTCGCCGACATGTAGCCTTCGCTACGCGGCTTTATTCGTTTTTAGGAGATAAAAGATGTCCCAGGCAGAAACCGGTACCGTGAAGTGGTTCAACGATGCGAAGGGCTTCGGCTTCATCAGCCGTGACAAGGGCGGCGACGACGTGTTCGTGCACTTCCGCGCCATCCAGTCGTCAGGCTTCAAGAGCCTTGTCGAGGGTCAGAAGGTGTCCTTCACCGTGACCCAGGGCCAGAAGGGCCTGCAGGCAGAACAGGTGCAAGTGATCTAACGATCGCTGCCAGTACGGAAAAAGCCCAGCCTCGCGCTGGGCTTTTTTTTGCCTCGACCAGCCCCCGGCGCGCACATCGTGGGCGCATGCCGGGGGTGCCTCGCTACTCAGGCATCCGTGGCGGGCGGCACTTTGGCATCGGGCCCCGTCTTTGCCTCATCGCGTGATGCGGTCTTCTTGGCCAGCTTGGTGTCCTGCTTTTTCTTCTTTGCGAGTTCGCGCTGGCGCTTTTCGAAGGAATAGTTTGTCTTTGCCAATGGAGTGATTCCTGGGCTTGTGGGTGGGGCGGATGGGTGGGGTGCGTCCGCTGGCGATGTCGTGAAGCGGAAAACCTAGGCGATGGGTGCGCGCCGGACGCTGGCGATGTTGGAGGCGTCGTACTCGGTCCGAATGGCCCTGCAATAGGGGCCATTCATGACGAAGCGACGGCAAACGGCGGGCCGTGACTCATAGATGCTGCAGTTCATGCGCGTGGTATTCAACGCGACACACCAGCCGTCCTCGCCATGCGACATGACATGCAGGCCGTCAGGCGAGCGAGTGGTGAGGTGTTCGGGGATGTGGTCCTCCGGTTCCAGGATGACGGTGAGGCGACAGCAGACGGCCTCACAGGTGGAACAGTGCGCATGGCTCTTGCCGGAGTTGGCTGGCGGGATCATGGGCGAGAAGCCTCCGAGCTTGGGGTGTAGCTTAAAAGAAGTCGCGGCTCGAGGCTCGATCGGTCATCGCAACACGCCGACACCGCGTTGCGATGACATGGCGCTGGCGCGTGGTTACGCCAGCGGAGTCTCTCTGCATTCGTCAACGCCTGGCCCTTCGGCGAGGGCAGGTCAACCCAGGCGTGCTCGCAGGCTGCGGGAGCCGAGCAGTATCATCATTACCATCTCGGACATCTGGCGGATCAGCTCCGCGTCATGCTCGCGCGGCCGCTCCAGCGCATGCGTGCCCATCGCGAAGATCAGGCGCGTGATGGCCTTGGCGGCCAGCGCGGGGTCGTGCAGGGGTTGGCCGGCGGCCTCGGTCAGGCGCACCAGTTCGACCCGCAGTTCCTCCTCGAAGAAGTCGAGCTGGCGATCGACCGCCCGCCTGAAGGCGTCCGATCCGGCCGTTCCTTCCCGCAGCAGCACCTGCAGCAACCCGTCTTCGGAACGCAGCTGCGACATGAATGCTTCCACCGAGCCGCGCACGACCGCGTTGCCGCTCACCGTGTTCATGCGTGCCTGATCGACCACCTTGCGCAAGGCCTCGCCGGACAGCTCGATAAGCGCGACGGCGAGGTCGTCGATGTCGCGGAAATGGCGATAGAAGGTGTTGGGGGCGATATCCGCTTCACGCGCCACTTCGCGCAAACCAAGGCTGGACACGCTCCGGTGCGGTCCAAGCAGGCGCAAGGCCGCCATCAGCAGGTCGCCCCGGCTGGACTGGTGCTTGCGCCCCGTCTCGGGGGCGTCGATGGAAGTGATGGTCTGGGTCACGGCACAGGAGCAATGGATTGAAGGGAGGATAGCAGACACATGTCTAGACGCTCGTATATACAATTGTATATACACTTGTATATCTAGCCGTATAATCGCCCCATGGAAACTGCCATCCAACCTACCTGGCTGTCCCGCCTCAACGCAGTGTGGGCGCCCCCTACCGTTCTCGACTTCTGGCTGTCTCGCCTGAACCCGCTGTGGTCCTGGAACCAGGCGCGGGCCCGGGTGGTCGAGCGTCGCCCCGAAGCCGAGGGCGTCGCCACGCTGGTGCTGAAGCCGAACCGCCACTTTCGCGGCTTCCGCCCGGGGCAGCACGTCAATATCGGTGTCGAGATCGATGGCGTGCGCTACACGCGTTCCTATAGCGCCTCGGATATGCCGCGCGCGGATGGACGTATCCGGATCACCGTGAAAGCGGTTGAAGGCGGCAAGGTGGGTGAGCACCTGCAGACCATTCCGCTGGGCAGCGTGTTGTCACTCGGTCAGGCATTCGGGGAACTGTGCGTGCCGGAGTCCGCGCCCTGCCTGATGCTGGCTGCCGGCAGCGGCATCACGCCCATGTTGGCCCTCGTCAACGCGCAGGCGGCGACGGGATTCGCGCAGCCGGTGCGGCTGGCGTATTGGGCCCGCACACGTGCAGAGCTGGCGCAGGTCGGCGAGTTGCGGGCTCTCGCGGCAGGCCACCGGAACTTCAACGTGCACTTCGTGCTTACCGGAGAGGCCGCGCAGGCCGTTGACGAGCTGGAAGGACGGATCGAGCCGCGTCACCTGGCCGCGCTGGTGCCCGGCAACGAACCGGCCCACGTGCTCGCGTGCGGTCCGCACGGCTTCGTTGAGCGTGCCCGCGAGGTGCTGAGCGGGCATGGCCTGTCCTTCCAGGCGGAAGCCTTCAGCCCGCCGCCGCGCGTCATCGACGCGAGCGACCAGGGCCACGTGCGCGTGACGCTTCTCAAAAGCGGACGAACGTTGGACATCGCGCGGAACAAGTCGGTGCTGGAAGCACTGGAAGAGCAGGGCGTCATGCCGCGACACGGCTGCCGCATGGGCATCTGCAACACCTGCGCCTGTGGCAAGCCGAGCGGCGCCACTCGCCATCTGCACGATCGCAGCGTGCAGCACGAACCCACCCAAGCCTTGCGCCTGTGCATTCAAGCGGCGCAAAGCGATCTATCCCTGGAACTTTGAAAGCCATGTCCAAGATCAAGAGCCGTGCCCTGAGTGCAGACGAACTGCATCGCTTCGGCGAGGAACTGGATGCACTGCGTGCCCGCACACTGGCCACGCTTGGCCAGCGCGATGCCGATTACATCCGCAGGATCGTGGCCGGCGTGCGCTGGCTCGGGCTGGGCGGCCGCGTGATGCTCATGACGGGCGCCGTGCTTGGCAGCACCGTACTGCCGCTGTTGCTCTGGCCGCTATGCATCCTGGGAACGGTGTTGCTGGGGCTATCCAAGATCCTGGAGAACATGGAACTTGGCCACAACGTGATGCACGGCCAGTACGACTGGATGGGCGACCCGGCGTTGCAGGGCCGCAGCTACGAATGGGACATCGTCGGCACCAGCGACAACTGGCGCAAGACGCACAACTACAGCCACCACACCTGGACCAACGTGCGCGGGATGGATGACGACATCGGCTACGGCCTGTTGCGCATCTTTCCCGAACAGCGCTGGAAGCCCTTCTATCTGTTGCAGCCGCTGGTGGCGGTGGTGTTCGCGCTGCTGTTCGAGTGGGGCGTCGCCCTGCAGGATCTTCGCCTCGGCCGTTGGTTCGCAGGGAAGATGAAGGGACGCACCCTCTGGAAGATGACCACGCCGGTGGCCAAGAAGGCCGGCAAACAGGTGTTGAAGGACTACCTGGTGTTCCCGCTGCTGGCGGGGCCGTACTTCCTGCCGGTTCTGCTGGGCAACGTCGTGGCGAACGTGATCCGCAATATCTGGACCTACGTGATCATCTTCTGCGGCCACTTCACCGCCGATGCCGAAGTGTTCCCGAAGGAAAGCGTGCGCAATGAAACGCGAGGCCATTGGTACCTGCGCCAGTTGCGTGGTTCGTCCAATCTCACTGGCGGCCGCGTGATCGATCTGTGGAGCGGCAACCTGAGCCGCCAGATCGAACATCATTTCTATCCCGACATCCCGGCAAACCGCTACGCGGCGATGGCGGTGGAAGTTCGCGCCATCTGCTCACGCTACGGCCAGCATTACAACACCGGCTCCCTGCCGAAGCAGTTCGGCACGGTGGTGTGGCGAATCCTGCGCCATGCGTTTCCCAGCAAGCCCGGACCGGCGCGACCGCTGATGGCTGCGGGTTAGCCAGGGGCGAACCGCTCGTCCTGGGTGTTTTTACAGATAGAGCGCGGTGCACTGAGCGACATTGCATGGGCCGCGTTCGAGTCGAAGCGCATCATCAAGAGCGCAAGCAATGCGCCTCACCGTGTACCGGACATGCTCCTGGCGCCGACGCGCTTCGATAACCAGCCAACAGTAGTCGCGTCGCCGGTTTCGACCGCATACTGCGGCCTCCTTGGCATTGGTCCGGAGTTTCCATGCGTCGTCGCGACTTTCTCGTTGGGGCTGTAGCCGCCACTGCTGCGGCATCCGCTCTCGTGCTGCCCGGCCGTCCGGCGCAGGCCTCTCCTGCCGCGACCAACGGGCTGGCCGGATTGACCTCCATGACCGGCGGCGCCAAGCCGATTTCGGTGGAGGAGCGCCTGGCGCGGATCGCCAGGCTGCAGCGGTTGATGGTCGATCAGAAGATCGGCGCCTTGATCCTGGAGTCGGGCTCGAGCCTGGACTACTTCACCGGTATCCAGTGGCATCGCTCGGAGCGTACGACGGCCGCCGTGATTCCTGCGCGGGGCGACATCGTCGTGGTGACTCCGGCCTTCGAAGAGCCCTCGATCCGCGAGACCTTGGCGGTGGGCGGCGATGTGCGGCCCTGGAACGAGCATGAGAGTCCGTTCGCCCGTCTCGTTGGCGCGCTTCGCGATCGCGGCGTTACCTCTGGCCCGATTGCCTTTGAAGCCACCACGCGTTTGTTCATTGTCGATGGCGTGCGCGAGGCAAGCGCCGGCGCCTACCAGGTGGTTTCCGGTGACGCCCTGGTCAAGGCCGTTCGGCTGATCAAGTCCCCGGCCGAACTCGCGCTGATGCAAGTCGCCAATGACGTCACGCTGGCGGCGCTGCGCTACGTCCATGGCAACGTCCATGCCGGCATGCGCCCGGGCGAGATCGCCGACATGATGAATGCCGCCACCATGGCCCTGGGTGGCGCGCCGGAGTTCGCGTTGGTGTTGATCAACGAGGCCAGTGCTTATCCGCACGGCTCGCACCAGCCGCAAACCTTGCATGAAGGTTCGGTCATCCTGATGGACGTGGGCTGCGCCGTGCATGGCTATCAATCGGATATCTCGCGCACCTGGGTGATGGGCCAGCCGACCGCGAAACAGCGAAAGGTGTGGAACACCGTCAAGCGTGGCCAGGAGATTGCGTTGGCGACCGCCAAGCTGGGCACCCCGGTGGGCGCGATCGACGATGCCGTGCGTGCTTATTACGAAAAGGAAGGCTGGGGCCCCGGCTACCACTTGCCGGGCCTTCCCCATCGCACCGGCCACGGCATCGGCCTGGATGGCCACGAGCCGCCCTACCTCGTTCACGGCGACACCACGCCGCTGGCGCCCGGCATGTGTTTTTCCGACGAGCCGGGACTCTACATTCCCGGCGAATTCGGCATCCGGCTGGAAGACTGCTGGCACATGACCGAGACTGGCCCGAAGCTTTTCACCGAGCTGGCCAAGTCGATCGAAGATCCGATTTGATTTGTTTTTGCGAGGGGGCGAAAAAAGGCAGTCGTGTCCCCTTTCTCCCTCTCGATCGGTCGACCCGACGTTGCGCCCGCAAAGGGCGCTGCGTTGAAATCCCAGGGAGGTTGCCCTACCGCGTGACCCACTGCGCGCGCCAGGACGGAGCTTCAAACGGATCGGCGAAGTACTGGGTTTCACGCGACACTTTTCCGTCGCGAAATTCCATGAGGCTCACGGTGTAAGTCGGTTTGCTCCCGTAGGTGATCATGTACTCGGTCACCCAGAGGTTGTCCTTCCCCACGATGCGTCGGACCTCAAACCCCGACGGTTTGTCCGGATGATGGCTTCGCAGCGCCTGGAGGTTGTGTCGGCCGTGAATGATCTCGCCCGACTGCGGGTACTCGCATACCGCGTCGTCAAGATAGATCTCATGCTCGGCGACTAGATCACCTGCAGCGGATGCCACCCAATGTCGATCGATGGCCGTCCGGATATCTTGTGTTTCCATCGTGTATCTCCACTTTTGCCTGCGGTGCTTGCAGTGCCGACGTGCGTTAATCAGCCGCGTCAGGCCGTGTTTGATTCCAAAATCCGTCTGGACGGCTGAATAGGTTGTGCTCTAGGACGCGAGCGAACAAGTGCTTGCGCCTGACCGCTTCCGATCTTCGACTTACGCCGGTGTTTTCGCGATGGGCCCGAGCACCAGCGTTTGCCGACCCGCCATCACCGCCTGACCCGAAGCGAACGCCGTTGGCTGCATTCCCTTGACACCGCCGGCGCGTCGCCCGAACACTCGCGCAAACGTGTCGAGTCAGGGGGGCTCATGGCAAGG
>NZ_DASRZX010000153.1:0-27233 GCF_035685885.1 Dyella sp. | reverse complement strand
CCGGGGGTGACACGGCGGGTGCCGCTGTTTTCCATCCGAGCTGTCACTAAGCCGAGCCGACCCTTGGGGGCGCTCGGCTTTTTCTTGGACTTGCGATCTTCCGGCAGGATCAGGCAACGGGCCTCGGGGGCTCAAGCGGTTTGGCCCAGCCGGCGATGGATGCCTTCGCGCGCCGCGCAGTCACGGCATCCGCGGTCCTTGACGATTTTCATACGCAGGTTTTGTTGGCGCTTACACATTCGATGTGATACCGGGAATGGTATGGACGGCCATGCAGTGACGGTTCCCGCGCGGTTCACTACCATCGGGCCGTCGTTTCGATGATGTTTCGCTTCCGGAGGATGCTGCCCGATGCCCCACGATGCTGCCCGCGCCACGCAGCTGAGCTTCCTTTCGAGCAGCGAAAGCGGGCTGGGCACGATCATGCGCGACATGGACTGGTCCCAGTCGCCCCTGGGTACGCCGGAGGGCTGGTCGCTGGGCCTGCGAACCACCGTGGCCATGCTGCTCGCTGCACGGGCGCAGATCGTATTGTTCTGGGGGCCTCACTTCGTCGCGCTCTACAACGATGCCTATGCTCCCACGATCGGAGACAAGCATCCCCGCGCGCTGGGGCGTCCCGCTTCGGAATGCTGGAGCGAGCTGTGGGAGGACCTGGAGCCACTGTTGTGTGGCGTGCGCGAAACGGGAAACACCTTCGCGGCCGCCGATCGCCCGTTCTATATCGAGCGGCATGGCTATGGCGAAACGGTGTACTTCGACGTGTCCTATTCCGCTGTGCCCGAGGCCGATGGTTCGGTGGGCGGCGTGCTGTGCATCGTCTCCGAAACGACCGGACGCGTGCTCAGCGCGCGGCGCCAGGATTCGCTGCTCCAGTTGGAAGATGCGTTGCGTGGTACCAGCGATGCCGACGCCGCCAAGCGCGCGGCGGTGGAGTTGTTGTGCCGCGAACTCGACATAACCAGCGTGCAATACGCCGATGTCGATCTGGCGCAATCGTCGCTGAGCATCACCAGCGAATGCCGTTCCGATGGCAGGCCTTCTGTCGCCGGCACGTACCCATTGGGTGAGCTGGTCGCGGACGTCGGTGCGCTTCGCGGCGCCGAGCCATTCTTCGGTGAGGACACGGCCGGCAGCGACCCGGTGGAGGGCGCGGCGACGGCACTCGTCGATGCCGATGCCAGCCCCTGCGTGCTCAACGTGCCAGTGTTGCGTGGCGACAAGGTCATGGGCCTGTTCCTGCTGCGCTATCCACGCGGACGGCACTGGAGCGACGAAGCCATCCAGTTCGTCCGTTCGGTGGTCCAACGCAGCTGGAATGCCGCCGAACGCGCGCGCTCCGAAGCGCTGCTGCGTGACAGCGAAGCACGCCAGCGGCAGGATGCCGAGCGCGTGCAGATGGCGCTGGCGGCAGGCGCGATCATTGGTACCTGGCTGTGGGATCTTCCCAACGATCGCATCACGGTGGACGAGCAATTCGCTTTTCATTTTGGCCTGGATCCCTCGATGGGTCGCGAGGGATTGCATCTCGCGCAGGTGCTCGCCACCGTCCATCCGGACGATGTCGTCGCCCTGCAGGCCGCGATTGCCGAAGCTTCCGGATGCGGTGGCACCTATGCGCACCAATGCCGTGTGCGCCGGGCCGATGGCCGCTACTACTGGGTGGAAGGCAGTGGCCGCGTGGAGATGGGGCCCGATGGTGTGGCCGTTTCCTTTCCCGGCGTGCTTATCGACGTGGAGGCGCGCCACCAGGCCGAACAGCGCCTGGCCACCAGCGAAGCGAAATATCGCGCACTGTTCGAAAGCGTGGACGAAGGCTTCTGTGTCATCGAACTGCTCGATGGACCCCATGGCGCCTTGAGCGACTACATCCATGTGGAAGCCAACCCCGCTTACGAAATCAACAGCGGCATCCCGCGTATCGTGGGCCGCAGGCTGCGCGAGCTGATTCCCGATGACGCGGACGGCTGGATCGATATCTATCGCCGCGTGCTGCTCACCGGCGAGCCGGTACGTTTCGAGCGTGAGCTGGGTATGACGGAGCGTTACCTGGAACTGTCCGCGTTCCGCGTGGAGCCGCCCGAGCGGCGCCAGGTGGCGGTGCTGTTCAAGGACATCACCGAGCGCAAGCGGGATGAAACCGAACTCAAGCTGATCAATCGCGAGCTGGCCGAGCGCGTGGCGCAGGCGGTGGAAGAGCGCGAAGCCGCGCTGGCGCGCATCCACGAAATGCAGAAGCTGGAAACCATCGGCCAGCTCACCGGCGGCGTCGCCCATGACTTCAACAACCTGCTCACGCCCATCGTCGGCGCGCTCGACATGCTCTCGCGTCATTCGGACAACGACGATCGCACCAGAAGGCTGATCGCCGCGGGCCTGCAGGCCGCCGAGCGGGCCCGCACGCTCGTGCAGCGCCTGCTTGCCTTTGCGCGGAGACAGCACCTGGAGGCCCGCCCCATCGATGTTCCCCATCTGGTGCGCGGCATGGAAGACCTGCTCGCGCGCTCGCTGGGTCCGCAGATCGTGCTGACGATTTCCTGCGATGCGAACCTGCCGTCGGCGTACATCGATCCCAACCAGTTCGAGCTGGCGCTGTTGAATCTCGCCGTGAATGCGCGCGACGCCATGCCCGAGGGCGGTGAGCTGAAGGTCGACGTGGCGGCGGCGCAAGTGCAAGGCCAGCCGAAGCTGACCGATGGACGCTACATACGTGTCGCCGTGACCGACAATGGCAGCGGCATGGACGCCGAGACGATCAGTCGCGCGGTCGATCCGTTCTTCACCACCAAGGCCAAGGGACAAGGTACGGGGCTGGGCTTGTCGATGGTCCACGGCCTGGCCGCGCAATCGGGTGGCGGTTTCACCCTGTCCAGTGTGCCCGGACAGGGCACGACGGCCACCATGTGGCTGCCTGTGTCCCTGGTGGAAGCCAATCACGGAGCCTCATCCACCGCCGCGCGCGTGGAGTTGCAACGTTCGCAGGCGACGCCCGTATTGCTGGTGGATGACGAAGAACTGGTGCGCGCCGGTACGGCCGAGATGCTGTCGGATGCCGGTTATGTGGTGCGGCAGGCATCGTCTGGGCGCCAGGCGCTGGCGATGCTGGCCGACGGCCTGCACGTCGATGCGCTGGTGACCGATTACGCCATGCCGGGCATGACGGGTGCACAACTGGCGAGCGAGGTGTCCCGGCTTCATCCCGGCTTGCCCGTGCTCATGATCACCGGCTTTGCATCGTTGCAGGATCATTTCATCAGCGATCTGCCACGACTGGCCAAGCCGTTCCGCCAGACCGAACTGGCCGATGCACTGGCCGGCCTGTTGCGCGAACGATAGGCGCTGAGCCTCGATGCGTGCCATCGAGGCATCGTGTCCCGCTGGAATCGCCAGCGCATTCGCGCCACAGCACGTTGTACTTTGAGGTGCATCCACCATCGAGCTGCCGCCGCCCCACGCACTGGCACGCCCGTGCAACCTGTGTAGACTCCGGAAGCCACCAGCGTCACAGGCGTCACTGCGCCGGCATCACTGATCCGGCGCGCACCCGACTGCAGAGCGTTCCCTCTACCCGCGAGGTACGTCCATGTTGATGCGTTGCGTTGTGTTTGCCGGCTTGCTTGGTCTTGCGTTGCCCGCGGCGGCGCTGCCGCCATCGACGCCCGCCGCCACCAAGGCCGCCGTGAAGGCGGATACGCCCAAGACGACGTCCGCCGGCACGCAGTTCGTGCTTCCTGCGGATTGGACGATGCAGGCGAGCGGAGACAAGATCACGCTCAGTCCTCCGGAATCGGGTTCGCAGGCGGTGCTGGTGGACGTGAAGGCCGCCGATGCCGACGCCGCCGTAGCGCAGGCATGGAAAGCCTACGCACCGGCCAAGGCCTGGCCACTGCAGGTAGCCACGAACGCATCGCCGCGCGACGACTGGGACCAGATCCGCATCTACAACTACGAAACCTCCGCCAACGACAAGCGTGGCGTGACGGCGATCGCCTATCGCCACGGCGACCAGTTCACCGTGCTGATCTACGACGTGGCAAACGCCGTGGGCGAGAAGCGTGGGTCACAGCTTCGCGCCATTTCCGATCGCCTGCTGCCCAAGGGCTACAGGCGCGAGAGCTTCGCCGGACGCCAGGCGCACGCGCTGGACGATGCGCGGGTGGAAACCCTGAAGACCTTCGTCGACAACGCGCGCAAGGCGTACGACGTGCCCGGCGTGGCCATCGGCATCATCGACCATGGCAAGGTCGTCTTTGCCGGTGGCCTGGGCGTGCGCGAGATCGGCAAGTCCGAGCCGATCGATGGCGACACGCTGTTCATGATCGCGTCGAACACCAAGGCGCTGACCACGCTGATGCTTGCGCGGCTGGTGGACCAGAAGCGCTTTGGCTGGGACACGCCGGTGGTCGAGGTGATGCCTTCGTTCAAGCTCGGTGATGCCGCCACCACGAAGCAGGTGTTGATCCGCCACCTCATCTGCGCATGCACGGGCATGCCACGCCAGGACATGGAGTGGCTGCTCAACAGTCGCGACGCCACGCCGGAGTCGGTGTTGAAGGCACTGGGCGGCATGCAGCCGACCAGCAAGTTCGGCGAGCTGTTCCAGTATTCCAACCTGATGGCGGCAGCCGCGGGTTATGTCGGCGGCCACGTGCTGTATCCCAAGCTGGACCTCGGCGCCGCGTATGACCTTGCCATGCAGAAGCAGGTGTTCGATCCGCTGGGCATGAAGCAGACCACGTTCGATTATGACCGCGCGCTGCTGGGCAACCACGCCACGCCGCACGGGCTGGATGTTGACGGCCATACGGCCGTGGCCGGCATGGGCATCAACGACTCCATCCGCGCGGCGCGCCCCGCAGGCGCGGCCTGGAGCGCGGTGAACGACATGCTGCGCTATGTGCAGATGGAGCTGGCCGAGGGCACGCTGCCCGATGGCCAGCGCTACGTATCGAAGGAAGCACTGCTTGAGCGGCGCAAGCCCAACGTGGCGATCGGCACCACGGCGACCTACGGCATGGGCCTGATGGTGGACAACACCTGGGGCGTGCCGGTGGTGCACCACGGTGGTGATCTCGCCGGCTTCCACTCCGACATGATGTGGTTGCCCAGGCAAGGCGTGGGTGCGGTGATCCTCACCAATGCCGATGCCGGCGTGTTCATCCGCGGTCCGTTCCAGCGCCGGCTGCTGGAAGTGTTGTTCGACGGCAAGCCGTTGGCACAGGGCGACATCGACAGTGGCGTGGCGCGCCTGAAGGCACAGGTCGCTGCCGAGCGCAAGCGCCTGACGGTGCCTGCCGATGCGGCGGAATCGGCCAGGCTGGCGGCCAACTATCGCAATCCGTCGGTCGGCAGCATCCAGGTCGAGCACGACGGCAAGGCGACGGTGTTCAACTTCGGCGCGTGGCGCAGCGAAGTGGCTTCACGCAAGAACGACGACGGCTCGCTGTCCTACGTCACCATCTCGCCCGGTTCCGACGGTTTCGAGTTCGTCGTGTCCGGCGACGGCGGCAGCCGCAAGCTGGTGCTGCGCGACGGCCAGCACGAATACGTCTACGACGAGGTGAAGTAGCCATGTCCATCCATCCCCGTGGCCTCATGTGTTTGCTGGCGCTTGCCGGCGTAGCCATGTTGTCGGCGTGCAGTTCTTCCGGTTCGTTGAACGTGCCGCAGATCCGTGTGGATTCCACGCAGGCGCGCACGTATCACTGCGAGGGCGGCAAGTCGTTCACGGTGACCTATTCCAACAGCCATGGCGGACAGAGTTTCGCGCTGCTGCCTGTCGATGGAACGCCCATGCTGTTCGTCAACGTCATCGCCGGCTCGGGCGCGAAATACGTCGCGGGCAGCTACACCTGGTGGACCAAGGGTGAGCGCGGCGATCTTTACAATGCGATGTCCGGTCCGGACGCCCCCGCCGTGATTGCCGGTTGCAGCTCGCAAGCGGCGCCATAGCGGTTCAACGCACGGCGCGCAGTCACCTTCGCGACTGCGCGCTGAATGCATGCTGCGTCGCATGATGACGCGGCAAAATCTCTCGATCATCCTTCTGCCGCACTCAAAAGCACACGAGCCCAAGCCGGTCACCACAAGGGCTGGCGCAAGTTTTTGCGTTTTGTGCCCGGCTGCGAAGGGGCGCAGCTTTCCAAAACAAAAGAATGGGGAAGGGAATGAGCCATCACCGCTTGTCGCAGGTACGTGTTGCGCGTACCGAGTTTTCGTCCGCCCGCCGTCCGCTCGCTGTCGCCTGTGCCGCGCTGTTCGCGCTGGCGGCGATAGGGTCGGCCAACGCCCAGGATGCCCAGGGACAGACCACCAAGCCCACGGATGCGAATGCACCGCAGGCGCCGGCCACCAAAGTGCCGCCCAAGACCGCGGAAGACTCCGCGCGCAATCTGGACGCCGTGACCGTCACCGGCATCGCGGCCAGCATCCAGAATGCGCTGAAGACGAAGGAAAACTCGGACAACATCGTCGAGGCGATTTCCGCCGAAGACATCGGCAAGCTGCCTGACGCGAGCATCGCCGAAAGCCTTTCGCGCCTGTCCGGCCTGGCGACGCAGCGTGCCGACGGCCGCGCCAACCTCATTTCCATCCGCGGCACCTCGCCCGATTTCGCGGGCACCACGCTCAACGGGCGCGAGCAGGCCACCGTGGGCGAGAACCGTGGCGTGGAATACGACCAGTACCCGGCCGAGCTGATGACCGGCGCGGTGGTCTACAAGACACCCGACGCCAGCCTGATCGGACAGGGCCTGTCCGGCACGGTGGACCTGCACACCATCAAGCCGCTGGACCTGCCCAATCGTGCGATCGCCGCCAACCTGCGCGGCGAGTACACCACCAACGGCAAGCTCAACCCGGGTACCGGCGTGGGCGACATGGGCCATCGCGCCAGCTTCTCCTACATCGACCAGTTCTTCGATCACACGCTGGGCCTGGCGGTGGGCTTCGCCCAGCTCGATTCGCCCATCCAGGAAAAGCAGTACCAGGCGTGGTGGTGGAGTATCGACAACGGTCCGGGCAGCATCGAGGACGCGTGGGGCGGCCCGCATTCGCCGGGCATGCCCGCTGGCGTGATCTCGCAGCAGGGCATGCAGCTGCGCGCGCAATCGGAGAACCAGCTGCGCAACGGCCTGATGGCCGTGCTGGAGTGGGCGCCGAACGACGTCTACCACTCCACGCTGGACATGTACTACTCCACGTTCAACGAGAAGAAGTACACCAACGGTGCGCAGTGGGCCAGCGGCCCATACGACAACGCCGGTCCGGCGGTTTACAGCAACGTGGGCGCGGTGCCGTCGCAGCCGTATCCCATCGTCACCACCGGCACCATGGGCAACATCGCGCCCATCCTGCAGAACGATTACAACAAGGAACACGACAAGCTGTTCTCGGCGGGCTGGAACAACCAGTACGACTTTGGTGGTGGCTGGCAGGGCATGGCCGACCTCTCGTACTCCACGGCCAAGGTGGACCTGCACGACGCGTACCTGTTCAGTGGCCTCGCCAACGGCGCCACCACCAGCGTGGATTTCAGCACGCCGCTCAACTTCGGCTTCCCGAATTTCCGGACCGACATGAGCCTTTCTGATCCCGCTTCGGTCGTGTTCACCGATCCGGACAATTACGGCTACAACGGCCGCGAAGAATTCGACAAGCAGAAGGACACCATCAAGGCCATCCGCCTGCAGATTTCGCATCCGGTCGGCTGGATCTTCAGCACGTTCGACCTGGGCATGGATTACTCCGACCGAAAGAAGACCAAGTCGGCGGACGTCTATTTCGCGTGGCTCAACGGCAACGGCTCGGATTCGGGCAACTATGACCACACGCTGGGCGTGCCGGTGAATCCCTCGTTCCTGTATGGCCCGACCGACCTGGGCTATGGCGGCCTCGGCAACATCCTCAACTACAACGTGCTCCAGGCGCTGTCGAGCCAGTTCTACCTCACGCAGCGCAACGGTCAGTCCGACTGGAGCCGCAACTACTCGATCGAGGAGAAGGTGCCGGTCGGCTACGTGAAGTTCAACATCGACACGGCACTGGGCGACGTGCCGCTGCGCGGCAATGTTGGCGTGCAGTTCGTGCACACCGACCAGTCGTCCGATGCCTACCAGACCAATGGCGACACCTTGGTGGGCACGCTCACCGGTGGCACCACATACAACAACGTGCTGCCCAGCCTCAACCTGATCGCCGACCTGGGCAACCGCCAGTACCTGCGTTTTGGCCTGGCCAAGACCATGGCGCGCGGCCGCATCGACGATGAGAAGGTCGCCAGCTCTGCCAGCGTGTCGGAGGTAACTTCCGGTCCCGCGGCCGGCCAGGTGCTGTGGTCGGGCAGCGGCGGCAATCCGCAGCTGAAGCCGTATGTCGCGGTGGGCGTGGACTTGTCGTGGGAAAAGTACTTCGGCGAATCCAGCTACGTGGCGGCCGCAGTGTTCGGCAAGAACCTGCTCAACTACATCTACAACAAGACCGTCCTGGACTTCAATTTCGAGCAGGCCGGGTACGTCAACGACAATCCCACGCTCACGCCGACCAGCCCCATCGGTGCCTTCACCCGTCCGGAAAACGGCACGGGCGGCAGGATGCAGGGACTGGAGCTGTCGGGCGCCATCGAAGGCGGTCTGATCACGCACGCGCTGGATGGTTTCGGTGCACAGGCCAACTTCTCGCTGACCAACAGCAGTATTCCGGTGAGTTCGGTGTCGTCGATTCCGGGTGGCCCCAACACGCTGCCCGGTCTCTCGCGCAAGGTCGCCAACCTTGCGCTGTATTACGAACGGTACGGCTGGTCGGCGCGCATTGCCGAACGCTATCGTTCCTCGTACACCGGCGAGGCCATCGCGCTGTTCGACCAGCTTGGCTATATCCAGATCCTTCCGGAACTGGTCACCGACTTCCAGGCCGGCTACGCCTTCCCCGACGAAGGCAAGTGGAAGGGCCTGTCGGTCTTGCTGCAGGTGAGCAATCTCACCAACGAGGCGGCCAAGACGCGGCAGATTTCCGGCCTGCCCAATGGTGTCGAAGTCGGTCGTCCGCTCGACTACAACACCTGGGGCCGAACGGTGATGTTCGGCGTGAACTACAAGCTCTGAGTTGTTTGGACGTCGATCCATCCATGCACAGGGATGTGGCATGAACAAGCGGGTTGCGGTAACGGCCATGGTGTTGGCGGGCGCAGGGTTGCCCGCCAGCGCGCTCGAGCGGCACGAAGTGCCCACGCTCTACGAGGCGGGGCACTTCTACGCCGTGCCCATGCTGGAAACAGGGCAGCGCCTCCGGTTGCTCGTCGACACGGGCGGCGCCGGCGGTGGCGGCTGGTACGTGCTGGGACGCAAGGCGGTATCTCGGCTGCAGCTGGCAACCGACGCTTGCAGCGTCGACGAGGGCAAGGCCGAGGTGGTCACCTCCCTCGCGTTTCGCGATGGCCAGGGACTGCCGGCGTCAGCAGGCACGCCCTGCCATTCGGTGGCGCTGGTGCTGCCCGTGGACGGTGCCGTCGATGGCGAAGACGGACTGCTGGGCGCGGGCTACCTGCCGGGACACATCTGGACCTTCGATTACCCCGCGCGCAAATTGTGGCTGGAGTCGGACGCATGGACGCCGACGCGTGGCATGCACGCAGCCAGTCTGGGTTTTCCACGCGATGGGCAAGGCCGCGCGCAAACCGGTTTTGCGCGCATCGGCGCGACGGTGGGTGGCCAGCCGTTTGATTTCCTGTTGGACACCGGCGCCACCGCACGGCCGACCGATGCGGGAAAATCCACGGCGACCTCGTTGAGTGCGCACGGCATCGGCGTGACGTCGTATATCGTCACCCGCGTGTTCGAGCGCTGGCATCGTGAGCATCCTTCATGGCGGGTTGTTGAGCACGGCGACAACCTGCTCGGTGCACGTTTCGACAGCCGCCTGATCGAAGTGCCCGAGATCGAGGTCGCCGGCTGGCGCGTGGGCCCGGTGTGGTTCACCGAACGTCCGGACGCCGCGTTCGGCGAACAGCCAGGCGGCATGTCCAGCTACATGGACCAGCCGGTGGTGGGCGTGATTGGTGCCAACGTCTTCATGCATTTCAGCATGACGCTGGACTATCCGGCAGCGAAGGCCTGGTTCGCGTGTGTCGAGGGTTGCCGCGCCATACAGGCGCAACGCCGGTAGCGTCACTTTCGCCTCCGGCCGGTGCGTGGGTATGCTCGACCACCCCTCCCCGCAGGAGCTGCGCCGTGCGCGAGCTGTATCCCGAGATCGAACCCTACGCCACGCATCGCCTCGCCGTGAGCGAGCTGCACACGTTGCATGTCGAGGAGTGCGGCAACCCCGATGGTGTGCCGGTCGTGTTCCTGCATGGCGGGCCTGGTGCCGGCGTGTCGCCGTATCACCGGCGTTTCTTCGATCCTGCGCGCTACCGCATCGTGCTGTTCGATCAGCGCGGTGCGGGCCGCTCCACGCCGCATGCCGAGCTGCGCGACAACACTACCTGGCATCTCGTTGACGATATCGAGGCCGTGCGTGAGCACTTCGGCATCGAGCGCTGGGTGGTGTTTGGCGGCTCGTGGGGATCGACGCTTGCGCTGGCCTATGCGCAGCAGCATCCGGAGCGCGTACTCGGCTTGGTGTTGCGCGGCATCTTCTTGGGTCGACCCGCCGAGCTGCGCTGGTTCAACGAACTCGATGGCGGCGCGCGCTGGATCTTTCCCGAACGCTGGGAGCGCTACCTTGCGCATATCCCCGCGGAAGAACGCGACAACATGGTGGAAGCCTATTGGAGCCGGCTCGACAGCGCCGACGAATCGGTGCGACTCGCCGCAGCGATGGCCTGGGGCAACTGGGAGGGCGGCAGCACCACGCTGATCCATGATCCCGACGAACCGGGCAACTTCGAAGATCCCAAGGCCGCGATCAGCGTGGCCCGTGCCGAAGCGCACTATTTCCGCCACGGCATGTTCCTGGCGCCGGACCAGTTGCTACGCGACGTGGACCGCATCCGCCGCATTCCCGCCACCATCGTCCACGGACGCTACGACATCATCTGCCCGATGAAGACGGCGCACGACCTGGCCAAGGCCTGGCCTGAAGCGCATTTCCACGTCGTCCTCGCCGGGCACAGCGCGGCCGATCCCGCCATCGTCGACGTGCTGGTAGCCGCAACGGATGCGTTGGCCGATCGTTATGGTTGAGCGTGTGCGTGTTGTCAGACGCACTGATGGCTGATCACATGCGAGTCTCTGCGCTCCAGACGGCTGCAGCGACGGCGCGATGTCCAGCCAATAATTCTGGAGAGATCTCCCCGACCACCTGCAAAGGACATGACCATGCCCCGCATTCCACGCGCGTTCGTCCTGACACTTTTGTTGGGCCTTGCATGCCAGTCCGCGATGGCAGCGACGCCGGCAGCGTCGTCCTGGGTCGGTACCTGGTCGGCCTCCCCTGACGCCGACGGTCCGCCGCTTTCCGCGCAGACCGTGCGTCAGGTGGTGCGGATCAGCGTCGGTGGCACGGCAGTGCGCCTGCGGCTCTCCAACCTGATGGGTGCAGCGCCACTTCCTGTCGGGCCGGTGCATGTGGCGTTGCACGCGCAGGGTTCGGCCATCGTGCCGGGCAGCGATCATGTGGTGATGTTCGGCGGTAAGCAGGACACCTTGATCGCCGGCGGCGACAGCGTGCTCAGCGACGCGGTCACGATGGACGTGAAGCCGCTGCAGGAACTGGTGGTGAGCTTCCATGTGCCGGCCAATGCGGGCGTTCGTTCCACCATCCACAGCGCGGGCCTGGCTACCGCCTATGTCACCGAGCGTGGCGATGAGACCGCGGCGATGGATCTCCCCGATGCGAACACCACGGAATCCCGCTTCCTGCTGACGGACGTGGAGGTTTCGGCAGCGGCGAATGGCGGCACGGTCGTTCCTTTCGGGGATTCGATCACCGATGGCATGGGCTCGGACAAGGATGCACAGCAGCGCTGGCCCGACTTGCTTGCCGCGAGGCTGCAGGCGGACCCGAAGTTCAGGTCGATCGGCGTGGTGAACGAAGGCATTGGCGGCAATCGCATCCTCACCGAGGGTTATGGCCCGAGTGCGCTCGCCCGCTTCGACCGCGATGCGCTTGGCAAGGCAGGCGCGCGTTGGATCGTGTTGCTGGAAGGCATCAACGACATCGGAAACTCGGGACCGCAGGCCAAGCCGTCCGAGCAGGTCAGCGTCGAGCAGATCATCGAGGGCATGAAAACCCTCATCACGCGCGCGCATGCCCGGGGGCTGAAGATTTACGGCGCAACGCTGACGCCCTTCCACGGCGCGTGGTGGCCTTACTACACCCGCGCGAATGAAGCGAAGCGCCAGCGCGTCAACGAATGGATCCGCGAGGGCGGTGCTTTCGACGGCGTGATCGATTTCGACAAGGCCATTCGCGATCCGGCGCAACCGGATCGCATGCTGGGCAAGTACGACAGCGGCGATCACCTGCATCCGAACGGCGCAGGCTACGAGGCCATGGCCGATGCCATCGACCTCAAGCTGTTTGTCGTCCGGCCTTGAGTGGAGCGGGCGAGCTTCGGGCAAATGAAGGTGGAAGGCATCGTGCAGTGCGCGCGACTGCGAGAATCATCAGGAACGGCGTGATGCATAGACACCGCCGGTTCGCACGGTTCTCACCGCATGTCAGTCGATGTGCAGCGCGTCCGTCGCTGCGCTGAAGTGGTGGAGGATGCCGCCGAGACTGCGCAGGTCCTGGCTGTTGTGCTGGGCAACGCGGTGCAGCGGCGCCGCCGAGCCGCCGCGCAGAAAATCAAGCCACGCGGCCGGCGCCTCGGCGCCGGGTAGATCGTCCTCGCGGATCACCTGCAGCAGCTGGCGTTCGGCCGTGGCGAGGCGGCAGTTTTCCCAGGCGCCACGCCAGCGCCGGCGCACCGGATGCAGCAGGTCGATGTGCATCAGTCCATCCAGCGGGCTGGGGCGTCGCTGCAAACGAAAGCGCGTCTTGAGCAGCGGGGCGTCGTACGACTTGCCGTTGTAGCTCACGAGCACGCTGTCGAGTCGCAGCCACGAGGCGAAACAATCGAGCATCGCTGCTTCGGCCGCGAGGGTGGTGATCAGCAGCTGCCGTTCGCGAAAGCGGCCCTCGTGCCAGTGGGCCACGCCGATCATGAAGGCGCGCGTGCCGGTGCCACCGGCCAGGCCGGTGGTCTCGGTGTCGAACAACAGCAAACGTTCGGGTTCGATCCACGCATCGAGCCTGGCGAACAGGGCGTGGAACAACGGC
The DNA here is from genome assembly GCF_035685885.1 of Dyella sp. Lineage (GTDB taxonomy): Bacteria > Pseudomonadota > Gammaproteobacteria > Xanthomonadales > Rhodanobacteraceae > Dyella. Next base: position 13,973 of record NZ_DASRZX010000153.1, on the reverse strand, counting down.
GGTGCGGGTGGCCATGCACTATCGAGCTCGCATAGCTGCAAGCCCGGTGCCATCGTGCGACCCGGCAGCGCCATCGGTGCGCTCGCCGTCGTCTTGCGTGGCACGGTGCCGACATGGCGGCGCACGCCAAGCAGCGCGCGCAGGTTGTCCGGCAGCGGTTCGGAGCGTCGCACCGGCGTGGCCGTGCCTGGTGCTGGCGCCGTCACGCCGGCCTGCCGACGCAGGCCGCGCAGTTTGTCGGCCAGGGCGCTCACAGCGCGACGATCAGGTCGAGCACGCGCGTGGCGAGCGACTTGAGCGAACGTTCCTCAAGCTCGTCCACCGCAAGCACGGGCCCGACGCAAGCCGGACAGCCGGCGCGGCAATCGCAGCGATGCACCAGTTCGCGTGCGAGGCGGACGAGATGCTCGCGCCGTTCGTACAGCGGTGCGCTGAGGCCCACGCCACCGGGAAACGCATCGTAGAGATACAGCGTGGGCACGAACGGCCCTTGCAGCACCGCATCGTCCTCGCCAAAGCTGGAACGCATCTGCGCGCGGCCGTTGGCATCGGGCGTGGCAAACCATGCACCATCGCCGCTGCCCACAGCCTTCTGCAAGTCGCGCGCCTCGGCCATCACGGCCACGATGGAAACGATATGCAGCGCATGTGCCGCGGCCAGGAAGCCATCCAGCGCTTCCTGCCGGTGATCGAAGGCCTGCTCCAGCGCGCGCTGCGGCAGCTGCCACCACACGGCGGTGGTGTGCAGCTCCAGGTCGGGCAGGTTCACCGGGCCGTAGCCGATGTTCTCGTGCGTGTAGTAGCGGATCTTCTTGTAGCCAGCCACGCGGCGCGCCACATGCACTTCACCGTGATGCGCGCTGCCGCGTCCGGCCGGTGAACCGTCGAACGCTTCGAGCACCTTGAGCTTGGTGTAGTCGATGGCGTCGGTGTAGTAGTCCACGTGCGTGCGCGTCACGTACGCCTTGCGCCCGCTCCAATCGAGTTTTTCCACCTGGTAGGGCACCGACTGGATCATGTGGATGGCGCCTTCGTACAAGGTGAGCGACGCCGCGCTGAAGTCCACTTCCGCCACGATGGTCTGGCGGCCATCGGTGCGATCGACCACCACGAAGTTGCCATCGGCCACCGAGCGCAGCGAGACGGCATTGGCCGGATAACTGTCGGCGATCCATTCGAAACGTTCGCCTTCCTGATGCAGCACGCCTTCTTCGCCCAGCACCTGCAGCCACGGCGTGGCGTCCTGCGGTCCGAACAGTTCGCCTTCGCGGAAGGGCAGCTCGAACGCGGCGCAGCGGATGTGGTCGAGCAGGATCAGCGGCTGGTCCGTCGCGATGCGCGCGTGTTCCGGCGTGGCACCCTGGAAGAATTCCGGATGGCGCACCAGGTACTGGTCCAGCGGATCGCTGCTGGCCACCAGTACGCCGAGCGACGCCTGCTGGCGACGGCCGGCGCGGCCGAAGCGTTGCCATGTGGCGGCCACGCTGCCGGGATAACCGTTGAGCACCACCACGTCCAGCGCGCCGATATCCACGCCCAGTTCCAATGCCGACGTGCTGACGATGCCGTCCACCGCGCCCGCGCGCATCTCGCGCTCCGCCGCGCGACGCTCCGTCGGCAGGTAGCCGCCGCGATACGCGCGGATGCGAGGCGGCTTGCGCGGGTCGGCGTCGAACACATCCTTGAGATATTTGGTCAGCACTTCCACCATCAGCCGCGATTGCGCAAACACCAGCGTCTTCAGTCCCGCGCGGATCGCGGTGCGCGCAATGCGATTGGATTGCGAACGCGCAGACGCGCGCAGGCCGAGATCCGGATTTACCACCGGTGGATTCCACAGCAGCACATGCTTCTCGCCCACCGGCGCACCGCTGGCGGTGATGGCGGTGACCGGCTGCTCGATCAAGGCACTCGCGTGCTCGGCCGGGTTGCCGATGGTGGCCGAGCACAGGATGAACTGCGGCGACACGCCGTAGAACGCGCACACGCGCTGCAGCCGGCGCAGTACGTTGGCCACGTGCGAGCCGAACACGCCGCGATAGGTGTGCACCTCGTCGATCACCACATAACGCAGGTTCTCGAAGAACTGCGCCCACTTGGTGTGATGAGGCAGGATGGCCTGGTGCAGCATGTCCGGATTGCTCACCACGATGTCGCCGTGCAGGCGAATGGCCTGGCGCGCATCGCCGGGCGTGTCGCCGTCGAAGGTAAAGGCCTTTACGCCGAGGTTGCCGGCCTGGTTGAGTTCGAGCAGTTCGGCCACCTGGTCCTGCGCCAGCGCCTTGGTGGGAAACAGGAACAACGCCTTGGCGCGCTGGCGCATGGCCGCGCTGATGACGGGCAGCGTGTAACAAAGCGATTTGCCCGAGGCCGTGGGCGTGGCGATCACCACATGCTTGCCGGCCGCCGTGGCATCCCACGCCAGCGCCTGATGAGCGTAGAGCTGCTCGATGCCGCGCGAGCGCAAGGCCTGGGCGAGCCCAGTGGGCATGTCACCGGGCAGCGGGGCGAAGCTGCCCTCGCGTCCGGGCAACACGAACGAGCCGGTGATGCGGTCCGCATAGCGCCGTTCGAGCCGCCGCGCCAGCTGGTCGCCGCCGGTGGCGGGCGCCGCGAGCGCGCCGTCGTGGCGCACCGCGCGCTGGGCCATGGGGTTGGGCAAGGCATTCATGGGCGCGCTCCGTCGGGGAGCGCATTGCACCCGCCGGCCGTCTCAATCCCTGAGACGGCCGGCGGGCGGCAGGCGTGGTTTATGGGCCGGACGTTCCCTGCGGCCCGAGCCTCGGGCAGCACAGGCGGCGTTGCTGCTGGCATTCGCCCTGCTGCCGCTGGTACGGCTGCAGGTGCTGGGCGAGCTGGACGTACGGCATCTGGCGCAACAGGTGGCTGCCTTGCGCGCGCAAGGCGTACCCATGGCACGCACCGGTAATGAGCCTGGCCTGATCACCTTCCTCGCGGCCTTGCCGGCGCCGTTGCCGGAAGCGAGTGATCCCGAGGAATGGGCGCGCCAGCACCCCGATGGGGTGCTGCTTGCGTATGCGGGCCATGGAAAGGCACCCCAGGGAGTCGCGGCTTCAGTGAAGCTGGCCAATGGCTGGGCTGGCCTGATGCCTGCGACCGATGCGCTTGCCCACGCCTCCCTGCTGGAGCACTCGCCGCTGCCTACCGGCGAGTAGCCCGACAGAATGCAGGGTCAGTGGGGGCGTGGGCGAGGCGCTCGGCGCCGGATGCCATGGGAGCATCGTCGGCGGGAATGGATGACACGGGAGCGCCGCGCTCTTCTTCCTCGTAGATGACACGGTTGCGCCCATCGCGCTTGGCGCGATACAGCGCGTTGTCGGCATCGATCATCAGTTGGCGCAATTCGTAGCCGCTGCGGTCGCTGCAGGCGACGCCGAAGCTGGAGGAAATCACCACGTGGCGGGTTTCGCCCCACAGCGGCGTGGCCGCGATGGCCTGGCGGATGCGCTCGGAACGCTCGACGGCCTGCATAGCGCTGCAGTCGGGCATCAGGATGGCGAACTCCTCGCCACCCAGGCGACCGAAGATGTCGTGGCGCTCCAGATGCTGCAGGCAGGCCGCCACGGCGCGCTTGAGCACCATGTCACCAGTGACATGGCCGTGCGTGTCGTTGACGTCCTTGAAATGGTCCAGGTCCAGCAGTACCAGGCAGGCCGGACGCGAAGACCTGGCGCCTGCGCGCAGCAGCAACTCCGCTTCGTCGACGAAATGCTGGCGGCTGTGGATACCGGTCAGGCTGTCACGTGTGGCCAGCCGCTTGAAGCGCAGCTGCGAGCGCTTGATGCGCAGCAGCCAGAAGGCAATGGAGGCGAGCACCGTGAGCAGCAGCGCAATGTAGAGGCGGCTGGTTTCCATCGCCTTGCGGTCGAGCTGGCGCTGCAGCTGCAGGATCTGGTTCTGGCGATTGAGCGTGTCGACCTGGTTGCGCTTGGCCTGCACCTGCTGCTTGATGGTTTCATAGGCCAGCGCGCCGGCGGTGACATCGCTGAGATATCCCCGGTCGGTCTCCATGTATTTCTCATGGTAGGTCAGTGCTTCAGCTGTGTGGCCAAGTCGATTGTCGATCCGGTAGAGCAGCTCATAGGCCCGACTGAGCGGCAAGCTGTAGGCGTTCTCTATCCTATTCTCGACAGTTGCCAGCGCAAGTTTGCGTGCCCTTTGCATGTCATCCAAGGCGTAGTAGCCCTGGGCCAGCAGCATGTTGAAATATTGCATCAACGGCGGATATTTGTAGCCTGCCACCTCGGCATAGTGTTCTTCCAGTAGCCGTATCGCGTCGTTTGTCTGGCCTTTTTGGAGATGAAGCGAAGCAAGGTCGCTGCGTACGGTATTTGCAGCAAGAGAATCGTTGCCCGCATTGCATAGGTCAATGCCGCGCTGGAATTCGCCCTGCGAGGGCACCGTTGTGCCGCTAAGAAAGAGTGCGTGGAGTTTGTAATAAACCGCATGGCATGCGTTCTTGCCCTGGGGAATATTCTGCATCATCTGGTCGGCGTATTCGGCTGCCTGTTCGTAGTGATGAGAAATGATCAGGAACTGCGCTGCTTCACCCATGGCGGCATAGCGCGCGCTGAGGTCCGATACTTGGGGCAGTAGATCTGTCAGCCGATTGAGCTGAATGAAGCCTTCCTCGTAGCGGTGCGCGAAGCCAAAGATGTTGACCATCGTGGCCATGGCGCGAAGGCGTAGCGTGGGGCTGGGAGCCTGTTCCGCGATTAGTCGAAGTCCAATGAGAGCCTGGGACTCGTTGCCCGCGAAAACGGCCTGCCACGCATCGAGATAGCGCAGTGTCCATTGCTCGTCGACCGGCAGGCTGTCTTCCAGTTGGTGCAGTTGCGCCAGTATCGACAGGAACTCGTCGTGATTGGACGTCTTAATTTCAAAGGCGCGTCGCAGCAATTGCTCCGGGGGAGCAGAAGCGGGCATGGCCGCGTGTGCGGCCATGCCAATACAGATGCCCGTGAGAGCGATCATGCCCCCAAGGAACTTCCGACTCGTCATGCCAAGCCGGTACACGATGGGCTCAGGCTGAGACGGAGGCCGCGTGGCAGCCAACGACGACCGCAGCGAGTGCGCTCTTTTCTTCGCCTTCCTCGTCGCCCTCTTCTTCCTCTTCGTCCTCGTCTTCGCGACCGGGATTCTCAAGGATATGGAACATGGGTTCCTGCTTGAGCAGCGCATACAGATCGCTGGTGCTGCGAGCGATGATGGCAGCGCCGACATCGGCGTCCATCTGCACTTCTTCTAGCGCCCGCGCAATATCTTCCTGCGACGCGTGGCGCAGCTGCGCATCCGCGCCCAGTCGTTCCAGAAACTCGATGACGCTCGACATGGCTCGTTTTCCCCTGGTGGTCGTGTAGATCGACGCACTCCCCTGACTGCCGTTCCCCTCTCCCCGGGGAGTACTCGGGAGAAGTCGATCATAGCGCCCTTTTTGAAGAAAAATATCCGCCCGGCGGCATGACCACCTCTGTCTTACGGCCATGGCATATGGCCTGCTAAAGCGCCACAAGGTGGCGTCTCAGTGTTTAGATCGAGACAAGATGTCAAAAGCCGCACCGGGTGTTGCCCCGGGCGGCTCGAAGGTAAGCAATGAGCGCCGCTTCTTGACGGGCTGGCGAACTCACTCGAAGAACGGGGAAATTACGCCCCTAACAGCAATCGATTCAGCTGTCTGCCTTGAGAGGCACTGGCACCTCGGCTCCTTCTTCCTGGACTCCCGGCGGAGGGCCCGGGTTCTCGAGAGTGTGAAACATGGGCCTCAGACCCATCAGCGCGTAAACCTCCGACGTGCTACGGGCAATGATCGCGGCACCTACGGAAGCATCGATCTGTGTATTGGCCAGGGCTTGGGCCAGCTCATCTTGCGAGGCATGGCGCAAACGCGCATCCGTGCCCATCTTTTCCAGGAATGCCACAAGGTTCGACATCGCGCTATCCCCTTTAACGTGCATGGTTGAGTGAATAGCCGCTCTTTGCCGGATTGGTGCATCGGACCTACCGGGCGCTCCCATCCCAGCGAGCGGATGCTACCGCAACAATCTTCAAGTACGCCGTACAACCCCTTCAATCCGTTGTAACAGCCGCATCCAGCGCGGCCAGCCGGGCGCGGATGTCCGAGTCTTCACGCAAAGGTTGCGATGGGGGCACTGCCATGGTGTCGGACATGTTGAGGTCGGCTTGGGGCAGTGCTGACAGCGCCATGCGTTCGATCCTCGGTGCCTGGAAGGGCAAGGTGTTGGCGCGGTACACCACCACTTCGTGGTCGAGCGGGTAATCGCGGCTCAGGATCTCCACCAGCACCTGCCGGTGTGCAGCGCCGGTGGAAAAGCGCTTGCTGGTCTGTTCGCCCGCCAGGCCCACCTGCCACAGGATCAGCCATGCGCTGGGGTCGACATGGCGATGGCAGAGCATGAACTGCGTGGCGTCGTAGTGCTGGCAACCGTAGCGGCCCGGGTCGATGCCCACGTCCGCATAGAGGCAGTCTTCGGACGAAATGCCCGGCTCCATGTGCGCGCGATAACCTTCCTGGCGCGCCACTTCAATCGCCTTGTGCGGTGCCCAGGCGAATACGCCGGGATGGCCATAGAACACGCCGCATACGCGCTTGTTGGCGCGCACCTCGGTCATCATGGCCTCGACCATCTCGCGATAGGTCTGCACGCGCGACTTGCCTTCGCTGTAGAACGGCTGGAGGCTGCGGACGTCCGTGTGCATTTCCTTCAGCCATAGCTCCACCAGGCCATCGGATACCGCGGTGAACACCACGTCGGCCTGCTCGATGTGACTGCGGGCCAGCGGGCTGATGTGCGAGCCGAGCGTGATGCCGATGCCCACGCAGGCCAGGCTGCCGGTCTCAGGGGAAGTGTTCAAAGCCTCTTGCTCCTTGGTCGAAAGGGCGTTGCGCGGTGGTCGGCGGAATCCATCCAGCATAAGCAAACCGCGTTGCCGGTCGCCAGCGCGGCGCTGAGCACTTTCGCCGTGGCGACCGGCCGGGCAGTATTCGACCATCCGCGCATCGGCAGGCAAGGAGCCCGTGACATGAAGTGGTCATCGACGTGCTGTTGGATGGTCGCCGTCCTGCTCGCGGCAGATGCACGCGCCGCGGACGGTCCGGTGGACCTCTCGCTTCCGGCGGCCAAGGGAGCGGCGGCCTCGACCTATCGCGTTCCCCTGGCCGGTGCGGCGCGCTATGGGGTGGCGCCGACGCTGCTACCTGTCGCCAACGCGCCCGCGGTACAAGGGTTGCCCGCGATGCCGGTGAATCCTTCTGCGCTCGAACGGGCCACCGGCAAGGCGCTGGACGTTGCCGGCACGGCTGCCGTCATGCGGGCTGCGGAAAAGCGCGGCACGGGCACGGCGGTGTCGCCTCCGTCGTATGCACCTTACCGGCCCAACCTGCCGATGCCCGAGCCGGGCGCCGAACCCGTCAATTGCCAGCCCAACGGCAGCCTCACGGCGCCGGCCATGTGTCCCGGCCGCTGAAGGCGGCCTTCAGGCGGGCGTAGCGCTCCACTCCTCCAGCTTGCCGCGCCACAGGCGACGGGAGGTATGCGTCTGGGTGCCGTCGCTCAGGTGGACGTGCTCCACCCAGGCGTTGCAGCGGGCATCCACCTTGCCGCTGCGCCCGCCGTCCCGCAGAGACAGCAGGGCGGGGGCGACGCAGCGGAAGGCGCGACGCATGTCTGCCAGCGAGCCTTCGCCGAAATGGAATACGAAGATGGCCGGGCCGCGTTGCGGCGGGAAGCGCCGGTCATCGAGAAAGTGGCGATCGAGCGAGAGCAGCGCCATGCCACGCATGCGTGCGTACGCCGCGTGGTCTTCCGCGGAGGCGCCGCTGAGGTTTGCCTCGTCAGCGGTCTGCACCCGTGCACCGACCGACCGCAGCAGTTCGATGGCGCGTGCCGGAAAACGCTCGTCCGTATAGAAGCGGACGGGGGGTGCCGCAGCCGGATCCATGCAGGATGGTCGGCCCGCGCCGACCGATAGCGGCCCTGCTTCCAGCCGATTGTCGGGATCTCGCCTCATGAGCACTGGACTCCATCCGGGCGTTGCGGCTCCCCGCACGCAACGGCGGCGGCAGGCCGCAGTCGCTGGTGATCAGGGAAACCCCTCGCTGCGCAAAGCCGTCTGCGCGCAGCTGTGTTTCTACCGCCCCTGGTGCGGGCCCGGCAATACCGCCTTTGTTCTTAGGAAGGCCCGGTTCCGTCCAGCGACCGGGCTTCGATCCCGATACGGATGGCATCGGCGCTGGTGGCCGCGCCCAATCGCTTGAGCAGACTGGCGCGGTGCATCTTCACGGTTTTTTCCTCGATGCCGAGCGTGGTGGCAATCTGCTTGTTGCGATGGCCTTTCACCATCCACTCCAGCACCTGGCGCTGCCGCGGCGTCAGGCCTGCCACCCGTTCGGCGGAACGTTGCGCATGGGCTGGCGCGGTGGCTTCGGCGGTGACGTCCATCTGCGAGCCGACGAAGTAGGTCACCTTGCCACCCGCGTCCAGGATGGGCGCGATCATCACGGCGTTGCGGAAGGGCGATCCATCCTTTCGATAGTTGAGCAGCACGGTCAGTACCGGCGTTCCCTCGGCCACAGCCTTGCGCAACTGGGCGCGCGCCGAGACTTCCGTGCCCGGGCCGCCGAGGAATCGGCAATTGCGGCCCACGATCTCGTGCCTCTCGTAACCCGTCAGGCGGCAGAACGCTTCGTTGGCACAGACGATCGGGTTGTCCGGCAGCTGCGGATCGGTCACCAGGGTGGCGATCGGCGACAACGCGATGGATTGGAACAGGGACTTCTCGAATTCGGCGTCTTGCATGCCCGGCTCCGCGCAGGAAGGTCTTCATTCGACCAGAGAACACCGGCCCGACCAAGCCCCACCGGGCGAATCGCGGGAAACGCAGCGTCGAGGGATTTTCGCGTGGTCGCGAGTCGTTCTACAGTGGCGTTCTCCATCGCGCCGGAGCAAAGACATGCGTTTCTTGCGATTCGAGCAGGAGGGACGTAAGGGCATTGCCGTGAACGAAGGCGACAGCTGGCATGGCCTGTGCGAAAGCGAGGCGGTGTTTGCTGCGGACATCGGCGTCATTGCCGCCATGCACGCCGAACAGCGTGCGCGCGCGATCGATGACCTGCAATCCGGACCTGCCATCGACGACTCTGCCGTCACGTTCCTGCCGCCCTGTGCGCAACCGGGCAAGATCATCTGCCTGGGTCTGAACTATCGCGATCACGCGCACGAGTTCGACTTCAAGCCGCCGGATTACCCCACGCTGTTCGCGCGCTTCGCGTCGAGCCTGATCGGTCACGGGCAGCCGCTGGTGCGCCCGCGCGTATCCGGCGATCTCGATTACGAAGGCGAGCTGGCGGTGATCCTGGGGCGCGGCGGCCGCCATATCGCCGAACAGGAGGCGCTGGATCATGTCTTCGGCTACACGGTGTTCAACGATGCCTCCGTCCGCGATTACCAGATGCGAACGCCGCAGTGGACGATAGGCAAGAATTTCGACGGCACCGGCGCATTTGGCCCCGTCCTGGTGACAGCTGACGAACTGCCACCAGGCGCGGCAGGGTTGATGCTGGAAACCCGACTCAATGGCAAGGTGATGCAGCGCGCCTCCACCAGCGACATGATCTTCAGCGTGGCGCAGACCATCGCGATCCTCAGCGAAGCAATCACCCTGGCCGCGGGCGATGTGATCGTGATGGGCACGCCGTCTGGTGTGGGCTACGCGCGCAAGCCGCCGGTCTACATGAAGGCCGGCGACGTATGCGAGGTGGAGATCGAGCGCATCGGCACGTTGCGCAATGTGGTGGTGGACGAACGTTGAGCGAGCCTCACTCCTGCAGGAGCGCACCCCGTGCGCGACCATGGTGTCGCATCGATGCCTCTTGCTGAGGCACCGCTTTTCGCAACGTTCCCTTGGTGGGATAGGCTTTTCGCGCACTGGGTGCGCTCCTGCAAAAATGCGCGTGCGGTGTTCAGTGCCGGGTGGTGGGCTTCATCGACGACAGCGCGGTCAGCAACGTTTGTCCTTTCGGGCTACCCAGTCCCGTACAGGCATCCCAGCCCTTGGCGGCCTTGAAGCTGCCGTTGTTGCCTGAGGTGATGTCGCGGAAGGCAGACTTGCTGATGCTGTACAGGGCCTCGTGCGGATCGCCGAGGTTCTGGCCCAGGTGCTGGTTGCAGCGTGCCACCAGGGCGGCCCATAACGGGGCGACGGCGCTGGTGCCGCCGATCACTTCGTTCTGGCCATCCACGCGAATGGTGTAGCCGGTGGTGGGGTCGGCATCGCCGGCCACGTCGGGCACGCCACGTCCCGCGAAGCCCTTGGCGCCCTTGGGCACTTTGGACGACGTCTGCCATGTCGGCAGCGCAAAGCTGGAGCTGACGCCACCGCCGGTGGCGCCTTCATCGCTGGCCTCTTCGTTCCACACGGTTTCGGTCTTGATCGTAGTGGTGCTTGCCGTGAGTTTGGTGCCGCCACAGGCCAATACGTACGGGCTGGATGCGGGAAAATCCACGTGCTGCGCGCCATCGGTTTCGCCATCGGTCGAGCCGCTGTCACCGCTGGCTGCGGTGACTGTGACGCCCAATGCCGCGGCGTCCTGCAGTGCGCTCTGCATCGCATCAAGGGAAGAAGAGGCCCAGCTGTCCTCCGGACCGCCCCAGCTGATGGAGATTACCGATGGATGATGCGTGGTGTCGTGCGCGGCCTGCGAAATGGCTTCGTAGAAACCCTGGTCGGTATTGGGTGCGAAGTACACGACAATCGATGCACCACTGGCGAGCGCGCCGATCACTTCCACGTCGAGCATCACTTCGGCATCGGCGTCGCCTCCGGGCTTGCTCTTGCCGCCGGCTACCGACACCACGCTGACCTTGGGGACCTTGGTGATGCCCAGCGACTTCATGTACTGGCTGAAATCGCTGGCCGTGTAACCACCGCCGAGCTCGATCACCGCGATCGTCTGGCCGGTGCCGTCGGTGGCTGTCGGAAAGGCGTAGAGCTTGCCGATCTGCACCGGCGTGAACGAAGTGGCGGCTGCGGCCTTGGCGAGGCGGCGGAAGTGCGGTCGTGCCACTGGCCGCTGGTCGAGGCCCAGCACCGCGATGACGGCAGGCGCCACATCGGAAGGCAGGGCAGGCTTGCCGCGACAGCCGATCTTTTCCTCGCCGTCCGCGCCTACCTGGTAACGCCCCAGTTGCACGCCGAACGCTTCCTGCAGCTGCTGCGGCGTCCCGCGCAGGTGCATCACGCGGCGATGCAGTTCGCAACCGGTTTCAATCAGGCCGTGTTGCTTGGCGAAGCTGCGAATCTTCTGGGCATCCGCGGGATCGGCGCCCCATTGCGCGCCGAATGCTTCGCGCGTGCTCGCTGCGCGGTGCGGCCAGGAAGCGGGCGCTGGATGGTCGCCGCGTCGTCGCATCACCACGGTGACGTCGATGGGATCGGTGCCTTCGTGCGGGCCCACGTAGCGGGCGTCGGCAGCGAGGGGCCAGTGGCTGTGTCGGGCGGGTGACAGGCTCATGGTCTGGGCTCCTTCGGATGGGCAGGGGGAGACTGCGCCGGTAAACGTGTCGCTTGAGTGTTCGCAAGTTGGTGCGTTCACGCAGCGTGGTTCCTTGCTGTCTCAGGCGTCGCGTCTATGCAAAACGTCGGTTCTTTCGGCGCGACGCGCTAAAATGGACGAATGTCTTGCCCGAGGGTCAGCCCATGAGTTTTCCCGCCGTCCGCATGCGCCGCATGCGCCGCGATGCCTTCTCCCGCGCATTGATGCGCGAACACACCTTGCTGGCGAGCGACCTGATCATGGTCGCGTTCGTCATCGAGGGCGAAGGCCAGCGCGAAGCGGTGCCTTCCATGCCGGGCGTGGAGCGTCTGTCGATCGACGGGCTGCTCGAGCTCGCGGGCGAGTGCGTACGGCTGGGCATTCCGGCATTGGCGCTGTTTCCTTCGCCCGGCGCGGCGGTGAAGACCGAAGACGCACGTGAGGCGTGGAATCCCGATGGCCTGATGCAGCGCGCCACGCGCGCGCTCAAGGCGAAGTATCCCGAGCTCGGGCTCATCGGCGACGTGGCGCTCGATCCGTACACCACGCACGGCCAGGACGGTCTCATCGACGAACACGGCTATGTGATGAACGAGCCGACCATCGAAGCCCTGATCAAGATGTCGCTGGCCCAGGCCGAGGCAGGCATGGATTTCGTGGCGCCGTCGGACATGATGGACGGCCGCATCGGCGCGATCCGCGACGCGTTGGAAGGCGCGGGCCACATCCACACGCGAATCCTTGCGTATTCGGCCAAGTACGCCTCCGCGTTCTACGGCCCGTTCCGCGATGCGGTGGGCTCGGCGGGCAACCTCGGCAAGGGCAACAAGCACACGTACCAGATGGACGTGGGCAATACCGATGAAGCGTTGCGCGAGATCGAGCTGGATATCCACGAAGGCGCCGACGCGGTGATGGTGAAGCCCGGCATGCCGTACCTGGACGTTCTGCGACGCGTCAAGGATGCCTTCGGCATGCCGACCTTCGTGTACCAGGTGAGCGGCGAATACGCGATGCTCAAGGCCGCTGCGCAGAATGGATGGCTGGACGAAAAGGCGGTGGTGCTCGAATCGCTTACCGCATTCAAGCGCGCCGGCGCCGACGCCATCCTCACCTATTTCGCCATCGATGCCGCGCGCTGGTTGCGCGGTGAGTGACGGCGCGCATGCGCACCAGCCGGAAGCGTGACCGGGGATGAACGCCTGGGCGAGGCTTCGCCCGGCTCGCCCAGGCGCCGCCGGTGGCGCACGGGTTCTCGCGCATCGTCCGTCAGGCGTGTCCGTCAGGCGTCACGGTACACGCCAAGGTCCGCCTTCACGCCAAGCTCTTGCATGAAGGCGGCGGGATCGAAGCCTTCCTTCCCGTAATGCCGTTGCATCGCCGCCTTGGCCGAGGCCATGTGTGACGCGTCGTGCCACTCCACCACGGTCATCACGTTGTACTCGCCTGCCAGGTCGCACTGGGTGAGCACGAGGTTTTGTCGGCAGCCTGGCAATGCATCCAGCATCTGCTGGGTAAAGCGCACCCGCGCCATGAACGCGGAGAGGGCGTGCGCAGGCACGTTGAAGCGGTCGATGCGGTAGACGGTCGGCTCGGACATGGGCGGATACCGGTGATGGTGGTTCGTGGCAATCTAGGACCTCAACTTAACTTGAGGTCAATAGGCCATGGAGAACCGATCCGGAACCGGCGGCCTGCCCACCATGCTGGCGGTGGGCGAGGTGGCGCGGCGCAGCGGCGTGGCCGTGTCCGCGCTGCATTTCTACGAGTCGAAGGGACTCATCCGCAGCGAACGCAGCGTAGGCAACCAGCGGCGCTACCCGCGCGCGGTGCTGCGGCGCGTTTCGTTCATCCGCGTCGCCCAGCGGGTGGGCATATCGCTCGCGGAGATTGCCGTGGCGCTGGCTGCACTGCCGGCCGATGCCGCGCCCGCGCGCGAGGACTGGACGCGGCTCTCGGCCGCCTGGCGCACTGAGCTGGACGCACGCATCGCTCAGCTGAAGAAACTGCGCGACACATTGGACGACTGCATCGGCTGTGGTTGCCTGTCGATCGATCGCTGTCGCCTGCGCAATCCCCGTGACAAGCGGGCGACGGAAGGCGCGGGTCCTCGGCGCCTGCTGGTCGACGCCCGCCCTGCAGGAGCGCACCCAGTACGCGAAAAGCCGAGCCCCCGAGGGGACGTTGCGAAGCGATGAAGCGGCACCGCTGGCAGTCCAGGCTGAGCGCATGGCCACCGGTGAGGCTGCGGTCGCGCACTGGGTGCGCTCCTACGAGATGGGCGTCATCCGTATTGCGCCACGCCATCGCCGAACGACCAGTTCTCCTTGGCCGTTTCCAGCAGATTGATGAAGACGTCCTGCGGGCGCAGGCCGGGCTCGGCGCTCAGCAGTTCGGCGGC
>NZ_DASRZX010000152.1:0-6923 GCF_035685885.1 Dyella sp. | reverse complement strand
CGGATGATCGCGTCGGTATCGCTGTGGCCCTGGCCGTGCTGCACCAGCAGGAACGATGCAGGGTCGTCGGGCGAAAGCCCGTGGTTTGTCAGCAGCGTCCGTCCGTGCGTGCCCTGCATGGCCGCCAGACGGAAGCGGCCTTCGCGGTCGTGGCGCAGAATGAAATCCACCCATCGGCTGCAAAGCACGCATACGCCGTCGAACACGATGACCGGGTGATCGATGTCAGCGGACATGATCGATCTCCAGCCAGCCGCGATAGGCGATCAGCTGGCCCACCCATGGCAGGCGTGTATCGATTTCGAAAGCATAGCGGCCGTCACGCTCGCCGCTGCGCGACAACACCTGGCCACGGAGGACGCGCGGCAAGGGCAAGCCGAGCAGGGTGATGCGGCGCAGCTGCCAGTCGATCGCTGCGCCGTCGCGTTGCAGCGCGAAGTGCAGCGACACCGGGCCCAGTCGTTCGCGCAGCATTGTCATCGCCCTTCCGGGCTGCAGGGTCGAGCGCATCTGGCCGCGTGCGAAGCGGCGTGTCCACACTTCGCGCCGGCCGTCGCGCTCGATGGTGAGCATGATGGCCTGGTCGGCACCGGGTTCGGGCAGCGTCAGGATTCGCCGAAGCAGGCGGGCCACGATATGCGTGTCGCCTTCGATCTGTGCGGTGCCGCTGGCCTTGAGCAGTTTGCCCACGCCGTGCATGCGTTGCACAGGCGGTGCGAGTTGCGGCCAGTCCGCGTCCAGCAGGGAAGGAAACAGGGCGGTCGGCATGAAGGCTTCATGCAGTGCGCCTGGGATACCCGGCAAGCCTGCGCCCGTCGTTCCGGCGCACTCCCAAAGAGGGCAAGGGCGGGAATCCAGTGACATCAGTAATTGGTTGTCGCGTGCCTTCCCGGTAGGTTTTGTGAGAGGCAACGCGACAATCGGCTGTCCCCGCTACTGGAAGACCGACTTTCGGTCGTTGTGAGGCGCCTCCGACCGTTGCCCCCTTTGGGGGGTGCGCCGGAATGACGGGGATGTGGGGTGCGGGCGTGGGCAACAAAAAACCCGCCTCGCGGCGGGTCTTTTGTGAGAGGCAACATCACTGGACCGCGGCCCTTGCCCCCTTTGGGGTGCGCCGGGGTGAGCAACGGCAGACCACGCGCTAGGTGCGTGGACCGTTGCTCACTTGATCTTGCCTTCCTTGTAGATCACGTGCTTGCGAACCACCGGATCGTACTTCTTGAACTCGAACTTTTCCGGAGTGTTCTTCTTGTTCTTCTGCGTGGTGTAGAAGTGGCCGGTGCCGGCCGAAGAGATCAGGCGGATCTTGTCTTGCTTGCTGTTAGCCATGGCTCAATCCTCAGATCTTTTCGCCGCGGGCGCGCAGGTCGGCCAGGACGGCTTCGATGCCGTTCTTGTCGATCGTGCGCAGGGCGTGGTTGGAAACGCGCAGCTTCACCCAGCGGTTTTCGCTGGCGACCCAGAAGCGGCGCTCGTGCAGGTTCGGCAACCAGCGGCGACGGGTCTTGTTGTTAGCGTGCGAGACGTTGTTACCAGTCTGCACACCCTTTCCGGTGACTTGGCAAATACGGGCCATGATGACCTCCTGTTTGGGCGCCCTGGGGGCGCGTTTGCCACCCGTTAGCCAGGGCGGCATCGGCCCAGCGGCGCAAGCGCCACGCGATGCTGGAGATGGAGCTTTTCGCGTCTGCCGTGAGTTCCGCATCGCATGGCGGAAGTGCCCGAAGGATCGGGTCGGCATGGTCGAGCCGCGTATTCTCCCCCAAAAACAGCGCTGTGCGCAAGTTTTGCCCGGTTCGGGCGCATCCTCACGTGACGGCCCGCGGGGATGTGTGGAACAATTCAGCTCTTTGCGTTTTCACGCACCGCACACTTTTACAGAGGAATACCCCATGGCAGACGTCGACGCCAACGGCCAGGCTGGCCAGCCGCAGCTGGTCCTGCAGAAGATCTATGTGAAGGACGTCTCCTTCGAGGCTCCCAACGCTCCGCAGATCTTCCAGGAAGTGGGCGAGACCGAGCAGCAGCCCCAGGTCCAGCTGAACCTCGGCCAGAAGTCGGTGGACCTCGGCAACGAGCTTTTTGAGGTGGTGCTGAGCCTCACCCTGACCTGCACGCTGGGCGACCGCACGGCCTACCTGGCCGAAGTGCACCAGGCTGGCGTGTTCGGCATCGCCGGTTTCGGCGAGGAAGACCTGGCCGGCATCCTCAACAGCTACTGCCCGAACCTGCTGTTCCCGTATGCGCGCCAGATGCTGTCCTCGCTGGTGCTCGAGGGCGGTTTCCCGCCGTTCCTGCTGCAGCCGATCAATTTCGATGCGTTGTACGCCGAGCAGCAGCGCCGCGTCCTGAGCGGCAGCGCTGTCCCGACGCTCAACAGCTAAAGCACGCGACATGGTCGATCGTCCGACCCTGGCTGTCCTGGGTGCCGGTTCGTGGGGCACGGCGCTGGCGGCATTGGCTGCCCGCAACCAGGTGCCGACGCGGCTTTGGGGGCGTGATGCCTCCGCGCTGGCCGTGATGGCCCAAATCCATCGCAACCAGCGTTACCTGCCCGACGTCGAGCTGCCGTCCGAGCTGGACTACGAAGCTGACCTCGCCGCCGCCTTGCGCGGCGCCGAAGTCGTGCTGATCGTAGTGCCCAGCCACGCCTTCGCCTCCATGCTGGAGGAGATCACCCCGTACCTGGCGCCCAACGCACGCATCGCCTGGGCCACCAAGGGTTTCGAGCCGGGCACCGGCCGCTTCCTTCACGAACTGGTGGACGAACGCTTCCCCGGTCGACCGGCCGCGGTGGTGACCGGCCCGTCGTTTGCCAAGGAAGTGGCCGCCGGCATGCCCAGCGCCGTCACCGTGCATTCGGATGACGACGCCTTCGCCCACGAGATGGCCCTGCTGCTGCACGCGCCGAATTTCCGCGCGTACTCCGGCAGCGACGTGCTGGGTGCGGAGCTGGGCGGCGCCATGAAGAACGTGCTGGCGGTGGCCACCGGCGTGGCCGACGGCATGGAGCTGGGCCTCAACGCCCGCGCCGGCCTGATCACCCGCGGCATGAACGAGATGCTGCGCCTGGGCGTGGCCCTTGGCGCCAAGCCGGAAACCCTCATGGGCCTGGCCGGCTTGGGCGACCTGGTGCTGACCTGCACCGGCGATCTCTCGCGCAACCGCCGCCTCGGCCTGGCGCTGGGTCGCGGGCAAGCCATCGACGACGCCGTGCGCGAAATCGGCCAGGTGGTGGAAAGCGTGCTCACCGCCGACGAAGTGGCGCGACTGGCCGCCAAGCACGGCCTGGACCTGCCCATCAGCAGCGGCGTGCGCGCCGTGCTCCACGGCGAAGTAACGCCGGCCGAAGGGCTCAAGTTGCTGATGAGCCGTGAGCAGAAGCCGGAGTACCCGAAAGGGCTGTTCACTCCCGCGTAAGCGTCTTCCGAACATGTTCGTCCTTATGCCTCGACGTCCGGTGCGAAAAACCGGTCGTTGAGACGCGCACGCACGCAAGACCCTTGCTAAGCTGAATCTTTTGGTCGCCCCTGCGGACTGAATGCGCATGCAGTCACCGGACGATAAACAGCACGATCGCCTGACCCCGCAACGCGACGGCAGCGGCGGTACGCCGCTGCCCGGTGTCTGGCGGAAGCTGCTGGCTCCGCCGGCCAAGGCGCCGCCGCAGGAGCGCAGCGTGCTGGGTTTCTTCCTCGAGGTGATGCCCGAGGAAGGCATGCCCTACGCCCATCTGGACGTGGCACCGGTAATCCTCACCGTGGCCGAGCAGGGCCGTTTCGTACGGCCGGCCCCGCTGGACAGCAAGCATCTCGGGCAGCATCCGCTGGAACCCCACGAGCAGCGGCTGGCCGCCACCGTGCTGGGCCTGCCGCAGACCCTGCGCAAGAGCCGCACCTATGCGCGCCTGTCCGGCCACGTCGGCGATGCGCTGCTGGTGGAAATCCTCGACACCGCGCCGTGTTTCCTCGGCGGCCTCGCCGGCCTGCGCCTGTCGCGCGGCAAGGCACACCAGCTCAACTGGCAGTGGCATCTGGAAAACGATGGCAGCCAGCGCCTGTTGCCATGCATGCCGAACAATCACCGCGTGCTGCGCATCGACGCCCTGTGGTACCTGGACGCCGAACGCGCGGAGATGGGACACCTGGATGCACCACTGGAAGAAACCCAGTGGCTGGACCTGCCGCCGCTGAAGCACGAGTACAGCCACGTCCTGCGTAGCGCGCTGCCGCAGAGCCGCCTGTCGCATCGCCTGCCACTGCCGCAGGTGCTGGGCGAAATGCGCCGCGCCGAACTGGCGCCCAAGCCGGTGCTCACCTTGCATGCCCTCACGCGCCACGCACGCCTCGCGGCAGGCACGCCGCCGCTGGCCTATGCGCGCCTTGCGTTCGACTATGCCGGCGAACGTCTGCCCGGACGCGGTGGCGAGCCGCTGGTGCGGCGCGTGCGCAACGGCCAGCTGATGGAAATCACGCGCCGCCGCGCCGAAGAACTCTCGGCGATGGAGCAGCTGGAACGCGCCGGCCTCACCCCGGGCGTGGATACCGAAGGGCTGCCCTGGGATCTTGCCGACACGCTGCCCGAGGACGCCTGGCTGTTCCCGGGCAAGGGCTACGCGGGCGCGCTGGAAGTGAACACCCCGGCGCGCTGGCTGGCGTTGCGGCCGAAGCTGGAGGCCGAGGGCTTCGTGCTCGACTACGCGCCCAGCTTCCCGTTCGAGGTGCTGGAAGGCCCGGTGCGCTGGTACGGCAACGCGGTGGAAGACACCGACGACCACGCCTTCGACCTGGAAATCGGCATCGAGGTGGAAGGCAAGCGCCACAACCTGCTGCCCGCCGTGGCGCAGGCGCTGGCCGAGCACACGCTCAACCTCAGCCCCGCGCCGAACGAGCCGGAAGATGCCGTGTGGTATGCGCCGGTGGACGAGCGCCGCCGCGTGCCCGTGCGCCTGAAGGAACTGCGCGGCCTGCTGGCGCCGCTGGCCGAATATCTGGAACGCCCGCGCAACAAGCTGCACCTGCCGCGCGTGCAGGCCGGCCGCCTGGACGAACTGGTCGAAGCGTTGCCCAGCGGTGGTGAACTGGTTGCGCCCGACGCGCTGCGCGGTTTCACCGCGCGCCTGCGCGACGCCGCCGAGCGCGCCAGCGATGCCGTACCCGATGGACTCACCGTCGAACTGCGTCCCTACCAACGCGAAGGCCTGCGCTGGTTGAACGCGCTGGCCGAAGCCGGCGTCGGCGGCGTATTGGCCGACGACATGGGCCTGGGCAAGACGCTGCAGCTGATCACGCACCTGCTGGCGCTGAAGGAGCGCGGCGCGCTCGGCCAGCCCGCGCTGGTCGTGGTGCCGACCAGCCTCATTCCCAACTGGCAGGCAGAGATCGCGCGCTTTGCGCCCTCGCTGCGCGTGCTCGCGCTGCATGGCCCGCAACGCGGCGGCGATTTCTCGCAGCTGGGCGCGCAGGACATCGTGCTGACCAGCTATGCGCTGCTGCCGCGCGACGTAGTCACGCTGCGCAAGCAGCCATTCGCCTTGATCGTGCTCGACGAAGCACAGCAGGTGAAGAACCCGCGCACGCAGGCGCGCCGCGCCGTGCTTAGCCTGCGCGCGCCGCGCTGCATCTGCCTCACCGGCACGCCGCTGGAAAACCACCTGGGCGAACTGTGGTCGCAGGTCGATCTTTCCGTGCCCGGATTGCTGGGCGATGAAGGCGCGTTCCGTCGCCATTACCGCATTCCCATCGAACGTCATCGCGACAACGAGTGCCAGGATCGCCTCAACCGCCGGCTTGCGCCGTTCATCCTGCGCCGCACGAAGTCGCAGGTGGCCAGCGAGCTGCCGCCCAAGACCGAGATCACCCGTCGCGTGGTGCTGGAAGGTCGCCAGCGCGAACTGTACGAAAGCCTGCGCCTGTCGCTGGCCGAGGAACTGCGCGAGGTGATCGCGCAGCGCGGCATTTCGCACAGCGGCATCGTGGTGCTCGATGCGCTGCTCAAACTACGCCAGGTGTGCTGCGATCCGCGCCTGGTGAAGCTGGAAGCGGCACGTGGCGTGCGCGATTCGGCCAAGTTCGAATTGCTGATGGACATGCTGCCCGCGCTGCTCGCCGAAGGCCGCAAGGTGCTGTTGTTCTCGCAATTCACCGAAATGCTCAAGCTCATTTCGCACGAGCTCGATCGCCGTCGCATCCGCTACGTGACGCTCACCGGCGAAACGCGCGATCGCGCCGAACCGGTGCGCCAGTTCCAGGAAGGCGAAGTGCCGCTGTTCTTGCTGTCGCTCAAGGCTGGCGGCGTGGGCCTCAACCTCACCGCGGCCGACACCGTCATCCACTACGACCCGTGGTGGAATCCGGCGGCGGAAGCGCAGGCCTCCGATCGCGCGCATCGCATCGGCCAGGACAAGCCGGTGTTCGTGTTCCGCCTCATCACCGTCGGCACGGTGGAGGAGCGCATTGAGGAACTGAAGGCACGCAAGGCGGAACTTGCCGAAGCCGTGCTCGAAGGCGGCGGCACGCGTGAGCGGCTGAGCTTCGACCAGGAAGATCTGGACGAGTTGCTGGCGCCGGCGTGAGGCGCTGACCGCTCTTGTAGGGGCGCACCCAGTGCGCGATCCAGGATTCTGCGTTCGCCAAGATTTCGTTCGAGAAGAGGTCACTTTCTCGGCGGCATGGAGTCCAGGTCCGTAAGGATCGGGGCGTTGCGGTTCGTTGCTGTCGCGCACAGGGTGCGCTCCACAAATGGCGACGATGGCGACCCCATCTTTGGAGGCGGCATCTCAACGTTCCGTTGTAGGAGCGCACCCAGTGCGCGATTCGATAAACCTCAGTTGCAGCCTTTTCTCTGCGCGGATTCTTCGGTGTAAAGAATCAGGCGTTATCGTTTGTTGCGATCGCGCACTGGGTGCGCTCCTACAAAAGAAG
>NZ_DASRZX010000151.1:0-10039 GCF_035685885.1 Dyella sp. | reverse complement strand
GCAAGCCGTGACCCCTCACCCCAGCCCTCTCCCCGGAGGGGAGAGGGAGCAGGAGCTCGCTTACGCCAGCTTCTTGTACTTCACGCGATGCGGGCCGGCCGCTTCGTCGCCGAGGCGGCGCTTCTTGTCGGCTTCGTACTCGTTGTAGTTGCCGGGGAAGAACTCGACATGCGAGTCGCCTTCGAACGCGATGATGTGCGTGGCGATGCGATCGAGGAACCAGCGGTCATGCGAGATCACCATCGCGCAACCCGGGAATTCCAGCATGGCGTCTTCCAGCGCGCGCAGCGTTTCGACGTCCAGATCGTTGGACGGTTCGTCGAGCAGCAGCACGTTGCCACCCTGCATCAAGGTCTTGGCCAGGTGCAGTCGACCGCGCTCACCGCCGGACAGGCTGCCGACCATCTTCTGCTGGTCGGTGCCCTTGAAGTTGAAGCGGCCGATATAGGCGCGTGACTGCAGCTCGTAGCGACCGATGGTGATGATGTCGGCGCCGTCGGAGACTTCCTGCCAGACGTTCTTGTTCGGATCGAGGCTGTCGCGCGACTGGTCCACATAGGCCAGCTGCACGGTGTGGCCGAGCTTCACTTCGCCCTGGTCAGGCTTTTCCTGGCCGGTGATCAGCTTGAACAGCGTGGACTTACCAGCGCCGTTCGGGCCGATCACGCCGACGATCGCGCCCGGCGGAATCTTCATCGACAGGTCGTCGATCAGCAGGCGGTCGCCGAAGGACTTGGACACGTTCTTGAACTCGATCACTTCCTGGCCCAGGCGCTCGCCCGGCGGGATGTAGAGCTCGTTCGTTTCGTTGCGCTTCTGGTACTCGACCGAGTTCAGTTCCTCGAAGCGGTTGATACGCGCCTTGCCCTTGGACTGACGGCCCTTGGCGGCCGAACGCACCCACTCCAGCTCGCGTGCGAGGGCCTTCTGGCGCCCCTTTTCGGCGGCTTCTTCGCGGGCCAGGCGCTCGCTCTTCTGTTCCAGCCAATCGGTGTAGTTGCCCTTCCACGGAATACCGCGGCCGCGATCGAGTTCGAGAATCCACTCGGCGGCGTGCTCGAGGAAGTAGCGATCATGGGTGACCGCCACCACGGTGCCCGGATAGTTCTGCAGGAACTGCTCCAGCCAATCCACCGACTCGGCGTCCAGATGGTTGGTGGGCTCGTCCAGCAGCAGCATGTCGGGCTTGGACAGCAGCAGGCGGCACAGCGCAACGCGGCGCTTCTCACCACCGGACAGCGGGCCGATCTTGGCGTCCCACGGCGGCAGGCGCAGCGCGTCGGCGGCCACTTCCAGCTGGCGCTCCAGCGCGTGGGCGTCGTTCACCGCCAGGATGTTCTCCAGCTCCTGCTGTTCCTTGGCCAGCTTGTCGAAGTCAGCGCCTTCTTCGCCATAAGCGGCATAGACCTCTTCGAGGCGCTTCTGCGCATCGAGGATCACCGACACGCCTTCCTCGACCGCTTCGCGCACGGTCTTCTCCGGATCGAGCTGCGGCTCCTGCGCCAGGTAGCCGACCTTGATGCCAGGCTGCGGACGCGCTTCGCCCTGGAAGTCCTTGTCCACGCCGGCCATGATCTTCAGCACCGTCGACTTGCCCGCGCCGTTCAGGCCCAGCAGGCCGATCTTGGCGCCGGGGAAGAAACTCAGCGAGATGTCCTTGATGATCTGGCGCTTGGGGGGAACGATCTTGCTGACCCCGTTCATGGTGTAGATGTACTGCATGGAGCCTCCGGCGGCGTGCACGACACCGGCCGGCAAGGCTGGCGGGTGCGTCAGAGTGGGTAACAAACCACGCATTATAGCGGGTTGCGGCGGCTGCCCGATGACTGTCCCGCCTGCCTCCCGCAATGTTCCTGCCCGCGCCGTGCCACGCCCGGCCTCGGGGGCGCCAGCCGGTCCGGCGAGGCTGGGCTTTTCCCCACGGAGAGCCCCATGGCGGCTACCGGCACGCTGGAGGCGACCTCGCTGCTGAAGCGGGTCGCAGCCATGGACGGGCAGGCGGTCCACTGGGCAGGCCGGCATGGCCGCTGGGCGGTGGCGCTGCACGAACTGGTCTGCTTTGGCCTCAAGCAGGCGCGGGCGTGCCTGTTCGGTGGCTGCATGCTGGCGCTGTTGCTGGGTACGTGGGCGTGGTATCCGGGCGATGCCTGGCTGGCGCGCTACGACTTTTTGGTGCTCGCGGCCTTGACCCTGCAAGTGGTGCTGATCGCAACAGGGCTGGAGACGCGGGACGAGGCCCTGGTGATCTTCGCCTTCCACGTGGTCGGCACCGCGATGGAGGTGTTCAAGACGGCGATGGGCTCATGGGAGTATCCCGAGCCTTCCGTGCTGCGTATCGGAGGCGTGCCGCTGTTCACCGGTTTCATGTACGCGGCGGTGGGCAGTTACATCGCGCGGGCATGGCGGCTGTTCGATTTCCGCTTCGTGCGGCATCCACCGCTCGCGGCAACGGCGTGGCTGGCGCTGGCGATCTACGTGAATTTCTTCACGCATCACTTTCTGCCGGATATGCGCTGGCTGCTGTTTCTGGCGCTGGCGTGGCTGTTCGGGCGAACGTGGATACTGTTTCGCATACGCGACCTCCATCGCCGCATGCCGCTGCTGCTCGGCTTTGTGCTGGTGGCGCTGTTCATCTGGCTGGCCGAAAACCTGGGCACGTTTGCGGCGGCGTGGCGTTATCCGGCGCAGCGTCATGGTTGGGCCATGGTGCCGCTGGGCAAGCTCGGTGCGTGGCTGCTGCTGATGGTGATCAGCTATGTGATGGTATCGGCGGTGGCGCGCAGGCGCCGCGCATCTCCCCCTGTAGGAGCGCACCCAGTGCGCGATCCATCTCGCCTGGACCCTTCCTACTCGTCATTCATGCGAGGCGCTTTTCAACAGCCGAAGGCTGGTCAAGCAGGACAAGCGCGAAGCGCGCAGAACGCCCGTAGGGCCGCCCCGAAGGGGCGAGCGTAGCGAGCCATCCAGGACTTTTGCTCTTGGCTTTCCGATTCGATGCTTCCGCCAGCGTGCCGCTTACGACCGAAGGAAGTCCCTGTGGGACGCAGCGGGCGTTTCGACGTCCTGCCGGCCGCCGAGCCACCTTTCTTTTGCTGGCCCAAAAGAAACGTGGCCCAAAGAAAATGGCCTGAAGAGCTGGCAGCACTACGCCGGACACAAGCCTGTCGACTGAAGCATCGACAGCTCGTGGCTTTACTCCCTCAAACGACGCCGCTACTCCGCAACGCGTCGAAGTACTGAGGACATAAAACGAAGCGGCTTCGCTCCCTCTCCCTCTGGGAGAGGGCCGGGAACGGATGTTTGTCCTACTCATCCCCCACACCCTCACCCCTTAGGCCTCGCCACCTCAAACAACGCCGCCACGGTACGCGTATGCAGCGACGCTACGTCGTAGCCTGCCGGCAGCAAGCCGGCGATTTCCAGCATCACCGCGCCATGCAAGGCTGCCCATATCTGGTGGCCGAGAATTGCCGGGTCAGCATCCACCGCACCTTCTGCAATCAACACGTTTACATGCGCAGCCACGGTGCGCCACATGCGTTCATGCGCCTGGCGATAGTCAGGATCGTCGCGGTTGGATTCGGGGTATTCGAACATCAGCCGATAGGTGGCCGTGTTCTGCCGCGCGAAGGCGATGTAGGCGTCGCGCACGGCGCGCGAGCGCTGGCGTCCGTCGCCTGGCGATTCGAGTGCGCGCTCCAGTGCGTCGGAGAAGCGGTGCATGCCGCGCGTTCGCACTGCCGTAAGGATCTCGTCCTTATTGGCGAAGTAGCGGTAGGTGGTCATCGTGCCGCTGCCCAGCTCGGCGGCGATGCGGCGCATGGTGACCGCCGACGGGCCTTCTTCCACGTACAGCCGGGCCGCCGCTTCGCAGATGCGTTCGCGGAAAGCTTCGGTTTCCTGCTCGCTCAGCGCCCTGGGCACGTCAATGCACGTCCAGCGTCTTGCGGAAGAAAGCCAGCGCGTCCGCGTTGATCTGCGCGTGGGCCTTGGCGCGATCCACGCCTTCCGGATCGCTGCACATCGCCGGGATTTCCTTCGCCAGTTCGGGCGAGCAGGGCGGCAGGAATACCCAGTGGTCGGCCTTCGGGATTTCCTTTACGCCGACCAGCGTGGGAACCAGTGGCTGGATGTGCTTCGCGTTGGCCTCGGGCGGCAGCACGCGGTCGTTCTCGCCGTAGTACAGGTAAACAGGAATGTGCACGTTGCCGAAGCTCTGGCCGTCGAAGATCAGGCTGAGCGGCGCCATCGCGAAGGCAGCCTTCACGCGCGGATCAGCGGTGTCGCCATAGCGGCCCAGCTGGCCCTGCATGTCGTCCAGCACCTGCTCCATGGTCTTGCCCTGTTTGGCGGCCGATGCCTCGAACTCGCTGCGATGGCCGCACACATCCTTGTCCTGCGGATACTTGTTGCAGAAGGCGATGAAGCGGACGAAGCGGGGCTTGGCGCCGGCCAGCATCAGCGCGGTGTAGCCGCCCGCGGAAAAGCCGGCGACGCCGATGCGGTTCGGATCGATCAGCGGTTTCCAGCGTGGGTCGTTGAGCAGCGTGGTAATGGCCGATTTCACCTGGATCGGTCGTCCCGCCAGCACTTCGATACGACCCACGCCGCTGGTGTCGCGGAAGTAATCGCCCAGATGGTTGAGCGTGGCAACCACGAAGCCGTGGCTGGCGAGGTAGGTGGCCAGGTCGTGATGGCCCAGGTCGCTGCCGCCGTTGCCGTGAGAAAGGATTACCAGCGGCTTGGCGCCGGGAATGGCGGGCGCCTTGGGCGTGGCGGCGACGTTGTACGGACCCAGCGCCACCGTGCCATTCGTGGCCTCCATCGAGGGGTAGAACACCTCGCCATCAGTGAGCTTGCCGCTTACCGGATCGGGAATCTGGATGGCGGCGATGCCCACGCCGGTCACGTCCGAGGCGAATCCGGCCGTGGGAAGAAACAGGGCGACGGAGCAGGCGAGCCAGTACAGCGGACGCAGCATCGACTTCGGGTACGCCTTGGGGCGCGACGGCACGATCAGCATGGCGAGGTCCATGGATTGGGTTGCGTGCGATGTACGGTACGTTGTACGAAAATGGCTTGCAAGTGCCCGGCGGTGGCCCCTTTAGCACACGGCCGCTACAATTTCCCGTTCCAATCCCTGCAGCCAACCCCACGAGGTCAGGATGTTCCCGAAGCACGAGACGATCGCCGGTTATGACAATGAACTGGCCCAGGCGATGGCCGACGAAGCACGTCGCCAGGAAGATCACGTCGAACTGATCGCTTCGGAGAACTACGCCAGCCCGCGCGTGATGGAAGCGCAGGGCAGCGTGCTCACCAACAAGTACGCCGAAGGCTATCCGGGCAAGCGCTACTACGGCGGCTGCGAATTCGTGGACATCGCCGAGAAGCTCGCGATCGAGCGCCTCAAGCAGCTGTTCGGTGCCACCTACGCCAATGTGCAGCCGCATTCGGGCTCGCAGGCCAACCAGGCCGTGTACCTCGCGCTGCTCAATCCCGGCGACACCATCCTGGGCATGAGCCTCGCCCACGGCGGCCACCTCACCCACGGCGCCAAGGTCAATGTATCGGGCAAGCTGTTCAACGCCATCCAGTACGGCGTGAACGAGCAGGGCCTGGTCGATTACGACGAAGTCGAGCGCCTGGCGCTGGAGCACAGGCCGAAGATGATCGTCGCCGGTTTCAGCGCCTACTCGCAGGTGATGGACTGGGCGCGCTTCCGCGCGATTGCCGACAAGATCGGTGCCTACCTGTTCGTGGACATGGCCCACGTCGCCGGCCTGATCGCCGCGGGCGTGTACCCGAGCCCGCTGCCGCACGCGCACGTGGTCACCTCCACCACCCACAAGACGCTGCGCGGCCCGCGCGGCGGCATCATCGTGGCCAAGGATGCCGGCGAAGAGATCGAGAAGAAGCTGCAGTCGATCGTGTTCCCCGGCATCCAGGGCGGTCCGCTGATGCACGTGATCGCCGCCAAGGCGGTGGCCTTCAAGGAAGCACTGGAACCGGCCTTCAAGACCTACCAGGCGCAGGTCGTGAAGAACGCCAAGGCGATGGCCAGCACGCTTATCGAGCGCGGCTACAAGATCGTCTCCGGCGGCACCGAGAACCACCTGATGCTGGTGGACCTGATCGGTCGCGACGTCACCGGCAAGGACGCGGAAGAAGCGCTGGGCAAGGCTCACATCACGGTCAACAAGAACGCCGTGCCGAACGACCCCCGCAAGCCATTCGTCACCTCGGGCCTGCGCGTGGGCACGCCGGCCATCACCACCCGCGGCTATCTGGAAGCGGATGTGGTTGAGCTGACGAACTGGATCTGCGACGTGCTTGACGCGCCGAACGACGACGCCGTCATCGCCAAGGTGCGCGAGAAGGTCACCGCGCAGTGCCACAAGTTCCCGGTGTATGGCTGATAGCCACGGCGCTCCTTCGGCGATCTTCAGGGCCGGCGGGGCGCTGTTCGCGCTCGTCTACGTCTTGCCGTTGACGGGGGCGGTGCTGTTTGCCCTGGCGCTGTCCCCCATGATGTTGCCCAGGGGCTGGCCGGCAGACATGGCTTCACAGGTGCGCGCCTTGCTGTCCATCCTGCTGCTTTCGCTGATGCTGCCCTCGGTGATCGTGATCTGGTATCTGGTGGTGGGCTTTCTGCGTGATGGCGCCGGATGGGTCAAGACGCGTTCTCCGTGGCTGCGTTGGGGGGCGCTCGTCGCGCCTGTGGCGATGGCGTGGTCCGCCGCACGCCGTGCGCACGTCGTCTACCAAAGCAGCTTGAGGGATGCCGCGCGCGCGATGGGCGACGCCTACTGGTCGCATCAATTCACGTTCAATGGGCTGTATCTGGGCTGGTCACTGCTCTTCGTGCTGGGCCTTGCCTTGGTGCGTTTTTCCGCAAAACGGCGCACTCTTTAAGCCATGCATTGCCCTTTCTGCCAGCACGAAGACACCCGCGTGATCGACTCGCGCCTCGCCGAGGACGGTGCCACCGTGCGTCGTCGCCGCGAGTGCCCGAAATGTGGCGAGCGCTTCAATACGTTCGAAACGGCCGAGCTCAAGCTGCCCACCATCGTGAAGAGCGGTGAGCGCCGCGAGCCTTTCGACGAGCACAAACTACGCGTGAGTTTCGAGCGAGCCCTGCAGAAGCGTCCGGTGCCCACGCACTCGGTGGACACGGCCGTGCGCGAAATCGTCAACGACCTGCGCCGCTGTGGCGAACGCGAAGTGCCCTCGCGCCAGGTGGGCGAGTTGGTGATGCGTGAACTGAAGAAGCTGGACCAGGTGGCGTACGTGCGCTTTGCCTCGGTCTACCGCAAGTTCGAGGACGTGCAGGCGTTCCGCGAGGAAATCGAAAAGCTGGAACGCGACCTGCCGGAACTGGAAGCACTGCAGCTGTCGCTGCTGGGCGAGAGCGTCGCGCGGCGCAAGAAGTCCTGACCATCGGCTGGCCTTGTTGTAGGAGCGCACCCAGTGCGCGATCGCAACGCCTGGGCGGGTTCGCTCCGTTGGCTTTTCGCGCACTGGGTGCGCTCCTACAGAAAAGCACGGGCTGCGCATAAACTGCGCGTATTGCCACGCCAGGCGGCCCCATGACTCCAACCTTCTCCGCCATCGACCACACCCACATGGCGCACGCCCTGCGCCTGGCCGAGCGAGGTCTGTACACCACGCATCCCAACCCGCGCGTTGGTTGCGTGATCGCACGCGACGAACACGTCGTCGGCACGGGATTCCACCAGCGCGCCGGTGAACCGCACGCTGAGGTGTTCGCGCTGCGTGAAGCCGGTGAACGCGCGCGTGGCGCCACGGCCTACGTGACACTGGAACCTTGTGCGCATCATGGGCGCACGCCGCCGTGTGCGGATGCGCTGATCGCGGCAGGTGTCTCCCGCGTGGTCATCGCTGCCGACGATCCGTTTCCGCAGGTGGCGGGTCGCGGCATCGGCAAGCTGCGTGATGCCGGCATCGCGGTCGACACCGGCCTGATGCGCGAGCAGGCGCGTGAACTCAATATCGGTTTCTTCAGTCGCATCGAACGCGGACGGCCATGGGTGCGCGTGAAGCTCGCCATGAGCCTCGATGGTCGTACCGCGTTGGCCAATGGCGAATCCAAGTGGATCACCGGAGAGGCCGCCCGCGCCGACGTACAGCGCTGGCGCGCGCGCAGTTCGGCCATTCTCACCGGCTCGGGCACGGTGCTGGCGGATAACCCGCGCCTGACCGTGCGCCTGCCCGAAGGCGAAGCCTTTACGCCGCCTTGGCGCGTGCTGCTCGACAACCGACTGCGCACGCCCTCGCACAGTCATGTGCTCGACGGCACGGCACCTACGCTGGTGCTGCACAACGAACAGTACGCGCCGGTCGATCCCCGCTTCCAGGCCACCCAGCGGGTGGTGGTCGCCGAAAAGGGCGGTGCCATCGACTTGCAAGCGGCGATGGACGAACTCGCTCGCCGCCATATCAGCGAACTCCACGTTGAGGCCGGCCCCAGCCTGTGCGGCTCGCTGTTTGCCGCAGGACTGGTGGACGAACTGCTGCTCTACATCGCGCCTGTGCTGCTGGGCGACGCGGCGCGGCCGCTATTGGGATTGCCTTCACTGACCGAGATGGCGGCTCGTTGGAAACTGCGTACCGTGGATCGTCGCGTGCTGGGTGATGACTTGCGCCTGCAGCTGCGTCCTGTCGCGTAAACGCCACGTCCTTTCGTATCCAGCCAGGTGCCAGAGATGACTCAACCCACGCTACGCCCGTCCGTGCTCAGCGATGCCGAACGCGCCTTCTTCCGCGAACAGGGCTACCTGATCCGCCAGACCCTCGATGAGGCGAGCGTGGCGCGCTACGTGTCGGCCGTGGAGGCCTCGCGCCGCGAGCGCGGCGAGACGCAGCAGATGAGCAATCTGCAATTCCTGCAGCCTGGCAAGGCGATCCGCGGCATCCAGGACATCGTGTGCAACGAAGACATCCTCGCCGTATGCCATGACCTGTTGGGCGAGCGGATCGTCGTCGATGGTGCGTCGCTGTTCTACGGTGAGGCGGGCGTCGACTATCGGCAGGGCTGGCATCGCGATGTGCTGCAGGTGCCTGACGACCAGGTCGACCCCAGCTGGTTCAGTCCGGACTATCACTACAACTACGTGCAGATGAACATGCCGCTCACCACGGACGGTTGCCTGTGGATCGTGCCGGGCAGTCACCGTCGTCAGCTCAACGCCGAAGAGCGCGCCATTTTCGGCAATACCGAGAAGATGGCGCCGGTGGATGCACCCGAGCTGGGCGAAGGCAGGCAGATCGTGCTGAACCCGGGCGAGGCAGTGTTCTACAACAACTATGCGGTGCATCGTGGCTACGGCGGCGTGCTGAAGGATAGGCGCATCACCATCCACATGGGTTTTCATTCCGCAGAGCACGCGCCGACGCTGCATTTCGGGGTGCTGGACCACACCGAGTACACGCTGGAATATCTCGCCTCACTGGAGCCGTGCGTGCGCGAGGCATTGCGCGCGCACCTGGTGGAGCGCGCGCGTCACCCGGAGGTGAACGTATTCCACGCCTATCACCAGCAGTTCCTGCAGAAGGAGTTCAAGACCACATGACAACGGCAGCGATCCGCTGGGGCATCATCGGTTGCGGCAACGTCACCGAGGTAAAGAGTGGCCCGGGCTTCAGCAAGACGCCGAACTCCGCGCTGGTGGCGGTGATGCGCCGCGATAGCGACAAGGCGCGCGATTATGCCGAGCGTCACGGCGTGCCGCGCTGGTACGACGACGCGGCAAAGCTGATCGCCGATCCTGAGGTGAACGCGGTCTACGTCGCCACGCCACCCTCCACGCACAAGCAGTACGCGCTGATGGCGATTGCCGCCGGCAAGCCGGTGTACGTGGAAAAGCCGATGGCGATGGATCACGCCGAATGCGAGGCGATCATCCAGGCAGGGCGCCAGGCGAACGTGCCGGTGTTCGTGGCGTACTACCGCCGCGCGCTGCCGCGCTTCCACAAAGTGCGTGAGTTGATTTTCGGGCAACGTGCGATCGGTACGCCG
>NZ_DASRZX010000150.1:0-65937 GCF_035685885.1 Dyella sp. | reverse complement strand
CGTGGCGTTCTGCGTGGTGCCCGTGGTGGCGACGCTGGCATAGATATCCTTGTCCTGCGGCGCGAAGTTGCGCTGCTCCTTGCTGATGGCAAGCGAAGCGTCGACCGCGCTGCCGATCGTCACGGAAGTCACCTTGATGTCTTCCGGCTTGACGCTGGCGGACTTGCCCGACGTGCTCGCCGACGCCGGCGAGGTGGCTGCGGGCGGCGGCGTAGTCATCGCGGGCGCTGGCGCTGTGGGCGTGCTGCTGGTTGGCGCTGGTGCGGCGGGTGTTGGGGCGCTGGTGGAGGGCGCGCCGGGTGGCGGCACGTTGGTTTGCTGATCGTTCTTGCCGCATGCACTGAGCATCAGCAGGCCGGCAAGGATCGCGCAATGCAAGACCGGATTTCGTGCCTGGATTTTCATGACAAACCCCGTGGCTGGTGGCGGACTACACCTGGCGGGTCGTGCCCGTCATCCGGTGCTTCATGGAAAAACAGGCTATTACCCCGGGACTGAAGCGCCGGTTAGCAATGCCTGTTGAACATTACCTTCACGGACCCGCCATGCCGCGACGCCATTATTGCCTCGCGCCGCGCGGATTCTCCGGCGTTTCGACGCCGGTGCTGCGATACGGGTTGATGTCCAGGCCGCCGCGACGCGTATAGCGCGCATACACACTCAACTGCTGCGGCCGGCAGCGCGCCATCACGTCGACGAAGATGCGTTCCACGCATTGCTCGTGGAATTCGTTGTGGTTGCGGAAGGAGATGAGATAACGCAGCAGCCCGGCATGATCGATGCGCGCGCCGCGATAACGGATCTGCACGCTGCCCCAGTCCGGCTGCCCCGTCACCGGGCAGTTGGAGCGCAGCAGGTTCGACACCAGCGCTTCCTCGACGACGGCGTCGCCTGCCGCGGCTGTCAGGTAATCGGCGCGGGGCGGGCCGTAGTCGTCGATCTCCAGGGGCTGATCGTCCAGCAGCGTGCCTGCGAGGTCGGTCACGGCATGTCCGCGCTCGCTCGCATCGGTGAGCACGACCTGCACCGCTGCGCCCGCTGCTGCGCTGAGGTCGCGCACCAGCGTGGCGACCAGCCTATCCGCGTCGGCGACGCGCTCTTGCGAGAAGCCGTTGAGGTAGAGCTTGAACGACTTGGACTCGATGATGTTGGGTGATTCGGCCGGCACGCGGAACTCGGCCAGCGCCACCACAGGCTTGCCACGCGCATCCAGCCAGGACAGCTCGTAGGCGTTCCACACGTCCACGCCGTGGAACGGCAGCGGCAGGCTCACGCCGATCTCGTCGCGCTTGCCGCTGCGCGGGATGGGAAACAGCAGGGTAGGGTCGTAACGGTCGGCGTAGACGGTGGTCTTGCCGAGCGGGGAATGTTCGGGAGTACTCATGCCGCCATTCTACCGCCCCATGGCCGCCGGCATCGCACGAAGCTGCGCCAGTGACCATGACGATTGGCCCGGTTCACCGGCCCGGACGCTTCCTATAGTGTCCGGTGATACTGGGGAGCCGAAGGAAACCGCCCGATGAAGAAACTTGCCCTGGCTGGCCGCGTCGCGGCGGGCCTGCTTGTGGCTGGCGTTGCGCAGATGCCGGCCCATGCCGACGGTGCGGACGCCGGCTTCGACCCGCAGGCGCTGTTTGCGCCGCTCTCCCTGCCGAACCCCGCCAATGCCTTCCGCGCCGGTTCCGGCAAGCCAGGTCCGCTGTTCTGGCAGAACCGCGTGGACTACACCATCCAGGCCGAGATCGAACCCGCCACGCACACGCTGCGCGGCGACGAGACCATCACCTATACCAACCGCAGCCCCGATACGCTCGACGTGCTGTGGGTACAGCTGGACCAGAACGCATATCGCCGCGACTCGCGCGGCACGCTCACCTCGCCGCGCCCACGCAAGGAATTCACCGAGGGCTACCAGCTCGATGCCGTCGAAGTGGACGGCAAGCCAGTGCATTTCCTCGTCGATGACACGCGCTTGCGCGTGGACCTGCCAACAGCACTGGCCGGCAACGGCAAGCAGCTGAAGCTGCGCATCCGCTACCACTACACCGTGCCCGGTGTCTGGGGTGGACGCACCGCGGTGACGCCGACCAGGAACGGCGACATCTACGAGATCGCGCAGTGGTTTCCGCGCATGGCGGTGTACGACGACCTGCGCGGCTGGGACACGCTGCCCTACCTGGGTTCGGAGTTCTACCTGGAATACGGCGATATCGACTACGCCGTGACTGTGCCGTGGAATTACCTCGTCGCCGGCTCCGGCGCGCTGGTCAATCCCAAGGACGTGCTCACCACCACGCAGCAGCAGCGTCTGGTGCAGGCTGCGCAGAGCGACGCCACGGTGATGATCCGCACGCCGGAGGAAGTGAACGATCCGTCCAGCCGTCCAAAGCAGAGTGGCACGCAGACCTGGCGTTTCCACATGGACCACACGCGCGACATCGCTTTCGCAGCATCGCCCGCGTTCGTTTGGGACGCGGCGCGCATCAACCTGCCCGAGGGCAAGCACTCGCTCGCCATGTCGGTGTATCCGGTCGAGGGCGTGGGCAAGGACAAGTGGGATCGCTCCACCGAATACGTGAAGGGCGCGATCGAGCACTTTTCGTCGAAGTGGTATCCGTACCCGTGGCCGGCCGCGATCAACCTCGGCGGGCAGGGTGCGGGCATGGAATATCCGGGCATCGTGTTCGACGGTTACGAAGACAAGGGTCCGATGCTGTTCTGGATCACCGCGCACGAGATCGGCCATACCTGGTTCCCGATGATCGTGGGCTCGGACGAGCGTCGCCACGCGTTCATGGACGAAGGCTTCAACACCTTCATCGACGTGTACGCGTCCGATGCGTTCAACAAGGGCGAATTCGCACCCAAGCGCGATAGCGAATACGCGCCCAAGGGCGGCAACCCGGTTGACGAGATCCTGCCGCTGCTGGCCGATGCCAACGCGCCGACGATGATGGCGCCGGCCGACTCCGTGTCCGAGAAGTACCGCCACTCGGTGAGCTACTTCAAGGGCGCGCTCGGCCTGGTGCTGTTGCGCGAACAGATCCTCGGACCCGAGCGTTTCGATCCTGCGTTCCGCAAGTACATCGCCACGTGGGCGTACCACCATCCGTCGCCGTCCGACTTCTTCCGCTTCATGAGCAGCGAGGCGGGCGAGGATCTCTCCTGGTGGTGGCGCGGCTGGTACCTCAACAACTGGCAGCTGGACATGGGCATCACGGCCGCCAGCTACGTCGACAACGACCCGGCGAAGGGCGCGGTGGCGACGCTGGCGAGCAGGCAGAAGCTGGTGATGCCTGCCACGCTGCGCATCGATTTCGCCGATGGCACGCACGAGGACACTCGCGTTCCAGTTGAGGCGTGGCGCCAGAGCGCGACGCCGAAGCTGGCGCTGCACACGAGCAAGCGCATCAGCAAGCTCACGCTCGATCCGGATCACAAGTTGCCGGATGCGGATCGGGGCAATAACAGCTACGCGATGCCGTAATTTTCTGGCTCGTCATCCCGGCCCTTGCCCCCTTTGTGGCGCGCCGGGATGACGGGAATGACATTCCTATCCGGCGTGAAGTGGGCGCCTGGCGCCCATGCCAACCCTGTGAGGTACGACGTGGTGACAGGCATTTCTTCTTCCCGCTTTCTCAAAAGCGCGCTTAACCCGCTGTCGTTCGCTGCTCTGCTTGCACTGGGCTTGGTCACACCAGTCCACGCGGCCAGCTCTGACGCATCCCGCTGGCAAGCCGAAGCCAAGGCCGTCAACATCACGCGCGACGACTGGGGCATCGCCCACGTACACGGCAAGA
Source organism: Dyella sp. (assembly GCF_035685885.1). Classification (GTDB taxonomy): domain Bacteria; phylum Pseudomonadota; class Gammaproteobacteria; order Xanthomonadales; family Rhodanobacteraceae; genus Dyella. The sequence goes on along the minus strand of NZ_DASRZX010000150.1, from coordinate 62,137 downwards.
CCGATGCCGACGCGGTATTCGGCATCGCCTATACGCAGGCCGAGGACGACTTCAATCGCGTCGAGACGAACTATCTCAACTCGCTCGGCTGGCTGGCGCAGGCGGAAGGCGAGCAGGCGATCTGGTCGGATCTGCGGCAGCAGTTGTGGATCGATTCCACCGAGCTGAAGCGTCTCTACGCGAAGAGCCCGGCGTGGCTGCAGACGTTGATGAATGCCTGGGCCGATGGCCTCAACTACTACCTCGCCACGCATCCGGACGTGCATCCGCGCGTGATCGCCCACTTCGAGCCGTGGATGGCGTTGAGTTTCAGCGAGGGCAGCATCGGTGGCGACATCGAGCGCGTGTCGCTCAAGGACCTGCAGGCGTTCTACGGCAAGACCGACGACAAGGTGGCCTTCGTCGACACGCCGTCGAGTTGGGTCGAGCCCACCGGCTCCAACGGCATCGCCATCGCGCCCAAGCTCACGGCCGATGGCCACGCGCTGCTGCTGATCAACCCGCACACCTCGTTCTTCTTCCGCTCCGAACTGCAGATGAGCAGCGATGCCGGGCTCGATGCCTATGGCGCGGTGACCTGGGGCCAGTTCTTCATCTACCAGGGGTTCAACAGGCACATCGGCTGGATGCACACCTCGACCACCGCCGACGTGGTGGACGAGTTCGCCGAGACGATCTCACGCGATGGCGGCAAGCTGAGCTACCGCTACGGCAAGGAACAGCGTCCGGTGACGACGCGCGAGATCCGCGTGGCCTATCGCAAGGCCGACGGCTCGATGGGCGAGCGCACGTTTACCACCTACGCCACGCATCACGGCCCGGTGGTGCGCGAGAAGGACGGCAAGTGGATCGCCACCGCGCTGATGAACAAGCCGATGGAAGCGCTGGAGCAAAGCTGGCTGCGCACCAAGGCCAAAGACTTCGGCAGCTTCATGAAGATCGCCGAGCTCAAGGCCAACTCGTCCAACAACACCATCTTTGCGGACGACAAGGGCGACATCGCGTACCTGCACCCGCAGTTCATCCCCAAGCGCGACAACCGCTTCGACTACACCAAGCCCGTGGACGGCAGCGATCCCGCCACCGACTGGCAGGGCCTGCTGCCGCTCGACGGCGCGCCGCATCTGCTCAATCCGGCCAACGGCTGGATCATGAACACCAACAACTGGCCGTACTCCGCCGCTGGCGCCAACAGTCCCAGGCGCGAGAACTATCCGCGCTACATGGACAGCGTGGGCGAAAACCCGCGCGGCATCCACGCCACCATGGTGCTGAGCGACAAGCACGACTTCACCATGGCCTCGCTGATCACGTCCGCGTTCGACTCGTACCTGCCGGCCTTCGCGCGCCAGCTGCCGATCCTGATCGGTGACTACGATGCATTGCCCGCCACCGATCCGTTGAAGAAGAAACTCGCCGGCCCCATCGCGCTGCTGCGCGGCTGGGACTATCGCTGGGGCATCGCTTCCATGCCGACCTCGCTGGCGGTGTTCTGGGGCGACACGCTGTGGGATGAGTTGGACAAGTCCGATGCGGCGGAAAGCCTGTCGGTCTACGACATCATGGCGGAAAAAGCCGGCCCGAAGGCGCGCCTGGGCGCGCTGGCGGAAGCGGCCGATCGCCTGGAGAAGGATTTCGGCAGCTGGGGCGTGCCGTGGGGCGAAGTGAATCGCTACCAGCGCCTCAACGGTGAACTGCAGCAGCCGTTCGATGACGGCAAGCCGAGCATCCCGGTGCCGTTCGTCTCATCGCGCTGGGGTTCGCTGGCCTCGTTTGGCGCACATCGCTGGCCGGGCACGCGCCGCTACTACGGCACCAGCGGCAACAGCTTCGTCGCCGTGGTGGAGTTCGGCGACAAGGTACGCGCCCGCGCCATCACCGCCGGCGGCGAAAGCGGCCATCCGGATTCACCGCACTTCAACGACGAAGCCGAGCGCTACACCACCGGCAACCTGCGCAAGGTGTACTTCTGGCCGGAAGACCTGCAAGGCCACGTCGAGCGGACGTATCACCCGGGATCGTGATGCCACGTGGTGGCTACGGACTGCTGCATGAGAATCGGCGGCGGAAGCTTCGTCGAAGAAAAGTTTCCGCCGCGGTTGCGTAGGCGTGCCCGTGCGGAAACGACTTACCGCACCCCGGGCACGATCCGCCGCATAACGCTGGCTCCCTGATTCGGCGCTGGGCGTAATAGCGCCTGTCGCCAACCGCCAAGGGAGTTGCACCATGAAGCCAGTCTGGCCCGTATGGGGTTTTGTCGCCCTGTTCGCCTTGCCGCTGCACGCCGCGGAGCACGCCGTCGGCTCTCATGCCGCCGACAGCTCGCAGATCCGGCAACTGGTCGAACGCTTCAAGGGCGCCATCCGCGCCAGGGACGGCGAGACGATGCACAGTCTGTTCCTGCCCGGCGGCTCATGGTTGCAGGGCCTGGACAAGGCATCGCTTGCCAAGGTGCGCACCAGGGAGCCCAAGGCGAGGCAGTTCATCCCGGGCAACTACGAGCAGTTCGCCAAGTTCGTCGGTTCGTCGCCGAAGCCGATCGAGGAGACCTTCGACAACGTCCGTATCGAGACCGATGGCGTGGTCGGTACCGTGTATTTCGACTACCGCTTCCTCGCGGATGGCAAGGTCACCAACCACGGTGCGGAAACCTGGCAGCTGGTGAACACCGACGATGGCTGGAAGATCAGCGCGATGCTGTTTTCGGTCGTGCTTGATGACAATCCTTGACAGGGGATATACGGTGCATCGAGCGTCCACCGGCACGGGCGGCGCACTACGAGTATCGGGATGACGCGCGCTCCGTTCACCGGGCAGTCGGCAGGGCTGCCATTGAAGGTCTCACTGTTGGCCGCTCTTCCCGTTGCGATGTGCATGGGCGTCATGGCGCTGCCCGAACTCGGCCACGCGTACGCGGGCGCATTTCGGGCTTTCTACGCGGCAACGTTCCTGGCTTGGGTCCTTCCACTCTGCCTGTTGCAGCGTTGCATGTGGGAACGCGGTACCCGGGCTCGCACCGCCATGCCACTTTTGCTGCTGGCGACCTACGTGCCCTCGGTGATCAACAACGCCATCGCCCAGGCCGCCGCGGTGCATTGGAAACTGGTGCCGGCTTTTTCGCTTCAGCGCGCCTTTGCAGGACTGGACGGCTGCTGGCTGGCACTTATCGCCTACTGCGCCATCCACGCGCTGCTGCTCCACTACAACGCGTTGCAGCACTCGCGTCAGCGCGAGGCCGAGGCCGTGGCGCTGGCGCGCGAGGCGGAGTTGCGCGCGCTTCAGTACCAGTTGCACCCGCACTTTCTCTTCAACACCCTCAACAGCATCTCTGCCCTGGTGGCCGGTGGGCGCGGAGGCGATGCCAATCGCATGATCGCCCGGCTCGGCGACCTGTTGCGGGCCACGCTGGAACGCAGCGAGCAGCGCGAGGTGCCCCTGGCCGAGGAGCTGTCGCTCACCGAGCACTATCTGGATATCGAGAAGGCCCGGCTCGGCGCGCGCCTGCAGGTCGCGCTGCACCTGGGGCCGGGACTGCTGCAGGCACAGGTGCCGCCGCTGCTGCTGCAACCCCTTGTAGAGAACGCCATCCGCCATGGCATCGCCCTTCGCGCAGAGGGTGGCGCGATGCGCCTCAACATCGAGAGTGAGCAGCATCTGCTCCGCATCGAGCTGCACAACGATGGTGTTCCCGCCTCGTCGGATGAGCGCGCGCAGCGATCGACCGCGATCGGCCTGGCGAATGTGCGTCAGCGCCTGGGGACGCTCTATCCCGGCCAGCACAGCGTGAGCTTCCAGGTGAACCAGGAAGGCGCCTGCACGGTTTGCCTGATGCTGCCCTTGCGCCTCGCCAGTCCGGCGACGGCACGCTAGGCATGCAGCGCATGATGCGCGTGATGGTGGTGGACGACGAACCGTTGGCTCGCGAAGGCGTGCGTGCCCGGGTGGCCGCGCACAAGGACCTCGATTGGGTGGGCGACGCGGGCGACGGCGATGCCGCCGTGCGGGTGATGGAGCGGTTGCAGCCGGACCTGGTATTCATGGATGTGCAGATGCCGGGCATCAGCGGCATCGACGCGTTGCGCAGTATCGCGCCGGAGCGGCGCCCGCTCGCGATTCTCCTGACCGCCTACGACCAGTTCGCCGTGTCGGCCTTCGAGTTGCCCGCGCTGGACTATCTGCTCAAGCCCATCGACGACCTGCGCTTTCGGGAGTCGCTGGATCGCGCGCGCGCGGCCATGCGCCACCGCGCTCACAACGACGCCTCGCCGCAGCGGCCGTGGGCCGAGCGCTTCTCCATCAGGGTAGGGCAACGCATCGTCATCGTCGATGTGAATGACGTGGACTGGATCGAGGCCCACGACGACTACGCCGGCCTGCATGTCGGCTCGCAGATGTATCTGCTGCGCGAGCCATTGCACCAGCTCAGCCAGCGACTCGATCCACGCCGGTTCATGCGGGTGCACCGCTCCGCCATCGTCTGTATCGATCGTGTGGCGGAGCTGGAGTCACTCTCCAATCGCGATTGCCTGCTCCGCCTGAAAGACGGCACGCCCCTGCGTGCCAGCCGTACCTATGTCGACTCGCTGCGCGCTGCCCTGGCGGCGCGATGAACTCAACCACTCATCGTCATCAAGCCAGGCGCCTTCGCGGTCTTGACGTGCTTCGCGCCGTCGCCATCCTGTGGGTGAACATGGCTACTTCACCGGCTCGGCCAGCGGCTTGCCCTTGTCGATGATCCATGTCGACAGCGCCGTACCGCCGTCGCCGCCGGGCGCGGCGGCCAGGCTGTGCACGGCGCCGCGTGGGTTGAAGAAGTGGTCGCCCGCTTTCAGTACCTGGTCGGGCTGGCCGCGTGTCTTCAACACGAGGTTGCCCCGCAGCACGTAGCCCGATTCATCGCCATCGTGCATGTGCCAGCCGATTACGGCGCCGGCCGGAAGCTCCGCCGTGCCGATGATGATTTCCTTGCCCGGCACGCCGCTCTGGTCGTGCTTGTCGAGCACGGTGCGCTTGGCTTGCGGCGCGTTGGCGGGCGTGTCCTGTGCATGTGCTGCGACACCCAGGCTGAGCGTGGCGATCAGGGCTCGGGCGGCGACGGAGCGGGTCGGCATGGCGGCTTTCCTGATGGACGGACGCGCGGATGGTGCGCGTCGCGTTGTTAGAGCCACGCGAAATCACAGGGGCGTGATGGCCATGGCATACCATGGTGGGCCAGCCATCTCTATGGACGCCCATGAAAGACCAGCCATCCCTGCGCGTCGCCCTGGTCGGCTACGGCTATGCCGGCAAGACCTTCCATGCCCCGCTGATCCGCAGCGTGCCCGGACTTGAGCTGGCCACCGTGGTATCGCGCGATCCAGGCAAGGTGCATGCGGATATTCCCGACGTGACCGTGGTGGACGATGCGCGCGCTGCGTTCGCCGATGCCGCCATCGACGTCGTCGTGATCGCCTCGCCCAACGACACGCATGAGCCGCTGGCTCGCGCGGCGATGGAGGCGGGCAAGCATGTGGTGGTCGACAAGCCGTTTGCGCTCGATGTGGTGCAGGCACGCGCATTGGCCGAGGTTGCCGCGCGCGAGCGGCGCGTGTTGTCGGTATTCCAGAATCGTCGTTGGGACAGCGATTTCCTTGGTGTGCGCAAGCTGATGGAGGATGGCTCGATCGGCGAGGTGACCCACTTCGAGTCGCACATCGACCGCTTCCGTCCCCAGGTGCGTGCTCGCTGGCGGGAGCAGCAAGGCCCGGGCAGTGGCGTGTGGTACGACCTGGGTCCGCACCTGATCGACCAGGCGCTGTTGCTGTTTGGCGTGCCCGGGCGCGTGCTTGCCAGCCTGGCCGTGCAGCGCGATCACGGCGAAGTCGCCGACTGGGCCCACGTGGTGCTCGAATACGGCCGCCGCCGCGTGATCCTGCAGGCCAGCATGCTGGTCGCGGGTGGCAGCCCACGCTTCACCGTGCATGGCACGCGCGGCAGCGTGGTAAAGCCACTGGCCGATCGACAGGAAGCGCAACTGCTGGCCGGCATGTCGCCGGGCGCGCCGGGTTGGGGCGACGATGCCGATGACTTACTGCTTCACGATGGCGACGGGCAGGTGACGCGCATGCCATCGCGACCGGGTGACCAGCGTCGCTACTACATGGCATTGCGCGATGCGGTGCGCGGGCAGGGCGACAATCCCGTATCGCCGCAGCAGGCGATCTCGGTGATGGCGGTGCTTGAGGCCGCCATCATCTCCGCCGCGGAGGGTCGTGCCGTGGCGCCTTCGCTGTCCGATGCCGAACGGGCGGCGTGGAACGGCGGGCTTGTCGATACGCGTGCGTGACGGCTTTCAGGCAAGCGCGTCGGCCACGATGCGTTCGTGCCGGGGAAACAGATTGTTGGCCTCCGACACCGACATGAGATGATCCGCCATAGTGTCGTAGCGGCCTTCCTCCAGCGCTTCGCGTGCGATGCGTGCGAGGTGCGCCATGGTCGCCTGCATCGGGCCGCAACCCAGGCTGATGCGTCGTACTCCCAGTTGCCGGAGCGTGGATACCGACGGGGCGCCCGCGTAGCCGACGTACGCATTGAGCGGCACCGGCAGCTGCTGTGCCAACTGCGCGATCTCGGCCGGATCAGCGAGGCCAGGTACGAAGATGCCATCGGCGCCTGCATCCACATACACCAGCGCGCGCTTCAGGGTTTCGGCGAACCGTGCCTCGCCCGACGCAAGCGCGATATACGTATCGATGCGCGCGTTGATGAAGAAGGACAGATCGTGGTCGCGCGCCACGGCGCGTGCCGCCGCGATGCGTTCCACCAGGTCGCTGGCCGCCCTGAGTTCACCCGATTCCGGCGCGATGCCATCCTCGATGTTGATGCCCACCACGCCCAGCTGGATCAGTGCGTCCACCAGGGCGCCGGTCTCGTTCGCGTCGCGCCCGTAGCCATGCTCGATGTCGACCGTGACTGGCACGGCGACGGCGCGGCAGATGCGACGGCATGCGTCGAGCAATTCCGCGACGGGCAACTGCTCGCCATCGGCGTAACCCAGCGACCAGGCCATGCCTGCGCTGGTGGTGCCGATGGCACGGGCACCGCCGGATTCCACGATCCGTGCACTGGCGACATCCCATACGTTGGTGAGCACCAGCGGCTCGGCCGCGTCGTGCAGCTGTCGGAAGGCTTCGGCGCGTGCCTGTTGCGAGGAATTCATGGAGAGGTTTCCGGTAAGCCCGCCAATCGGGTGCATCAAGGAGACCACGGGCGGCACGAGGGGGCTGTCAGAATCTTTAGCTATCCATCGTTGGCACGCGCGATGCCGGCAAGGGCTTGCTAAGCTCGTCGCTCCCACGGCCGTCGTGAAGCCTTCCAGGCGCCACCGCATGTCGAGCCTCACCGCACAGATCCTGTTGTCGACGGAAACGATGGTCCTGCGGGACGTGCACTGCGATGGTCAGTGCCGGCATCGCAGTGCGGAAGAGTGCGCTTCGGCGACCCAGCTGGTGTTTCCCTATCGCGGTGTCTACCTGCGCTATGTGGGTTCGGACCAGTCGGTGGCCGATGCCAACCACGTGCTGTTCTTCAATGCACACGAGGGCTATCAGGTCAGCCACCCGCTGGACGGCGGCGACGCATGCCTGTCGCTGAGTCTCAACGAAAGCCTGCTGGCCGAACTGGCGCCGCGCCCGTTGCTGCAGGGTCAGGACAAGCTGGCATTCGGCGTGCAGTCGCAACGCATCGATGCCCGGGCACAGGCGCTGGTGGCCTTGCTTCGCCATCACCTCGCGCAGGGCAGCATCGAGGCGCTGGAGGCGGAAGCGCTGGTGCTCACCATGGTGGGCCGCAGTCTGGGTCCACGCACCTCGCGATCGCCGGCATCCACCCATGCGCGCCGACGCCTCGCCGACCGTGTGAAGGTGTTGCTGGCCAGCGACCTTTCCCGACGCTGGACGCTGGCCGAGATTGGCCAGGAGATCGGTAGCTCGCCGGTCTATCTCACCCAGGTGTTTCGGCAGGTCGAAGGCATGCCGCTGTATCGCTACCAGTTGCAGCTTCGCCTCGCGCGCGCTCTTGACCTGATGCCCGATTGCGATGACCTTTCGGCACTGGCCGCGGAACTGGGTTTTTCCAGCCACAGCCATTTCACCAGTGCGTTCCGCCGTGCCTATGGACGCTCGCCTGCCGACTTCCGTCGATCCACCCAGGCGTAACGGCTAAAGAATGTGACAGCGCGTGACTGGCCGCGCGTGGTCTCCTGAACCTGCCCATTGCGGGCCCCACCAGGAGACAAGCCATGAACGAGAAGACCTGTGCTGTTTGCGACTACGCGCTGGACGATTCCGCCATCCAGGTGACCATTGGTGGTCGGGTAGTGGAAGTGTGTTGTGAGGAATGCGCCGAGAAGCTGCGCGAAGCCAGCGCCAAGGCGAGTCGCTGACAGTCCCTGGCACCCGCGCTCTGCCGGTTTTGGGAGGGCGCGGGTGTCGTGGCATGGAATGCGCAGATGCGCTCGCGCATCGAATCCCTCGGCGAAAGATGCGGTTTTGGCGCTGGTCTTAGGTCATACGACTTCGCTTTCCGCCCTTGCTCCCTGCACGCCAGATTTCGTCAGCAGACCCATCGACAACGATGCGCATGTCGTACGCATGCCGCACAACCACTTCGAAACCGCTGTTTTCAAGCGAATCTCGCGATGCGGTGACTGCATCGCGGATGGATATGAAACAGCTGCCGCGATCGAACCAGGCGCGGCCTATGGCTTACGGCGGAACGTCGAAAGTCATCTTTTTCGCGTGGCGTGGCGTCGCTAGATTCGCGCCTCCACCACAACCCACGTAACTCGTATGGCGCGCAATGACAGGGGATTGGCGCACGAAGACGTGTCAATCCTCTGGAGGCTTCATGTACGTTTCGCACGACACCCACGCCCTGCCCGACGGGCATGCGCACACCAACACGCCAACGCCTGATCACCTGCTGCAGCTGGGCCTGGGCTTCTGGGCATCCAAGACGGTGCTCTCCGCCGTTGAACTGGGCCTGTTCACCCATCTCGCCAAGGGCAGCCGCTCGGCGGTGGACATCGGCGTGGCGCTGCGGCTGCACCCACGCTCGACGCGCGATTTCCTCGACGCGCTGGTGGCACTCAAGCTGCTCACGCGCACCGACGGCCGCTACGCCAATGCACCCGATGCCGATCTCTTCCTCGACAAGGCCAAGCCGAGCTATGTCGGCGGTCTGCTGGAGATGGCCAACAACCGGCTCTATCGCGACTGGGGCTCGCTGAGTGACGCGCTGCGCACCGGCCAGCCGCAGAACATGGCCAAACCCGGCCAATCGCCGTTCGAAGTGCTCTACAGCAACGAGGAAGGGCTGCGCGAATTCCTGCAGGCGATGAGCGGCGTCAGCCTCGGCGCGGCGCGCGCCATGGCCGAAAAATTCCCGTGGCAGGATTACCGTACCGTCATCGACATCGGCGCCGCCCAGGGTGCGCTGCCGGTGCAGGTGGCGCTGGCCCATCCGCATCTGCGCGGTGGTGGCTTCGACCTTCCGGCAGTGGGCCCGATATTCGACGAGTACGTCGCCTCGCATGGCCTGCAGGACCGCCTGCGCTTCTACCCGGGCGACTTCTTCGAGGAAGCCTGTCCCACTGCCGACGTGCTGGTGATGGGACACATCCTGCATGACTGGAATCTTCCCCAGAAGCGCGCATTGTTGTCCAAGTGCCATGACGCGTTGCCGGAAGGCGGCTGCCTCATCGTGTATGACGCGGTGATCGATGATGATCGCAGCCAGAACGCGTTCGGCCTGCTGATGAGCCTGAACATGCTGATCGAAACGCAAGGCGGTTTCGATTACACCGGCGCGCAGTGCAGCGACTGGATGCGCGACGCCGGTTTTCGAGAGGTTCGCGTCGAGCCGCTCGTCGGCCCGGATTCGATGATCATCGGCATCAAGTGACCGTTGCCCGGATGCGGGGAGTCTGCCATGTCAGGCCCTCGCATCCCGGGCGAAGCGGCATCGCGCTGCCGCGGGCAAGCCCCTCGCGCATTGCCACGGGCGGCGGCGCCGCATCGATTCCACGCACGGTTCACGGCCGCTGGCGGCTAATACGGCACGCACCCAGCGCCCTGAACCAGGAGGCCGCGTCATGTCTTTCCGTCCCGCTGTTGCCGCCAGCATGCTGGCATTGATCGTCGCCACGCAGGCCGACGCGTCACAGACCACGATGCCCGCATCCGCGCGCTCCAGCAATCCTGCGGCGGACATGGTGCAATCGCAGGTCGATCCGTTGCGCGCCACCCGTCCGGCAACACCTGCCGACGAACAACTGGTCAAGGCGATCCAGCAATCGATGGGAAGCCAGCCGCTGCTCGCCAACGAAGTGAAGAACATCACGGTGATTGCATCCGAGGGCGCCATCGTCCTGCGGGGACTGGTGGCGAACGAATTGGCCAAGGCCAGGGCGGACGAAATCGTGCGCAACGTCCAGGGCGTGAAGGAAGTCACCAACGAACTGGATGTGAAGCCGCGCGTCATGGCACCTACCCGCTGACCATCGCACCAGGCATGCAAGCGGAATTCGTCATCGATCGATGACAGTGCCTGCACGCGCGCATGGGCACCATCGGCGCTTCCCCTGTGGCACGAGCCAGGCGCCATGACGACGCTCGATATCGCCCTGCTGGACAAGATGCATCGGTATTGGAATGCAGCGAACTACCTCACGGTGGGACAGATTTACCTGCGCGACAACCCGCTGCTGGAACAACCGCTCACGCTGGATCACGTCAAGCAACGGCTGCTCGGTCATTGGGGTACCACGGCCGGCCTCAACTTCATCTACGTGCACCTGAACCGGGTCATCAAGCAGTACGACCTGGACATGATCTACGTGATCGGTCCGGGCCATGGCGGCCCGGGACTGGTTGCCAACAGTTACCTGGAAGGTTCCTACACCGAGACCTATCCGCGCGTCGGCCGCAATCGCGAAGGCCTGTGGCAGCTGTTTCGCCAGTTCTCCTGGCCGTATGGCATTCCCAGCCACGTGGCGCCGGAAACGCCCGGTTCCATCCATGAAGGCGGCGAACTCGGTTACTCGCTGTCGCACGCCTTCGGTGCGGCGTTCGACAACCCCGATCTCATCGTCACCTGCATCGTGGGCGACGGCGAAGCGGAAACCGGGCCGCTCGCCACCAGCTGGCATTCGAACAAGTTCCTCAATCCGGTGCGCGATGGCGCGGTGCTGCCGATCCTGCACCTCAACGGCTACAAGATCGCCAATCCGACGGTGCTGGCGCGCATCGGCAACCGCGAACTGAAATCGCTGTTGGTGGGCTACGGCTACGATCCGCTGTTCGTGGAGGGACACGAGCCCGACCTGATGCATGCCGCGTTCGCCGCTGCACTGGACAGCTGCATCGGGCGCATCCGCCGCATCCAGCGCAAGGCACGACGCGGCAGCGCCGCCGAGGCGCAGCGTCCACGCTGGCCGATGATCGTGCTGCGTTCGCCCAAGGGCTGGACCGGACCCAAGGTGGTGGACGGCCTGCCGGTGGAGGGCACCTGGCGTGCACACCAGGTGCCGCTGTCGGACATGAGCAAGCCGGGGCATCTGGCCATCCTCGAACAATGGATGCGCAGCTACAAGCCGCATGAACTGTTCGACGGCAACGGCACGCTGATCGAAGAACTTGCTGCGCTGGCGCCCACCGGGGAGCGACGCATGGGTGCCAATCCCCATGCCAACGGCGGGCGCCTGCTGAAGCCACTGCACATGCCCGACTTCCGTGACTACGCGCTGCGTTTCGAGCGGCATGGCGAGCTCAAGGCGGAATCCACGCGCAATCTCGGCCGCTGGCTGCGCGAGGTGATGGCGCTCAACATGGCCAACGCCAACTTTCGTCTGTTCGGTCCGGACGAAACCGCATCGAACCGGCTGGATGCCGTGTACGCCGCGAGTGCAAAGACCTGGCTCGACCCGCGCCTGGACACGGACGTGAACCTGGTGCCCGATGGGCGCGTGATGGAAATGCTCAGCGAGCACCAATGCCAGGGCTGGCTGGAAGGCTATCTGCTGACGGGCAGGCACGGCCTGTTCAATTGCTACGAAGCCTTCATCCACATCATCGACTCGATGTTCAACCAGCACGCGAAGTGGCTGAAGGTGACGAAGCAGATTCCCTGGCGCGCGCCCATCGCATCGCTCAACTACCTGCTCAGTTCGCTGGTGTGGCACCAGGACCACAATGGCTTTTCGCACCAGGATCCGGGTTTCATCGACCACGTCGCCAACAAGAAGGCGGAGATCGTTCGCATCTATCTGCCTCCCGACGCGAACACGCTGCTGTCGGTCACCGATCACTGCCTGCGCAGCCAGCAGTACGTCAACCTCATCATCGCAGGAAAGCAGCCGGAGTGGCAGTGGCTGGACATCGACGCCGCCGTGGCGCATTGCACGGCGGGCGCCAGCATCTGGGAGTGGGCCGGCAATGCCGACGGCGAGCCCGACGTGGTGATGGCCTGCGCAGGCGACGCGCCGACGGTGGAAACACTGGCGGCGGTGATGCTGCTGCGCGAGTACGCGCCCGAGCTGCGCGTGCGCGTGGTGAACGTGGTGGACCTGCTCACCCTGGAGACTTCGGACGAGCATCCGCACGGCATGGAGCATGGCGAGTTCGACCGGCTGTTCACGCGCGACAAGCCGGTGATCTTCGCCTTCCACGGTTACCCCGGCATCGTGCACAAGCTCACCTATCGCCGCGCCAACCACGACAATCTCCATGTGCGTGGCTACAAGGAGGAGGGCACCACCACCACGCCGTTCGACATGATGGTGCTCAACAACCTGGATCGCTTCCAGCTGGCGCTGGACGTGATCAATCGCGTGCCGAAGCTGGAGCACCTGCGCGAGCATGCGCGCCAGCGCTATTGGAGCGACATCGAGCGTCACAGGCTCTACGTGAGCGAGCACGGCGTCGACTTGCCCGAGATCCTTCACTGGCAGTGGCAGGCGGCATGAACATCCTGGCGTTGAATGTCGGGTCCTCATCGCTGAAATTCGACGTGTATGAGGCGCGCGGCGCCGAGCCGGCGCGCCTGCTGGAAGGAAGCATCGACACCCGTGGCGATGCACAGATCTTGCGCTATCGCGGCAAGGGCGCGTGGAGCGAGCACCGCCTGCACGAGGGCGATCATGCGGACGCGCTGGAAGCGCTGATGTCCTTGCAGTCCATCGCCGCTCCGGACGCCGTGGCCCATCGCGTGGTGCACGGTGGGCCGTGGTTGCGCGAGCACTGCGTCATCGATGCGCAGGTGCTGTCGCGCATCGAAGCGGCAGCGAACTTCGCACCCTTGCACGTGCCGCCGGCGCTCGCATGGATCCGACGCGCTGCGAGGGCATTTCCGCACGCGAGCCAAGTGGCGTGCTTTGACACCGCGTTCCATCACCCGTTGCCCGAGCTTTCACGCGTGCTGCCGGTACCGCGAGAGCTGCTGGCGAAGGGCGTGGAGCGCTTCGGCTTTCACGGCTTGTCCTGTGAATCGATCCTGCGCCAACTCGACGGTGCGGTGCCGGAGCGGCTTGTCATCGCGCACCTGGGCAGCGGCGCCAGCGTGACGGCGGTGCAGGATGGACGCTCGGTGGATACCAGCATGGGTCTTACGCCCACAGGCGGCATCATCATGGGTACGCGCCCCGGAGATCTCGATCCGGGCGTGATGCTGTTCCTGCTGCGCCAGGGTCATTGCACACCGGACCAACTGGAAGACCTGCTGGAACATCGCTCGGGCCTGCGCGGCATCTCAGGCTTCAGCGCTGATGTGCGCGAGCTGGCCGAGGCTTCCGATCATCCCTCGGCCGCGCTGGCGCTGGCGCAGTTCGCCCGGTCCGTGGCGAAGGGAGTCGCTGCGATGGCCGTGATCATGGGCGGGATCGACGCCCTCGTGTTCACCGGTGGCATCGGCGAGCACCACGCCCCGACGCGCGAGCACGTGATGACCCTGCTTCACCCCTGCTTCCCCTCGCTGGCGTCTCACGTACTTCCCTCGCAGGAAAACCTCATGATGGCGCGACACGCGGTGGCGCTGCTCGCCTGATGCGCGGCTCAATCCGTGGTTGCAACCGGCCGCGTTGCCGTGGCGCGCACCAGCGCTGCCGGAAGAGCCGGGTTCGGGAAAGGCGTGTTGATGACCTCATCCGGGTGACACGCCAGTGATGGCGCGATGCGCGGCGTGCCTAAGCCGAGACGTGACAGGGCAGTCACCGCCATGGCACCGCGACTATTCTGCCGCGGTGGCCCTTCGCGCCGCTTCCTGCACACCGCGTACGGCCGCAGCGACCACCAGACCCGTCATCAGCAATCCGATCAGGCCAAGCAGCAGCGCATCGATGCGCCCAAACACGGTGGTGGGCACCACGTCGCCGTAGCCGATGGTGAGCGCGGTGATCGTGCAGAAATAAATGGTTTCACCCAGCGGCGAGGCGCTTCGATCGGAGGTTTCGACCGGGCCGCCGAAGTAGTACATCGCCACGGTCAGGGTGACGAACAGCAGCAGCAAGCCGGCCATGATCGCCCGCAGGTACCACATGGTCCTGGCGAACTCGGCCAGCATGACGCCGGGCCTCAGGTGACGGGGCGGTGCACTCTTGTTCATTCCCATGGTGAAGGCCTCCTTTCGCGTATCGCTTGCCCGTGTCGTTGCGTGTTCGATGCGGATACTGGCCTCATCGCCATCGGGGGCGCCTGTCCAGCAGTTGCAGCATCAGGCACGCGTAAAGCGTGACGGCAATGAACAGGCCCATGCGGACCGCAAAAGCCGTATAGACGTCCTTTCCGGCAACGCTGTCCTGGACCGACTGCCCCAGCAGGATGATCAGCGTGACCCAGGCATTGAGCCAGAAACCCGGTGTGTATCGCGTCCTGCTGAGCGCATAGAGCTTGCGTGCGATGAGCAGACCGAACAGCAGCATCCACAGGAAGAACATCCACAGGTGCACGAACCATTTGAGGGCAAACCAGAACACGATGGCCAGTGCGCCGCCGAGCAAGGTCGAACCCAGCAGTTCACGCGCCGCATGGCGGGCGCTGGTCGTGCAGCTCTGCCTGCCCAGGCTCACCGACTTCATGATGATCGGCATGTAGCTCGCCGGATCGACCAGCGCAAGCAGGAATGCCGGAAGCACCACCAGCGCAGCCCGCAAAGCCAGGCGCACGGTCTGTGCGTTCGGCAGCGTCGGCGAAGTGGCTGGCCTGGCAATCGTGGGTGGTTCGGGAAAGAGCCAGTGGCCAAGCGCCAGCGCGACGATGGCGAGCAGGAGACCTTTGGCGAGTGCACCGACAACCGACATGGCCAGCTGGAAATCGGCCGTGCCCGCTGCCGAGATCATGGTGAGACCGGCGGCGAGAAAGGTCGATACCAGCGGGTTGCCGCCGCGCAAGCCGTAGCGGAAGGCAAGGAACAGGCCCAGCCCCACCAGCAGCAGTCCGCTTATCGGGTAATGGCGAAGCAAGGGGACAAGCAGCAGCCCGCTGCCGGTGGTCAACGCCACCAACACGACCAAGCCAAGGCTGGCGCGCAGCGACAGCGGGCGATTGACGGATGCAAACAGGAACACGGCAAACACAGGCGCCATGACGGGAATGGACAAGTCCAGTGCGAAACTGGCCGCGAGGCATGCGGCCGTGCCCGTCGCCAGTCGCAGCGCACGCAGCCCGAGCAATTGGCGCTGGCTGGTCGTCATCATCAGTAGAGATAGGAGAGCCAGCTCATCACGCGCAGGAAGCCACGGCCCAGCGGATTGAGCGGATTGCCCTGCGTCGGGAAGGCCATGACTTCGGCCTGGCCTCCGACGCGCACGTCGCGCGCCGGTATCGACTCACCGGGCGCGAACTCGACGATCACCGGAAAGCGTTGCGCGGGCCGCAGCCAGTCACGACTGTTCTGCACCGTGGGCAGTCCACCGGGTGGCGCGCTCTGGCCGACGCTCACACCTTGGCCGATGCTGCGTACGCGCCCCTGGAAAAGTTCGCCGGGCCGCGAGTCCAGCGCAATGGACACAGGCGTGCCGGGCTGGAGATGGCCGAGATTGTTCTCGGTCATGTCCGCGCTCACCCAGACGTCGTGGTTGGCGATGAGCGTCATCACCGGCGTGCCGGCCGCGGTGAACTGGCCGATATCCGTGCGCAGGTCCGTGATCAATCCTGCCGAGCGCGCGCGTACCCTGACGTTTGCCAGGTCGAGCCGGGCTTTCTCCAGGGCGGCTGCCGCGCTGCGCAACTGCGCGTTGTCCGCCTCGCCGCCGCCCTGTGTCTCCTTGGCACGCTCCACTTCGGCCAGCGCAGCGCTCACCTGGCTGATCGCCTGCTCATGCGTCGCACGGGCCACTTCCAGGCGGCGCAGTGAAATGGTGCCCTGGTCTTCGCGATAAAGCCGTTCGAGACGATCGCTGTCCTGGCGCGCCTTGACCTCGTTGGCGATGGCTGCACGCAACGACGCGCTGGCCGAATCGATGCCGGCCGTGCTGGCGCCCACCTGGCGGCGCGTGGTTTCAAGATCCGCGCGTGCGCGGTCCGCGGCGATCCGGTACTGCTCGGGGTCGACCTCGAACAGCACGTCGCCCGCCTTGACCTCCTCGTTGTTGTGCACGAGCACGCGCGTTACCCGCCCCGATACTTCCGCAGCCACCGGTATCACGAAGGCCTGCACACGCGCCTGTTGCGTATAGGGCGTGAAGCGATCGGCGAGCAGATACCACAGCAGGCTCAGGCCGATCAGGATGAGCACCCACTTCACGGCCTTGCCCGAAGGTTCGGCCTCGGGCGTTGCCTGTGTGGCGGAAGACGGTGACGATGCGTCGCTCATCGCGAGTGCCGTCCCGATGGTTCCGGCGCCGGCGCACTCGCTTCGTTGAACAGGTCGCCCCAATCGGTGCGCTGCTGCATCTGTTCGCGCGTGGCCGGATCAACCAGTGGCTGCTCCGTGTGCCAGCCGCCGCCCATGGCCTTGTACAGGGCAATCAGGCTTCCGACCGCGTTGCTGCGGTTGACCACATACGCGTCCTGCTCGGCGGACAGCGCGCGTTGCGCGTCGAGTACGCGCTGGAAGTCCGAATATCCCTCGCGGTAGATCGTGTTGGCGAGGGTGAGTGAACGTCGTGCCGCCACTTCGGCATCGTGCAGGATGCGATCGCGCTGCAGCGACGAGATCAGGCTGCTGGCGGCATCGTCAGCCTCGCGGGCGGCTTCGCGCACCGTGCCCTGATAGGTGACAACCAGTTGCTGCAGCCGCGCGTCCTGGACACGCACGTTGTTGGTGATGCGTCCGTGGTCGAACACGTTCCAGGTGACGCTGGGCCCAACGGCGAGGGCCAGCGCACTCGACGCGCCGGCAAGCGAAGAGGCGCTCCATGCCAGCGTGCCGAGCAGGGTCACCGACGGATACAGGTCGGCCTTGGCCACGCCGATGAGCGCCGACTGCGACGCCATCTGCTGTTCGGCCGCACGCACATCGGGACGGCGAAGCAGCAAGTTGGCGGGCACGTCCTGCAGCACGGCGCGGTCGACGAGCGGAATGACGGCCACCTTGTCGGGCTGCTCGTCCAGTTCCGGCAGCGGACCGGGAGCGCGGCCGAGCAGGATGGACAACGCGTGGCGGGCAAGCAGGATCTGGTTCTCGAAATCCGGAATGCTGCTCAGCGTGCTCAGGTATTGCGTCTTGGCCTGCTGCCAGTCCAGTTCATCGCTCTCGCCACTCCGGAAGAGGCGCTCGGTGATCTCGAAGCTGCGCTTTTGCAGTTCGCTGTTTTCGCGCGCGATGCGAAGACGCGCTTCGGCCGTGCGCAAGGTGAAGTAGGTGTCAGCCACCTGTGCGTGCAGCAACACCAGCGCGTCATCGCGATTGGCCTGCGAGGCGAAATAGGCGGCATCCGCCGATTCGATCGCGCGCTGGAAGCGACCCCAGAAATCCAGTTCCCAGCCGATGTTGAAACTCGCGCCGTATTGCCAGGCACCGGGCACGGATGGTGTGCTGCCGCCGTGCGTGCGGGTTTTGGAGTACAGCGCATCGGCGCCGATTTGTTGCACCTGCGGATAGCGCCCGGCGAGCGCAATGCCCAACTGTGCGCGGGCCTCCAGCACGCGCAAGCCTGCAAGTTTCAGATCCGGATTGCCGGCATCCGCTTCGGCGATGAGGCGTTCGAGGTTGCGATCGTCGAATACCTGCCACCACTGGCCAAGATCCGGCTGCGCGTGCTGCGTGGTCGCCTGCTCGATGGCAGCGCTGCTCCAGTGGTCGCTGCCTTCCTCATGCTGCGGATGGAAATCCGGGCCTACCGTCGCGCAGCCGGCAAGGCAGGCCATGGCGGGCAGCAACAAGCGTCTGGAACAGGCAGGCGAAGGCACGGCGCATGTCCGGCCACATCAGACCTGCGGCGGCGCATCGGGCGGCGGCTCGATCCGCGGCTGGTCCTCGACCCAGCGCCAGAAGAGCTGATAGCCGACCGCGAGCACCACGGGACCGATGAACAATCCAATCACGCCGCCGGTCACCATGCCGCCCAGCGCGCCGATCAGCACCACCGGCATCGGCACATCGACACCACGTCCCAGCAGCAGCGGCTTGAGTACGTTGTCGGCCAGGCCCGCGACGAAGACGTAGATCGCGAACACGATCGAGCCGACGGTGAAACCCTCGGTGGCGAATACGAAGATGATTACCGGAATGGTGATGAGCGTGGCCGGCAACTGCATGATGCCGAGCAGCAGCACGGCCAGCGCCAGCAGCCCCGCACCCGGGATGCCCTTGATGACGAAGGCGATGCCGACCAGCAGCATCTGGATGAAGGCGATGCCCACCACGCCCTGGGCAACCGCGCGGATGGTGGCCGAACAAAGTTCGGTGACCCTGGGACCACTTTCCGGCCCGAAGATGCGCGATGCGATCTGTATGGCACGACGGCGGCATTCCTCGCCATAGGCCATGAAGATGCCCGAAATGATCAGCGCGAAGATGAAGATCAGCAGCCCCGTGCCGATGCCGGTGGCAGCGCCGAGCAAGGCCGTGCCGATGCCTTTGAGCTGTGGCGTGAATTTCTGCAGCAACCCGGTGATATCGGTGGAAGCCTGCAGCCACAGCGCATACACCTTGCCGCCAACGAGGGGCCATGCCGCCACGGACTCGGAGGGCGGAGGAATGCGCACGCCGCCGGTCTTGGCCATCTCCATCGCATGCTCCAGGGAATCGACCAGCGCGACGCCGAGCAGGTAGGTGGGCACGGTGATGACGATCAGCGACACCAGCACGATCACGGTTGCCGTCAGGCCATTCTTGTTCGCCAGCCTTCTTCGTAGCCGCAGGTGCAACGGATAAAGCGCGATTGCCAGGATCAGCGACCACACCAGCAGGTTGGCGAAGGGATAGAAGATGCGGAAGCAGGCCAGGGCGAGAAGGAAGATCAACCCGGCCCGGATCAGCACATCGAGCATTCCCCGGGAAAGCGTCTTTTCGGAAATCGGCGTGGGCAGCATCGATGATCTCCTTGCGCGTTGCGGCAGAGATATCCGAGCGACAGGCGTGGCGAGCGATGCGACGGCGCGGTGCGAGCGTTGCGAAGTTCCCCGTGTGCAGCGTCACGCCGTGGTTTGGCGGTAAATAAGTCTAGATCACTGTCGATGGCGGAACAACGTTTTCCACGGCTCAGTGGATGATGGAGGCGGCTGCACGAAAGCTTGCGCATGGAGCTCACCATCATCCGATCCGTGGGTTCGTACTGGCTCTACGTAGATTTACGTACCCAGGACCGTTGCGTGCATCAACCTTGAAACACCATGGCTGCGGCGCTGCGCGATGCCGGCGCCATCCCGATGAAAAAGCCGACCGGTTGTCGTGCGGTTGGCGCATACTGCGCGCGAAAGCGGGCAAGGGGAGAGCAGTCATGTCAACGACCTCACAGGACGCCACGCCCGGTTATGCGTGGCCGCCTTCCGTCGTGGGCTTTGACATGCCATCGCCCGTCGCGGGTACCGAGGGCGAAGGGGAGCCGGTGATGGTGGCCTTCCTGAGTAACCGCCCGGATCACTACTGGGTCGAAGCCTTCGTTTCGGAGGTGGGCGAGTTCAAGTCGCGCCACAAGTTGCTGGATGTGCGCATCGACTATCGCTGTCTGGTCATTGCCGGTTCCCAAACGCAGCTGCGCCACCTCACCACGGAACTGCGCAACTTCGTTCAACGCGTTTCGCGCATCAGCCTTCAGCGGCGCGTGATGGATCGGCTGGCGCCGAGGGATGCCTCCACACCATCGGACGCAGACCATGCGGCGGCCGTTCGCGACGTGAACATGGTGGCGCACATGCCGGGCATCGCTGCCATTCTCGAAGCGGTATCGCGGGAGACAGGCATGCGTTTCGCCACGGTGGCCCGCGTCACCGATACGCGCTGGACCGCTTGCGCGGTGTACGACACGATCAACTTCGGATTGCACGCCGGGCAGGATCTGGCCCTGGAAACCACCATCTGCAACGAGATCCGCCAGCACGGCCGCACCGTGGTGTTCAACCACGCGAGTACCCATCCCGTCTATTCGCGCCATCCCACGCCCGCGCTGTATGGCTTTGAAAGCTACATCTCGGTGCCGATCTATCGGGCCAACGGCCAGTTGTTCGGCACGCTGTGCGCGGTGGACCCGGAACCACGGCAGCTGGACCCGGCCACCGTGCAGAGCCTCGAAAAGTTTGCGCGCGCGATAGGCGAGGAGATCGATCGCGCCGACGTGCCGTGGCACGCCTGAGCCGGCCTGTTCATTCGTTCCGCTTCGTCTCGCGCGTGGAAACCGGACGCAGGAAGGCATCCGCCATGACGTCGGCGGACGTTGGAAAAGCGGTGCGGGAGCGAGTGCAGGGTCGTGGCCCCGCCCATGAAAAAGGCCCCCTTGCGGGGGCCAGTGAGCCGGATCTAGGGGGTGACCGGTCCGGGTGTCGGCGTTCGTGGAAACGGTCGACGGGGGTAGGCTGCCGGAGCTCTTGAGTTTGCGGTGTAAGCCGAAACCTACGAGCGGGGTAGGTTCGCGGAGCGCTGCGTGTCAGCTCGCGAAGGCTTCACGGACACGCAGCGGCAGCCTCAGACATTGACCATGCGCATCATGGATTCGACGTAGCGTGCACCGGCGACAGCATCGGCCGGGAACACGGCGTCGATGGCTTCCAGCTCGTCGCTGCTCAGCGTCACGTCCATGGCGACCAGGTTTTCGTCCAGTCGGTCGCGGCGCTTGGTGCCGGGAATGCCGATGACTTCCTTGCCCTGCGCCAGCACCCAGGCCAGGGCGAGCTGAGCCGGCGAGCAGCCCTTTTCGTCGGCAATCGACTGTACCTTCTGCACCAGCTCCAGGTTGCGGTAGAAGTTGTCGCCCTGGAATCGCGGGCTTTGACGGCGATAGTCGTCGGCGTCGAAGTCCTCTGGGCTGGCGAAGGCGCCGGTAAGGAAGCCACGACCCAGCGGCGAGTAGGCCACCAGGCTCACACCGAGCCGGCGGCAGGCTTCGGCCATGCCGTTTTCCTGCGGATCGCGTGTCCACAGCGAAAACTCCACCTGCAGTGCCGCGATGGGGTGCACTTTCACGGCGCGCTCCAGCGTGGCCGCCGACGCTTCGGACAGGCCGAGGTGGCGCACCTTGCCTTCCTTCACCAACTCGGCCATGGCGCCCACGGTGTCCTCGATCGGCACGTTGGGGTCCACGCGGTGCTGGTAGTACAGGTCGATGTGGTCGGTGCCCAGGCGCTTGAGGCTGGCTTCGCAGGAGGCGCGTACGTAGGCCGGGCTGCCGTTGACGCCGCGGCGGGCAGGGTCGTTGGGGTCGCGCACGATGCCGAACTTGGTGGCGAGAAACGCCTGGTCGCGGCGATCGCGGATGGCCTTGCCCACCAGCACTTCGTTGATGTGCGGGCCGTACACGTCCGCCGTATCCAGCAGGTTGATGCCGCGTTCCAGCGCGTGGTGGATGGTGGCGATGGATTCGGCGTCGTCGCGCGAGCCATAGAAGTCGCTCATGCCCATGCAGCCGAGGCCGAGGGCGGAAACGGAGGGGCCGTGCTTGCCGAGCTGTCGCATTTGCATCGGGAGTTCCTTGGCGAGGGGAGAGGAGGTAGACGTGTATTCTTCGGCATGACGGCCTGCCGATAAATGCTCAATAATCGCCATGTCTGTTGTTGAAATGCCCAACAATGGAGCGGCTTGGCCAGCCAAGGAACCCCTGATGGATCGTCTGCAAGCCATGCGGGTATTCACGCGGATCGTCGAGCTGGGCAGCTTCACGCGCGCCGCCGACGACCTCAGCCTGCCGCGCGCCACGCTCACCCACACCATCAAGCGGCTGGAGGAGCGCGTGGGTGCGCACCTGCTGCAGCGGACCACGCGGCGCGTGCGTCCCACGCGCGACGGCGAGGTGTACTACAACCATTGCGTGCGGCTGCTGGCCGATCTCGATGCGGTGGAAGCCGATTTCCGCGAGGCGGCCGTGGTGCCCAAGGGGCGCCTGCGCATCGACCTGGCGTCGTCGCTGGCGCGCAAGGTGTTGATTCCCGCGTTGCCGGACTTCTTTGCCCGCTATCCGCAGATCGAGCTGGACATCGGCACCAGCGACCGTTTCATCGACCTGGTGCAGGAAGGCGTTGATTGCGTGCTGCGCGCGGGTGACCTGCCCGATTCGACCATGGTCGGTCGCCGCGTCGCCAACCTGTCCCAGGCCACCGTCGCCAGCGCGGACTACGTGCGCCGCCACGGCAACCCGCAAACGCTGGCGGACCTGCACAACGGTCACGTGGCGGTGAACTGGGCCTCGCCCACCACGCGCCGGATCACGCCGCTGGAGTTCGTGGTGGGCCGGCGCGTGCGCGAGGTGGTGTTGCCTTCGCCGGTGACGGTGAGCGGCACCGAGGCGTATGTCGGCTGCTGCGAAGCAGGGCTGGGCATCGCGCAGTTCCCGCGCTATCGCGTGGAGGAAGCATTGGCGAACGGCCAACTGGTCGAGCTGTTGCCGTCGATGCCGCCGCCGTCGTTCCCGGTCAGCGTGCTCTATCAGTCGCAACGACAGCTGCCGCTGCGCCTGCGCGTGTTCATCGACTGGGTGGCCGAGGTCATCGGCGCGATCCGCTAGCGGATCAAAGGCCCAGCTGCGACAACGCTTCGCGCATCGGTGCCACCGACACGCGCACGATGCCGGTCAACGGCGTATCCATTTCGAGGATCACGAAGATCGCGCCGGCTGCCGACAACGCGCAAAGCAGGAAAAAAAACACCACCGTCCCGTTGTGCGGCGCGAACAGGCCGAACGTGCCGAAGATGACGCACAGCCACGCACTGAGCACCAGCAGCAGCGGCATGGGAATGGTGCCGCGCTTCTGCATCAGGGCCAGCCAGCGCGCCGCGAACACCTCGTCGGTGATGTCGATGGCCCGTTCGCGCAGTTGCCGCTGCGCTTCCGTGCTGGCCGGCAGAGCGGCTAGTTGCTGCTGGAACTCGCTGACACGATGCAGCACCTGCGGACTGTCCAGCGAGGCCAGGGCATTGCCGCCGCCCGAATCGAGCAGATCGATCCAGCTGGCATAGTTGTGCTTGAGCTGCACGCGCAACGGCTGTGCCTCGGGGCCGTATTGCGCCAGCGAACGATCGAGCCTCAGCAGGTTGACCGCGTTGCGCTCCAGATCGCCGCTGACGGCATCGAAGGACGTCTTGGCCGAGGAGATCAGCAGGCCCAGCACCAGCGCGGCGATGGTGGCGATCAGGCCCGCCGCCAGCTTGATCGACGTGGCCGAATCCTCCGCCAGGTGATGCGCGGGAAGCCGCGTGCTGGCGAACATGCCGGCCAGCGCGCAACCGGACACGCTGACGAAGATGAGCAGGCAAGCCAGCAGGTGCGACATCGTTGGTCTCCCGTCGTGGTTGCCTGCGCCGCTCGCGAGCCCCGGCCGGCGCAGGTAGCCACCATTGTGCGACGAGCAGCCGTCGCTGGCATCCGGTCCGGTGTCGTCGCGCCCGCGATGCATCCTTGACGCTGCTTCAACGCCCGCGGACGGCAGACTGGTCGCGCACGGATTCCGGAGGCATGCCGTGGGTCCCGCACAACCGGCTGTGTTGATCGTGGGCGCCGGCCCGACCGGGCTGGCCGCGGCGCTGTTCCTGGCGCGCCGCGACATCGCCGTACGCATCATCGATGCACAGCCTGAACCCTCCAGCTATTCGCGCGCGCTGGCCGTCAACAGCCGCACGCTGGAGCTGCTGCGCGACACCGGCGTGGCCGATCGCATCATGGTGGAGGGCTGGTCGGTGAAGGGCGCGACCGTGCACGAACAGGGCAACGAGGTATTGGTGCTGGACCTGCCCGCTTCGCTGGGCGCGCGGCAGGCGATGACCGTGCTGCCGCAGGCGCGTACCGAAGCACTGCTCGCCGACGCGCTGCAGGCCCAGGGTGTCGCGGTGGAACGTGGCGTGCTGTGCCGCTCGGTGACCCAGGATGCATCGGAGGTCACGGCCGTGCTGTCGCACGGCGAGGGAAGGCATGAGCAGGTGCATTGTGCGCTGCTGTTTGCCGCCGATGGCGCACGCAGCGTCACGCGCCATGCACTGGGCCTGGGCTTTGATGGAAGCAGTCTTCCGGAGCCGTGGATGCTCTGGGACATCGAGATGCAGACGCCGCTGGATCGCTGGCGAGCCCACCTGCTGTTCGAACCCGATGGCTTCGTCTTTGTGTTGCGCCTGGCGGGCGAGGTGTGGCGCGTGATCGGCAACGGGGCCGATCCTCTGGCGGCGATGCGCCGCTACGCCACGCTGGGCAGCACGAGCTGGCATTCGCAGTTCCACATTGCCCATCGTGTCGCCGCGAAAGCGGCAGAAGGGCGCGTGGCCCTGGGTGGCGATGCGGCGCATGTGCATTCGCCCATCGGTGCACGCGGGATGAACCTGGGCATCGAAGATGCCTATGTCTACGCCGACTGCGCCGCGGACGCGCTGGCCGGCGACCTCTCGCGCCTGCACGAATACGCCACGCTGAGGCATGCGGTGCATGTGTCGGTGGTGCGCCGCATTGGAGCCGCCACGCGGCTGGTGCACGGGCGTCCCCAGTGGTTGCGCTGGGTTCGCGACGAAGTGGTGCCGGTGGCCGGGCATCTTGGTTTCGTGCGGCAGCTGATGATGCGAACGGTCGGCGGCCTCGACCATCAGGTGAAGACCCATGCATGAATCGCCTCAAGTTGCCGTCATCGCTGCCGATAGCCGGGGAAGCGCGCCGCCTGTCCGCGGGATACCGGCACGCTTTCGGTCCGGCATGCCGGCGCCGTCGTTGCACCTGTCTGATGGGAAGTCGTTAGCCGCATGACCGCTCACAAGCCTCACTCCAAGGGAAACGTGGACTGGAGCGATCCACGCCTGGCCGACCTGCTGCGCCGTTCGGAAAGCTGGAAGCTGGACAACCGTGGCCACTACGCGCCCAAGGTCGTGCAGATCCACCTCGGCTGGGGCGCGACCACCGCACGTCCCGCGATCCTGGTGTGGGAACGCGATCAGGTGATGATGCTGGAAACCCAGTTCGCCATCCCCACGGGCGAGCACGTGCGCGTGGACGAGCCGCGCGGCGAGACCTTGCGCAGCCTGTGGGGCATCGTGGCGGAAACCCGTGAAGGTTTCCGCGCCGAAGACCGCGAGAACGGCATCCACCTGCACTGGCTGCATCTGCGCTGAAACACGAGAGCGCCCCCCTGTAGAGGCGCACTGCATCTGTGCCTGAGGCGGTACAAACCCGCTCCCCTGTAGGAGCGCACCCAGTGCGCGAAAAGCCAACAGCGCGATGAAGCCGTGCATTCCCAACTTCGCGATGGAATTCCTCAGGCCACCGGCAACGCCGGCACCGTGGCGGGCGCGCCGTTGGAATCGAGCGCCACCATCACGAAGCGCCCCGTCGTGCACACGCGTCGATCGCCGGTGAGCGGGTCTTCGGCGGTCAGTTCCACTTCCACCGTCATCGAGCTGTGACCCACCTGGACGATGCGCGCCACCAACTCCGCGAGCTGGCCCTTGCGTACCGGTGTGCGGAAATTCACCTCTTCCGAGCGCGCCGTCACCACGGTGCGACGGGCATGCCGAGAGGCCACGATGAAGGCGGCCTTGTCCATCCAGGCCAGCGCCTGGCCGCCGAACAGCGTGCCCAGGTGGTTGGTGTGATCGGGGAAAACCATCTCCAGCATCCGTGCTTCGGGAAGTGGGAGGGCGGTGTCGGCAGTCGCTTGGTTCATGGCGTGGTCGGCAGGGAGGCGGTTACGATCTGACCGGGGGCGCGGGAAGAGGAGATCCACATGCGCTACTGGCTGTTCATGGTTGCCGCCATTGTCACCGAAGTCATCGGTACGTTGGCGATGAAATACGGTGCCCATCACGCGTCGCATGCGATGGGCCTGGCGGTGATGTACGTGATGCTGGTGGTGTCCTATACCAGCCTCGCGCTGGCGGTGAAGCGCATTCCGCTGGCGGTGGCCTATGGCGCCTGGGAAAGCCTGGGCCTGGTGCTCATCACGCTGTGCAGCGCATGGTTGTTTGCCGAAGACCTCAGGCCCACCAAGCTCATCGCCATCGCACTCATCATCGCCGGCATCGTGCTGCTGGAGCGTGGCACCGACGAGGGCGAACACGGAGGCGGCCATGCTTCCTGAGTTCGAGCCCATCCATCTGCTCTATCTTGCCATCGCCATCGTGCTGGAGATCGCCGCCAACGTGCTGATGAAGCAATCGCATGGCTTCGCGCACAAGCGACCCGCGCTGTCGGCCATTGTTTGCGCGCTGCTGGCGTTCACTGCATTGAGCTACGCCATCAAGGGCATCCAGCTGTCCGTGGCCTACGGCATCTGGGGCGGCGTGGGTCTCATCGCCACCACCCTGCTGGGCATGACCCTGTTCGGCGAGCACCTGCGTGCCTCCGGCTGGGCCGGCCTGGCGCTCATCACGGCCGGCGTTTGCCTGCTGAAGTTCGCCTGAGGCTGGAGGGATACGGGACCAATGGCAGGGGTCCGTACCGGCCGCCGTCAGTAGGATGAAAGGTTGAACGCGGCGCCCACGACGGCGTCCGTCACAAGCAGCAGACTGGGGAGAACGCATGGTTCCGATGAAACACGGGTCGCGCCTGCTGGGCGCGCTGGTGCTGGGTGCACTTTCGACAGGCGCGGCCGCACAGGGTCGCACGCTCACCAATGACGACTACGCCAAGGCCGAGCGCTACGTGGGCTACAACGCCACGCCGCTGGTCGATCACGCCGTCACCAGCGTGATGTGGCTGGACAACGGCCACTTCTGGTATCGCGACCACGACGCCAAGGGCGATCACTACCTGCGTTACGACGCAGCCACCGGCAAGGCCACGCCGCTGTTCGACCAGGCGCGCCTCGCGGCGGCGCTGGGCAAGGCGCTGGGCAAGCCGGTCAAGGCCGACAAGCTGGGCATCACCGGCTACAGCGAAACCGCCGACGGTCATTTCGATGTTGCCATCCGCGGCAAGCACTACCTGTGCGATGCCAAGGCCGCCGCGTGCACCGTAGGCAAGGACGAGAATGCCGAAGCCGTGGGCAGCGAGCCCGGCGAACTGTCGCCCGACAAGCGCAGCGAAGCCTTCGTGCGCAACTGGAACCTGTGGGTACGTGACATCGCCACCGGCAAGGAAACCCAGCTCACCACCGACGGCATCGAGAACTACGGCTACGCTACCGATAACGCGGGCTGGAAGCACACCAACAAGGCCATCCTGGTGTGGTCGCCCGATTCGAAGCAGATCGCCACGTTCCAGCAGGACCAGCGCAAGACCGGTGACATGGTGATCGTCGGCACCAACGTCGGCCACCCGAAGGTGGAGAAGTGGAAGTATCCGCTGGTGGGCGACAAGGACGTGACGATGATCGAACGCGTCATCGTCGACGTCGGCAGCCACAAGACGCTGCGCCTGAAGATGGAACCCGACCAGCACCGTTCCACCCTGTGCGACGACGTCAGCTGCGGCCGCGACGGCGGCTGGGATGACGTGCAGTGGGCGCCGGATGCCAGCTCGCTGGCCTTCGTGTCGTCCTCGCGCGATCACAAGCAGGCCCGGTTCCGCGTGGCCGACGTGCACACCGGCGCCGTGCGCACCGTGTTCGACGAAAGCGTGCCCACCTACTACGAGAGTGGCAACGGCAAGGTCAACTGGCAGTACCTGCCCCAAAGCCACGAAGTGGTGTGGTTCAGCGAGCGCAACAACTGGGGCAACCTGTACCTCTACGACCTCGACAGCGGCAAGCTCAAGCACGCCATCACCACCGGCGAAGGCAACGTTACCGAAGTACTCAAGGTCGATGCGAAGTCGCGCACGGCGTGGTTCCGTGGCGTGGGTCGCGAGCATGGCGTCGATCCGTATTACCAGCAGTTCTACAAGGTGAGCCTGGACGGCGGCGCAACCACGCTGCTGGCGCCGGAAGCGGCCGACCACACCATCAGCCTGTCGCCGGATGGACGTCTGTTTGCCGATGCGTATTCCACGCCGACCACCGCGCCGGTGACGGTGCTGCGCAGCGCCGACGACGGCCACGTGGTTGGCAGCATCGCCAAGGCCGACATCTCGCGCCTGCTCGCCACCGGCTGGAAGGCGCCCGAGCCGTTCACGGTGAAGGGTCGCGACGGCAAGACGGACATCTACGGCCTGATGTTCAAGCCGACGAACTTCGATCCGTCGAAGAAGTATCCGATCGTCGACTACATCTACCCGGGCCCGCAGACCGGCTCGGTGGGCTCGCGCAGCTTCGCCGCCGCGCGTGTCGATCACCAGGCGCTGGCGGAGCTGGGCTTCATCGTGGTGGCGATGGACGGCATGGGCACGCCGTGGCGTTCCAAGGCCTTCCATGACGCCTATTTCGGCAACATCGGCGACAACACGTTGCCCGACCAGGTCGCAGGCCTGAAGGAACTGGGCAAGCGCAATCCATGGATCGACATGGATCGCGTGGGCATCTGGGGCCACTCCGGCGGCGGCAACGCCACGGGTACGGCGATGTTCCGCTATGCGGACATCTTCAAGGTCGGCATCGCCGAGAGCGGCAACCACGACAACCGCAACTACGAAGACGACTGGGCCGAGAAGTGGCAGGGCCTGTTGACCACCGACAAGGACGGCAAGGGCAACTACGACGACCAGGCCAACCAGAGCCACGCCGCCGGCCTCAAGGGCCATCTGCTGCTGGCTCACGGCACCATGGACGACAACGTGCCGCCGTACGAAACCTTGCTGGTGGTCGATGCGCTGATCAAGGCCAACAAGGACTTCGACCTGCTGTTGATCCCCAATGCGCACCACGGCTATGGCTCGGCCAGCAACTACATGATGCGCAAGCGCTGGGACTACTTCGTGCGCAACCTCGCCGGCGACACGCCGCCGAAGGAGTACACGATGACGCCGCCGAAGGATTGAGGCCCCAAAGCCTCTCTCCTTTCAGGGTTGCCGCAACGAGCCCCTCTCCCTTTGGGAGAGGGGTGGTGGCAATGCGTTTACGGTGGTGAGGGTGCGCACTTGTGGCACGTCCGAGGAAAGCGCTCCCAAGGGTGCCTGGTCCGCCTGCCGGCACCTTCTCTCCCACAGGGACTACCTTCGGGTCGCCGGAGGGAGAAGGCTTTCCGAGATCAAGCCTTGAGGCTTGGCCCCTCTACCCCGACCGCGTCGCCACCACCGGCGGCACCGAAGCCGCGCGACGCGCCGGCCCCAGCACTGCCAGCTGACCAAGCAGCCATAGCGCGACGGCTCCCAGCGGCAGATAGAACACCGGCAGTCGCTGCAACGCATAGTGCTGCATCAGCAGCACATTGAGCGCATAGGCCAGCACCACGCCGATCGCGATGCCGCCGCTTACGATCATGAAATTCTCGGTCTGCACGTAACGCAGGATGTCACGCCGCGTCGCACCCACCGCTCGACGAATGCCGATCGAGCGCCGGCGCTGCTGCACCCAGAAGCTCGCCAATCCCGCGATGCCCGCGGCCGTCACCAGCAGCAAGCCCAGGGCGGCGGCGAGCAGCAGGCTGATCATGGTGCGGTCACGGCGGAAATAGTCCTCGCGCAGCTGCATGAACGTCTGCGGCCGTCGCAACACGCGGTTGCCGTCCAGCTGCGCCAGGCGCGCCATCGCCTGCTGCAGCACGCGCTCGCGATCCTGCGGTGCCGTGCGCATCACGTAGGTCACGCTGCTGCCATCCGGCAGCATGGGAAATACCGTGGCGTATTCGTTGCCCGCGGATTCATCCAGCATAGGGCGCAGCAGGTGGCCGACGACGCCCACGATGCGCACCGGCCCGTCGCCGGGATAGATCACCTTGCCCAGCGGATCCTGGCCCGGAAACAGCTGCTGCGCGAGCGCACGCGTGACGATGGTGGCCGGAACCTTGTTGATGCCGTCCCAATCGCGCGTGCTGCCCACGGGCAGATATTCGTCGGGAAGAAAGTCTCGACCGGCGACCAGGCGCAGGCCTAGCGTGTCGAGCTCACCTCGCGTGCCGTTGAATGCCGTGGCCACCGCGCGCATGTCGCCCTTGGGTTCCAGCGCGATGCCGTTGCTCCAGTTGTTGCTGTTGAACGGCAGTGCATCGATGGCCGCCGCCGAACGCACGCCGGTCAACTGGCGCAAGGCGGCGAGGTCGGTATCGTGACGGACGAGCGGGTCCGAGCTTGCATCGACGTTGATGCTTTCCAGCATCACCAGTTCGTCTTCCGCCACGCCGCTGGGCAAGCCCAGTTGCGCGACGCGATGGCCCAGGATGGCCGCCACGTTGCAGACGATGGCGCAGGTGAGCGCCACCTGCATCACCATCAGCAGCACGGTGAGCTTGTGGCGCCCCAGGCTGGCGAGCAGAGGCGAATGCGGCATGGCGATCCTCACTGGGTCTTTAGTTGCAGGGCCGGGGCGATGCGGCACGCACGCCACGCGGGCAGCAGGCCCGCCAGTGCGCCGGCTGCCAGCGCGAGCGTGAAGGTGGCCAGCAACATCCCCGCATCCATGTGCGCCAGCTGCGCGTAGCCATCCGGTCGCTGGCGCACGCTCCACAGACCGAGCATCGCCACCAGTACGCCGAGCAGTCCTCCGGCGAAGCCGATCACCGACGACTCCACGCCCAGCTGCAGGAAGATGTCCCGCCGCCGCGCACCGAGCGCGCGGCGCACGCTGATTTCACCGCTGCGACGCAGGAACGTCGCCAGCAGGAGACCCATCACGTTGAGCATGCATACCAGCAGGAAGCCGACCGATAGCGACAGCTGCAGGCGCAGGTCATCGGGTATCGCGTGCTGGTGCGCCAGCCAGTCCATCAGCCCGTAGAGCTGCACATCGACCGGCCGCGGCAGTCGACCATGCGCCTGCTGCTCGCGCCAGTAGGCGGTGAGGAAGGCGCGGTACGCATCGACCTTGGCCGCGTTGTCCAATTGCACCCAGAACTGCAGCCAGCTGCATTGATCGCTGGTGCGCCCGTCACCGCTATCGCCCCAGCACGAAAGCCTGCCGGCGAAATCCAGCTTGAGGTCCATCGCCGTCTGCAGCGGCAGGAAGAACTGGTCGCTGCGGCCGAAGATGCGGCTATCCATCTGCGCATAGAACTGCGGCTGCGGCTCCCATGTGTCGAGCACGCCCACCACGCGGAAATCGGCGTCCTTCAGGCGCACCGTGCGGCCCACGGCATTGGTTTCGCCAAACAGCTTGCGGCTGAGCTCGCGGCCGAGCACCACCACATGCGCACGCTGTGCATCGTCCTGTGCCGTCCATCCGCTGCCACTGAGAAAAGGCGTGTCGAACATCGCGAAGAAGTCGGCGGTGGTGTAGCGGCCCGTCTCGTAGAACGGCAGGCCGCCACCTTGCGTCGGTCGCAGCGGCACCGCGCCCCCGGCCATCGCGGCCTGCCGGCCGGCTCGCGCGGCGCGCAGCAGGTTCATCGCGTCGGGCCAGGTGAAGCTTCCATCCTGCTGCGGCGCGCTGGCGGACTGGCCGCGGTCGAGCGGGCGTGGATCGATCACCGGTACGAACAGCTTGCCGCTGCGTCCAGGCAGCGGGTCGCTCGCCAGCACATGGAACACGGTAATCATGGTCATGCTGGCACCGATGCCCAGCCCGATCACCAGCACCATCAGCGCCGCCAGCGCCTTGTTCCTGCGGAAGCTGGACGCGGCGATCGTCGCGTAATAGCCGAGCATCGCTGTTCCTCGTCGATACGGTGGACGGATCGGGCGCGAAAGCTCTCCTCCCGCGGTCCCGGGTTGTGCATGGTGAACGTATGTGATGCCTCGCGCCGCCATCGGGGCGGCGCGTCACGCGGTGTGCTTCAGCGCAGGCTGATGGGCTTGGCCGTGCCCTTGGCGATGGCTTCTTCGAGCAGCTTTTCCATCTGGCTGTCGGCCTTGCTGCTTTCGCTGCGCTCGCGCACTGCCAGTGCACGTTGCTGACGCTCCAGCTCCTCCTGCTGACGGGCCAGCTCTTCCTGCTCGCGCTGGAATTCGCGATCCTGGGCCGGATCTCGTTCGCGTTCGGTCAGGGAGCGGATCTGGTTGTCGATCGCGCGGACCTGCGCGTCCATCACGCGAAGATCCTCGCCCGTGACACCTGGCTTGGACGCCAGTTCCTCGCGTTGCGACTGCAGTTCCTCGCGCTGCGATTCCAGCGTGACATGGCGTGCCGCAATTTCGCCCGCCTGCGAGGCCAGTTCGCCCTGGCGGCTGGCCATGCGGCTCTGGATGCTGGCAATGCGCGCCTCCTGTCCAGCGATGCGGCCTTCCATCGAAGCAAGCTCGTGCATCGGTGCATAAGCGGTGCGTGCACGTTCGATGGTAGAGGTGTCGCGCACGACATAGGCCTGGTTGCCGCGGCGGAACCACAGCAGCGGTTCGGAACCTTTGCGCTCACGCTTCGCGGCTTCCACATCACGATCGGTGCCGCTGACGAGGATGGTGCTGGCCTTGTCGTCGAACAGCGCAAAACCGTTCTCTGCATCGCTGTCGATATCGATATCGACGTGGTGACCACTCATGCCGACTGCTGGTGCAGGCGGTGCCGGAGGCGCCGGCGGTGGCGGCAGCGGCGCTGCGGGCCGTGGCGCCGCAGGTGTCGGTGGCGTGGGGGGCGTCGGCGGCGTGATCGGCGTGGCAGGTGTCGGCGGTGTCGCCGGCACTGGCGGCGGTGCCCAGCCATAGGACGACTGGCCGGCAGCCGCAGCCTTCGACGCAGGCGCTGCCTTGGCGGCAGGCGTCGGCGTCGCTGCGACCGCGGGTGCGGCACTGACCGCTGGCGTTGCCTTGGCTGCGGGCGCAGCCTGCACCACCGGCTTTGCCGCCGGCGTCGCGACGGACGCCGCCGGCGCGGGTGCCGATGCATCCACGGCTGCCTCTGTCACGCGGTAAGGCAACACGCCGGCACAGGCGACCACCGCGATGAGCAGCGCACTGCGCAGGCGCGAGGTGGCGCCCTGCGAAACACCCTGCAGCATGCTCAGGCGACGCTTGAGGTTGAGGAAGGTAGGCGATGCGCCGGCCAGGCCCGCATGCAACGGATGCGCTACGCCCAGGCGCAGCAGCAGGCGGCCGTAATCCTGCGGTGCGGCGTGATGCTGCTGCATGACCTGTGCGTCACAGGCGGCTTCGCGATTGAGTGCGTACTCGCGCATCGCCCACGCCACCAGTGGATGGAAGAAGAACACGCGTTGCGCGACGGCCGGCACCCAGCCGAGCCAGAGATCGCCGCGGCGCAGATGAGCGAGCTCGTGCGCCAGCGCCAAAGCGGTTTCTTCGTCCGTCAGCGCATGATCGGCGGGCAGCAACACGACCGGCCGCCACCAGCCGCTGACCTGCGGCGAGCGGATGTCGTGCGACACGCGCAGCGACGGACAGCGGCGCAGGCCCATGGCACGCGCCTGTGTGCGGCAGGCTTCCTGCAGCGCCGGGTCATCGAGCACGTCCGATGCGCGCAGCACGGCACGTGCCTCGCGCCAATGGCGGGCCGCCATCACCAGCTGCACCAGCACGCCGGCCATCCATAGGGAGAGCAGGATGTTCTGCCAGGGCAAGCCGCCGCCGGAAGGGCTCGCTTCCTGCAGCAGCGAAACCATCACGGCGTCATCGTAGGTTGCGGCTGGCGCGGAAGATCCGCCGCCGAAGCTGCCGATGCGGTGTTCTCTCGGCGCAACGTACGTCGGCGTGAACGACTGGGCCACCGGCAGCGCGGCGGAAGGCGGCGAAAGCAGCGGCAATGCCACCGGCGTCGGCAGCGCCAGGCCGGTCAGCACCTGCAGGCCCACCAGCCACCACAGCAGCGAACGCGTCGCGGCGGACAGGCGCGGGAGCTTGCGGCAGATGAGCCAGATGACGCCGATCAGCAGCGCCGCCTGCAGCGATGTCCAGCCGAGGCGGACGAGCAACGTGTCCATCAGCGAGGGCAGGGCACTCATCTCAATTCTCCTCGCGCTGCGACTGCAGCCGTGCAACCAGCGCTTGAAGTTCGGCCAGCTCGGTGTCGCTTACCTTGCCGCGTTCGGACATCCACGCGACGAACGGCGACACCGAGCCGCTCAGTGTTTTCTCCACGAACTGGCCCACGGCGCTGCGCATCACCTCGCCCGGACCGGTGGCCGGACTGTAGCGGTACACGCCGGCCACCTGGCGGCGTCGCAGGTACGACTTGCCCCGCAGTCGCTCCATCATGGTCAGCACGGTGGAACGCGCCAGGCCGCGCGGTTCGCCATAGCCGGTGGCCACTTCCCCCACCGACGCGTTGCTGTATTGGGCGATGTACTGCAGGAGCGCCAGCTCCTGGTCGCCGATGGTTGCCTTGCCCATTGCACGATCCTTGGTGACTACATCTGTAGTCACGCTACCCCTTGACTACAGATGTAGTCAATAGGTCGTTGGGCAGTTTTTTGCGGCCAACTCGCTTGTTGCAATGCACAAAAAGCGGAGTAGACTGCGCGCCGTCCTCACCCAGATATGCGCACCGGAGTGCGCCCATGAAGACTCTCTCCTTCGCTTTCGTGAACCTGCCTGGCCTCGCAAGGCCACCTCGGCAACTCGCGACCTAGCGAACCTGGATGCCATGCCCGCAGCCGATGCGCACCGTTGCGCCTCGATGATCGTGCGGACGCCTGGACGTCCAAACCGGCACTCGCCGCTGACCTGAAACCCACGGGGAAAACCATGAAGACGCTTGTCGACTGGCTGGCGCATCGGCTGTGGCCGTTCGTCGTCTGCCTGCTGCTGTACGTCGGTTTTATCGGACCGGAACTCATCTCCGCCTCCAGCACGATGGCCGTGCTTGCAGGCCTGCTGATTCCGGCGTTGCTGGTGGCCTGGGGCATCGTGCTCCTGCGCCGCGGTTTCACCCACAAGGAATGACTTGCCATGAAACGCGTATTGACGTTGTCGCTCTCGCTCGCGGCGCTGCTGCTGGCGTCCTGCTCCAAGGTGCCGGCGGGCAATGTCGGTGTGAAGTTCCAGATGTATGGCGACGACAAAGGCTCGCTGCAGGAACTGCCGCCGGGACGCTACTGGGTGGGCTGGGGTTATGAGATGTACACCTTCCCTACGTTCACTCAGACCTACACGTTCACGCGCTCCGCATCCGAAGGCCGGCCGGTGGACGAATCCATCAGCTTCCAGACGGCGCAGGGCCTGACCGTGAATGCCGACGTGGGCATCACGTACCACATCGATCCGACCAAGGTGACGCTCATCTTCCAGAAATACCGCAAGGGCATCGACGAAATCACGGATGTGTACCTGCGCAACATGGTGCGCGACGCGCTGGTGAAGGAGACGGCGAGCCTGGACATCGAGTCGGTGTACGGCAAGGGCAAGGCCAACCTTATCGAAACCGTGCAGCGCGATGTGAGCAATGAGGTCGCTCCCGTAGGCATAGTGATTGAAAAGGTCTACTGGATCGGCGAGCTTCGCTTGCCCGAAAACGTGGTGCAGTCGATCAACGCCAAGATCCAGGCCACGCAGATGGCCGAGCAGCGGCAGAACGAAGTGGCTCAGGCGCAGGCCGAGGCGCAGAAGGTGGAGGCCGAAGCGCAGGGCCAGGCGCAGGCGCGCATCACCATCGCCGAGGCGGAAGCCAAGGCTATCGCGCTCAAGGGCGATGCATTGCGCCAGAACCCGAACGTGGTGCAGATGTCCGCCATCGAGAAATGGGATGGCCGCCTGCCAACCTACAGCGGTGGGGCACTGCCCTTCCTGCATCTCAACGCACCTGATGCCAGCAAGTGAGCAGTACGCCGGCCGTGCCTCGCCCGCACGGCCGGCGTTCATCGCGCGGCATAGTGCCGCTATGGCAAACCACGGCGGATTTGATTGACCAAGGTCAGGCCGCCACCGAAAAAAATGGCCGCCAATAGCCAGACCACTGCACAAGGGAGAGTGCGATATGGCCTATATGGTCTGGCAAGATGATCTGAACACCGGCATCAAGGTCATCGACAACCAGCACAAACGCATCGTGGAAATGATCAACCACCTGCACGATGCCATGGATCACCACGATCGACACGAACTCAGCGACATCCTCGATGAGCTGGTCGATTACACGCTGTCCCACTTCACCTTCGAGGAATCGTTGATGGAGGACGCGGGCTACGAGTTCACCCGTGCGCACAAGCGCGTGCACGAAGTGTTCGTCAAGCGCGTGTCCGAATACCGTCTGCGCTTCCGCGCCGGCGAGGACATCGGCAGCGAGCTTTTGCACACCCTGTCACACTGGTTGTTCAATCACATCCGCAACGACGACAAGGCCATCGTGGATGCGGTGCGACGCCACCTGCATCAGGTTGGCGCGGAGGAACACGAAGGCGGTTGGCTGTCACGATCGCTGCGTCGGGTTTTTGGTGTGAGGGTCTGATACCAGGCCCTGTTTCAACGCCTGCCTACGCCCCGCAACCGAGCGGGTGATGCCGGGCCCAGCCATACCACCCACAGAAGCAAGGGGCATGGCGCCACGCACGTCGCCGCGCGGCGTGGGCGATCAGAACGCCATGTCGAAGGCGACTTCGCCCTGCACGCCCACCTGGTAGGCGGAGACGCGCCGCTCGAAGAAGTTAGTCACTTCCTGCACGTCCTGCAGATCCATGAAGTCGAACGGATTCTTGGCGCCGTACTTCTTCGGAAGGTCTAGCTGGGCAAGGCGCTGGTCGGCGCAGTATTCCAGATACTGGCGCATGTCCTTCACCGACAGGCCGGCCACGCCGCCGGAAAGCACGTCCTCGGCGAACTGCGTTTCGCAGGCGATGGCGTCCTCCAGCATTTCCTCGATCTGCGCGCGCATATCTTCGTCGAACAGGTCGGGCTCCTCGGCGCGCACCGTACGCACCACGTCAAAGGCGAATGCCATGTGGCAGCTCTCGTCGCGAAACACCCAGTTGGTGCCCGACGCCAGGCCGTGCAGCAGGCCTCGCGAACGCAGAAAGTACACGTAGGCGAACGCGGCAAAGAAGAACAGGCCTTCGATGCATGCGGCAAAGCAGATCAGGTTGAGCAGGAACTGGCGCCGATGCTCGCGCGTTTCCAGCTTCTGCAGGTTCTGGATGGAGTCAATCCACTTGAAGCAGAACTCGCCCTTCTGGCGAATCGACGGAATGTTCTGGATCGCCGCGAACGCCCTGTTGCGCTCGTTCGGGTCGGGAATATAAGTGTCGAGAAGCGTGAGATAGAACTGCACATGCAGCGCTTCCTCGTACAGCTGGCGCGATAGGTACATGCGCGCCTCGGGCGCATTGATGTGCTGGTACAGGTTGAGCACCAGGTTGTTCGCCACGATAGTGTCGCCGGTGGCGAAGAACGCGACCAGGCGATGGATCAGGTGGCGATCCGCGTCGGACATCTTGGACTTCAGGTCGGTGACGTCCAGCGAAAAATCCACCTCTTCCACGGTCCAGGTGTTCTTGATCGCGTTGCGGTACATCTCATAGAACTCGGGATAGCGCATCGGGCGCAGGGTGAGTTCGAAGCCGGGATCGAGAATGTGCTGGTTGCGTTCGGGTTGGGCGGACATGGTGTTCCTCAAAAGATAACGGTGGTGCATCGCTCCCTCCCCTGCGTGTAGCAGGGGAGGGCTGGGGAGGGGTAACGCCGCGCCTAAGAGCGACCCCCTCCCAGCTTCCCCCTGCCAGCAGGGGGAAGCTGGGCGTTACTGGCACGCCTCGCAATACTCCGGATTCTCCAGCGAACAGAACACCGCTGCCGTCGCCTGTTCCTGCTCCGGCACCGGCGGCGCAGTCTTGGTTGCCGGCACCGCCGAGACCGTGGTCTTGGTGATCTTGGTGGCCGGACGCGAACGCAGGTAATACGTGGTCTTGATGCCGGACTTCCACGCGTACATGTACATGGAGCTGAGCTGGCCGATGTTCGGGTTCTCCATGAACAGGTTCAGCGACTGGCTCTGGTCGATGTAGGCACCGCGCGCGGCGCCCAGGTCGATCAAGGCTTTCTGCGGCAGCTCCCACACCGTGCGGTAGATGGTGCGCAGGCGTTCGGGAATCGCACTGATGCCCTGGATGGAACCCTCGGCCAGCTTGATCGCGTCGCGCACTTCAGCCGTCCAAAGTCCCAGCGTCTTGAGCTCTTCCACCAGGTAGCGATTCACCACCAGGAAATCACCCGACAGCGTCTCGCGCTTGAACAGGTTGCTCACCTGCGGCTCGATGCATTCGTAGCAGCCGGCAATGGAAGCGATGGTGGCGGTCGGCGCAATGGCGATCAGCAGCGAGTTGCGCAGGCCCTTGATCTTGATCGATTCGCGCAGTTCGTCCCAGCGAGCCTTGTCGTTGGGTTGCGCGTTCGACCAGTAGTCGAACTGCAACTCGCCGTTGGCGGCACGGCTTTCGGCAAAGCCCGGGTGGGCACCGAACTGCGCGGCCAGTTCGTTCGACTGCGACAGTGCGTTGAAGTAGATCTCCTCGGCGATGCGGGTGGACAGCGCCAGCGCCTCGGCCGAGTCGAAGGCCAGGCGCAGCTTGAAGAACACGTCCTGCAGGCCCATCACGCCCAGTCCGACCGGGCGCCACTTGTTGTTGGCGACCTTGGCGGTGTCGATCGGATAGAAGTTGAGATCAATCACGCGGTCCAGCTGGCGCACCGCGGTACGCACGGTGGCGGCAAGCTTGTCGAAATCGAATCGACCGTCCACCACGTGGCGCGACAGGTTCACCGAACCCAGGTTGCACACCGCTGTCTCGTCGGCATTGGTGACTTCCAGGATCTCAGTGCACAGGTTGGACAGGTGGATGACGTTCTCGGCCTTGGCCGTCTGGTTGCTGGTGGCGTTGCTGCGATCCTTGAAGGTCATCCAGCCGTTGCCGGTCTGCGCCAGCGTGCGCAGCATGCGGGCGTACAGTTCGCGGGCCTTTACCTTCTTCACGGCGAGGCCGGCGGCTTCCGCCTCGCGGTAAGCCTTTTCGAACGTCTCGCCCCAGCTGTCGACGAAGTGCGGCACCACCTTGGGATCGAACAGCGACCATTCGCCGTCAATTTCCACGCGGCGCATGAATTCGTCGGGAATCCAGTTGGCGAGGTTGAGGTTGTGCGTGCGGCGCGCTTCGTCGCCGGTGTTGTCGCGCAGTTCGAGGAATTCCTCGATGTCGCCGTGCCATGGTTCCAGGTACACGCAGGCCGCGCCCTTGCGCTTGCCGCCCTGGTTCACCGCCGCGACCGACGCGTCGAGCGTCTTCAGCCACGGCACCAGGCCGTTGGAGTGGCCGTTGGTGCCCTTGATCAGCGATCCACGCGAACGCACGCGCGAGTAAGCCAGGCCGATGCCGCCGGCAAACTTGCTGAGCTTGGCCACATCGCCGTACTTCTCGTAGATTGATTCCAGCGAATCAGCCGGCGAGTCGAGCAGGAAGCAGGAACTGAGCTGTTCGTGCGCGGTGCCGGCGTTGAACAGCGTCGGCGAGCTGGCGATGTATTCCAGCGACGATAGCAGGCGATACAGCTCCAGCGTCTCGCCGATCTCGCTGCCGCCCAGTGCGCAGGCAATGCGCATGAAGAAGTGCTGCGGCGTCTCGATCACCAGGCGCTTCTGCGGATGGCGCAGCAGGTAGCGGTCGTACACCGTGCGCAGGCCGAAGTATTCGAAGCGGCGCGTGGCGAGCGGATCGACCGCGTCGTTGAGCTTGCGCGCATTGGTGGCCACGAAGTCGCGCAGGCGATCGTTGAGGATGCCCAGTTCCGCGCCGCGCGCGATCGACTGCGAGAAGCTCTGGATTTCCTGGCCGCTCACTTCCTTGTCGATGAATGCACCAAGCAGGCGCGCGGCGAGCTGACCGTATTCGGGCTCCTCCGCGGTAAGTGCCGCGGCAGTGCGGATCGACAGCTGATCCAGTTCCTGCGTGGTGGCGCCGTCGTACAGTCCGCCAATGGTCTTGAGTGCCACGCGCATCGGGTCGACTGCATGCAGGCCTTCGCTGCTGCGGGTCACGGCGCGCACGATCTTGTTGACGTCCACCACTTCCTGGCGACCGCTGCGCTTGGTCACGCGCATCTGGCCCGGGTTGTGCGGCGGCGTCAGGGCGAACGGCGTGTCCGCACGGGGAGCCTCAGCCACAGCGGCATCGGCGGGAAAGGCGGCATCCGCACGATCGTCTTCACGTTCGCGCGCGGTGGTATCGATAGGTTGCATGGCGACTTCGCTCCAAGCGTGGTCATCAACCGCCTGCTCCCGCGCGCAGGGCTGAAGGGTGCGAATTCCACGGACGGTCGATCGGCAGGGCTGCTGCCCCGCGCATCGACGCGCCTCCCCGCGGAAGCCGTCACCACTCACCGCGGCGCTATGGCCACGATGTGTCGGCAGGTCTTCGGACTTGCGGACTTGGGTCTTGCGACCCGGCCTACTCGCTCCCGCTTCCCAGCCGCTGAGGGCCAGTGCGTTGTTGGCTTTCGTTTCCGCTTACCGCTGCGGGGCAGCTCCGGAATTTCACCGGATTCCCTCAAGCCAGCCTCAGATGGTTAGTCTGAGAGTGGCACCGACGGGGCACAACATATCGGGCTGATCCGGGTGGGTCAACCCAATAACTTGTGGATGGGGCGTGGATAACTGGAAAAAGGCGAGGCGGCTGGGAGGTTTATCTCGCCTTGGGAATTTTGCTCGCGAGGGCCGCCCAAGGCCGGGTGGCTCGCGGACCGGGCCGACGCGCCGGACAGCAGCGTTGCGGCGCGTTCCGTCGCCATGCAAGCTGCCGGTTCGTCTCGCGGGGAAGGGATGGGTTGATGGGGCATCCGCTGTTGCTCGTCCAGCTGCTGGTGATCGTGGTGGCCTCGCGGCTGCTGGCTTGGCTGTTGCGCTGGCTGGGCCAACCGGCCGTGGTGGGAGAAATGCTGGCGGGACTGGCGCTGGGGCCGCTGCTGTTCGGCATGCTGGCGCCGTCGTGGCAGGCGCGCCTGTTTCCGGCCGCCAGCCTTGGCGCCCTGCAGAGCCTGAGCACACTGGGCCTGGTGTTGTTCATGACGGTGGTGGGCGCCGAGCTGCGCGTGCCGCGGGGCAGTCGCCTGCTGCGACCAGCCATGTGGGTCGGCGGGCTGGCCTTCGTGCTGCCCGGCCTGCTGGCGCTTGGCGTTTCACCGTGGTTGTTCCGCGGCTATGCGCCTGTCGGCGTGTCATATGGGCCGTTTGCGATGTTCATGGCCACGGCTTGCGCGATCACGGCGCTGCCGGTGATGGCGCGCGTCGTGAAAGAGCGCGGGCTCACAGACAGTCTTCCGGGTCGCCTGGGCATCGCCGCTGCTGCCGTGGCCGATGTACTGGCCTGGGTGGCGCTGGCCCTGGTGGTGGCGTTGATCAGCGCGCACGGCGACTGGCTGCCGTTCTGGCGAACCATCGCTGGGCTGGTGCTGCTGCTCGGCGTTGCCTGGGTCGTGTTGCGTCCGTCGTGCGCATGGCTGCTCTCGAGGCATGCGCCCGATGGGCATGCGAATGGCGCAGTGCTCGCGTTCCTGTTGGCCGGCGCGATCGGTTGCGCGGCGATCACCGAATGGCTGGGCTTGCACGCCGTGTTCGGCGCATTCCTGTTCGGCCTGTGCCTGCCGCGCGATGACCGTTTGCTGCAGGGCCTGATCGAGCGCGTGGAGCACGTCACGCTGGCGACCCTGGTACCGGTGTTCTTTGTGCTCGCAGGGTTAAGCACTACCGCGCAGCTGTTGAGTGCGGACGCCGGCTTGGCCTTGGGCCTCGTGCTCACTGTTTCCATCCTCGGCAAGCTCATCGGGGGCACCCTCGGCGCGCGCGTTTCCGGGCAAGGCTGGCGCGACAGCCTGGCCATCGGCTCGCTGATGAACGCGCGCGGCATGATGGAACTCATTGTGATCAAGGTGGGCCTCGACGCCGGCGTGATCACGCCGGCGATGTTCACCATCCTGCTGGTGATGGCCATTGTGACGACGATGATGACAACGCCGATGGTGGTGGCTTTCCATCGTGATAGCACGGCGCCGGAAAAACGCGGCGACCTGTCGGGCTAGAGGGAATCAGGCGCCTTGCAGGAGCGGCGGTACGTCCGCGGAGGACGAGCGCAGCAACGGTGGCGGCAACCCAAGGGTTGCCGCCCTGTCATCCATGCGAGACGTCACCAGATCCGCACCCGCTCCTTCGGATCGAGATAGAGCTTGTCGCCCTGCTGCACGCCAAACGCCTGATACCACGCGTCGATATTGCGCACCGGACCATTCACGCGGAAGGCGCGGGGCGAGTGCGGGTCGCTGGCGACCTGGCGGCGGATGGCGTCGTCGGTGAGCTTGCCGCGCCAGGCCTGGGCCCAGCCGAGGAACACGCGCTGGTCGCCGCTGAGACCGTCGATGACTGGCGCGGGCTGGCCGTGCAGCGAGGCGTGGTAGGCATCGAGCGCCAGCGTGAGGCCGCCGAGGTCGGCGATGTTCTCGCCCATGGTGAGGCTGCCGTTGATGTGCACGCCAGGTAGCGGTTCGAACGCGTCGTACTGCGCGCCGAGTTTTTTAGCCCGCTCGTCAAAGGCCTTGGCGTCGGCCGCTGTCCACCAGTCGCGCAGGTTGCCGTCGGCGTCGAACTTGCGGCCTTCGTCATCGAAGCCATGCGTGAGTTCGTGGCCGATCACGCCGCCGATGGCGCCGTAGTTGATGGCCGGGTCGGCGTTGGGATCGAAGATCGGCGCCTGCAGGATGGCCGCGGGAAACACGATGTCGCGCAGCGAGCCGTTGTAGGCATCGTTGGTCTGCGGCGTCATCGACCAGTCGCTGCGATCGACCGGGCCGTTGAGTCGGTCGACGTAGAACGACCAGTCCGCCTGCGCGGCGCGCAGCACGTTGCCGGCGAGGTCGTCATTGCGCAGCTCGACTTTCGAGTAATCGCGCGGATGATCCGGGTAGCCCACCTTGATGGTGTAGGTGTCCAGTTTGCGCAGCGCTTCTTCGCGCGTCTTCGGACTCATCCAGTCGAGCTTCTCGATGCGCGCGCGGTAAGCCGTCTTGAGGTTGCCGACCAGTTCCTCGATCTTGGCCTTGGACGAGGCGGGGAAGTAGGTGGTGGTGTAGAGCTGGCCCACGCCCCAGCCAAGATTGCCGAAGCAGTCCAGCCGTTCGCCCACGCCGCAATCGCCTCCGGACACCGCATGCACGCCGCGCTTCCATCGCACCTGCTGTTGCTGCTGGCCGGTGAGCGTCTTGCCGCGCATGCCGAAGTACGCATCCTGGAACGGCTTGGACAGGTAGTACGCCGCGTTGTCCGCGATGTGTGCTGCCTGCCATGCCTGCAGCGTGGCGACCGGCGTGTGCGCATACAGCGAGGTGAGTTTCGGAAACGCGGTTTTTTCCGCCACCACGATGCGCTTGAGATCACCCAGCTGTGCAGACTTCAGGAATGCCGGCCAGTCGAAGCCCGGCGCCAGCTTCTGCAGCTCAGCGATGCTCACGGGGTTGTACATTGCCACCGGATCGCGCTGCTGCACCTTGGTCCAGCTTTCCTGCGCAATGGCGGTTTCGAAGGCGACCACGTCCTTGGCCGCGGCGGCCGGCTGCGGCCAGTTCACCAGAGTGAGCAACTGCTCGACATACGCCTGGTACGCAGCCTTCTGCTTGGCGAATTCCGGCTTGAGGTAGTAATCGCGGTCGGGCAAACCCAGGCCGGCCTGCGTGAGGTACACGGCGTAGCGCTTGGTGTCCTTGAGATCGGTATCCAGCACGAAGTTGAACAGCGTGCCTTCGAAGTCGATGTTGGTGCGCCCCATCA
The DNA here is from genome assembly GCF_035685885.1 of Dyella sp. Lineage (GTDB taxonomy): Bacteria > Pseudomonadota > Gammaproteobacteria > Xanthomonadales > Rhodanobacteraceae > Dyella. The sequence goes on along the minus strand of NZ_DASRZX010000150.1, from coordinate 17,900 downwards.
GGCCTGCCAGCGAATCGCGCGTGGTGGCCTTGCGCACGGCATCCAGCTGCGGCTCGATCGGCTTGGCGCCCAGCGCGTCGATGCGCGCTTCGTCCATGTACGACCGGTAGAACGCGCCGACCTTGCCTTCCAGCGTATCGATGGCTGCGTGCTTTTTCGCCGCCGACTCCATGATGTCGTGCAGGTGCTGCTCGGTGAGGTCGGACATCGCCAGGCGCAGGCTCACGGCCGGTTTGTCGGGCGGTATCGGCGTGTGCTCCAGCCACGTGCCGTTGGCGTAGCGGAAGAAATTGTCGCCGGGCTTTACCGATGTATCGGCGCCTGCCCGGTCAAATCCCCACGTGCCGTACTGCGGCTTGCCGGAGGCAGGGTCGGCGGCGTGCGCCGTTCCCCAGGCCAATGCACCGATACAAGCGACTGCCAGGATCCTGCTGACCATAGCCCCTCCCGCAAGGTTTGAGTGCCGGCATGGTCGCATGCGCGGCGGCGCTCGCCAGTGCTGAAAGGGGTAGGGTGGCGATTTTGGCCATCCATGGCCATGCGCGTGGCTTGCCGGCGTGAATCAGCCGTCGGTGCGCTGCTTGTGGATGTGCTTGCTGTCCTTGTTCAGGGACTTGTTGAGGTTCTTCTGTTCCTGCCTGGTGAGATGCCCGCCATGTTCGGCTTCGTCGCGGCTTTCGCGTGCGGCGATGTTGGAGTCGTGCTTCTCGTCGCGCGCGGCCTGCTTGGCGTTGATCTGGCCATCGGCGACACCGTTCTGGATGCGATCCTGCTGGTTGTCCAAGCGCTGGTTCACCTCGCTGACGCGCGGATGGCCGGGGATGTTGTCCGGTGACGTGGACTGGGCCATGGCTCCGGCGCTGGCGAGCGTGGCGAGCATGGAAAAGGCGATCAGGGCGAAGCGCGATGTCGTGGTGTTCTTCATGGCTCGTGTCCCTCGGGTCCTCAGGTTGGCGTGGGCGACCATGCGCGGCGTGGCCGGGCAGGTGGCGATGGATCGTGTTACCCCTGGCCACCCGCGACGGATGGCTTGGACCGGGAAACGAGGACCGAAAGCGTCGGTTGACGCTGCCGACGCTGCCTGCGGCGGGATCGTTCAGCTGCAGGCAGGTCAAGGAAGACAGCGCGCAAGCCACATGTCAGTTATGCGGCATGTTCGCGACTGCCGTTGCGCTTGAGTGGCGCTCAGGTCGTGCCTTCCGCCATGGCGCGAAGGTTCACCAAGCCTTCCTCGAAATCCCTGCCGACCATGTGATCGATGTTCATCACGAGGCCCATCAGCTTGCTGGTGAAAGGGGAGCGCCCATGCATCGCCCAGGTGACCTTGGTGCCATCGCCACGCGGTTCCAGCAGGAACTCGGCGGTGTTGCTGGCCTTGAACGGCGCGAAGAAGTCGAGCTTGATCTCGATGCGCGAAGACGGGGTGGACTCGGTGATCTCCATCCGGCCGCTGCCGATGTTCTTGTTGCCGTTCCAGCCGTACACCGCGCCTTCGCCGGCACACGCGCCTTCGTAGCTGCGCTGCATGGCCGGGTCTTTCTTTTCGTAGGGCGACCACGACTGCCAGCGATGCAGGTCGTTGATGAAGGGAAAAACGCGTTCGGGCGATGCATCGATGGTGGCTTCGCGCTGGATGCGGAACTGGTCGGGACGGCGTGCGGCGATCACCAGCACGACACCGATGGCAAGCAGGAAAATGATGAGTGCAGTAAGCATGTGTGGCTCCATGGTTCAGGCGTGCGCCGCTTCGCGCGGCACGAGATGCATGTAGGGCTGGGCTTCGGCCAGCACGCGCGAAAACGCCGGGCGCTGCATGAGGCGAAGCAGATAGGCGGCCAGACGCGGGTGCGCGTCTTCCAGCGGAATGACCAGGTTGGCGTAGAACAACGCGGGTGAGGCTGCGCAATCGGCCATGCTGAAGGCATCGCCCACCATCCACGTGCGTCCTTCCATGTCGCGTTCGAGCACGTCGTAGGCTACGCGCAGCCGGTCGCGCGCCTCGGCCACGCCGTAGTGGTCATGCTGGCCTGAAGGACGCAGGCGATCGGTGACCACCTTCTGCATCGTCTCGTTGACGTAGATGTCGAAGAAGCGGTCGCGCAGGCGCACCTCGCGGGCGAGATCAGGGTCGTCGGGAATCAGCGTCACCGGGCCCCGGTAACGCTGGTCGAGATACTCGATGATGATGCTGGATTCGGGCACCAGGCAGTCGCGCGTGGCGTCATGCAGCAGCGGAAAGCGACCGATGGGCCAGAGCTTGTAGAACGCCGCGCGTTCCTGCGCATTGCCGAGATCGACCTGGTGCGCGCGAAACGGCGTGCCGTTCTCATACAACGCGATGAGCGGCTTGTGGCAGAACGATGCGAGTGGATGCATGTAGAGCGTGAGTGACATGGTTCTCTCCGGTGCCGTCAGCGGGACGCGGCGGCGCTTGCCGCCTTGCCGCCGCCGTTGTCGTCGATCAGCGCCTCGACCTGGATGCGCAGCGCGACGTCCATGCTGAAACCATACGCCTTGCCGGCTTCCATGCCGAAGGCGTCGCGCTGGAAGGTGGCGCTGGCATCGGCACCGCAAAGTTCGCGCTTGAGCATCGGGTGCGGCATGCACTTGAACGAACGGATGGCCAGGTCGAGCGGGCGCGTCACGCCGTGCAGGGTGAGTTCGCCGGTGACCTTGGTGGGCGCGTCGTTGACGAAGCCGCCGAGCTTGCCCTTGTAGGTGGCGGTGGGGTACTTCGCCACGTCGAACAGTTCGTTGCTGCGCGCCGCCTCGTTCATCTTGTCCAGGCCGAAATCCACGCTGGATGCATCCACCGTGATATCCACGCTGCCGGTGCCGGCGGCCTTGTCCAGCGTGACCTTGCCGCTGGTGCTGTTGAACTTGCCGCGCCAGGTGGACAGGCCACCCAGATGGTCGGCCTCGAAACTGGGATAGGTGTGGGCGGGGTCGATGGTGTAGGTAGCGTTTGCGGCGTGTACCGAGCCGCCAAGGGCTGACGCCATGAGAAGGCTCGCCAGCGCGGCGTGGCGGGTTGCGGTGGACAAAGCGGTCATCGTCGACTCCTGAGGTGAGGGGCAGGCACGGCCGCTCCAGCGGCGCACTCATCTCAATGACGAACGGGCAGGGCGGCTTTCGACATCGTCGCCGCAGATCATCTCCCGAGCCGCGCCGCCGGGCAGGGCGGCGGGTCACGGCTCGGCAGTTGCCCCGCGCCCGCGCAGTATCAAGCCTGGCTCAGTCGACAACGAAGAGCCGGGCACCCGTGGGCGTGGAGGAACGGTGCGCCGCGTCGCCAAAGTCGGAAACCTGATAGCTCATGCCGGGCGTGAGCACGAAGCGCCGGCCGTCCTTCAGTTCGGAATGCAGCTCGCCTTCCAGCACGTAGAGCACGTGGCCGCGATCGCACCAGTGATCGGCGATATAGCCCGGGCTGTATTCCACCATGCGCACGCGCAGGTCGCCGGCGGTGAAGGTTCGCCAACGCGCCTCGCCCGCCTTGCCGGGATGGTGCGTGACGGGTACGTCGTTCCAGTCGGTCAGGGTGAGCGGCAGCGCGGGAATCTTCACAAGGATGCGTCCGGGAGCGTTGGATGGCTATTCGACCGGATACGGTCCGTCGGCAAACGCTTCGGCGTGATAGCCCTTGGCGCCCACCAGGCGCGCCAGCGGGCTGCGTATGTCGTCGCCCGCATCCAGCCGATCGATCAGGGAGGCGAAGTCGTGGCGCGGCTGCCAGCCCAGTTCGTTCCGCGCGCGCTCGTTGACGTAGACGCGGTCGATGCCCGGCGCCATGGTCCATTTCAGCCGTGTGTATGTCGCCGCGTAGGCCGGCACGCGATGCTGCAGGACGTCAGGCACCTTCGTGCGTAGCGCCGCCATGTCGTCCGGCTGGAACGGGGTGGTGGCGCTGATGATGTAACGGCGAAAGCCCAACGCGGTCGCCCGTTGTGCGGCCAGCAGGTGCGCGCTCACCACGTCCTCGATGTCCACGCGACGATGCAGGTACTCGTTCACCTTCAGGTTGTCGTCGCTGTAGCGGGCACGCACATCGCGATCGTCGTCTTCCTCGGGAAAGAAGCGCGAGGTGCGCAACACCATGCAAGCAAGCCCCTGGTTGCGCTGGAACAGCTGGCAAAGATCTTCTGCGGCGGCCTTGGTCACGCCGTAGATGTTCTTGGGGAGCGGCACGATATCCTCGGTAATCCACGCAGCAGGCTCGCCCGTCGGTGGCACCAGCGCATCGCCGAACACGCTGGTGGTGCTGGTGTAGACGAACGATGCCACACCGGCTGACACGGCCTCTTCCAGCACGTTCAGCGTGCCGGTGAGGTTCACATCGATAAAGGCCTGCCTGACGTGCGTTGCCACGTGCGGCTTGTGCAGCGTGGCCGGATGGAACACGTGGTGCACGCCGGCCATGCAGCGCTTCACGGTGGCGCGATCGACGATGGAGCCGAGCGACGTCGTGAACGGACCTTCGACCACGTCCAGCCCGATCACTTCGTGGCCCAGATCGCGCAGCGTGCGTGCGAGTGCTTCGCCGAGATGACCGGAGCTTCCCGTGACGAGCATGCGCATGGACAAGAATCCCTGCCGACGTAGGAGCGCGATCCTAGCATCGCGCGGGCGCGCGAGATCCGGTGCCACATGTCATGTCTCGGCCTTGAATGTCTTGCCCAGGGCGCGCCCGCGGCCGACGTAATGGCGGAACAGATAGAACAGCGGCTGGTAACGTCGCGGGTCGATGTGGTTCGAGCCGGGCACCGTGACGTCGTCATGGGCATGCACGCGCAGCACTTTCAGCTCCGCCATGACATAGCCGCCCGCACTGTTTCGCCATGTCTGCAGGGGGCGTTCGATCGCCATCAGCAAGCGCGCTTCCAATTGCAGCGGACATTCCGCGATGCGTGGCGCATCGACCGTCACCGAGGGCGCCGTGTGCAATCCGGCCAGGCCGAACTTGTCCGCTTCATGGCGATAGCCGGCGTCGCGCTTCCACGCGGGCACGATAGGCCTGCCTGTCGTGGGCGCCATCCGCTCCACTGCGTCGCATAGCTGCTCGCTGGCAAGGTTAAGCACGCACTCGCCTTCGCGCTGCAGGTTGGCAAGGCCTTGGCCGCCGCCGGACAGGCCGATCACCACGCGATCGGCAAGTGCCCATGCCGACGACATCGGCGTGATGTTGGTCGATCCGTTGGGATTGCGCGTGGTGATGAGTACCACCGGCGTGCCGAAGTAGAGGATGGAGGGATGGATGATGCGTGTGTCGGGTGCGCGATAGATGTCCATACGGACAGTCTGTGGCGTGGCAGGGCGCCATGTTTCGTTGTGCAACGAAGTATCCGGTGTCGGTGCGGCGCTAGACTCCAGGCATGAACGATACCGTTTCCCCGAGCCGCTACCAGCTTGCCGAAATCGGCGCGCTGCTTGCCGAGCCCGCGCGAGCAGCCATGTTGCTGGCGCTGATCGACGGCACCGCGAGGCCCGCGGGCGAACTGGCACGCGCCGCGGGCGTGGGCGCGGCCACGGCGAGTTCCCATCTCAAGCGCCTGCTGGACGGCGGCCTGCTCGCCGTGCACGTGCAGGGACGCCATCGCTATTACCGGCTCGCCGGCGAAGAAGTCTCGGCCTTGCTTGAGGCAATGGCGCTGCCGCGTACGCCTTCCGTGTTGCCGGAACCGGCAAGGGGCGATCGCGCGCTGCGCCTTGCACGCACCTGTTACCGACATCTGGCGGGCAGGCTGGGCGTGAGCCTGTGCGATGCGTTGCTCATGCAGGGTCATCTGCAGACGGAGAGTGAAGGCTTGCGGCTGCAACCTGCGGGCGTCGAGGCGCTGGTGAACGCAGGACTGCCCATTGCCGCGGCGACGCCGCTGCTCGCGCTCACCGGCCGTGGTTGTCTGGACTGGACCGAACGCCGCCTGCACGTGGGTGGCCCGTTGGGCGTGTCGCTCACCGACGCCTTGCTTGAGGCCGGCTGGCTGCGCCGGCGCACCGGCACGCGTGCGTTGCAGCCGAGCGACGATGGCCTGCGTCGGCTCATCGCACTCGGCGTGCGCATCGACGCCGGCTGAGCGCTAAGGCTGCGAGAACAGGCTGCGCAAGGCCATGTCGCTGCCCAGTGGCGGCAGCGTAAGCAGGTTGTCGAGCAGGGCGATCTCGCGGCGGCACGTCTGTGCATGGACGTCCGCGCCGGGCCGCGCCGGTGACGATTGCGCCACCACGCTGCGTGCCAGCGACAGCTCCCGCGTACCCAGTGCTGCATCGACGGTCATCTTGTGCGAGGGATCGTTGTCGACCAGCAGGTTGGCGTAGCTGTCGCCATTGGCCATGAAGATCGCATTGGCCTGCTTGCCCGCGTCGAAGCCCTGGCCATCGAGATAGCGCCCGCAGGTATCCGGCGACAGTCGCTGGCTGATCATGCGCAGAAGGTCGCGCCGCGCGATGGCGAAGGCGCGTACATGGTCGGCCGTAACGGTCTGCATCGCTGCACGCCTGGCACCATGCAATGCCGTCCACAGGGATATGGCATACGCATGGTCGGTCTCGTCACTTTCGGGCTTGCCGGCGATGGCGAGGTCGCGCTTTACCCATGCGTCGTAAATCGCCGGCCATTGCACGCGGACCAGCGCCAGCGCATCACCGATGCGCCGTGTATGCGGCAGCATGCGCAGCGAATAGAGAAACTGTTCCCGCTGCCATTGCCCGGCGTCGAGCGCGTGGCCGTCCACCAGCAGGCCAGTGATGATGTGGTTGGCGAACAGCTCGTCGGCGTGCGGCATGTACACGTCGTCGCCCTGCTTGGCAAAGGCCAGTCGGATGAAGTCCGGCGAGGCGCCCAGCTGCGACAGCAGCGACTTGTACTTTTCCTGGATGTTTCCCGTGTAGTCCCTCGAGGTGCGGCTGTCGATGATCGACCGCATCTGGTGAAAGCCGAACGTGGCGTGCGTCGAAGCAAGGCGCTGACCGCCTCCGATGAAGGCCAGTGTGCAGGCGCTGGCGCAAAGGTGGTCCACTTCCACGGTGATGTCGCGATGCGCCGCCAGGAAGTCATGCAATTGCATGCCGTTGTCGACGTCGCCGCCCACACTGTCGATCACCAGGCGACGGATCGAAGGATGGCTGGCGAAAGCCCCCGCGACGGCATCCGCATAGCCCAGGCCCATGGTGCCCTTGGCGACAATGGCGTTACCGTCCGCATCCGGCGCGACCGTGTATTGGTCGTAGCGTCGCTGTTCGGACGCGCCGGCCGCGAGTTTCTGCAGCGCGCTCCATTCCGTCGGCAGGGCGGCCAGCGTGGCGAGGATGGCGAACACCATCAGGATGTTCACCACCACGGCCCATCGACTGCCGCTCAGCGCCGCCGCGCGCAGTATGCCGACCACCTGCCACACCGATATGGCCAGCCGCAGCACGGCATAGCTGGCAACGCCGACCAGCAAGTGCGTGAGGGAAGGGTGCGCATCCGCCAGCCACGCCAGCAGCAGCGCTTGGAAGAGCCGCAATCCCAGGCCCACCAGCACGCCGTTGCACCAATACGATTGCGCCAGTGAGAGCTCGCCGCGCCAGTGGGCAAGGAAGTAGTTGCCGCTCCGTCTCGGCGGCAGCGGTGGCGGCCGGCGATCCTGGAGTTCCAGTGGCAGCGTGCCGTCCCAGGTGGGCGGCAGGCGCTCGTTGCGACGATACGGCGAATCGGGAAAAGCCATCGGACAACCCTCGTGTGGCGACCGCAACGACTTCCAGCAGAAAAAACCACGGCGCCGTCGGGCAGCGCCATGATCAGGTGACAGCTCAGGCCTGCTTGCGCTTGAACAGGCGGGACAGCGCGCCACCCACCGCCGCAATACCCAGCACGACGAACTTCTTGAACGCGAGCAACATCAAGCCGAGCTTGGCGAACAACCCGGCCTTGGCGGCGATGCCGCCGGCCACCAGCGCCGCGATGCCGTAGGCGGCCGCTTTGTCGGTGCTTGCGTTGTAGTCGGTATAGCGCTGGCCCGGATCGAAATCGGCCATTTCCACCACGGCGGGCATATCCGCGCGCACCTGCGCGAGCTCCCCGATCGGCGCCACCGCGTTGAGCGATAGATAGCCCTTTCGACCCAGCACGCGGATTGCGTAGTTCAGCGTGCGTCCTTCTTCTTCGCCGTTGGCCTTGGAGAACTTGAGGTCGCGCGCCCAGTACAACTTGTGCGTCGCGGCGTCATAGTGGGGCGGCTCGGCCCAGCCCATCAGTTCGACGGCGGAATAGCCTTCCTTCAGGCGTTCGGCGTTTTCATCCTTCGCGGCGTCCTGCATGTCCTTCAGCATGTCGTTATAGTCGATCTTGGCCGCGTCCCCGTCGGACACGTAGCCTTCGTCGACGAACGTCACCACCACTGCCCAGTTGTTTTCCTCGAGCACGACGTGCGGATCGGTGCCGGGCAGGATCATGCCCAGCACGTCGGCGTCCGGTGGATTGCCCCACAGCTGGGTAAGCACCCGCTGCGCGTCGGTGGCGCGCAGGAAACTGTAGCCGTCGGCCAGTTTGAGCTTGGCCTGCGCCCCGGGAATGTCCACCGTGCCCGTCACCGGATGCAGCGATTGGACGAGCTGTGCTTCGGAGGCGTGGGCGGCGTCTTCGGCCCGCGCGGGCGAAGTACAGGCCAAGGCGGCCAGCAGCAGCGCCGGCAGCAGTGTTTTGCGAACCATGTTTGTCCCCTGGGTATCGTCCGTTGATGCGCATCGATCGATGCGGCCGCGGCTCCCCCTCAGGCGCCGCGGCGTCACGATCTTACGGCGTGCAGGGCACGCTGGCGATAACCCGGGCGGCCGAGTCGCTCAGGGCGACTTGGGCGCCGGCGAGCGCTGGAAGCTGCCGGCGTCGCCGGGGAATACGACGGGGCTCTCGTAACCCTCGGCCGACAGCGCCGACACGCCGAAGAACCAGTCGTCGATCACCACGTCCTTGATCACCGCCTGGTCGACGTCGCCCACCACGCGGCTGTACTGCCACTGCGGCGCGATGGTGTCGCGCCAGTGCACCACGTAGCCGGCAGCACCCGGCACCTTCTTCCAGTGCACGGTGGTGTCGGTGGCGAGCGCACCTTCGATGCTCACGCCGCTGGGTGGGGCCGGCGCGCGGCTCATGGCGGCCATGGTGAGCGTGTTGAGTGCGGTGACGCGGGCGAGATAGCGGAAGTCGACGCCATCGATGGTGTCGCCGAACTTGATGCCCTTCTCGGTGCGAAGGTCCTGGTGCTGTCGGGTGTAATCCTCGTGGCCTTCACTCACGCGCACGGCGGGATAGCCGGCCTCGAGGAACGGCACCTGGTCGCCGCCACGGCTGTAGCGGTCGGTGCGATAGACCATGCGCACGCGAAAGTCGGGCAGGTAGGTCGACGCGATCTGTTCCATGTAACGCGCCACATTGCGCGAGGGCGAATCCACCTCGCCGCCGTGATAGGCACGGTACTTCGCCTGCTCGGGCGTCTCGTTGGTCTTGGTGCCCTCGGAGAACACGCGCACCGTGAGGTTGTCGAGCACGCCGTTCTGGCCGCGGCTGTTGCCCACGATGTCGTTGTTGAGATCGGCCTGCACCTGCCAGCCTTGCTGCACGGCGTAGTCAGCCAGCACCTTGCCGCCATACAGGCCCTGTTCCTCACCGGACAGCGCGGCGAACACCAAGGTGGCGTCGTTGTCCTGACTGGACAGGATGCGTGCCGCTTCCATCAGCGCGGCCACGCCGGAGGCATCATCGTTCGCGCCCGGTGCATCGCTGGTGGTGTTCATCACGTCGGTGACGCGTGAATCCAGGTGGCCGGTCATCACGATCACGCGCTGCGGATCGCCCTTGCCGCGCTTGATCGCCACCACGTCCATCACTTCGGTCGGCTTGGGAACGCGCTTGCCGGTGAACACCTGCGACGGCGTCACCACTTCGATGCAGCCGCCGCAATCTTTCGATATCTGCTCGAAGCGCGACTTCACCCAGCGGCGCGCGGCACCGATGCCACGCTTGTCCGACGTGGTATCGGACAGCGTATGCCGCGTGCCGAAGCCGACCAGCTTCTCGATGGTGGCGTGCAGCTCAGACTCGCTCGGTTGCGTGGACAACACCTGCAACGACGGCTGCTGTCGCGGTTGCATCGGTGCGTCATCGGCAAACGCGGTGGAGACGGCCACGCTGAGTGCCAAGGGCAGCAAGACGGGAAGGGGACGCATCGAAAGCTCCGGGCAAGGCAACGTGTCACTTTAGCGTCGCGTGCGGGAAGCGTCCCCCTGCCGAATGGCACGGGTCGCGGTGCATGGTGGTGCGGGTGAGCGTCGCCGCAACAAGAACACCGTCATTCCCGCATTCGTGGGAATGACGAGTGCAGGTTTGCGGAGTTCGGCGCCTACCGCCCCGCCTTAGGCACCAACGTGATCTCGAACAGCTTCGGCCAGCGCTTGCCGGTGACAAACAGTCGATCGTGCTGTGCATCGTAGGCGATGCCATTGAGCACGTCGTTGTAAGGGTCGGGCAGCTTGCTCACGTCCAGCAGGCCGGAAAGATCAATCCAGCCCTTCACGTGGCCCGTGGCCGGATCGATGCGGGCGATGCGGTCGGTCATCCACACGTTGGCGTAGATCTCGCCCTTCACCCATTCCAGTTCGTTGAGGTTGACCACCGGCTTGTCGCCGTCGGTCACCATCAGGCTGCCCACCGTGGCCAGCGTCTCGGGATCGAGGATGCGCAGCACCGCCGAGCCGTCGCTCATGTACAGGCGCTTGTCGTCACGCGTCAGCGCCCAGCCTTCGCCGGGATAGTTGAAGGTGCGTTGCTGCGTGAAGCTGGCCAGGTCGTAGACGAAACCCAACTGGTCCTTCCAGGTGAGCTGCACGATGTGCGTCCCCCAGTCCACGATGCCCTCGCCGAAATGCTGCGGCGGCAGATCGTGGCGCTGCAACACCTTGCCGGTTTCCAGCGCCACCTTGCGCACGGTCGACTCGCCAGCTTCACCGGTGCTCTCGTAGAGATAGCCGTCCTTGTAAAACAGGCCTTCGGTATACGCCGAGGTGTCGTGCGGATAAGCGTGCACCACGCGATAACCGTACACCGGCACGGCCGCCTGCGCGGAGCAGGCCACCAGTGCACCGAGCGCCGTGGCGCAGGCAAGCCAGCGGATCATCCTGGAATTCCTCGGGAGGGAAGCGGAGATGTTACACGGGGCTCAATGCAGCGTGCGCACGCGAAAATTGCGTCCCTTGATGCGGCCGGCGCGCAGACGTTCCAGCGCCTTGTTCGCAAGATCCCGCCGGATCGCGACGTAGGCACGCGTAGCGAACACGTCAATCTTGCCGATGTCTTTCGCATCCAGCCCGGCATCGCCGGTCAGCGCGCCGAGAATGTCGCCGGGGCGCAGCTTGTCCTGGCGTCCTGCATCGATCACCAGCGTGCGCATCGGCGCAAGGTTGAGCTGCTTGCCGCGCGGCGGCGCCACTTTCAGTGGTTGCCATGGCAGCGGCCGGCCAAGCTGGTCTTCGATGTTGAGGGCCTTGGGACGCTCGCGAGGCGTGACCAGCGTAATGGCGTGACCGGTCTCGCCCGCGCGACCCGTGCGGCCGACGCGGTGCGTGTGGGTATCGGGATCGTGTGCGATATCGAAGCTCACCACCAGCGGCAATGCGGCGATATCCAGACCGCGCGCGGCGACGTCCGTTGCAACCAGGATGGAGCAGCTGCGATTGGCGAACTGCACCAGCACTTCATCGCGGTCGCGCTGCTCCATGTCGCCGTGCAGGGCGAGCGCGGAGAAGCCACGCTTGTCCAGTTCCTCCGCCACCGCATCAACGTCCTTGCGCATGTTGCAGAACACCAGCGCGTGCTGCGCATGTTCCTTGCCGAGCAACTGCGCGAGCGCATCCATCTTCTGCGCGGGCTCCACCTCGTGGAAACGTTGCTCGATGGTGATTTCCTCGTGCGGCGTTTCCACCGTCACCTCGACGGGATCACGCTGCAGGCGCTTGCTCACCTGGCGGATTTCCTCGGCATAGGTCGCGGAGAACAACAGCGTCTGATGATGCTTGGCGATGCGCCCGACGATGTCGTCGATGGCCTCGGAAAAACCCATGTCCAGCATGCGATCCGCCTCGTCCAGCACCAGCACCTTGATGCCGCCGCCATGCAGGCTTTCGCGCTTCAGGTGTTCCTGCACGCGCCCGGGCGTGCCGACCACGATGTGCGGATCATGCGTGAGCGAGGCGAGCTGCGGCCCCAGCGGCATGCCACCGCACAGAGTCAGCAGCTTCACGTTGGGAATATTGGCGGCCAGCTTGCGGATGGCCTTGCTCACCTGGTCGGCCAGCTCGCGCGTAGGGCACAGCACCAGCGCCTGCAGGCGGATGGTGTCCACATCCAGGCTTTGCAGCAGGCTCAGGCCAAAGGCCGCCGTCTTGCCGCTGCCGGTGCGGGCCTGCGCGATCACGTCGCGGCCCTCCAGCATCGGCGGCAGGCTTTGGGCCTGCACCGGCGTCATCTCGGTGTAGCCGAGGGTTTCCACGCTGGCGAGCAGCGCGGGCTTGAGCGGGAGTGTGCGGAAATCGGTCATGCGACATTGTCGCATGTCGCCCCGGGCAGGGCGGGGACGGACAGGGACGGGAGCGTTCTCGCCCCCGTCCCTCGCGCATCAACCCTGCATCTGCTCCAACTCCATGCCCTTGGTCTCGCGCACCGTCTTCACCACGAAGATCAGCGAAATCAGTGCGAAAGCGGCATACAGGCCGTAGGCGAAGCTGAGGCCCATCTCGGCCAATGCCGGGAAGCTGCTGGTGATGATGAAGTTGGCGATCCACTGCGCCGCAGCGGCGACCGCCAGCGCAATCGCGCGGATGCGGTTGGGGAACATCTCGCCCAGCAGCACCCACACCATCGGGCCCCAGCTGAGGCCGAAGAACACCACGTACGCATTGGCGGACACCAGCGCGACCATGTTCCATGGCGTGGGCAGGCTCAGGTTCGCGCCGCTGCCGGTGGCCTGCGAGAAGCACCAGGCCATGAGGGCGAGCGTGACGGTCATGCCGGCCGAGCCGATGACCAGCAGCGGCTTGCGGCCGATGCGGTCCACCAGCGCGATGGCCACCAGCGTCACCAGCACGTTCACCACCGAGGTGGCGACGGTGATCGAGAACGAATCGGTTTCGCTGAAGCCCACCGAATGCCACAGCGTGGACGAGTAATAGAAGATGACGTTGATGCCGACGAACTGCTGGAACACCGATAGCAGGATGCCGATCCACACCACCGGCAGCAGGCCGAATGCCTTGCCACGCAGATCGCGCAGGGTGGGTCGGTATTCGGAGTGCAGGCTGTCCTGGATGTCCTTCACTTTCGCGTTGAGCGCCGTTTCACTGTGCATGTCCAGCACGCGACGCAGCACGTCATGCGCTTCGGCGAGGCGACCCTTGGCCACCAGGTGGCGCGGCGATTCCGGCACGCCCAGCACCAGCGAGCCATAGATCAACGCGGGCACCACAGCGACCAGGAACATCCAGCGCCATGCGGCAAGGCCCATCCACAGCGGTTGCGCGGCGCCGCCGGCGGTACCGGCCAGCCACGCATCGCTGAGCAGCGCGGCGAAGATGCCGAGCACGATGGCGAGCTGTTGCAGCGAACCGAGTCGTCCGCGCACGGCGGCTGGCGAAATTTCCGCGATGTAGGTCGGCGCGATCACCGAGGCCATGCCCACGCCGATGCCGCCGACCAGGCGCCAGAAAACCAGGCTGGCCACACCCGAGACCAGGCCCGAGCCCAGCGCGCTGAGCGCGAGGAACAGCGCGGCGACCTGCATGCTGCGCACGCGGCCGAAGCGGTCGGCCAGCGGACCGGCATACCACGCACCTACGGCGGAACCGAGCAGCGCGCAGGAGACGGCGAAGCCGATCTGCCCCGCGCCGAGTCCGAAGTTGGCGCGCACGGCATCCACCGCGCCGTTGATCACGGCGGTATCGAAACCAAACAGGAAACCGCCGAGTGCAGCCGCCGAAGCGATCAGCACCACGCGCGCCGTGGCGTGCTGTCCAAGATCGTCGACGGCGTTCGTCGACGTCGATGGTGTATTCAAATTCATTGCCTCTCCCCGAGTCAGAGTCCGGGGATTCTGCGCTGGCAGCCCCGGTTCTTAGAAGTGAATACGTATGCAACAGGGCGGGCGGGATGTCGAGCTTTGGATGGCAGGGAGGGAATGATGCAGGTGCGTTGGGGATGGAGCGTTGCCCGGCAGCGCGCGTGGCCGCGATCCGTTGCGCTGCAGCAAGCGATCTGCGAAAAGCGAGGGGATGAAGCGATGCGGTAAGAATGCCCTCTCCCAAGGGGAGAGGGAGCAAAGCGCGGCGCTGCTTTAAGTCCTCAGTACCACGACGCGTTGCGGAGTAGCGGCGCCGTTTGAGGTAGTAAAGCCACGTGCTGTCGATGCCTCGGTCGACAGGCTTGTATCCATCGCAGTGCCGCCAGCTCTTTAAGGCCGCTTTCTTTGGGTCACGTTTCTTTTACTCCGGGCATCCTGCCCTCCGCCCTTCCTCGCTCCTCAAGGCCGGCGCCATCCATGGCGCCTCCCCGCGTGCGGGCCTCGCCGTTCGCACGCGCTCGAAGCGCGTGCGTGGGCCAGCAAAAGAAAGGTGACTCGGCGGTCCCACGGGACTAGCTTGCGCGTCGCCGGCAGGACGTCGAAACGCCCGCTGCGTCCCACAGGGACTTCCTTCGGTCGTAAGCGGCACGCTGGCTGTATCGCTACAACCGAAGGCTAACGCACCTTGGCCCCGGCCCTTGCCGAGGCGACGGGTAAATGGCGTGCGGAAAGCCCCACAACCCGAAAGCGACTCACCACTGCGTTCGATTAGGCAACAACCCCTTCAACTCCGCCTCAGTGAGATTCCGCCATTGCCCCGGCTTCAAATGCCCAAGCTTGACGTTGATGACGCGCACGCGCCGCAACTGCGTCACGCGATAGCCGAATTCCGCGGCCATCAGGCGGATCTGCCGGTTGAGGCCCTGCGTGAGGATGATGGCGAAGCCGAACTTGGCGATCTTGCGCACCTTGCATGGCTTGGTCATCTGGCCATGGATGCGCACGCCGCGTGCCATGCCCTTGAGGAACTCGTCAGTGACCGGCTTATTCACCGCCACCAGATATTCCTTCTCGTGGTTGTTCTCGGTGCGCAGGATTTCGTTGACGATGTCGCCGTTGCTGGTGAGCAGGATCAGGCCTTCCGAATCCTTGTCCAGACGGCCGATCGGGAAGATGCGTTCCTTGTGGTCGATGAAATCGACGATGTTGTCCTTCACCGTCTGGTCGGTAGTGCAGGTGATGCCCACCGGCTTGTTCAGCGCGATGTAGACGGCCCGCTTGGCCGATGGTGTAGCGGCAAGGATGCGCGCCTTGACGACTTCGCCATCCACGCACACCTCGTCGCCCTCCAGCGCCTTGGCGCCGGTGGTGACGACTTCGCCATTGATGGTGACGCGACCGGCCAGCAGCAGCTCGTCCGCCTCGCGACGGGAGCAGATGCCGGCTTCGCTGATGTATTTGTTGACGCGCATGGAGCGATCTTTGGTTCTTTCTGTAGGAGCGCACCCAGTGCGCGATAGCCCGGCAAAGCGGTGCATGGCAACTCTGCGGTCGCGCACTGGGTGCGCTCCTGCAGGGTTATGCCTTTACGACCGCAAACCGACGCCACGCTTGAGCAGATGCAGCGCCACCGCGGCGAGGCCGATCACGAAGACCAGCATCACCGCGAACGCCACCCAGATGTTCACATCGCTCACGCCCAGCACGCCGAAGCGGAACGCATTCACCATGTACAGGATGGGGTTGACCATCGAGATGCTGCGCCACGGTTCGCCCAGCAGGTCCACCGAATAGAACACGCCGCCGAGGTAGGTGAGCGGGGTGAGCACGAAGGTGGGTACCAGCGCGATGTCGTCGAACTTCTTGGCGAACACTGCGTTGACGAAGCCGGCCAGCGAGAACACCGTCGCGCCCAGCAGCACCGAGAGGAAGGTGGTGATGGGATGGGCCACGTGCAGGTCGGTGAAGAACAGCGCGATGAGCAGCACCAAGGCGCCGACCACCAGGCCGCGCGTCACGGCGCCGGTGACGTAGCCGAGCAGGATCACCCAGTTGGGCATCGGCGATACCAGCATTTCCTCCACCGCGCGGCTGAACTTGGCGCCGAAGAACGAGCTGGAAATGTTGCCGTAGCTATTGGTGATGATGCTCATCATCACCAGGCCCGGCACGATGTACTGCATGTAGGTAAAGCCATGCATCTGGCCGATGCGGCTGCCGATGAGTTTGCCGAAGATGACGAAGTACAGCGTCATGGTGATGGCGGGCGGAATCAGCGTCTGCGTCCAGATGCGCATGATGCGCACGATTTCGCGGCGGACGATGGTGTTGAGTGCAACGAGGTTGCCTGCGCTGTTCATGCGGCCTGCTCCGTGCTGTCCTTGCGGCCCTGCTCTTGTCGGCCATGTTCCACGAGGCGCACGAACAGTTCCTCCAGTCGATTGGTCTTGTTGCGCATCGACGTCACCGTCATGCCGCGCTCGCTCAGGCCCGCGAACAGCGAGTTGAGGTCGTGCGAGCGGGACATCTCCGCTTCCATCGTGTGCTCGTCCAGGCGGCGCAGTGTGATACCGGCGATGGCGGGCAGCTCGGTGGGCACATGGGTCACGTCCAGCACGAAGGTTTCCACGTCCAGCGAGGAAAGCAGGCGCTTCATCGAGGTGTTTTCCACGATGGTGCCGTGGTCGATGATGGCGATGTTGCGGCACAGCTGCTCCGCTTCCTCCAGGTAGTGCGTGGTGAGGATCACCGTGGTGCCCGCCGCGTTGATGCCGCTGACGAACTGCCACATGGAGCGACGGATCTCGATGTCCACACCGGCGGTGGGTTCATCGAGGATGAGCAGCTTGGGCTCGTTCATCATGGCGCGGGCGATCATCAAGCGGCGCTTCATGCCGCCGGAAAGCATGCGTGCCTGGTGGTGGGCCTTGTCCCACAGGCGCAGTTCCTTGAGGTACTTCTCCGCGCGTTCCACGGCGATCTTGCGCGGGATGCCGTAGAAGCCGGCCTCGTTAACGCAGATGTCGAACGGCTTCTCGAACTGGTTGAAGTTGATTTCCTGCGGCACCAGGCCGATCAGCTGCATGGCTTTGCCACGCTGCTTGTTGACCGATACGCCAAATACCTCGGCATCGCCGCTGGAGGCGTTCACCAGGGAAGACAGGATGCCGATGAGGGTGGACTTGCCGGCGCCGTTGGGGCCGAGCAGGGCGAAGAAATCGCCTGGCTGCACCGTGAGACTGATGCCCTTGAGGGCCTCGACGCCATTGCTGTAGGTCTTGCGCAGGTTGTTGACGACCAGCGCGGGTGTGGGAGATGGGGACATGAGCTGCACCGAAGGGGCTAGCCTTTTATTATACGGGGCTTGCCCGGGCCGTCCGGCACGGCATCAGACTCTTGTTTCCCGGGAAAATCCATGGCCGACCATTTCCAGCTTCGTCTCGTCGACAGCACCATGCTGGCGCCCACCGTGCGCCATATGGCGTTCGAGCGCGCGGACGGGCAGCCATTGGCCTTTGTGCCCGGGCAATTCCTGCAGGTCCATTTTCACTACGACGATGGCGTGGCCACCAAGCGCAGCTATTCGGTCGGTACGGTGGGCGACGGCTCCTCGCCGGTGCAGCGCGTCGAGATCGCGGTGAGCTACGTGGAAGGTGGCGCGGCCACCAAACTGCTGGGCGAACTGCCGATTGGCGGCGTGATCGAGGCCAGCGGCCCTTACGGGCGCTTCTGCCTGCAGGCGAACGACAGCAACGGCCGCTATCTGCTGCTGGCCACCGGCACCGGCGTCACGCCGTACCGCGCCATGCTTCCGCA
>NZ_DASRZX010000149.1:0-11447 GCF_035685885.1 Dyella sp. | reverse complement strand
GCCTGCGCACTGGCCTTGAGCTTTTTCGCCGCCTCGTCCAGTGGTGCGAGCCGGATGTCCGGCACGTCGGAATCGCGCACGGGCGCCCCGATCGGACGGGTGGGATCGGACACCAGCGCAAACGCCTTGCCGTCGATCAGCTTGTGCTGCTCGTCGGTGTCCTTGCGCGTGTTCTCCACCAGCTTGTGCAGCTCGTCGACATACTGATCGATCGTCTCGCTGAAATCGGCGAAGCGCATCGGCAATACCTGCGCGTCGGCCATGCGCAACACCACATGCCCGGCGACCTTCGACAAGGTCACGCCGTACGAGAAGTCCGGATCACCGAAGCGCACGTAGTGCTCGAACGTGTCGTACTGCGAGTGATAGATGCCGTCCTGATCGTCTTCACCGCCGAAACCCAGGTCGAGCGAGGCAATGCCCAGGTGCTCGAGGAAGGCGCTGTAGTCCGAGCCCGAACCCAGCGCCTCGATCGGCACGTCGCCGCCCGTGGCCGCCGCCTTCGCACGCTCCTTCAGCGCGGGCTTGGCATCCTTGCCGCTGGCATCGACCAGCACGCGTGCACGCAGGCGCTCGCGCACGCTCACCTTGGTTTCCGGATCGGTCACGCCGTCGGCCACCTGGTTCACCAGGTGCTGCAGCGAATGACTGCCACCGGCCTGCAGGAAGCCGCGGCCATTGGTGTCGGAATTGAGATAGAGAACCGCTTTCTGCTTGAGCTCGTCGGCGTGCGTCTCGGCCCATTCGGTGGAACCCAGCAATCCCGGCTCCTCGCCGTCCCAGCTGGCATAGACCAGGGTGCGCTGTGGCCGCCAGCCCTGCTGGTAAAGCGCACCGATGGCTTTGGCTTCGGCCAGCAGCGCCACGTTGCCGGCAAGCGGATCCCACGCGCCGAACACCCAGCCATCGTGATGGTTGCCGCGCACGATCCACTGGTCCGGCTCGGTGGAACCCTTGAGCACGGCGATCACGTCGTACACCGGCTTCTGCCCCCAGTCGGACAGCACGGTGAGATGCGCCTGCGCGGTACTCGGCCCCATGCGATAGGTGAGCGGCAGCGAACCGCGCCACGACCCTGGCGCCACGGGACCGGCCAGCGATTGCAGCAGCGGCGTGGCATCCGCATAGGAAATCGGCAGCACGGGAATCTTCAGCACCGTCTTCGCGTCTTTCAGCGCAAGGCGCTTGGCCTCCGGCGTGGAGCCGACGCCGGGCGTGAGCGGATCGCCGGGATACTGCTGCATGTCGGCCACCGAGCCGCGCTGCACGCCATCCTGCGGACGCCAGCCACCTTGTGGGTACGGTTCGCCCTGCGCGTAACCGTCGTCGTGCGGATCGGAATAGATCAGGCAGCCCACCGCGCCGTGTTCCTGCGCAAGCTTGGGCTTGAGGCCACGCCAGCCGCCGCCGTAACGCGTGATGACGATCTTGCCGCGCACGTCGATGCCGCGCCGCGCGAGCTCCTTGTAGTCATCGGGCATGCCGTAGTTGACGTACACCACTGGCGCGGTGACGTCGCCGTCGCCGCCATACACGTTATACGGCGGCAACGCGTTTTCACGGATGGCCGAACTGGCGTCACCGGCCACCGCGGGCTCGCTCAGCCTGGCTGTGTACGGATGCGGCCCCTTGAGTTCCAGCGCGATCTTCTTCGGCGTGGGATACAGCACGCTGAAGGTCTCGATGTGTGCATCCCAGCCCCACGCGCGGAACTTGGCCAGCATGAATTCGGCGTTCGCCTTGTCGTGCGGCGAGCCGACCTGGTTGGGCTGCGACGACATCTGCTTGAGCCATTCGCGCTGGTCGGCGGGATCGAGCAAGGCGTCGAAACGCTGCTCCAGGCTTTGCTGCGCGGTGGCGCCCTGCGCGGAAAAGCCAAGCATGGCGTCATCGTGAGCTTGCTGGTCGGCAGCGAAGGTGCTGCCCATCATGGCCAGCAGGCAGGCCGCCAGCAGCGGACGGATCGTCAATCGGGTCATGCCTTTCTCTCCCGGGGCGGTGGATGGTGTCGCAAGCCGGCCCGTCGAAGGCCCGCCCGTACCGGCTCCCTGGCTGTGACACAGCCAAAGACATGCGACCCCGGCGTGGCGGGCGCAGCGGCTGGAAGCGCCGGCCCAAGCCCCCGTTATAGCGCATGCGGTGACTGCCTGGTATTCACGCGAAATGACCGCGAGTTGCGCATCAAGAAGGGCTCGCTGGGCACGGTCGAGCGCGCCCTGCCCGGCGTCTTGTCCGTAAAACTGGTGAGCGGCGAATCCGCCACAGTCGTTGCCGAGAAGTACAGCGCGGAGATCACCAATTATTTGCCGCTGTTTTGGCCGCACACCAATACACGCTGCCCATAAACTCATCAAATACAACGCGGCATGCAGCGTCGCTCGATCGCACCGAGTAAGCCAAATAGAAGGTGTGGATCAAATTATTCAACGGACGCTTCGGCGATAAGCCCCTCAACTGGCACCGGCTCCTAAGTGCGATTATGTCCGTACCGAGATCTAGATCTGATGCTGCCTATGCGAAGCTGTTAGAAGAAATTCGCACTTCAATTCGCAGAGATAACTGCAAGCGAAAGGTAGCGAAAGACTCTGTGCTCCCGGTGAGCTTCGTGAGCCAGGGTGATTGTTCCGCCATGCCATTCCCGTCACCGTTAACGTCGACAATGCATCCATAACCATTGATGAGTTTGTAGTACGTGCGGAAAATTACCGGCTGGAGAATCACAAATGCCACGCTTGCTTAAACTCGTCGCCATCTTTTATTCAATCTTGATTGCAGGCGTAGCTTTGTGGGCCTGGTGCAATTATTTGGCCAATTTAGACTCACCGAAGGAGCACTTGCTTCCAGGTATCGCTCTTGCGTTGGTAGGCATGCCGTCATCCTTGATGACGGAACGGTTAATATCGTGCTTCCCTAGGATTGTGAGCAGTCCAATATCGATTATGTTTGTCATGACTTTGGCTGCGTCGTTTCAGGGGAGCGTGCTTTGGTGCTTGTTCATGTATTTCCTCAAGAGAAGTGAATCACGATCAAGCCGGACTAAATAGTCGCAAGGCGCTCAATGCGATGCCCTGGAATCCAATAGTCAATCTGGATCTACGGCGGTTACGACATAGGCAATCCGCTCCATCGTTGCAATCGATCCCACATGCAAACAACCCCACACGAACAAGACGACTTCGAAAATGCCTTCTTCTACTTCGTGGATGCTCTTAAGACTCTCGGCTTAGCGGCGGAAGCGCAATGCGATCAAATGGGCAATTACAATGTGCCGTGGGAGCTTCGTCACGATGTTTCCGAAGGTGCCATGGCAATTACCCAGGCACCGATTTCCTACTTGGGTATCGAGCAGGCCACACGAGTGATGGAGTTAGTTTCGGCATTGAACGCCCTTCCCGATGAGGCCATAGCTCCGCCAGGAACACTTACGGATAACCACGAAGACTCCTTGAAGGCCATGAGGCATCCCTCCTGGGAGCCTATTCGTCGTCAAGCTATAGGGGTGCTGCAGCTTCTTGAGCCAGCAATCGAGCGGAACAATAGATACTTCAGCGATGCCAATTCGCGTCATTGATCCGGCCGCAACAAACGAGAATTACGCGACATCGTTATCGCAACGCGCCATTTTTTCTGAATGATCTCTGGCGAAAGATGGGCGCCGCATTGCTGACTAGGGGCCGCTCCTTGGCTACCCTCCCGCCGCGCTTGACAGATGTCACGCCTCGCGGCGCAAGAAATTGCCGGGCCGCCGGAAAACTGAAGTTTCCCGCCATCGGGCCGATAAGCCAGTCAGGCCCGAGGAGCGGATTGCCGCCCGGGACGCCTCTTGATGGCAGGATCCCGATGCTGCACCCGTCGCCCAACATTGCCTATCTCAAAGCCGCCTGGGCCGCCTTTGCCGGCATCAGCGGCAACAATGCCGGCCAGAGCTACGAGGCGGCGGGCCTGAGCTTCACGCGCATCAACCACTCCACGCTGGTGCACAAGAATCGCGTGCAGGTATCGACCATGCCGGTGCACTACTCCCGGCACGAACTGCGCTCGGGCTTCCTTGGCCGCATCGAAAACGAAGTGCGCAAGGCGGTGACCCAGATGGAAGCCGTGCTGCTGCGCGAGTTGTGCATTCCCTACGGCCACACGCTGGTGATCGAACAGGAGGAATGCCTGCGCCAGTTGCGCCGCCGCGGCCATCGTTCGCTCACCATCACCGTGAAGCCCGATGACACCGAAGGGCTCGACACCCACGCACACTTCGAAATGCACGTCTTCCTCGACTCGCCGCGCGCCTGCGTGTTCGCCAGCCTGGCTGACGCCCAGGGACGCAAGCAGATCGACGTGCTTGCGCAGGCCAGCAAGCGTGCCCGCGTGCCTCGCGCCGACAGCTACGAGGCGCTGGCCGAGCAGATGGCTGCCACGCTCAATAATGCCGTGGGCCCCTATCTCACCGAGCGTCTCGGCGCCTGACCCTCGCGCGGCCCGCGAAAAATAGGGGACGCCACGACGCAAACTGGGGGACATCCCCGATGTGGCGGCATGCCCGTTTTCCTAGTCTGGCCCTGCAGCCGAAATGCGCTGCATCCGCCAAGAGGAAGTCGTCATGCCACGTTATGTCGTCGAACGTTCGTTCCCGGAAGGCCTGTCCCTGCCCACCAATATCGCCGGCGCATCCAAGTGCGTCGAGATCGTCAACACCAACGCCGAGGAAGGCGTGACGTGGTTGCACTCGTACGTGAGCGCGGACCACACCCGCACCTACTGCGTCTACGACGCGCCCAATCCGGAAGCCATTCGCCAGGTGGCGCGCCGCAACGCGCTGCCGGTGGACCAGATCACAGAGATCTCGGTACTCAACCCATACTTCTATCTCAGCATGGCCGGCGCCACCCGCGCTTCAGCCAATCGCACGGTGTACCGGGCGCCATGGAAGCCGTTCCGGTATTTTCTCTGATAGGGCGAACGGCCTAGGAAGACTGGCGTTCTCTCCAGCACGCAGGGATGGTGCGACAATCCACGGGTTCCCAGGAGCACCGAGCCGTGGAACTGATCGAACGTGACTACGCCTTGCAGCGTCTGCACGACGCGCTTGCGTTGGCGCAGCAAGGCGCGGGTCGCACGGCACTGGTTTACGGCGAGGCCGGCATCGGCAAGACCTCGCTGGTCCAGTGCCTGGCGACCGGACATCGCCAGGGAAGGCTCCTGCGCGGATGGTGCGAGGCCTTGTTCTCGCCGCAGCCGCTGGGGCCGCTCTACGACATGGCCGAGTCATTCAGCGCACGCACGCAAGATCTGCTCGGGCGCGAAGGCGGGCGCGCAGGATTGTTTGCCTCCCTGCTGGCCGACCTGAAGGCGTTCGACGGCACCACGCTGGTGATCCTGGAAGACCTGCACTGGGCCGACGCCGCCACGCTCGACCTCGCCAAATACCTCGCGCGACGCGTGCAGCACATGCCCGTGTTGCTGGTGCTGACGTATCGCGATGACGAGCTGGATGATCGCCATCCGCTGCGGCTGCTGTTCGGTGAACTGCAATCCGATGTCGCCGTCCGCATTCCGTTGCTGCCGCTGACCGAAGTTGGCGTGGCTGATCTTGCACAGCGCAACGGCCATTCGGCGGAGGGCTTGTACGCGGCCACCGGCGGCAACCCGTTCTTCGTCACCGAAGCGATCACGGCGGAAGGCGTGCCCGTCTCCGTGCGTGATGCCGTGCTGGCGCGCGCCGCGCGCCAGCCGCCGGACGTACGCGCCATGCTGGACCTGGCCGCCATCGTGCCCGCGCGCATCGACATGGCGCTGGTCGATGCGCTGCTCTCGCCGTCGCGCGAAAACATCACCACGGTGCTCAGCTCCGGATTGCTGTCGGCGGACGAAGGCACCTACGCCTATCGCCACGAGCTTGCGCGCATGGCGGTGGAGCAGGCGCTGCCCGTGCCCGTCGCCACATCGCTGCACGCGCGTGTGCTGCATTACCTGGAAAGCATCCAGGGCACACCCCTCGCCCGACTGGTGCATCACGCTGCGGGCGCCGGCGATTGCGCTGCGGTGATGACCTATGCACCCAGGGCCGCGGCCGATGCGGCCCTGCACGGCTCCCATTGCGACGCCGCGTGGCTGTACGGCAGAGCACTGGCGCATGCGGGTGCACTTGCCGACGAGCAGCGCGCCGACCTGCTCGAGCGGCACGCCTACCAGTGCCATCTCACCAGCCAGATCGACCTGGCCATCGCCTCGTGCAGCGCATCGCTGGATATCTGGCGACGATTGGGCAACGCACGACAGGAAGGCCACATGCTGCGCTGGCTATCGCGCATGTGCTGGATCGCCGGGCGCAACGCCGATGCCGAGATGCATGCCGATCAGGCCGTGCAGTTGCTGGAGGTCCACGACGCCGGCAGCGAGCTCACCTGGGCACTGAGCAATCGCGCGCAACTGCACATGCTTGCCGGGCGCACCGATGACGCCGTGCATTGGGGCGAACGCGCGATCGAGCGGGCCACGCGAGATAGCGACACCGAAATTCTCGCGCATGCGCTCAACAACGTCGGCACGGCACTGTCGGCGCGCGGGCATGCGAAAGGCTTCGGCATGATCGAACGCAGTCTCGCGCTGTCGATCGAACATGGCTACGGCGAGCATGCCGCGCGCGCCTACGCCAACCTCACGAGCACGGCGGTGACGACGCGCGACTACACCGGCGCACAGTGGCACATCAGCCGTGCAGCCAGCTATTTCGCCGAACGCGACCTGGACTCCTGGTCGCACTACGTAATGGCCTATCAGGCACGGCTGGACTTCGAGCTGGGCCGATGGGAAACGGCAGCCGCGCTGGCCAGTCGCCTGCTGGCACGCGCCGACGTCACGCCCATCACGCGCATCCCCGCCCTCGCGGTGCTCGCACGTATCCGCCTGCGACGCGGCGATCCCGGCGCGGAGGAACTGCTGGAAGAAGTCAGCCAGCTCGCCTGCGCCACCGGAGAATTGCAACGGCTTGCCCCCGTCGCCTCGGCACGCGCCGAACGCGCATGGTTGCGTGGCGAGGCGGCACTGGACGATCCGGTCGTGCGGAAAACCTGCGAGATGGCCGCCCGCCTGCACGATCCGCGTGCGCTGGGCGAGCTGTGCTTCTGGTGTCGATGGACGGGCGCCGACTGGACCAGCGGCGGCGATATCGAACCGGCCTACGCCCTGCAACTCGATGGCGACTGGCAAGCCGCTGCGTTGGCCTGGCAAAGCGTGGGTTGCCCCTATGAGCGCGCACTCGCCTTGCTGGAAGGGGATGAAGCCAGCCTGCCCGAGGCACTGGCGACATTCACCTCACTGGAAGCCTGCGCCACGCTCAAGCGCTCGCGCGAGCAATTGCAGCGTGCGGGCGTGAAAGGCATCGCCCGAGGTCCACGCGCCACCACGTCATCCGACCCGGCGGGACTCACGCTGCGCGAGCGGCAGATCCTCGCGCTGCTGGCCGAGGGATTGTCGAATGTCGAAATCGCCTGCCGCCTGGCGAGATCGGAGAAGACCGTGGAACACCACGTCTCGGCGGTGCTGCGCAAGCTCGACGCCCATTCGCGCGGCGAGGCCGTAGCGATGGCGGGCCGCCTCGGGCTGGGCGAACCCCGCTGAACAAGCGGCAACACCGCCTGTCGAAATCGGCGCGATCCGTTCGTCTCCACCAGGAGACGTCGTCACCGGCAGTGACGGCGGCACCTGTCCCCTGACACCGCCGAGGTCCACCATGAATGATGTTGCCACCCTTGTTCCCGCCGCCGAACTGGTACGGCGCAACGGCATGCGTTTCCCGCGCGAAAGTGACGACTACCGCCGCGCCCGCGACATGCTGCTGGCCGAGGAAATCGAACTGCGCCGGCACGTCGAGCGCGTGGCCGAACAACGCCGCGCCCTGCCGCCCGGCCCTGTGGCGGAAGGCGACTATCGCTTCATGGGTGAAGAAGGACCGGTCGACCTGGCTGGCCTGTTCGGCGACAAGCAGACGCTGGTCACCTACAGCTACATGTTCGGTCCGCAGCGCGAACGTCCCTGCCCCATGTGCACGTCGCTGCTGGGTGCGTGGGATGGCGAGGCGCGCGACATCGGCCAGCGCGTATCGCTCGTCGTCATCGCACGTTCACCGCTGGAACGCCTGCTTGCGTTCAAGAAGGAACGCGGCTGGCAGTCGCTGCGCCTGTATTCGGACATCAACGGCCACTTCAGCCGCGACTACTTCGCCATCGGCGACGACGGCGGCGACATACCGGCCTTCAACGTGTTCACCCGCCGCGATGGCGCCATCCGCTTGTTCTGGGCCGGAGAAATGGGCGGCGAAACGGCCGATCCCGGCCAGGACCCGCGTGGCGCGCCCGACCTGATGCCGTTATGGACCGTGCTGGACAACACGCCCGAAGGACGCGGCACCGACTGGTATCCGAAGCTCGAATACCCACGCTGACTGCTGAAAGCCACCTCGGGCGCCGGAGCCCATCGGCGCCTGAACATCTTCGACGGCGTCGAATGATTCCATCGGACGCTCCGTACGTGCCGGACGCGGATCGGGCGCAACCTTGCTCTCGTCCCCGATCCTTCCCCACTTGCGGAGTCTTCCATGTCATCTCGGACCTTTCTTGTCACCGGTGCCACCAAGGGCATCGGCCGCGCCATCGCCGAGCGCTTGTCCGGCGCCGGCCATCACGTCGTCGGCCTCGCCCGCAACGCGGACGATCCGAGCTTCCCCGGCACACTGGTCGCCGTCGATCTCGGCGATCGGCAAGCCACCGCCAAGGTGCTGGCGGAACTGCAGTCACGCTTCACCTTCGATGGCGTGGTCAACAACTTCGGCTATGTGCGTCTCGCGCAGGTCGACGAACTGGACGAAAGCGAACTGGAGCAGATCCTGCTGCTCAACCTGATGCCGACGCTGCAGACCACGCAAGCCGTGCTGCCCGCCATGCGCAAGCGCGGCTGGGGACGCATCGTCAATATCACCAGCCTGGTTACGCTGGGCATCGTGGGCCGCACCGCCTACGCCGCGGCCAAAAGCGCCATGCACAGCTTCACCCGCACCTGGGGCCTGGAGCTGGCCGACACCGGCATTACGGTGAACTCGGTGGCACCCGGCCCGATCGACACCCAGCTGTTCCGCGAGAACGCACCTGCCGGCAGCGAGGCCGAGCAGCGCTTTCTCTCGCTGGTGCCGATGAAGCGCGTGGGCAAGCCCGACGAGATCTCCGCCGCCGTGGAATTCCTGCTCTCCGACGGTGCGGCGTACATCACCGGGCAGACCTTGTTCGTGGATGGCGGTGCATCGATCGGCCGCGCACCGGTATAAGCGCATAACGCCTAGCCCGCCAGGTGCGTTGCCTGGCGGGCGAAGCGGGCTTCAAGGCGGCTTCATTCGCCCGGCGTCTTCATGCAGTTGATCATCCATGCCTTGCCGTAGCGGTCGGTGAGCATGGCAAAGCGCTTTGACCAGAAGGTTTCCGCGATCGGCATCTGCGCCTCGCCACCGTCCATCAATCCGTGGAAGATCCGCTCCGCTTCCTCCGGCGTGTCGACCTGGACATTCACGCAACCCCGGTCGTTCTTGTTGCCTGGCGGGCCGTCCGCACCCATCAGGATGGTGCCGGCACTTTCCAGCTGGTTATGCATGACGCGCGCGTGCATCTCGGCGGGCACTTCGCTGGCCACCGGCGATTCGCCGTAGGTCACTCGCATGGTGACGCTGCCCTTGAACACCTTGGCGTAGAAATCAAAGGCTTCGCGACACTGCCCGTCGAAATCGAGATAGGGAATGAATTGCATGGTGGACTCCTGGCAGGGGAACGGCCGCCGTGATGGCAACCCTCTTCCAGGCAACGAACGGCGCGTGCCCAAATCGACACCTTCTCCATGACCGTCGCCACCGTGGCGCCGCCCGCCGGAGGGCACCCTTGCGGTCCTTCCATGCTCCGGGCACTCTTGCGCGTTTTCACCAAGCGGAAGCGTCATGTCCAAGCAAGAGAACATCATCCAGATCATCCCGGCCACCGGCTGGGTGGCCGTGTACGACGTGGACGGCGTGGAAACCGCCGAATCCGTCGTCTGCTTCGCCCTGGTGGAAGGCGAAGGCCGCGGCGTACGCGCCATGCGTGCCGATGGCAAGCGCATCGCGTTCGCCGATGAGACGGCCAACTTCCTGCGCGTGGAAGAGCTGTCCGATTTCGAAGACGAGGAAGACGAAGAAGATGAGGAAGACGAGGAGTAAGTCGCTCCTCTCTCTTCGCCATGCCTCCAGGGCGGCCGGTGTCGATCACCGGCCGCTTTTTTATGGGCGCCGCCGTGCCAGCCCACTGCAGGCGCACATACCCCACGATCGCATTCGGCGTAGTCTTGGCGTCCAACGTCAGGAGGGTATGGTCATGTCGCACCGCTGCCGCACGCTGATGTCCCTGGGTCTTGTCGCGCTGGCCTGCATGGCCGGCTCGCACGCCGCAACACCGCCGGCCGGCGAGGTCACCCTGCAACAGGCTGCCAACGGCAGCTGGCGCTCGGACGCCAACAAGGCGCGTAACACCTATCGCCATCCCGTGGAAACGCTGGAATTCTTCGGTATCCGTCCGGACATGACGGTAGTGGAGTTGTCGCCCGGTGGCGGCTGGTACACCGAAATCCTCGCGCCTTATCTGTCCGCCCATGGCCAGCTGGTCGAAGCCGCTTCGCCGAAGGCCGAGAAATTCAACGCCAAGCTCAAGGCCGAACCGGCAATCTACGGCCACATCGCCAGGGTGATTCCCTTCGCACCGCCCGAACAGGTCAGGCTGGGCGCGCCAAACTCGGCGGACATGGTGCTGACATTCCGCAATGCGCACGACTGGTTGATTGACAGTCCCGAAACGCTGGACGCCGTTTTCAAGTCCGCGTTCGAGGTGCTCAAGCCAGGCGGCGTGCTGGGCATCGAGGAACATCGCGCCAAGCCCTTCGGCGACGCGCATGTCACGGCCGGCGCGCTGCATCGCATTTCCGAGGACTACATGATTTCGCTGGGACTGAAGACTGGTTTCCGGCTGGCCGGTGTCTCGCAGGTCAACGCCAATCCCAATGATCCCGAGGACATCAACGTCCATCGCCTGCCACCCGATCTCGCCGGCCCCGAAGACGAGCACGCGAAGATGAAAGCCATCGGCGAATCCGACCGCATGACGCTGAAATTCGTGAAGCCCTAGGTGCCATGCAGCGATGAAGCCCCAGGTGTGCAGCAGGTCCTGGATGCCGTTGATGGCGAACTGAGCGCACATCTTCAGCAAACTTCTTCGACGCGAGTTCACCGCCGCCATCACTGCGTATGAACGGGGCGTGTCCTAGATTTTGTGTAAACGGGTCTTTGGCAGGACACTGCCACCTGACCCGGAGACACCATGAGTCCACGCAAGCACGACGTACCCGACGAGCTGCTTAGCAGCCTGTTGGCGAACTACAAGAAACCG
>NZ_DASRZX010000148.1:0-43515 GCF_035685885.1 Dyella sp. | reverse complement strand
AGGTTGTCGTTGACGATGGCATCGCCCAGCACGTAACCCGCGCTCGCCACGGCGCACGCGTCCACGTGCACGCCGCGGTCCAGCTGGCTCACGAAATCCTTGAGCACCGCGGTGAGGCTCGGCCAGTCGGCACACGCATAGCGGTGGTACTGCAGCACCGTCACCGGCCGGACGCCGTCAGGCTGATGGCTCACCAGACCGACGCGCGCATGCGTGCCTCCGACGTCGGCAGCGAGAAACATGGCTTCTTGCGCCACCAACTCGCGCGCGCTGTGGCTGATCCCATCGACCACTACGGTCCCCTCGTCATGCTCATGTCACGTTCGTATGAACGCCCCTATGCCGAGGAGTCTGGGTAATGGCTGACAACGTTGTCAATAAACCCCATGGCACATAGGAAAATGTCCTATGTTGCGGTGCAGCACATATACCACCACAGCGGTGCCATTTCCGCGCTCGCGGCGCGCCCAAGTACGCGTATATAAGCCATTTTCTTCGCGTCAATTGAACTTGCAGGTCGTTTCGCAACGCGCCACGACAACGATCATCATGCATGACCCCTATGGGTCATTGAGGGTATCGCACGGGGGGAAAATCGGCCGCGAGCGAGCGGATCGAAATGTGAAGCATCCGGCGCGCCGAGGCGCAGGAATGCACGAGGGGACGCACAAGGATGCGTCGCAACTTCACGTCTCATGCACGACCACCCTCGACACGGCGTCGTCCTGGCACCGCAGGAATACGGCGAAACCAAGGCATCGAGGCATGGCTCGTCCGTTTCGCGTTGTTTCGCAGGTCCGCAAACACCATGGCTTCTGCAACACTTCACCCGTGAAACACGTTCATTTGCCGCGCCAACGCATGACGCCTTGCGCGCCCGCCCCCAACGCGGCGGACGCGTGCCCGCCATGTCCCTGACGAACGTGCATATCGAAACACTCGCCGAAGACGCGTGGCTTCTGCGCTTCGGCAACGACATCGACGTCGCGATCAATGCACGCGTACATGGCGCTGCCGCCCAGATCGGCGCGGCACTGTCGGACATCGAATGCGTGCCGTCGTACGCCAGCCTTCTGCTGCGCTTCGATCCCCGACACTGGACGGACACGCAAGGCCGTTTCGCCGGCCACCATCTTCGCGATGCCATCGACAGTGCATTGCGCGGAGCAGCCGTCAGCGAAACGCCGATGAAAGAGGTGGTCATTCCCGTCTGGTACGGCGCCGGCGAAGACCTGGGCGATGTCGCCGCCCATGCAGGCCTGTCTGCTGTTGAAGTGATCGCGCGGCATACCGCGGTGACCTACCGTGTCGCCATGATCGGCTTCGCCCCCGGCTTTCCTTATCTGCTTGGGCTCGATCCGACGCTCGCCATGCCGCGGCGTCCAACGCCGCGCACAAGCGTGCCTGCCGGCAGCGTCGCCATCGGCGGCCAACAGACCGGCGTCTATCCACAGGCGCTGCCAGGTGGCTGGCAACTGATTGGCCGCACGCCCGTGCAACTGTTCGATGTCTCGGCGGAGCCACCTTCCTTGTTGAAGCCTGGCGACCGCGTGCGTTTTCGCGCCATTGACGAAGCACAGTTCGACCGCATTGCCACGCAGGCAGGAACCGCGGCGTGACCATCGAGCTGATCAAGTCCGGCTTGCTCACCAGCATTCAAGACGCGGGTCGCCGTGGATACGCGAGCCTCGGGCTGGGCCGTGCAGGCGCCATGGATGAACCCTCGCGACGCCTTGCGAATGCGCTTGTCGGCAACGCGCACGATCAGGCAGTCATGGAGATCACGCTGGCAGGCCCGACGCTGTGCTTTCGCGAGGCCGCCGTCATCGCCATCACTGGCGGCATCATCGAAGCACGGGCCAACGGACAGGCGCTGCCGCCGTGGACGACGTGCTTTCTTCCCGCCGGAACCATCCTGCGCATGGGCGGCATGCGCCATGGTTGCCGCAGCTATCTCAGTGTGCGCGGTGGCTTTGGCGTCGCGCCCGTGCTTGGCAGCCGCAGTACCGATCTGCACGCGCGCATCGGCCCATGCGGAGGGCGCGCGCTTCGGGCCGGCGATGCCATCGCCACAGGCCATGCAGCGGCGTGCTCGTGGTTTCCGGGCGGCAACGAGATGAAGGCGCTTGGCTGGGGACTGGATCCGCAACCCTGGCTCGACTATGCGCAGGCTCCGCTGGCATTGCTGCGCGGGCATCACTTTGATGCGCTGGATGACGCGTCACGGCAGATGCTGTTCTCCGGACGCTTCGTCATCAGCAGGCACAGCAATCGCACCGGCACGCGGCTCGAGGGCACCACGCTGCAACTGCGCCATCCACTCGAGTTGATTTCCGAGGCCAGCGTGCCGGGTACGCTGCAGCTTCCGCCATCGGGACAGCCCATCCTGCTGCTGGCCGAAGCCCCCGTAACCGGCGGATACCCGCGTATTGGCCAGCTGGCAGCGGTGGACTTGCCCCGTCTCGCGCAGCGGCGACCGGGCGATGCCGTATGCTTCACGGAGACTTCCATGGACGAAGCGATGGATCGCCTTCGCAGGCGCGATGACGCGCTGGAACGCTTGCTTCGACGCATCGGACAACGGCTGGAATCCGCATGAGCAACACCCGGGCAAAGACCATCGATATCAACAGCGACCTGGGCGAATCCTATGGCGCGTGGCGCATGGGTGACGATGCTGCCCTGCTCGCCATCGTCAGCTCCGCGAACATCGCATGCGGTTTTCACGCGGGCGATCCGGACATCATGCGCGGCACCGTGGCGCTGGCCGTGCAGCATGACGTAGCCATCGGCGCCCACGTGTCACTGCCCGACCTGCAAGGCTTCGGTCGTCGCGAAATGATGGTGACACCCAACGAAGCCTATGCGATGACGCTTTACCAGGTCGGTGCCTTGCACGGCTTCGTGCAGGCCGCCGGCACGCGCCTTCGCCACGTGAAACCGCATGGCGCCCTTTACAACATGGCAGCGCGCGACATGAAACTTGCCCAGGCCATCGCGCGCGCGATCCGTGACTTTGATCCAGCCCTGCGGCTGGTCGGCCTCGCCAACTCGGCGCTGATCGATGCAGGCAAGGCCGCCGGACTGCCGGTGGCGAGCGAGGCGTTTGCCGATCGCCGCTACCGTAGCGATGGTTCGCTGCAGCCACGACGCGAGGCCGATGCGGTCATACAGGAGAGCGACGATGCCATCGCCCAGGCGATGGCGATAGCGCGCGAGGGCATGGTTCGCGCCGTCGATGGCAGCGTGGTGACGCTGCACGCCGACACGCTCTGCGTGCACGGCGACGGTGCCCACGCGGTGGCGTTTGCCCGCCAGCTGCGCGCCGCGCTGGAAGCGGCGGACATCGGCATCGCGGCGCCGCGTGACAGAGCCGACGCATGAACTACTGGCCGCTGCTGGGCGTTGCGGTCATCGTCATCGGGTTTGCGCTGCGCCTCAATGCGGTGCCGGTGGTGGTCTGCGCGGCACTGGTGAGCGGGCTGCTTGCCGGCATGCATCCGGCGGACCTGCTCGCGCTCCTGGGCAAGAGTTTCGTGTCCTCCCGCATGCTGCTCCTGTTCGTGCTCGTGCTGCCGGCCATTGGCCTGCTTGAGCACGCAGGCCTTCGCGAACACGCACAACGATGGATGGAACAACTCCGCGGGCTCACGCTCGCGCGCCTGCTCATCGGCTACCTGCTGGTGCGCGAGTTGCTCGCCATGCTCGGCCTGACCGGTGTGGCCGGCGCCGCGCAGACGGTGCGTCCCTTGCTGGCGCCGATGGGCGAGGCCGCCGCCGAGAAGATCAAGCCTGACCTCACCCGGGAAGATCGCGAGCAGGTGCGCGCTGTAGCCGCTGCCACCGACAACATCGGACGTTTCTTCGGCGAGGATGTATTCATCGCCCTCGGCGCAGTGCTGCTGATCCAGGATTTCTACGCCAGGCACGGCATCCAGCTCACACCATTGTCGATCGCGTTGTGGTCGCTGCCTACCGCCATCGCCGCGTTCGTCATCCAGTCGGTGCGGGTGTGGCTGTTCCAGCGCCGCTTGCGGCGCCAGGCCGCGCAGCAGAAGTCAGGGGTTTGAGCGTGCTGCGCGTTGAATACGCCTACTGGCTGATTGCCGCCTTCCTGCTCTACACCGCATGGCGCAACCTGCGCGAACGTCAACACGCACGCGCCGCATTCTGGTTGCTGCTGGGCCTTCTGGTCGCCGGTGGCGACGCGGTGTTGGCGCGGGAGAAGGTCGGCGATCCTCTTCCCGCGCAGCTGGCGGGTGGCGCGGTAATCGCGCTGGCCGTGCTTGCGCCAAGCCTGAAGCGGCGGGCGCATCCGGAAACAGCCAGTGCCGAACAACGGCTGGCATCCGCTGTCCGGCTTGGTCATCGGTTGTTCGTACCGGCACTGCTGATCCCACTGGTGACCATGCTGGTCGCGCTGTTCGGTGCGCATCTTTCCATAGGCGGTCACCCGCTCTTTGCGACGTCGCAAATGACCCTCACCGGCCTCGCGCTGGCGTGTGTCATCGCGCTGTTCGCCGCTGCGCGCATCGCCCGTGCGCCGCTACGCCAAGGCCTTTTCGAAGGGCGCCGCCTGCTTGATGCCATCGGCTGGGCAGCGCTGTTGCCGCTGCTGTTGGCGGCCTTGGGCCAGGTATTCACGCAGAGCGGCGTGGGTACCGCCATCGCGTCGATCGCCAACACCATGCTGCCCGAGGGCAACGCCCTCCTGTGCCTGTTGGTGTTCGCGTTGGGCATGGTGTTATTCACCATGATCATGGGCAATGCGTTCGCGGCGTTCCCGGTGATGATGGCCGGCATCGGCCTGCCCCTGCTGGTGCAACGCTATGGCGCGCACCCGGCGATCCTCGGCTCGATGGGCATGCTGTGCGGATACTGCGGCACGCTGCTCACGCCCATGGCCGCCGACTACAACCTGGTACCCGCCGCCTTGCTGGAACTGCGCAATCCCTATGGCGTGATCCGCGCGCAGGCCTGGAGCGCAGCGTGGATCTTCATCGCCACTTTTGTCGCCATGTGGGCCCTGGTATTCCGTTGAACGCGTCGCCACTGGAATCACGCTCATGAGCAAGCAACCGCGCATTCTGCTCACCGGCTTTACGCCGTTCGGCAACGAGGACATCAATCCGTCGTGGGAAGCCGTGCGCGAGCTGGAAGGCAGGCACATCGCCGGTCACGTCGTGGTGGCACGGCTGTTGCCGACGATCTTCGCCGAGTCACGGCGCGAGCTTGGCTTGATGGTGGACGAGGTTGCGCCCGCGATCCTTCTCGGCGTTGGCCAGGCTGGCGGACGCAGCCGGCTTTCCCTGGAACGCGTGGCGATCAACGTGCAGGATGCGCGCATGGCGGACAACGCCGGGGTCCAGCCCATCGACGAAGCCATCGTCGCCGATGGTCCCGCGGCGTACTTCAGCAGCCTGCCCATCAAGGCCATGCTCAAGGCACTGCTCGCCGAAGGCGTGCCGGCGGAAGTGTCCAACACCGCGGGAACGTTTGTATGCAACCACGTGGCGTACCTGATGCTGCATCTCGCTGCCAGGCATCACGATCTGCGCGCGGGCTTCATCCACATTCCGTATCTGCCGTCGCAGGCGGCGCGCTTCCCGAATGCGCCGAGCATGGCGCAGGAAGATGTGGTGCGTGGCCTGATCATTGCGCTGCAAGTGGCCGCGACCCAACGCACCGATGACCGCTTCGGCGCCGGCGCGCTGGACTGAAGCATGGCAAGCCCGGACAAAAAGAGGGCCCGGCAATGGTGCCGAGCCCTTTTCGGGGAGGAAAGTCCTGCAAATCCTCAGAGCTTGAAGCGGGCTTCGAGCAGATACTCGCGGCCGCTGGAGTATTCGTTCGCCAGTTGTGTCATGGCCGAACCGAGGTACTGCTTGTAAGTCGCGCTCATTGCCGGGCGCCAGCGCGATCTGACCCGCTTCCGTTGCCAGCACCGTGGCGTGCGGGTGACCCGGCAGCAGCACCGCCGAACCCAAGCCTGTGCCCGGCCCCATTACCAGCACCGGACCCTCGACCGGCGGCGCCTCGCTCTCGATCACGGCGGTGGTGTCGGCCTGGCCGAGGAACTGCGTGGCATAGGCTACGGCTTCGAAATCATTGACGACGGTCAGCTGGTCGATGCCCAGGCTGTCGCGGATGTCACGGATGGACACCGGCCACGGGAGGTTGTCGTTGACGATGGCGTCGGCTGCGAAGAACGCTCCCGGGTTGACGGGAAGTTGCCGTATCCCGAGGTTGTGGTTGCCGCTTTGCCCAACCGATATTCCCTCGGCGTAGCTACGTCGCGCCATGCGACCGAGCCCTGATTTGTCTTGAGTGTTGTCCTCTGATGACAACGTTGTCAGCACGGTATTTTGTTAGCAGAAACAACCATTTGGCGCGCTCCAGCAATCGCATCGAATGACGCCTGAATCGCAAGCTCATGATGCGCCGCATCATATTGTTATGAAAGCGTTTTTCGCCAAAATTTCCCGTTCTTCGCGCTGACATTTTCACCGTGTGGCAACGCCATACAGATGTCTGCCTTGAGGGAAATCGG
Source organism: Dyella sp. (assembly GCF_035685885.1). GTDB lineage: Bacteria > Pseudomonadota > Gammaproteobacteria > Xanthomonadales > Rhodanobacteraceae > Dyella. The sequence goes on along the minus strand of NZ_DASRZX010000148.1, from coordinate 36,965 downwards.
GGATCATGGAATGCAGCCTGGCTTTGGCTCGACTGTGTCAGAATTTGACAACGTTATGCTTAGCGTCGATAACACGCACATCTCCACCTCCCGCTGGGAAGTGAGAAAGTCTTTCGGGGGAATCGGGCCGCCACGGCCTATCGTTCAGCGGCCATCCGCGGGGAGTAAGTCAAGTCATGTCAGCCACAACGCTTGCCTCCGGCGAGCCGCGTTCGTCGAGCGTGGTGCCGATGCTCATCATCGGCGTGCTGTTTTTCATCTTCGGCTTCGTCACCTGGCTCAACGGCCCGCTGATCACCTTCGTGAAGCTCGCCTTCAACGTGGATGACGTGTCCGCGTTCCTGGTGCCGCAGGTTTTCTACCTGTCCTATTTCGTCTTGGCGATCCCCTCTTCGTTCGTGCTTCGTCGCACCGGCATGAAGAAAGGCATGGCACTGGGCTTGTTCGTGATGGCGATCGGCGCAGTGCTGTTCGGCCAGTTCGTCAGCATGCGCATCTTTTATCCCGCGTTGTTCGGCCTGTTCGTCATCGGTGCGGGTCTGGCGCTGCTGCAGACGGCGTCCAATCCCTACATCAGCATCCTCGGCCCGATCGACAGCGCGGCGCAGCGCATTGCCTTCATGGGCATCTGCAACAAGGTGGCCGGCGCACTCGCGCCATTCGTGTTCGGCGCACTGGTGCTTACCGGCATCGATTCGTTCGACGCGCAGGTCAAGGCGGCGCCCACGGTCGAAGCACGCGAGGCGCTGCTCGACACCTTCGCGGCCAAGATCCACATGCCTTACATGATCATGGCCGCCCTGCTGGTGCTGCTAGCGATCTGGGTGGTCCGCTCGCCGCTGCCGGAAATCCGGCCGGCCGGCGCCAACGCCGAAACCGACATCGGCCACGCCAAGGGCGGCATCTTCAGCTTTCCGCACCTGTGGCTGGGCGTGCTGTGCCTGTTCCTCTACGTGGGCGTGGAGGTGATGGCAGGCGATGCCATCGGCACCTACGGGCAAGGCTTTGGCTTGCCTCTGAGCGAAACCAAGGTGTTCACCTCGTTCACGCTGGGCGCCATGCTCGCCGGTTACCTCGCGGGCCTGGCGCTGATTCCGCGCTTTATCTCGCAGCAAAGCTATCTGGCCGTGTCCGCCGTGCTGGGCGTGATCTTCACGCTGGGCGCCTACGTCACCGACGGCTATGTCTCGGTGGGCTTCGTGGCGGCGCTGGGCTTTGCCAACGCCATGATGTGGCCGGCGATCTTCCCGCTGGCGATCCACGGTCTGGGCCGGCTTACCGAGCGCGGCTCGGCGCTGCTGATCATGGCCATCGTGGGTGGCGGCCTGGTGCCCAAGCTGTTCGTGCTGCTGAAACAGCACTACAACTTCCAGCTGGTATTCATGGCACTCATGGTGCCCTGTTATCTGTACATCCTTTACTACGGCGCAAGGGGGCACCGCGTCGGCCAGCACGCGCCGTGAGCTGCGGCGGGCCCGGTGCGCGCCGAGCCCCGCCCCGCTGGGCTACGATGCCCTTCCTCGTTCTGCCGGAGTCCCAACGTTGCGCAACCCCACCATCAAGGACGTCGCCAAGCGATCGGGCGTTTCGCTCAAGACGGTCTCGCGCGTGATCAACCGAGAAACCTCGGTACGCGCCGATACGCGTGAAAAGGTCGAGCGCGCCATCGAGGCGCTGGGCTACCAGCCCAATCCTTCGGCGCGCGGCCTGCGCAGCACGCATGCTTATGCGATTGGCCTGGTCTATGACAACCCGAACGCGCACTACGTCATCAGCATGCAGGATGGCGTGCTGTCGGCCTGTCGCGAACGTGGCTACGGCCTGCTGATCCATCCCTGCGATTCCAACTCGCCCGGCCTCGCCGACGAACTGTGCGCGCTGGTCGAACGCAATCGCCTCGCCGGCCTGGTGCTGGCGCCGCCGATGTCCGAGGAGCCCGGGCTGATCGCCAAGCTCAGCGCACGCGACATCAGCTTCGTGCGCATCATTTCCTCGCGCGAGGATCCCCACGACGGCGCGCCCTGCGTCTACGTGGATGACCGCAGCGCCGCGTACGCGATCACCGAACATCTCATCCAGATGGGCCACAAGCGCATCGGCTTCCTGTGGGGCGAACCGCACCATCGTTCCAGCCCGGAGCGCTACCAGGGTTACGCCGACGCGCTGAAGGACTATGGCCTGCCGCAGGACAAGAAGCTGGTACTGCCGGGCCGCTACGCGTTCGACGACGGCTTCCGCGGCGCCCGCAAGCTGCTGGCGCTGAAAGACCCGCCGACCGCGATCTTCGGCAGCAACGACGAGATCGCCGCCGGCGTGCTGGCAGCGGCGCGCTCCGGCGGCCTCGACGTGCCGTGGAACCTCTCCATCGCCGGCTTCGAGGACAGCCCGTTCTCCAAGCAGGCATGGCCCGCACTCACCACCGCCCGCCAATCCACCAGCGACATCGGCCGCCACGCCGCCCTGCAGCTGATGGCCGAGCTGCAGCGCAAGACCGGCGCCCAGGTGGAAATGCCGCACGCCGAATGCTTTGTCCCCGAACTGGTCGTGCGCGGCTCTACCGCGCCACCGCAAACTCCCACGCCACGCAAGGGCTGACACCAGCCCCGCGGCGTGCGCCCACACGCATGCCAAGAGAAAGACGATGAAGGAAGCCAGCAACACCCTGATGTACCGCGAGGCCCACGAAACGGCCGCCGTGGTCGAGCGCCAGCTGCAACAGAACGCGCCGATCCTGAAGGCGCTCGGCGAGCAGTTGCGGGCCAATCCACCCCGCTTCATTGTCACCTGCGCGCGCGGCAGCTCCGACCACGCCGCCGCCTATGCGAAGTATGTCTTCGAAACGCGCCTGGGCCTGATCACCGCTTCGGCATCGCCGTCCATTTCCTCCATCTACGACGCCGACCTGCATCTGGACGGCGCGCTGTTCGTCGCCATCTCGCAGTCGGGCAAGAGCCCGGACTTGCTGCGCAGCGCGCAGGCCGCGAAGGATGCTGGTGCGCACGTGGTTGCCCTGGTGAACGTGGAAGAGTCGCCGCTGGCGCAGCTGGCCGACACCTTCGTGCCGCTGCGGGCGGGTCCGGAGCTCAGCGTCGCCGCCACCAAGAGTTATCTCGCCACGCTCGCGGCGATCCTGCAGTTGACCGCGCACTGGAGCGACGACGAAGAGCTGCACGCCGCCGTCGCGCGCCTGCCCGACGATCTGCGCCGAGGCTGGGACTGCAACTGGAGCGCACTCGTCGACGGCCTGCGCGACACGCACAACCTGTTCGTGGTCGGTCGCGGCTTCGGCTTTGGCGCTGCGCTGGAAGCCGCGCTCAAGCTCAAGGAAACCTGTGGCCTGCATGCCGAGGCCTTCAGCGCGGCGGAAGTGAAGCACGGGCCGATGGCGCTGGTGGGCGAAGGCTTCCCGGTGCTGTTCTTCGCGCAGGATGACGGCACGCTGGAAAACACGATGGCCGTGGCCGGCGAGTTCCGCGCCCGCGGTGCGCGCGTGTTCGTCGCCGCGCCTGGCAACCACGACCCAGACAAGCTGCCCCTGCCCGAAGGCATCGCGCCCATCGTGGCGCCGCTGCTCGCCGTGCAAAGTTTCTATCGCGCCGCCAGCGCGCTGTCGCTGGCGCGCGGCTACGACCCGGACGTGCCGCCGCATCTTCGCAAGGTGACGGAGACGATGTAATGACCAGCCAGACCACCGTCCTCGTCAACGGTCGCGTGCTCACCGACCACGGCCCGCAGGCAGGCCTCGCGGTGCTGGTGCGCGGCGCGCATATCGAAGCGATCATGCGCGCGGACGACGCGCGCGCCGTGGCAGCCACGCTGCATGACCTCAAGGGCAAGCTGTTGCTGCCTGGCTTTATCGACGTACAGGTGAACGGCGGCGGCGGCGTGCTGTTCAATGCCGAGCCCACCGTGGAAGCACTGGCAACCATGGGCGCCGCGCATCGCAAGTTCGGCACCACCGGCTTCCTGCCTACGCTGATCACCGATACTGCCGAGGTGATGCGCAAGGCGCTGGATGCCGTCGATGCCGCGATCGAACAAGGCGTGCCTGGCGTGCTCGGCATTCATCTGGAAGGCCCGTTCCTCGCCACTGCGCGCAAGGGCATCCACGACGCCAGCCTGTTCCGCCTGCCCGATGCGCACGACATCGCCGCCATCACGCGCAACCGCCGCGGCGTGGTGATGCTTACGCTAGCCGTCGAAGAAGTACCGCTCGACACCATCCGCCAGCTCACCGAAGCGGGCGTGCTGGTGGTGGCCGGCCACACGGCGGCCAACTACGACACCACGCGCGCCGCGCTGGATGCGGGCGTGTGCGGCTTCACCCATCTCTACAACGCCATGACGCCGCTCGGCAGCCGCGAGCCTGGCGTGGTCGGTGCCGCGCTGGATGATCCCCACAGCTGGTGCGGGCTTATCGTCGACGGCCACCACGTGCATCCGGCCGCGCTGCGCATCGCCATTGCCGCCAAGGCGCGCGGCAAGAGCGTGCTGGTGACCGACGCCATGCCGCCCGTCGGCGCGGACAACCCCGAGTACGTGCTCAACGGCCAGACCATCGTCGCTCGCGACGGCATCTGCCAGAGCGACACGGGCGTGCTCGCCGGCTCCGCACTGGACATGGCCACCGGCATGCGCAATCTCGTGGAGATGGTTGGCCTGCCGCTGGCCGAAGCCTCGCGCATGGCCAGTGCCTACCCCGCCGCATGGATAGGTCTGGAACATGCGCACGGCCGCCTCGTGGCAGGCCAACGCGCTGACTTCGCCGTGCTGGATGATGGCCTGATGGTGCATGAGACCTGGATCAGCGGCGTGCGCTACGCCCCCTGACAACCGCTCTACTCTGCAGGGCCGCACCCATGTTCGGACAACCCGACGGGGCGGCGATGCGGGTACATGGCGGTCGTGCAGCGGATGTGTGACCGCAAGACGCGCCTTCTCACAGGCAGGCGTGCCGGTCGTCGTGGATCGACCCACGCCAGCCCATCAAAGCTCCTCTGCACCCAGATCCTGATCCTTGAACAACAGACGCTCGGCTTCGATGGCCGAGGCTTTCTTGCTTGCCATCTGCGCTGCCTCGGCGCCCACGGCCAACGGATCACCGCGACCGGGAAACAACACCACCTGGTAGATCAGGGCAAAATTTTCCTCGACGCGAATCACGCTGCCCCACCGTGCCGAAGGGCGTTCGCTGATCGCGATGGAAACATGCGCGAGGCCGTCGCGATTGCGCCACGCCTGTTCGAAGCCATGGACGAATTGGCGTCCGGTCTGGGTGATGGTCTGGTCAGCAATGACCGTGGATGCCGCCGTCTCGTCCAGTGGCCTTTCGATCAGGGCGTCGCTCTCGCCCTCGATGATCCCCTTGTCGAGAAAGTCCAGCGCGGGCGCCAGCCCGGCCATCACATCAGGCGCCTTGACAGGCACCGGCGCAGCCTTGCCCAGCAAGGACTCCTGATCGGTTCCCGCCCATGCGGGCGATATCGCCACGCACACGAGTGCGGGCAGCATGAAAGTCCGGCGGCGCCGACGGGCGCCACCGGCCCCCCTGAGGAGCAACATGCTCATTGATGCACGTTTGCGGTATTGCCGAAGCCGACCTGAGTGACGTTCGCCAGATTGTTGTTACCGTTCTGCGTGACGTTGGCAAAATTGGCGATACCGTTCTGCGACACGCTGGCAGAGTTGAACGTGCCGTCTTGCGTCACCGTTGATTGGTTGGAGTATCCAACCTGGTCGATGCTGGCGACATTGCCGTATCCACCGCCCAGCAGACCCTGGTCGATCTCGGCGTAGTTCTCCTGCAGCTGCGATAGCCCGCCAGACTGGTTGGTGGTGGCCTGCTCGTAGCTTCCGTATTGAAGGATGTGCGATTCGGATACACCGTTCCACTGGTAGCTGGTCGCGGAATTGAACTGGCCATGCTGCTCGATGCTGCCCCAGCTATCACTCGATCCACTCTGGTAGAACCACGCCGAATTGTTCGATCCGAAACCCTGGTAGATCACCGCAGAGCTATCGCTGCCACCGTTCTGGCTGATAAACGCGAAGTCGCTTGTATCGCCTTCCTGGAACACAAGGGTTGAGAACGGCGGAATATCGGCCAGCAGGTTGTCATGGCTGATCCAAGTGAAATTGGGCCCGAACTCGCCCGATTTTCCGAACATCCATACATAAGCCTGGTTGTTGCTTCCCTTGGGCGAATAGAAAACGCCCTGATCGATCTCACCCCATACGCCGGAAGTGTTGAGCTCGGCCACGCTTCCATAGTTGTTGCTGCCCAACTGTGAGATATCGGCCTTCGATGTCTGGCCAGTACCGGTCTGGTAGATGTAGCCCTGCAGGCCGCTGCCGTTCTGCGTGATGTAAGTGACGCCACCCTGGTTGGCGCCGACCTGCTGTATCTGGGCACTGTTCGAGCTTCCCGCCTGGGTCACCGACGCATTGTTGTTGTCACCCTGCTGATCGATCGTATTGCCGTCACCCGAATTGAAATAGATGTTGCTCAAGGACTGATTGGAAGAATCGGCATTGGTCTGGTCCACCGCGCCGACATTGTTGGTCCCGTTCTGGTTGACCAATGCCTTGTTGTTGTTTCCGGCCAGCGCGTTGCCGGCCAGTCCGAGCGTCGCACTCAAGGCGACGCATATGAGGGTCTTGCGTAGCATGGGTATCACCTCCCTAGGTTGGGTGCGCGTCATCACCGCCCCTGCATGACGGAGGCACGGGTGTTGTTACCGGTTGTGGTAACAGCGATTTGCAAACCGTTGCCGATTTGCGTGATATCGATCCTGTCGTTGGCGCCATAGGCATTGGCCGTCGCCTGGTTGCCGGTGCCAGATTGCTGCACATGCGTGACGTCACCGGCTCCGTCCTGGGTGACCGATGCCTGATTCATCTGCCCGCTCTGGATCACGAACGCTTCTGCAGCCGAAGTCGCCTGCATGACCTGGGCGACGTTCACCGTGCCGCTTTGGACAAGATTGAGGACATTGCCGTCGCCCGATTGCACGGCGCTTGCGGCATTGCCAGCCCCGCTCTGGGCCAGTGCGGCGGCGTTGGTGGATCCAAGCTGGCTGATGGCGGCCTCGTTGGCCGCGTTGCTGGCTGCGTCCGCGCTGGGCGCTTGCGCGATGCTCGCGATGTTTCCATCGCCAACCTGGCTTATGTCCGCCCAAGCGGCGTCGACTGACTGCGTCACAGAGGCGCTGTTGCCCGAGCCTGTCTGTTCGATACTTGCGCTCTGCAGGTTGGCCGTCTGAACGACGGCGACACTGTTGAGCGCACCGGCCTGGCTCACCAACAGCATGTCCGAGTTTCCAGCCTGATAGGCGGAGGTGGCCTGGTTGTCGCCCCACTGGGCCACATCGGCTGTCCCTGCAAGCCCCGCCTGACTGGCGACGACACCGTTGGCGCTACCGGCCTGAGCCACCCATGCGGTGTTGTTGTCCGCGCTCCGTGCTGTCGCTGCGGCCAGCACCAGGCAACTCACTACGCAGCGTGCCTGCCGCCTCATGAGCCACCCGTCTTGGCGTGCGCTCCGGGATAGTCGTTCATCACGGTGCGCTGTTCTTCGATGTAGCGCCTGAAAACCGGTGAATCGAGATCAGAGGGCGCGTCCAACGCCCAGGTATTGGCCTGCACGCCCTGCACGATCAGGTTCACTACGGCAGCTTCGATGGCATCGGCGACGCACAGTTGCGCAGGCTCGTCGCGCGCATAGCCCACCTCCATCTGCAGGAGATGCTGGTAGCGCACGAAGCGGTACACATTTAGGTCCACCTGCGTCGAATAGATCGCCTTGGTGGTCGATACGCTGTGCAGGATCCGGCCGCTGCGGATGTCGATCGCACGCAGGGAAATGGTCACCTGGTCGGTCCGGTACTGCGCATTGGCACCGATGCCCAGATAAGACGCACCCGCGCCACCGGTCTTGATGTTGCTGTCGTAGCCGACAATGGCCCCCTCGATGAGGATGCTGGCCGGAAGCAATGCCGGCAGGTTGGGAGGCGTGGTGCTGGCGGCCGGTGCAGGTTCCGCGGCACGCACGACGCGCCGCTCGGTGAGCACATCCTGCAGGTTCTCCCGTTCCACCGGTACAAACCACTGCGAATCGTTCAGGGCCTTGACCAGGATGGAAGTCGCTCCCTGCGTCACCGCCGTGGAGAAACTGCTGTCCGGTGCGGGTTTGTACTGGCCGGTCTGGTCGCGGATGCCGTACACCGCCACGGTTATGCGCCCCTTGGGCCGCGGCAGATGCAGCAGATCTCGATAACTATCGGACGCGGGTGTCAGATGCGCCTGCTTGCCGACGCCTGCAGGCTCGTCGGCATGCGGCGGAATGGAGGTACATGATTCGAGCACGAGCATCAGGATCAGTACCGAAAGCCTCGCCACGGCGCGGATCACCTTATACGTCGCGTATGGTTCGGGCGCCCCGGCTTCCCCTGGTTGCGTGGCCTCCATGTCAGAGCCCCGGCTCGCCATTGTTGTTGTCGGAGACCTGGAATGACGTGGTTTGCCCGGTCGATTTGTCCGTAGTGGTGATCTGAAGCACCCCGGGACTCACCTGCGAGATGTTGATGATGAAATCGGAAGTCTGGATGGTGCCCGGCACCAGCTGGCCTTGGGCATTGACGATGCCTCCCGTCACCGATTGTGCAATGCGCGACAGCACTGCCTGCTGCAGCTCCTGCTGGAATTGCTGTAACGGCGTGAGCTGCTTTGCACCCGCGCTGCCAGAGGCGCCGGGATTCTTGTAGTAGTTCTGCGCATTCGCCTCGTTCAACAGATTGGGACCGTTGAGCGGACTGCCGCCGAAGTTGGGATTGACCGGCGTGTAGACCAACGTGGTGGCGACCGCCGGTCCCGAGCAGGCGGCGAGCAGACAGGCAAAAGCGGATCTGCGATGCATGGCCCTTCCCTCCCGTCGCGCGAGCGACGTGCAAGCCGATCGAACTGAAGCCCCGACGTTGAATTCCCAGACCAGCCGCGCACGCGTGCCGTCGCCAATACTCCCGGAGTGGCGGCACGTACCGGCATTCGTTCACTCGTTACATCGAGCGGCTTCCTGACAGCGCCTCGCCATCCCCTTGCGCCTGGCCCAGGAAGCGGCTCGCAAAAACGGGGGCGAGCGTACGCCCGTCGCGTGCAGGGGAAATACAGGCCAAATGGCGGAGTGTCAGGCGTGAAACACGCAAGGCCATTCCCAACTTCTTTCGGATGTCTGGACGTCTATCACAAAGGCCGCCCGGGCATTGCCCAACAGCGATTTTCGTGCGCAGGGAAACACCGCCGACTCGGCCTCGGCTGGCGGCTTGACGTTGTCCGCCGTGGCCACGGCCTGGCTCTTGCACGAACTTGGAGCTCGGACATGTTCGACGTCTCGAACATTCGTCCGGACGATTGCGAAGGGAACCTCCGCCCTGGAGAGAACCCGCGCTTACTGGTAGACGTGCAGCCGGTCGAATATCCACGCGTGGTACGACTTCACCAATGCGGGTTGCGCGCAGTCGGTGTACAGGCCATTGCATCGCGTGCGCAACGCGATCGCAGCGGAAAAATAGGGATCGGTCGGCAAGTCCGCCGCCTGGAGCACCATGCTCGGCAGCAGTGCGATGTCGAGCAACGGATAGCGCGGCAGCGGTGCGCCCTTGAAGTTGCTCTTGATCATGTAATACGTGAGGTAGTCCTTGTATTCGGACAGCCCGTCCGGCCAGACGCGCGGCATCTCGCGGATGAGGCCGCTGAAGGAAGGCTGGTGGTCGCCGAAGTGCACGATCACCGTCGGCTCCTCGCGATCGAGGAAGTCGTGTTCCAGCCCGCGCATCGCCACGTCGGAGTTGCGCAAGTTGGAAAGGTAAGTATTGAAGTTCAGCGACTCGCGCACCGGCAGGCCCTTCAGCAAGCCCTTGTTGAACGGTGCCGGCAACGTCGACAGCGGGTCGGTGTCGTGCGGGCCGTGCTGGGCCAGGGTGAGGATCATCACGAACACCGGTTGGCCCGGCTTCTTTACCTTGTCGTAGACGCGCTTGGCCGCGGTGAACATCTGCGCGTCGGTTTCCTCCCACTCCTCCAGGCCGAGCTGGCCGGCGTCGTAGAACTGGTCGAAGCCGTAGGCCGTATATGCGTTGCGCCCATTGAGGAAGGCGCCGTTGGTCGGATAGATCGCCACCGTGAGATAGCCCAGCCGCTGCAGCTGGCGCGGCAGGCTGTCCTGCACGTGGGGCGCCAGCACGTAGGGCGCGTACATGCCGCCCGGCCCGAAGATGTCCTGGGGCATGCCGGTGAGCGTGGCGAACTCGCTTACCCAGGTGCCCCCGCCAAACGTATGCACGCGCATCGGACCGGTGGCGCGGGTGCGCGCATCGGCCTTGAACATGCCCACCCGGCATTCGGGGATGTTGCACTGGGTGAAGTTGGACGGGTTGAAGGTGCTTTCTTCCAGCACCTGCACGATGTCCGGATAGTTTTCCGGCGTACGCGGCGTTGCAGCCGGGAACCCGGAGGCGGTGGCGCCCCAATCCTGCTCGGCCACGGCGTCGTCGGCCATGGCGGGCATCTGGATGTCCGAATCACTGAAGTTGACGAAGAAGTTGGTGATCTGGGCGTCGTCGGAAAGCTTTTCCCACACGTTGCGGGCGTGCACTTCGGCAAACGGGCCGTCCGGCAGCAGGCACACCCAGAACGCCAGCGCCCACAGCCCGACGCCGCCCACGCGCGTCAGCAGCGCACGACTGGGGCTGAGGTTGGCGAGCAGCCGGCGGTCGAAGCGCCAGACGGCCCACAAGGCCAGCGGCGTCACCACGCCCACAGCCAGCGCCAGCGTCCACAGGTGCGGGTAGTGCCCCAGCGTTTCCAGCAGGCTGCTGCGCGCGTAGTAGATGAAATCCGCCGGCATCAGCGGCGAGTCGAGGTAACGCAGCTTCATCACGGACAGGAAGTTCAAGCCGAGGAACAGGCCGCCACTCACCACCAGCGCCGTTGCCGGCCGCGCGAAGGCGAACAGCAGCACGCCGAACGCGCACACCATCAGCGCGATCACGAAGGCCTGCTGCAGCAGGGCCGGTTCGCGCATCGCGGTCATGCTCACGCAAAACACGAAGAAGCCGGCAGCGAACAGCCAGGGTCCGCATTTCCGCAGGAAGCGTAGTGATTGTTGCGGCATATGGATCGGGCCCCCTGTTTGGCCTCGGTGTCATTCGGCCGCAATTCTACGGTCTTCAAAGCGTCACATGCACAACGGCCGGCAACGGCAAAATGGCGGCGCCATGCGGTTCAGCGCCGGTTTCGCCGCCCGCCCCGCGGCTGATCTGGTAGCGTGCGCAGTCCCCGACAGGAACAGCTCCCCCCATGCCCCTTCGCTCGCGTCCCATCGCCCTGCTCGCCGTTGCCGCCCTGGCGGGCTGCGCCAGCCAGTCGCTGAAGCCTGCCAGCCTGCCCGATGGCAGCCATGCCCAGGTGGCGATCCTGGAAACCACCGACGTCCACTCCAACGTGCTGAGCTACGACTATTACAAGCAGCGCGAGGACGACACGGTGGGCTACGAGCGCACCGCCACCCTGATCCGCCGTGCCCGCGAGCAGTACCCCAACAGCTTCCTGTTCGACAGCGGCGATACCATCCAGGGCAGCGTGCTGGCCGACTACCAGGCCCAGGTGAAGCCCTTGGGCTGCAACGAAGAGCTGGGCATCTACCGCGCCATGGATGCCATGGGCTACGACGGCGGCACCGCCGGCAACCACGAGTTCAACTACGGCCTGGGCTTCCTCTCGCAGGTCACCGGCACGCCGATGAACGTGGACGGCGGTCGCAGCGAGCGCTGCGCCGGTCCGCACTTCCCGCTGGTGCTGTCCAACGTGTTCAGCGCCCGCGACGGCGCACCGATCTTCAAACCGTGGACCGTGGTGGAGAAAGACATCACCGTGACCGCGCCGGACGGCAGCCAGCGCAAGGTGCCGCTGAAGGTGGGCATCATCGGTCTCACCCCGCCGCCGATCCTGGAGTGGGACAAGCAGAACCTCGCCGGCAAGGTGACCGTCACCGGCGTGGTCGAAGCCACGCAGAAGTACCTGCCGGAACTGCAGGCGCAGCATCCGGACCTCGTCATCGCCGTGCTGCACGGCGGCCTCAACACCGCGCCGTACACGCCGGACATGGAGAACGGCGGCTGGTACGTCGCCGGCATTCCCGGCGTCGACGTGGTGCTGATGGGCCACTCGCACACCGAATTCCCCGGTCCGCATTACAAGGGCATGCAGGACGTTGATGCCGATCGCGGTTTCGTGCGCGGCAAGCCGGCGGTGATGGGCGGTTTCTTCGGCAAGGATCTTGGCGTGATCGATCTCGCGTTGCAGCGCAAGGACGGCCGCTGGGTGATCGACGCCAGCCAGACGCATAGCGAGGTGCGCCCGATCTGCAACAAATCAGGCAGCCCGGGCAAGCCGGGCTCGCAAAAGATGGAGTGCGTACCGGCTGATCCCGCCATTGCCCCGCTGGTGCAACAGGCCCATGAAGCGGCCATGCAGTACGTGAACACGCCCATCGGCGAAACCCGCGTGCCCATGAACAGCTACTTCGCCGACGAAGGCAACATGAGCGCGCTCGCGCCGATCAATGCCGCGATGCGCGACTACGTGCAGAGCGAACTGCCCAAGCTGCATCCGGAACTGGCCAAGCTGCCGGTGTTGTCGTCGGCCGCGGCGTTCCGCACCGGCTTCGGCGGTCCCGACGATTACACCGACGTCGAGCCCGGCCCGCTCACCCTGCGCAGCGCGGCGGACCTGTACTTCTATCCGAACACGCTTTCGGCCGTGCAGGTCGATGGCGCCGGTCTCAAGGCGTGGCTGGAGAAATCCGCCGAACGCTTCAACCGGATCGATCCGTCGAAGGAAGGCGAGCAGGAGCTGATCAACACGCGCATGCCCGGCTACAACTTCGACCAGATCCAGGGTGACCTGGCCTACGTCATCGATGTGACCAAGCCGGCGGGCGCACGCATCAGCAAGCTCGCGTACAAGGGCAAGGCGGTGACGCCGCAGCAGCAGTTCGTCGTCGCCACCAACAACTACCGCGCCAGCGGCGGCGGCAACTTCCCCGGCCTGGACGGCAAGAACATCGTGATGGCCGCACCCGATGGCGCGCGCGAAATCCTCGCCAAGTGGCTGCAGCGGCAGAAGACCATCGATGCCAAGACGCTGCCCGCCGCCTCGTGGCACTTCGCTCCGGTGAAGACCCGCGGCGAGGTGGTGTTCAAGGGTGCAGCCAACAAGCAGGACGTCGCGCGCTCGGTGGGTTTGAAGAACATCCGCCAGCTCAAGGACAACGGCGACGGCACGGCGATCTACGTCGTCGACCTGTCGCATTGATGTTACAGGGCGCGGTGGCACAACCGCTGCGCCCCATCGTCGCCCTGTAGGAGCGCACCCAGTGCGCGAAAAGCCTGTACAGCGGGGATGCGGTTCTGGATCGGGTAGACCCAGAACCGCGGTACGAACCATCTCCGCGGTCGCGCACTGGGTGCGCTCCTACAGTGGGCACCGCGTGGGTCATTTGGCCGTCCATCCGTCAGAAAGTTTCAAACGTACCTGTTGACTGCACTGCAACAATCGGCCTAAGGTCGGTTCCATGTCGCCGTCCATTTCGCCAGCCTGCACGCTTTTTCGCCCGGTTCCGACCGGCAGCGTGCCGCTGTGCGCAGGCGCCATCACCTTCGTCACGACCACCACCACGACCACTATTACCACCGGGTCGGGGTGGGTTTCCGTGCGCGAATAAGTTTCCCAACGCAAACGGTCCCGCCCTCGATGAGGCGGACCGGATGCACCACTCCGATACCGCCAGCGAGCACGGGCCCCAAAAAGGAGGCCGCCGTGAACCTTGCCGTATCGTCATCGCTCGAACAGCCATCACTACCGCCGCATGCCGCAGCGCTGCCGATGGTCACCGCACGCCAGCGCGTGCTCGCCGTGGGCCTGGTCGGTCCCGGCCGTGTCGGCAGCGCCCTGCTCGATCAGCTGCGCGCAGCGCGGCCTCGACTCGCGCGGGCCGGCCTCGAAATCAAGCTCTGCGGCGTGGCGGCCAGCCGCCGCATGTGGCTCGATGCCGACGATCCCGAACTCAACGGCCGCTACGGCGGTGCGCAGACCTGGCGCCCCAGCAACCTGGATGAGTTCGCTGCCCATGTTTGCGGCGACGACGGTCGCCACGCCTTGTTGATCGATTGCAGCGCCAGCGAAGCCGTGGCATCGCGCTACGCCCAATGGCTGGCGCAGGGCATCCACGTGGTAACGCCGAACAAGCTTGCCGGCAGCGGCTCCTTCCCGCGCCTGCAGGCGATCCGCGCGGCCTGCGTCAGCGGTGCGCGCTTCCGCTACGAGGCGACCGTCTGCGCGGGGCTTCCGGTCGTGCAGACGCTGCGCGACCTGCTCGATACCGGCGACGAATTGCTCGCCGTCGAAGGCATGTTCTCCGGCACGCTGGCTTGGCTGTGCCACCGGCACAACGGCAGCCGGCCGTTCTCCGCCCTGGTGCGCGAGGCGCATGCGCTGGGCTACACCGAGCCCGATCCGCGCGACGATCTCTCCGGCCTGGACGTGGCGCGCAAGCTGGTGATCCTCGCCCGCGAAGCCGGCTGGCCACTGTCGCTGGAGGACGTTAACGTGCAGAGCCTGGTGCCACCCGAACTGGCCGCCATGTCGCCCGAGGAGGCGCTGGAAAACCTGCACCTGCTCGACCGCTCGATGGCACGTGAAGTGGCCCGCGCACAGACCCAGGGCAGCGTGCTGCGTCATGTGGCCAGCCTCGACGCGAAAGGCCACGCCAGCGTGCACCTGGCCATGCTGCCGGCCTCGCATCCGTTCGCCCATTCGCGCCTGACCGACAACATCGTGCAATTCACCACCCACCGCTATCGCGACAATCCGATGCTGGTGCAAGGGCCGGGCGCCGGCCCGGAGGTGACAGCGGCGGGTGTTTTCGCCGATCTTCTACGCATCGCCGAATCGCTGGAGGTGCGCTGATGAATGCGCGACTGGTCGACCCGATGGACGCGCCGCAACGTGCCCTGAGCGCGCAGGCCATGGCCTATGCCAGCGTGGGCAACGTCGGCGTGGGCTTCGACATCCTGGGCCACAGCGTGGAAGGCGCCGGGGATCGGGCCATCGTTCGCCGCATCGACGAGCCCACCGTGCGCATCGCCGCCATCCATGGGCTGGTCACCGATCTGCCGCTGGATCCTGGGCGCAATACCGCAGGTGCCGCCCTGCTTTCCCTGCGCCGTGCGCTGGGGCTGCGCCACGGCTTCGAGGTGGAGCTGCACAAGGGCATCGCCCTGGGTTCCGGCATGGGTGGCTCGGCCGCGTCGTGCGTGGCGGCCCTGGTCGCCGCCAACGCGCTGCTGGAACGCCCGTTGCCGCGCGAGTCGCTGTACGGCTTTGCGCTGGATGGCGAAGTGGTTGCCAGCGGCAGTCGCCACGGCGACAACCTGGGTCCGATGCTGCTGGGCGGGCTGGTGCTGGCGACCCGGGACCGCCTGCTGCGCCTGCCTGTTCCCGACGCCTGGCATTGCGCCCTGGTGCATCCGCATGTCGTGCTGGAAACGCGCGAATCGCGCGCGGTGCTCGCCGATGGTTTTGCGCTGGGCGAGGTGGTCGCCCAGCACGCCAACCTTGCGTTGGTGCTCACCGGTTGCCATCGCGGCGACGCCACGCTGGTGCGCGAAGGCCTCAAGGACGTGCTGGTGGAACCGCGCCGTGCTCCGCTGGTGCCGGGATTCGCACGGGTGAAACAGGCGGCGTTGGATCATCACGCGCTCGGCGCCAGCATTTCCGGCGGCGGCCCCAGCGTGTTCGGCTGGTACGAAACGCGCGAGGATGCCGAGCGCGCCGCCACCGCGATGGTGCTCGCGTTTGCCGAAGAAGGCATCGGCAGCGACCGCCTGGTATCACCCATCAATGGTCCAGCCGCCGAACTGCTGGACGAGGAAGCGGCATGACCGAGCCGTTGCATTACCGGAGCACGCGCAGCGCACGACACGCGGCGCGCATCGATGAAGTGATTGCCACCGGGCTGGCACCGGATGGCGGGCTCTATGTGCCGGAGGTGTTGCCGCCACGGGATGCAGCCGCCTTCGATCCGCATGGCTCACTGGCGGACACGGCGCAGACGCTGCTGGCACCGTTCTTTCGCGCGACGCCACTGCTGGCGGAGCTGCCGGCGATCTGCCGCGAAGCCTTCGACTTTCCGGTGCCACTGCGACCATTGGCGTATCTGGATGGCGCCTCGGTGTTGGAGTTGTTCCATGGCCCCAGTGCCGCATTCAAGGACGTCGGCGCACGTTTCCTCGCCGCGTGCTTTCGCCGCCTGCGGCGCGATGGCGATGCCCCGCTGACGATCCTGGTCGCCACCTCCGGCGATACCGGCGCCGCCGTGGCGGCCGCGTTCCATCGCCAGAGCGGCGTGCGCGTGGTGATCCTCTATCCCGATGGACGTGTGTCGCCGCGACAGGCCCATCAGCTGGGATGCTTCGGCGACAACGTGCATGCGCTGCGCGTCGCCGGCAGCTTCGACGATTGCCAGCGCATGGTGAAGGCGGCGCTCAACGATGCGGACCTTCAGGCTCGCGTGCCGATGTCTTCCGCCAACAGCATCAGCCTGGGCCGGCTGCTGCCGCAAATGAGCTATTACGCACACGCATCGCTCGCCTGGTGGCACCGCCATCGCGCGCCACTCAATTTCATCGTGCCCACCGGCAACCTGGGCAATGCGCTGGCCGGCGTGTGGGCGCGCGAGATGGGCCTGCCGGTGGGTGAAATCCATTTGGCGTGCAATGCCAATGCGACCCTGCCCGACTATTTCGACGGCGATGCGTACTCGCCCCGCCCCGCCATTCCCACGCTGGCCAACGCGATGGACGTGGGTGCTCCAAGCAACTTCGAACGCCTGCGCTGGACCTTCCCGCACGACTACGAACTGCGCATGCAACTGCACGCCAACAGCGTGGACGACGACACCATCCGCGACACCATCGTGCGGCACGCAAGAGACCACGGCGAACTGTTCTGTCCGCACACGGCCACCGCCGTGCACCTGCTCGACCAGATGGGTTCCACCGGGCTGCCGTGGGCCGTGGTGGCGACGGCGCATCCGGCAAAGTTCGACAGCGTGGTCGAGCCGTTGATCGGGCGAACGGTGGAGGTGCCACCGGCCCTCATGGAGATGTTGCGGCGCCCAGCCCACGCGGAACCGCTGGCGGCGAGCGATGCGGCGCTGAGGGAATGGCTGGTAAGGCGGGTGGAGCGGGAGCAGGCGGTTACGGGCTGAGCAACCGCGTTGTTCCCGGTTTGGGTTCGACAACCCTGAGAGTGAATTCTGTGGGAGCGCACCCTGTGCGCGACGAGCCTATCCCGCCAAAAGGGACGCCGCGGAGCGGTAACGCCGAAGCTCCGCGGTCGCGCACTGGGTGCGCTCCTACGAAAGGGGTCCGCACCGCCGCCGCCAGGTTCGCCCAAAGCGCCACTGTGGGAGCACACCCTGAACGCGACGAGCCTGCGAAGCGGTACAACGCCACTCCGCGGTCGCGCACAGGGTGCGCTCCCACGACATTTCGACAAAGACAGCGGGCGACTCAGTCGTCCAGCACGGCGCCGTTCGTCTCGATGACCTTCGCATAGAACTTCGCCGTCGCCTTGGGCGTGCGTTTTTGCGTGGCAAAATCCACGTGGTACAGGCCGAAGCGCTTGGAGAAGCCCAGCGACCACTCCAGGTTGTCCAATAGCGACCACGCGTAGTAACCCCTGAGGTTCACGCCTGCCTCGATCGCACGATGGATCGCCTTGAGATGCCTGCGCAGGTAGTTCGTGCGCAGCGGATCTTCCAGCACATCGCCTTCGGCCACCGGCGGATCGTAGAAGGCCGAGCCGTTTTCGGTGATGTAGAGCGGGATGTCGCCGTAGCGCTGCTTGAACCAGGTGAGCGTGTCGGTAAGACCCTGCTCGTACACTTCCCAGCCGGTTTCCGTGTACGTCTTGTTGGGCTGGCGCACCGGCGCCGCGCGCAGCGGATAGTGGTTCGGATCGTTCTTCACCACGGCGCGCGTGTAGTAGTTGATGCCCACGTAGTCGACGGGTTGCCGCGTGAGCTTGAAATCGTCCTCGGGGAAGTCCGGCCATGCCGGCCCGAAAACCTCCTTCAGTTCCGGCGGATAGCTGCCCAGCAGCGCCGGATCTGCGAACTGCTCGTTCATGTAGGCCTGCGCGCGTCGCGTGGCGGCGAGGTCTTCGGGGCTATCAGACGCCGGATACTTCGGCTCGATATTGAACACCACGCCGATCTCATGCTTGCCGATGGCGCGATACGCCTGGATGCCGGCACCGCTGGCGCGCATCAGGTTGTGTGCGGCAATCGGCGCTTCATACAGGCTGCGATGGCCCGGTGCCAGCGCGCCATGCAGGTAGCCGCCATCGGTGACCACCCACGGCTCGTTGAGGGTGGACCAGCGCTTTACGCGGCCATCCAGCGCCTTGTAGACCACGCTGGCGTACTCGGCGAACCAGTTAGCAATATCGCGATTCAACCAGCCGCCGCGATCGTCCAGCGCTGCGGGAAGATCCCAGTGGAACAGCGTGGCATTCGGTTCGATGCCGTTTTCGAGCAGCTCGTCGACCAGTCGCGAATAGAAGTCCAAACCCTTCTGGTTGATGCGGCCGGTGCCTTCCGGCAGCACGCGCGCCCACGCGATGCTGAAGCGATAACCTTGCAAGCCCAGCGCGCGCATCAACTGCACGTCGTCCTTGTAACGACGGTAGTGGTCGCAAGCGACGTCGCCGGTATCACCGTTGGCCATCATGCCCGGCGTGTGGGCGAAGCGCTCCCAGATGCTGGGACCCGCGCCATCGGCCAGCGGCGATCCTTCGATCTGATAAGCCGAGGTGGCGGCGCCCCAATGGAAATCCGCCGGGAAGCGGTAGCTGTGGGTCATGATGGAGGCAATTCCTTATGCCGCAGTGCGGCTTGATGAAAACGTTTACATGTCGAGAATAGCGGAGCGCGACCCGCGTGTGCACGGGTCTTTTCACCTAGATATGCAGTGGCCGCCCACGGCCCGGACAGGGGAGTGACGCAACGTCGATGGCAACGGTGACTCTGGATCGGCTGCGCAAGGTCTATTCCAACGGACATGTCGGCGTCGACGAGGCGACTTTCGAGATCGCCGACGGCGAACTGCTGGTGCTGGTGGGGCCTTCCGGCTGTGGAAAAACCACGCTGCTGCGCATGATCGCGGGGCTGGAATCGATCTCGTCCGGCACGCTGGGCATCGGCGGCCGCGTGGTCAACGAGGTGTCGCCCAAGGATCGCGACATCGCGATGGTGTTCCAGAACTATGCGCTGTATCCGCACATGACGGTCGCGCAGAACATGGCGTTCGGCCTGCGCCTGCGCGGCAAGCCTGGCGACGAGATCGATGCGCGCGTGCGCGATGCGGCGAAGCTGCTGGAGTTGGAACATCGCCTCGACGCGTTGCCGGCGGCGCTCTCCGGCGGACAACGGCAACGCGTGGCGTTGGGTCGTGCGCTGGTGCGCGAGCCCAAGGTGTTCCTGCTCGACGAACCGCTGTCCAACCTCGATGCCAAGCTGCGCTTGTCGATGCGCGTGGAAATCGCCCGACTGCATCGCCAGCTGGGCACCACAACGATCTATGTGACGCATGACCAGGTGGAAGCGATGACGCTGGGCCAGCGCATCGTGGTGCTGGACGGCGGCAAGATCCAGCAGATCGACACGCCGATGCGCCTGTACGAAAAGCCGGCCAACCTGTTTGTCGCCGGCTTCCTCGGTTCGCCCGCGATGAACCTGCTGCGCGGCACGCTGCGGCACACGCGTGCATGGGAGCTGGAAACATCCGACGGCGCGATACCGCTTGGCGAACTGATCGCACAAAGCCCTGAATTGCTGCCCTGGATCGACCGCGAGGTTGTGCTTGGCGTGCGCCCCGAAGACCTTCGACTGAGCGGTGTCGAACATGCCGCCCTCGGTGCGGTGCTCGAAGTGCCCGAGCCCGTCGGCAACGAGATCTTCCTCAACCTGCGGCGCGGCACGCAGCCGCTGGTATCGCGCGTGGCTCCCTGCGCCCTGCCCGAGGCTGGCGCCGTCATGCACTTTGCGTTGGCTCAGGATCGTCTGCATTTCTTCGAACCGAGTAGCGGCACCCGTATCGCCTGACGGCGGTCAGCCTTTGACGCTGCCCAACAGCAGGCCTTCGATGTAATAGCGTTGCATGGCGAGGAACAAGGCCAGCACGGGAATGACCGTGACTACCGAGCCGGCCATCATCAGTTCGCTGTCCTGCGCGTGTTCGCGCGCCAGCGAGGCGAGGCCGATCGGCAGCGTGTAATGGTTCTGCCCGGTCAAGGCGATCAGCGGCCACATGAAGTCGTTCCACGCGGTGAGGAAGGTGTAGATCGCCAGCGTCACCATGATGGGCTTGAGCAGCGGCAGCATGATCTGCGTGAAGATGCGCAGCTCGCCGGCGCCTTCGATACGGGCGGCTTCCATCAGTTCATCGGGAATGCTGCGCGCGTACTGGCGCACCAGGAAGATGCCGAACGCCGTGGCCATCGCAGGCACGATCACGGCAGCGTAGCTGTTCACCAGGCCCATGGTCTTGAGCATCAGGAACAGCGGCAGCATCGCCACCTGCGCGGGAATCACCAGCATGCCGAGCAAGCCCTGGAACAAGCGCTCGCGGCCATGGAAACGCAGCTTGGCGAACGCGTAGCCGGCCATCAGGTTGCATGCCAGCGAAAGCACGGTGATGGCGCCGGAAATCAGCAGGCTGTTGAGCAGGTAGCGGCCCATGCCCGCATGGATGAACAGCGCTTCGTAGTTGTGCCAGGTGGCGTTGGCCGGCAGCAACGGTGGCGGCAGCGCGCTGGCCGCGCCGGGCTGCATGAACGACACCGACAACATCCATATCAACGGAAACAGCGCGACCACGGCGCCGCCGATCAGCAGGCCATTGATGAGCGCCTTGGCGATGCGCTGATTCATGCCGTGGCTCCGCGGCGCGCCACGCGCAGCATCAGCGCAGTAACGGCGAACATGATCACGAACAACAGGAAGGCCACCGCCGAGGCGGCGCCGAAGTTCCACCATTTGAAGCCTTCGTTGTACATGAGGTACAGCACGCTGGTGGTGCTCTGCAGCGGCCCGCCCTCGGTCATCACGTAGGGCTCCGCGAACAGCTGGAAATAGCCCGTCACGGTGAGGATGCCCACCATCAGCAACGTCGGCGCGAGCATCGGCAAGGTGATGTGACGGAACTGCTGCAGCGGCGAGGCGCCATCGATGCGCGCCGCTTCGTAGAGATCAGCCGGGATCGCCTGCAGGCCAGCGAGCAGGATGATCATGTTGTAGCCAAAGTTCTTCCACACCGCGAACAGGATGATGGTGGGCATCGCCCAGTGCGGATCGCCCAGCCAGTCCACCGGATGGATGCCGATGGCGCCAAGCAGGTAGTTCGCCATGCCGTATTTGGTGTTGAAGATATAGCGCCACACGAGCGCCACCGCCGCCACCGTGGTCACCATCGGCGCGAACAGCGCGGTGCGGAAGAACGGTTTGCAGCGTGCCAGCGGCGAGTTGAGCAGCAAGGCTGCGCCCAGCGAGACCAGGATCGACAACGGCACGCCGGCCAGCACGAAATAGAACGTGTGTCCCAACGCTGACCAGAAGCGCTCCTGATGCAGCAGATCCCAGTAGTTGGCCAGCGCCACGAAGCGCAGGTGGCGGATGTCGGCCAGCGCGTAGAGGTCGTAGTCGGTGAGGCTCAAACCCAGCGCAGCGATCACCGGCACCAGGAAGAAGACGCCCAGCACCAGCAAGGCCGGCGTGAGGAACCACCATGCGGCGCGCGGCGCATTCATGGCGCGGCTCCCGCGACGCGGCGCTCGTGGTCGAGGATCCAGCGCCGCTTCTCCAGGATATGGTCGGCGCGCCGGTCCATCTCCTTGGCGGCCTCGTCGATGCTGAGCGTGCCTGCCACCGCCTGTGCGGCGACCAGTTGCATCTCGTTGGCGATGCGCTCCCATTCCGGTACGGGCGGCGTGGGCTTCACTTGCTCCAGCTGCTCGCGGAACGCCAGCACCTTGGGATCGTTGCGCAGGCTGTCACCGTCCCAGGCGCTGCGGCGCGCGGGCATGTCGCCCAGCAAGTCGTAGAAGCGCTGCTGCACGTCGGGGCGCGAGAGATATTCGATGAGTGCCCACGCCGCTTCCTTGTGCCGCGAGCGACGGAAGATCACCAGGCTGGACCCGCCCGCCGCACCCACGCCAGCACCCTCCGGCCCCGGCAGCGGCGCGGTCGCCCAGCGGTCCTGTTCACCGGCCGGCAGGCGCTGGCGGAATTCGCCGATGTTCCACGGGCCGGAGAAGTAGAACGCATACACGCCCCGCCCGAACTCATCCCATGGATTGCCCGCTTCCACGGCGGTGATCGGCGGTGCCTGGTGCAGGCGAAACGTATCCACGTAGAACGACAGCGCGCGCTTGAATCCTTCGCTGCGGAAATTGCCGTAGCGTCCGCCATCGCGCACCATCGGCTCGTCCTGCTGCAGCGCCAGCGACATCAGTTGCTCGTATTCGTTGGTGGGCAGCAGGATGCCGTAGATGCCTTGCTGCGGACGACTCAGCGCGGCCAGCGCCTTGCGCCACTGGGCCCAGTTTCGCGGCGGTGCGCTGAAGCCCGCGGCCTTGAGCAGGTCGACGCGATAGAAGATGAGCCGCGTATCGACGTACCAGGGCACGCCGACCAGCGTATCGTCGATCACGTTGGTGGCCCAGATGTTGGTGAAGTAGTCGTCTCGCTTCACCACTGTCGAACGATCCACGCGCGCCTGCAGCGGCTCCAGCGCACGCAGCGTGGCGAACTCGGCGATCCAGGTATTGCCCAGCTGGCTGACGTCCGGCGTGGAGTCGCCGGCAAAGGCCGTGAGCAGTTTCTGGTGCGCCGCCGGCAGCGGAATCTGCTGCACGTTGACGTGGATGTCCGGATGCTCGCGCTCGAACGCCGGCAGCAGCTTCGCCACCGCCTCGCCTTCGCGGCCGATGGTCCAGAAGGTCAGCGTATGCGCCTCATCGGGCGAGGCACAGCCAGCCAGTGCCAGCACCACGCCGCCGAGCAACACCAGCCATCTGGCTGGCAGCATCGCGTTGGCGTGGCGTAGTGGGGTGGTCGGCATGTCTCAGCGCGTTTTCTGTTCCAGCCAGCCGCCAGTGAAGCCGGCGCGTTCCAGGCCCTTGCGGATGTAGGGATTCTTGCGCATCACGTTCCACACGAAACCGCTGCGCCAGTTTTCGATCATCAGCACGATGGGGCCCTGGTCGATGCCGATCTGCTTGTCGTCCGCCCAGCCCATGCCGGGCACGGCGCGACCTTCCTGCGGCGCGATGCCCGTATCGTAGCTGGGATTGAAGGCATCGACGAAACCGTACTTGGTATATACGGCGTCGCCATAGCGCGCCTTCATCTCCATCAGCGCAGGCACCACGATCTC
The DNA here is from genome assembly GCF_035685885.1 of Dyella sp. Lineage (GTDB taxonomy): Bacteria > Pseudomonadota > Gammaproteobacteria > Xanthomonadales > Rhodanobacteraceae > Dyella. Next base: position 13,413 of record NZ_DASRZX010000148.1, on the reverse strand, counting down.
CGGCGCGAAGGCGATGGAGCCACCGGCCGCCGTGGGCGCGATGGTGCCATCGTCGGATACGTAGTCACGCCCCGCGCCACGCGCGGTGTAGCCATAGAACGCACGCGTGCTGCCGTCGTTGCGCTTCACCACCGCATCGCCCGGACCGTTGCACGCGGTGAGGCCCCAGATGTTTTCACCGTACCCGGTCCAGTGATTGGGGTTGGCGATGGCGTAGGCGCGCTGCGCGTAGGTCGCCTCGCGGCTGTTCTGCGCATAGTCGGTATCGTGCTCGCGACTCCACGCATCGCGGATACCGCGGAAGTCGATCCAGGCGTGGCTGTACTGATGGCCGAACAGCGGCGCGAAGTTGAGGAAGCTGTGGCCCTGGAACTCACCGAAGTATTCGGGATAGGTCTTCGTCCAGGCGGTCCATGCATCGTCGGCTACCGCATGCGTGGGCGAGCCCAGCGCCAGCACGTAGACCAGCATGCCTTCGTTGTAGCCCTTCCAGTCGGCCGGGATGAACTTGCCGCCCGGCGTCCAGCCCATGCTGATCAGCGGCGAATGCGGCTGCATCCAGGTCCAGTCGACGCGGCGGTAGATGGCATCGGCGAGCTGGCGGATTTCCTTTTCGTCCTTGCTGTTGCGGTCGTAGTACGACTGCGCGAACAGCACGCCGCCCAGCAGCAATGTGGTATCCACGCTCGACAGCTCCACGCCGCGTGCATGGCGCTTGCCGGTCTGCATGTCGAGGAAGTGGTAGTAGAAGCCGTGATAGCCGGTGACGTCGTCTTCGTCGTCACCCTGTTTCGCATCATTGAAGAAGCGCAACGTGGCCAGCGTGCGATCCACCGCCTGCTTGCGCGTGATGTAGCCGCGCTCCACGCCTACGCCATACGCGGTGAGCGCAAAACCGACCGAAGCGATGCTGGCGAAGGAATCGCCGGGCCAGTGATCGGGCACCAGACCGGTCTTCGGGTCGGCGCCGTCCCAGAACCACTGGAACGTGCGCTTCTCCAGGTCCTCGACCATCGCGCGCTGCGCGGCGGGCATCGCGTTGAATTCATGGCTCGCTGTTGCGTTGCTGCTGGCGGCCGATGCGGTGCCCGAGACAAAGGCGAGCATGGCAGCCGCCGCCACGGGGAGAAAACGGAGCAGCTTGGTTCGATTCATCGCAGACCCGTGAAGAAAAGGCGGAAATGGCGGACTGCCCACAAACAGCCGCCATTCCGCGGAAAAACACCGGATCGCCCCCGTGTTGCCATCGGCGGGCGGTCCGGCCGGGACGGGCATGGGAGGGGTTGCCCGCCCCGCGCTTCCGGCGACTCCCAGGGGATGGGAGCCGACGGTTTGCCCGCCGTCCGGGGGGAGACGGCGGGCGGTTGCGAAGCGGCCGTCAGAACTTCAGGCCGACCTCGAACTTCACCGTGCGCGGCACGAAAGTGATGTTGCCCGTGGTGTTGTAGCTGACCATGGTGTTGCCCGGCACGAACGTCGCGATGTAGTCGGAGTAGTTGTGCCAGTTGAACACGTTGAGCACATCGAAACGGCCGTACAGCGTCATGCCATGGCCCAGATCGAAGTCCTTGGTGGCCTGCAGGTCGATGTCGCGATAGCCCCAGATCTTGCCGCCGATGAGGAACTTGGAGCCCTGCGGCACCGCCGCCGACGGCACGCAGCTGCTGCCGTCAGGCAGCGTCACGCCCGGGTAGCAAGCCGCGCCGTTGTACGGCAGCGGCGTAGCCAGGGTGAGCTTGGCCGACAGCACGGTTCCCCACGGGCCGTCCATGTTGCCGGTGGCGACGAAGCGGTGCTTGGCCGCCGCATTCGAGGTGATGAACGGGTATTCCTGGATCGTGCCGTAGTCGAACGAGTAATGCTCGTTGATGTCGCGATTCTGCTTGGCGTGGGTGAAGGTGTACGCGAACGTGGCGCCCCAGCCCGATGCCTTGTCGTACGGCTTGGAGGCCGACAGCAACAGCTGCGTACTGCGGGTGGAAATGCCATTGTCGCCCAGGATCAGCGCGCCGAAGCCCGGAATGCCGTTGCCCCACGGCTGGCTGTTCTGCTGGTTGTCGTTGCTGTGCTGGAAGAACGCGCCATTGGGATAGCGGTTGCCCAGCGTGAAGGCAAAACCGTCATAGCTGAGCGCGCGCACGACCGTGGCGTCGGTCTGCCAATCACCGACCTGATTGGACATGCCCAGGCTGAACTGGTCCGAATATGGCGCCTTCAGCTTGTTGTTGAGCAGGTCCACCTCGGTGCCGGCGTTGCTGGACGCGCCGAGCAACGCTTGCAGTGCAGGCAGGCCGCTGAGCAGATTCGGGTCCCACGCGTAGCACGGGGTGCTTTCGCGATGACAGGTGCCCGTGGCCGGATCCTGGAAGAAGATCGTGTACTGAGGCAGCGCCGACTTGGTGGTCTCCAGCTGCAGGTAATCGTACAGGTCGCGGTCGTACGCACGGCCCGCACCGCCATGGATCACATGCTGCTCGTCGCCAAACCAGTCATACGAGAAGCCCAGTCGCGGCTGCCACTCGCCCTTGTAGGCCGAACGGTTGGAACCGTTGCTGATGTAGTCGTTGATGTTGATGCCGCCCTTGGCCAGCGTCTGCGCATAGGTCTGGCCGGCAGGCGCACCGGCGTTGGTGTCCTGCGAATAGATCGCCGCCACCACGTTGGCCGGCGTCACGAAGTCCGTGTACGACGGTGTGCGCTCGTAGTCCCAGCGCACGCCGAGGTTCAGCGTGAGCTTGTCGTTGACCGCCCAGTCGTCCTGGATGTACGTGCCGAACTGGCGGCTCTTGGTCGACACCGACGGGGTCAGGCCCAGGCCGTTCACCGGCTTGGTGAAGTAGGCCTTGTACGGCGTGTCGGCGGTGCCGTCCGTGTTGACGTTGTAGTAGTACTGCGGGTTGATGTCCGACGCGTCGGATGCATCCAGCGTCACCTTCTTGAGCTTCATGCCCATCTTCACGACGTGGTCGCCGTGCCACTCCAGGTCGTTGAAGGTGAAGTCATCCTGGATCGACGGGCCCTTCTGGCTCTTGTTCTGCGTGGCCTGCGGACTGGCCGCGCCGGTGGCGATGATGGTCGGGTCGTCGATCGGACGCTCCCAGGTGTACACGTAGCCATTGCCGACGGTCACTGCGGTGGGCGCGTACTTGGCATCCTCGTAGGCGAAGATCAGTTCGTTGAAGTACGCGTCGCCGCTGTGCTGCCAGCGCGCCACGTAACGCTCGGCGTTGTTCTTGACGTTGCGTGCAGCCGACACCGCGTTCTGCTGGCTGGCACCGATGCCGTCGAGCTGGGTCTCGTTGCGCACCTGCGCGCTGGCCTCGAAGCGATCGCGGTCAGTCGGCTCCCAGTCGATCTTGCCGAAATACAGGTTCTCCTCGAACGGCAGGTTCGCCGGCCCCATCTGCGAGGCCACGCTGGATGGCAGGTAGGGCACGCCCGGCGCACCATCGGCGCTCGGCGCCACCGTCACCGGCGTGTCGAAGCGTTTGGCCTCGTAGGCCATGAAGAAGTGCATCTGGTCCTTGATGATCGGACCGCCCACGGCAAAGCCGTATTCCTTCTCTTCCGAAGAAGCCTTGGTGGCCGATGCGCTTTCGGCCGGCGTCTTGGCGCGGAAGGAGTCGTCGGTATAGCGGTAGTACGTCTCGCCGTGGAAGTCGTTGGTGCCCGACTTGGTCTGTGCAGTCACCGCGGCGCTGGCGAGCTGGTCGTACTCGGCCTTGTAGTTGGAGGTGATGACCTTGTACTCGCCGATCGCCAGCTGCGGGAACGGGTTGCCCTGGCTGTTGCTCTGGCCGGACGCGCCCCCCGCCACCACGTAGCTTTTCTGCCCCACACCGTCGATGTAAACGTTTACAGAACTATCGTTCATAGCACCGCCACGCAAGGACGTGTGCCCCGACGAGTCGACCGAGAACACCATGCCCGGAACGGTGTCGGCGAACTCGAGGAAGTTGCGCGAAACCTGGGGAATCGTGTCGATCTGGCGCAGCGAAATGGTGGCGCCCACTTCGGGCGTCTTCACTTCCTGGAGGGTGGTGGCCGAGACCGAAACACCGCCCAGGTTCTGCGCATTGGCAGCATTGGCAGCCGGCGCGGCGGCGGTCAGGTCCAGCGAGGCAGTGGAGGCGACCGTCAACGTCACGGTGCGCTCGGTACCCGGGCCGGCGTCCACCTGATAGGTGCCGGGCGGAAGGCCGACCAGGGCGTAGCTGCCCTCCGCGTCGGCAGTCGCGCGGCGCACCGCGCCGGTGGCGACGTTCCTGGCGGTGACCTCGGCGCTGGCCGGGGCCTTGCCGCGCAAGGTGGCATTGGCGGTCTGCGCCCAGCCGACGCTCGGCGACGCGGCGGTGGCCACCACCGCGCCGGCGATCACGCTGGCCAGCAGGGTTTTCTTAAGGTGATGCGGCAACTTCATGTCTCCCCTCCAAAGTCGATCAAGGATCGGATGTGCGTGCAGGTTGATAGGTGTTTTTTGATGACGCGTCGCGGCTGCCGCCGCAGGTTTCACGGACCGCGATCGCGCAACCGAGCACGTCCGTACGATCCGAAGGCTGCCGCCCATCCATCTGTGCGGACAGTCGTTCCAGCGCGTTTCGCCCCAGCTCGGCGATGTGCACGCTGACCGTGCTCAGCGGAGGCGAGAGATAACGCGCGATGGGAATGTCGTCGAAGCCGGCCAGCGCCATGTCGCCGGGCACCTGCAGTCCGGCTTCCTTGAAGGCGTAGAGGCAACCCACCGCCATCATGTCGTTGGCGGCGAACACGGCGGCCGGGCGATGCGCCTGCTTGAGCAGTTCGCGGCCCGCGTGGTAGCCCGACTCCTCGGTGAAGCTGCCCGCCACGATGTTGAGCGGCACCTGGGGCGCGAACTTCTTCATCGCCTCGCGAAAGCCCAGCTCGCGCTGCTCGGCGTCGAAGTTGCCGGCCGGGCCGGCGATGAAGGCGATGTCCTTGTGGCCTGCCGTGCGCAGCAGGTGCTCCGTCATGGCGTATGCGCCGCCGCGGTTGTCGATGTTGAGCACGCTGCGGCCCTGCACCGGGCTGTTGATCAGCACGGTCGGCAGCTCGCCGGGCATGTTCGCCTCGAGGAAGGCTTCATCGACCCATGGCGAAAGAATCAGCATGCCATCGACACGACCCTGCATCGCGCGCAGCGCGGTGGCGGCCTCATCGGCGCCATCGTGCGAACTGGACACCAGCAGGTGCAGGCCGCGCGAGCGGGCGGCGAGATCGATGCCGCGGATCAGCTCGGAGAAGAATTCGCCGAACAGGTCGGGCAGCAGCGCCCCGATGGTGTGCGTGCGGCGCGTGATCAAGCTGCGCGCGGCGTTGTCGGGAATGTAGTGCAGGCGCTTGGCGGCAACGCGGATGCGGTCCAGCGTTTCGGCGGTGACGCCACCTTGGCCGTTGAGCGCGCGCGATACCGATGCCACCGACACCTTGGCCTCGCGCGCTACATCTTTGATGGTCGCTTTCTTGGTCGTCACGGTGGCGGCATGGAGGGTGACCGGAGGTCACGGCGGCGCCAACGTAAACGTTTTCATGAAAGCTTGTAAAGAACTTGCAACGGGATCTTCCGCTGCACCGCAAAAAATCATTAGGCTTGCGCCGCAGGTCCGTACAGTCGTCTCCGCATAACATCGCCATAACGAAGACCGGACAGGCTCAAACGCAGTGCAACAAAACCGGTTTAGGCACGGGCCATGAATGTGCCCGCGCCGTGCTTTTTGCGCGGGCGCAGCGTCAACGCCGGCTGGTTTGGGCGAACATCCAGGGCCAAAGCCCGGCCGTTGCATAGGCCGGCCCCCAGGAGCCGTGGTTCACGCCGGGAAACTGGGTGAATCGCACGTCGTCGCCCGCCTTCAGCAGCGCGGCGTACATGTTGCGCGCCTCGATGGGTGACACCTGGTCGTCCACTTCGCCATGGAAGATCCATACCGGCATGGGCTTCAGCCGCTCGGCCACCCACTGGTAAGGATTGCTGCCCTCGGGCGCGCCGTGCACCACCAGTTCGGGCATGTCGTCCGGCGCGCGGATGGCACCGCAGATCACCGCGGCCGCCGCGAACAGGCCGGGGTGGTCGACCGCGAACTGCCATGCACCGTAACCGCCCATCGAGAGCCCGGTGACATACAGGCGCGAGCGGTCGCCGTGATAGGCCGCGACGCTGTCTTCCATCGCGGCAAGGGCCGCACGCTCCTGCGCACCGTCCCAGATGGTGTCGTCCGGCGCCTGCGGCGCGACTACGATCGCGGGGAAATCATCGCCATGCGTGGCCAGCCATGGCGGCAGGCCCTGTTTGAGCTGCGCCTCGTTGTCGCTGCCGCGCTCGCCGCTGCCGTGCAGGAACAGCACTACCGGCCATTCGCGATCCGGCGACCAGCCCTTCGGCACAAAGACCTGATAGGCCACGTCGCGGCCTTCCACCTGCACGTGGCGCGGCGCGAAGGCGCCCTGCTCCGCATGCACCGGCAAGGTCGTCACGCCGCACAGGCATGCCATGGCCAACCACGTGTTCTTCATCTTCATGCAGGCTCCCTCGCCCCGGACCAGCGGACGAGGGTAACCAAGCAAGCGGCTTTCAAGCCAGCATGGCCAGCACCTGCTCGGTCGAACGCACGCGGCCCAGGCGCGGGAAGATGGTCTCCACCGCGAAGCGATGATGCTCGGCGTTGGACGAACTCATCGCGTCCTCCACCAGCACCTGGTGGAAGCCCAGCTCGAACGCGTTGCGCGCGGTCGATTCCACGCCGATGTTGGTGGAAATGCCGCCCAACACGATCTGCGTGATGCCGCGACGGCGCAGCTGCAGCTCCAGTTCCGTGCCGTAGAACGCCCCCCACTGACGCTTGATGATGTGGATGTCGCCCTCGGCCACGTTGAGCTGGTCGGCGTATTCCAGCCAATTGGCCGGCAATGCTCCGCCACGCGGGGCTTCGTCGGTGAGCGGCTTCAGCATGTCGGCGCCATTGGCCGCAAAACCCACGCGTACCAGGCACACCGGCGCGCCCAGTTCGCGAAAACGAGCCGCGAGGCGACCAGCGCGGGTATACACCTCGTCGGAAGAGTGCGGACCACCGGCAAACGCGGCGATACCCTTCTGCAGGTCGATCAGCACCAGCGCGGTGGTGCGGGGGTCAAGCTTTTCCATGGTCGTGCTCCGGTGGGGAGCCAGCGGCCCGGCAAGACTTGCCCGGACGGCGGCGGGGAACGTGAGCGCCTGGTGACCCGTCGTAGACCGTGCACTGGCCTCGGCGGTACATCGCGCCTTATGCAATTATGTGAGGGTAACCTCACATAGGAGTTTATGAGGATGGCCTCACGTAATTCAACCACCGCTAGCCGTGCGCCTCAGCGCCAGCGCGGCCGCGAGCGGGTCGCGACGCTGCTGGCGGCAGCCTCGTCCTGCTTCGTCGAAAAAGGCTACGACGCGGCCACCATGACCGAGATCGCCGCACGCGCCGAGGCCTCCATCGGTTCGCTGTATCAGTTCTTCCCCACCAAGGAAGCGCTGGCTCATGCCCTGATGGCCGACCATGCCGAAGCACTGTACGGCCGCATGGAGCGGCTGGTGGAACAGTCGCGCGGCTGGGGCACGGAAGAACTTGCGGCCCGGCTGGTGCGCACCTTCGCCGACTACCGACGGCAGCACCCGTCCTTCGCGGTGCTGGTGGAAGCGGTGGGCTCGGAGCCGTCTTCGCTGTCCCGCACCATTCGCCAGCGCATGCGCGATTACCTCTCCCAGATCCTCGCGATCCACGCGCCGGGACTGGCCGCGGGCGAACTGCGCCCCGCAGCGATGGTCGTGCAGCAACTGATGAAGGCGGCAGTCGCGCTTCAGAACGAGCAGCCGGCATCGCTGCGGCGAGCCGCGAAAACCCAGCTGCAGCGCGCCTTGGCGGCCTATCTTCGATCGCTATCGGAAGCAATCGACGGTGATGCGTGAATTTCCCGCATGGGACGTCTGGACATCTGGACGTCCGAATGCCGCTCGACTGTGAGCTCTCGCACGCGATTTCAGAAATTTCAAACGAAACTGTTGACAACCCGTAACAACCCCCATTAGGGTCGGTTGCATGTCGCAGCGCAACAGCCACGATCGCATTGCCGAACCGATTGGTCCTCCGACCATCGACGGCGCGCTGCGCCTTCGCAACAACCTCCTTCTTGCCCTTGTACTCGTACTCCTTATTACCAACGGAGGTGCGGGCTGAGGGCGTGTGTCCAGGTAAAGAAAAACTAACCTGATACCACCTAAAGAACCCCGCACCCGGACACGGATGCGGGGTTTTTTATTGCCCTTGAGCGACGCACCAGCGGAGCGAAGCAATGACCCCCGACAGCACCAGCAACGAGAGCAGCGACGTGGGCGATGTAGCCGCCGAACGCGTGCGTATCTTCGACACCACCCTGCGCGACGGCGAGCAGGCGCCCGGCTTTTCGATGGATCGCCGCGCCAAGCTCCGCATGGCGCATGCGCTCGAGGCGCTTGGCGTGGACATCCTCGAGGCGGGTTTCCCCAGTGCTTCGCCCGACGATTTCGCCTCGGTGGCGGAGATTGCCCGCGTACTGCGCGGCCCGACCGTGGCAGGCCTGGCGCGCTGCCACGACGGCGACATCGACGCCTGCGGCCGTGCCCTGGAAGCCGCGCGCCATGCGCGCATCCACCTGTTCCTGTCCACCAGCCCGCTGCATCGCGAGCACAAGCTCAACATGAGCAAGCAGCAGGTGATCGACACCGCCTGCGCCGCCATCGAGCGAGCCAAGCTGCTGTGCCACGAAGTGGAGTTCTCGGCCGAAGACGCGATGCGCACCGAGCCGGAGTACCTGGTGGAGGTGTTCAGCGCAGCCATTGCCGCCGGTGCGACCACCGTCAACGTGCCGGACACCGTGGGCTACACCACGCCGGTGGAAATGGCGGAGCGCATCGCCTACCTGCGCAAGCATGTGCGTGGCTCGGACCAAGTGGTCTTTTCCACGCATTGCCATGACGACCTCGGCATGGCCGTGGCCAACAGCCTCGCTGGCGTCGCCGCCGGTGCGCGCCAGGTGGAATGCACCATCAACGGCATCGGCGAGCGCGCCGGCAATGCGTCGATGGAGGAAGTGGTGATGGCCCTGCGCGTGCGCGGCGCCTTCTTCGGCGTGGACACGGGCATCGACGCGCGCAAGCTCTATCCCACCTCGCGCCTGCTGACCCAGCTGACCGGCCAGGCCGTGGCGCGCAACAAGGCCGTGGTCGGCGACAACGCGTTCGCGCACGAGTCCGGCATCCACCAGCACGGCATGCTGAAGCACCGCGGCACCTACGAAATCATGCGCCCGCAGGACGTGGGCATGGGCGAGACGAAGCTGGTGCTGGGCAAGCATTCGGGCCGCCACGCGCTGCGCCAGCGACTGCAGAGCATGGGCCACGACATCAACGAAGCCTCGATGGACAGCATCTTCGCGCGCTTCAAGGCGCTGGCCGACAAGAAGCGCGAAGTGCACGACGAAGACCTGGAAGCGATCGCGCTGGGCATGGATCCGGAAGCGACGGGTCCGTGGCGCCTGGTGCAGCTCAATACCAATTCGCACATGGGTGGCAGCGCTTCTGCATCGGTGAAGCTGACTCACGACAACGGCACCGACGTGGGCGAGGCCGCCATCGGTGACGGCCCGGTCGACGCCGTGCTGCGTGCGATCGAACGCGCCACCGGCACCGCACTGGACGTCACGCAGTTCCAGGTGCGCGCCGTCAGCGAAGGCGGCGACGCGCAGGGCCAGGCGCAGCTCACCGCGCGCCACGGCGAGCGCGACTGGCGCGGCAATGGCATCAGCACTGACATCATCGAAGCGACCGCGCATGCGGCACTCGCCATCGTCAATCGCATCGAACGACAAGCCTCCCCACGTAGCGATGCTCTTGTTGAAGAGTGCGGCCATGGATGGCCGCTTTCTGACCTTCGCGCGAATGGACGCGCGCAAAAGGAGAACGTCCAATGACCACGCCATTTCTCTGGCACAACGGCCAGATCAAACCCTGGACCGAGGCCACGGTCCACGTCAGCACCCACGCACTGCACTACGGCTCCTCGGTATTCGAAGGCGAGCGCGTCTACGCCACGCCGCAAGGCCCTGCCTACTTCCGTCTCGCCGACCATACGCGCCGCCTGTTCGAGTCGGCGCGCGTGTACGAGATCGAGATCGGCTATAGCGAAGAGGAGATCAACGCGGCCTGTCATGAAGTGATCCGCGCCAATCGCATGAAGGCCGCCTACGTGCGACCCATCGTGTTCCGGGGCGCCGGCGGGCTGGGCGTCCTGCCGAAGGCCGATTCGCCGGTGGACGTAGCGATCATGGCGCTGGAATGGGGCGCCTATCTTGGCGACGCCATCGAGCACGGCGCCGACGTGTGCGTGTCGTCGTGGCATCGCCCTGCGCCCAACACCATCCCGAGCTGGGCCAAGGCCGGCGGCAATTACCTCTCCAGCCAACTGATCGCGCTGGAAGCGCGCCGCGGCGGATACGCCGAAGGCATCGCGTTGGGCCACAACGGCCTGCTGAGCGAAGGCGCGGGCGAAAACCTGTTCCTGGTGAAGAACGGCAAGCTGCTCACCCCGCCCACCAGCGCAGGCATCCTCGCCGGCATCACGCGCGAGTCGGTGATCACGCTGGCCGGCGAGCTGGGCATTGCGGTGGAAGAACGCGACCTGCCGCGCGAGGCGCTGTACACCGCCGACGAAATCTTCATGACTGGCACCGCGGCGGAAATCACGCCGGTGCGTTCGGTGGATCGCAAGGCCGTTGGCAAGGGTCGCCCGGGCGATGTCACGCGCGCGCTGCAGAAGGCGTTCTTCGGGTTGTTCGACGGCACCACGACCGACAAGTGGGGCTGGCTCACGGCGGTATCTGATGTGGTCGTCCCTGACCACGACGATCAAAAAGCGGCCATCCATGGCCGCACTTCTCAACCACAGCCCGCTTCGATGGGAGCTGTGGCATGACCGCGAAGACTTTGTTCGAGAAAGTGTGGGACGCGCACGTCGTCGCGCCGGAGAGCACCGATACGCCGGCGATCCTCTACATCGACCTGCACCTGGTGCATGAGGTGACTTCACCGCAGGCTTTCAGCGAACTGCGCGAGCGCGGCCTGAAGCTGCGTCGGCCGGACCGCACGCTGGCCACACTGGATCACTCCACGCCCACCCTGCCCGCCGATGCCAGCGGCGAGCGTCCTTACACGAACGCGGAAGCGAAGGCGCAGGTTGCGCAGCTGGAAACCAATTGCCGCGAGTTCGGTGTCGAGCTGCACGGCTGGGACAGCGCGGACCGGGGCATCGTGCATGTGATCGGTCCTGAGCTGGGCGCGACCCAGCCGGGCATGACCATCGTGTGCGGCGACAGCCACACCTCCACCCACGGTGCATTTGGCGCGTTGTCCTTCGGCATCGGCACCACCGAAGTCGGCCACGTGATGGCGACGCAATGCCTGCTGCAGCGCAAGCCGAAGACGCTGGCGATCCACGTGGGCGGCAAGTTGCAGGCCGGCGTCGGCGCGAAGGACCTGATCCTGCACATCATCGGCGAGATCGGCGTGGACGGTGGCACCGGCTACGTCATCGAGTACCGCGGCGACGCCATCGAAGCGCTGTCGATGGAAGAGCGCATGACGGTGTGCAACATGTCGATCGAGGCTGGCGCGCGCGCCGGCCTGATCGCGCCGGACGACATCACCTTCGCCTGGCTGAAGGGCCGTCCGCGCACGCCGCAGGGCGCCGCATGGGATGCCGCCGTGGCGCATTGGCGCGCGCTGCGCACCGATGCCGGCGCCGCTTACGATCGCGAAGTGCACATCGATGCAGGCAAGGTGCGCCCGACTGTCACCTACGGCACGCATCCGGGCATGGCGATCGCCATGGACAAGCCAGTACCCGCCGCGCGCAACGCGGTGGAGAAGCGCGCGCTCGACTACATGAAGGCGGAGGCCGGCAAGCCGATGCAGGGCACGCCGGTGGACGTGGTCTTCGTCGGCAGCTGTACCAACTCGCGCCTGTCCGACCTGCGCGAAGCCGCGCACGTGCTGCGTGGCCGCCGCGTCGCCGACGGCGTGCGCATGCTGGTGGTGCCGGGCTCCGAAGCGGTGCGCCGCGATGCGGAGCACGAAGGCCTGCATCACGTGTTCACCGCCGCCGGCGCCGAGTGGCGCGTGCCGGGCTGCTCGATGTGCATCGCCATGAACGGTGACCTGGCGCAGCCGGGACAACTCGTTGTCAGCACGTCCAACCGCAATTTCGAAGGCCGCCAGGGCAAGGGCGCGCGCACGGTGCTGGCGAGTCCCGCCACCGCCGCCGCTTCTGCTGTCGCGGGGCGGATTGCCGATCCACGTGAGTACATGACGGAGGTGGCGGCATGAGCGCGCGCAATCTGCTCCCTCTCCCCTCCGGGGAGAGGGTTGGGGTGAGGGGCCAATCTAGCCTCACCGCCAATCAGGAGCGCGCTTCGTTCAACGTCGCCGCGAGCACCCGCCCCTCATCCGCCCCTTCGGGGCACCTTCTCCCCGGCGGGGAGAAGGGATTTTGCCCTTCGGAGGTTTTCTAGTGCGCCCCGTCACCCGTCTCCACTCCCGCACCGCCGTCCTGCCGGACGAGAACATCGATACCGACCGCATCATCCCGGCGCGCTTCCTCACCACCACCGAGCGCGCGGGCCTGGGCAAGCTGTGCTTCAACGACTGGCGCTACCAGGCCGATGGCAGCGACAACCCGGCGTTCCCGCTGAACCAGCCCAAGGCGAAGGGTTGCTCCATTCTCGTCGCCGGCCGCAACTTCGGCTGCGGCTCCTCCCGCGAGCATGCGCCCTGGGCCTTGCTGGACTACGGCATCCACGCCGTGCTGTGCAGCGAGATCGCAGACATCTTCCGCAACAACGCACTGAAGAACGGCCTGCTCGCCATCGTGCTCGACGAAGCCGAGCATCGCTGGCTGCTGGAACACCCGGGCATCGAACTGGCCATCGACGTGCGTGAGCAATACATCGCGCTGCCCGATGGCGGACGCATCCACTTTCAGCTCGAGTCCTTCGCTCGCCATTGCCTGCTCAATGGCGTGGACCAGCTCGGTTATCTGCAGCAACACCACAGTGCCATTACCGCCTACGAACAACGCGTGGAGAACGCAGCATGAGAGCGCATATCGTCACCCTGCCCGGCGACGGCGTCGGCCCCGAAGTCACCGCCGCCGCCGTGGCCGTGCTCGACGCGGTCGCCGCGCACTACGACCATCATTTTCATTTCGAGGAACACCTGATCGGTGGCGGCGCCATCGACGCCACGGGTGAACCGCTGCCGGCGGCATCGCTGGAAGCCTGCAAGGCGGCCGACGCGGTACTGCTGGGCGCCGTGGGTGGTCCGAAGTGGTCCGACCCGAA
>NZ_DASRZX010000147.1:0-72487 GCF_035685885.1 Dyella sp. | reverse complement strand
GTCTCGGCGGCCGGCCGGTAGACGGCAAGGTCAAGCCGCGGAGGCAGGTCGACCTTGCGTTCGGGCAGCTGGTGGAAGGGTTCGGCCGGCAGCTGGTCGCTGAGGCTGGCCAGCGCATCGAACTCGGCGAAGCAATGCCCGCACACGACCTCGCCGCGCGCTTGCGCAAGCGTTTCCGTGTTCAGCGAAAACACGGTCAGGCAGTCGGGACATTGGGCGTACATGCGGTCCGCAGAGATCGAACTGGGGCAAGCCTAGTGCAGGCGCCGCCACAAATCATCCGCGCCGATGCGCGATCGTGAACGGGCGCTCAGCGGCGTCGCCCGCTGATCCGAACCCAGTCTTCCTGCGTATCCACGCGCAGCTCGTCGAACCATTCGCCGTAGCGCTGCAGCAGTTCGTCTTCCTGCCCGTGCAGGATGCCGGAAATCGCGAAAGGCGCGCCGGGTTTCGCCGCCGCCGCAAAAGTGGGTGCGAGCTCGCCCAGCGGGCCGGCGAGGATGTTGGCGATGAACACGTCGGCAGGCGACGCGCCGGGATGCGCAGGAGCGGCCTCGATCATGAGATCCTCAGGCAGGAACAGGGCGAGGCGGTCGGCCACTTCGTTGCGTTCGGCGTTGTCGGCCGAGGCGGTGAGTGCCTGCGGATCGTTGTCCACGCCCACTGCGCTGGCGGCGCCGAGCTTGAGCGCGGCAATGGCGAGGATGCCCGAGCCGCAGCCGAAGTCGATGATGCTCTTGCCCTTGAGGTCCAGGCTGTCGAGCCAGGCCAGGCACAAGGCCGTGGTGGGATGCGTGCCGCTGCCGAAGGCGAGACCGGGATCGAGCCGGACCACGACGATGTCCTCGTCGGCAGGCGGCTCGATGTTCCACGGATAGATCCACAGCCGGCGGCCGAAGGCCATCGGCTTGAACTGGTCCATCCACGCGCGTTCCCAGTCTTCGTCGGCCACGTCGCGGAACTGCATGTGGTCCGGTTCCAGCCAGGGCAACAGGTCGCCCAGCGCTTCGCTCAGGCCGCGGCGATCGGTGTCGGCGTCGAACAGCGCATTGAGCGTGATGGTCGGCCACAGAGGCAGCTCGCCTACGCCGGGCTCGAAGATGGCCTGCTCATCCGGCGTCTCCGCATCGGCGTCCTGCAGGGTGATGGACAGCGCGCCGAGATCGTCGAGTGCTTCCTCCACGCGTGGCTGCTGTTCGGAACGGACGGTGAGGGAGAGTTCGAGCCAGGGCATGGCGGGTTCCTGCAGGTGAGGCGGGTATTGTCGCCGATGTGCGGGTGGGGCGCGAAACCGGGTTTTGCCTTTGTAGGAGCGCACCCAGTGCGCGATTGCGGAATGTCGGTGTGCGTCAGTCTGTGTTCTTCGTGAACGCCACGCGCCGTGAAAAACATCCGTCGTGGCGACCCTTCTGCGCTGGTCGCGCACAGGGTGCGCTCCTACAGGGGGTTCAGGAACGCGTCGTGGCGGCGGTAGTGGTCGAGTGCGCGGGCGAAGTCGGCCGTGCTGGAGTCCGCCTTGCGCCTGCGCTGCACAAACAGCACTTCGACGAAATCAGCCGCTTCCAGGAAATGATGCACGCGATACCGTGCGGCAGCCGCGGGCAAGGCTTCGCCGTTGTCATCGATCAGCGCGTCGTCTTCATCGGCGACGTGCGAGAGATACAGGCGGCAATCGGGCGAGGTGATGTCGCCGCGGATATACACCCACGCATAGCGATCCCAGCCATCGCCTTCGTCGAAGGCGGAAGTGATGGCGTCGATCGCGTCGGGGAGGGTCAGTAGTTCGGACATGTCGGTACGACACCGGCGAGCCGCGTGTGCGGCTCGCCGGCAAACATCAGCCGCCGTGGGCGGCCTTTTCCTTCTGCTCGGCCATGCGCTTTTCCAGGTAGTGGATGTTCTGTCCACCGTGCTGGAAGCCGACGTCGGCCATGATGCGCTGCTGCAGCGGGATGTTGCACTTCACGCCTTCGATCACCGTCTCGGCCAGCGCCAGGCGCATGCGCGCGATGGCAGTCTCGCGATCCGGGCCGTGCACGATCAGCTTGCCGATCATCGAGTCGTAGTTCGGCGGGATGCGGTAGCCGTCGTACAGGTGCGTATCCACGCGCACGCCCGGGCCACCCGGCGCCTCGAAGCGCTTCACCGTGCCCGGCGAGGGCAGGAAGTTGTCCGGATCCTCGGCGTTGATGCGGCACTCGATCGCATGACCCTGGATCTTGATGTCTTCCTGGCGGATCGAGAGCTTCTCGCCACCGGCGATCAGCAGCTGCTCGCGCACCAAGTCGATGCCGGTGATCAGCTCGGTCACCGGATGCTCGACCTGGATGCGGGTGTTCATCTCGATGAAGTAGAAGCGGCCGTCCTCGAACAGGAATTCAAAGGTGCCGGCGCCGCGATAGCCGATGCGGATGCATGCATCCACGCAGACCTTGCCGATCTGCTCGCGCAGTTCCGGCGTGATGCCCGGCGCGGGCGCTTCTTCCACCACCTTCTGGTGGCGACGCTGCATGGAGCAGTCGCGCTCACCGAGATGGATGGCGTTGCCCTGGCCATCGGCCAGCACCTGGATCTCCACGTGGCGCGGATTTTCCAGGAACTTCTCCATGTACACCTGATCGTTGCCGAAGGCCGCCTTGGCCTCCTGCTTGGTCATGGTGATGGCGTTGCCCAGGTGGGCCTCGGTGCGCACCACGCGCATGCCGCGGCCACCGCCGCCGCCAGCGGCCTTGATGATCACCGGGTAGCCGATCTCGCGCGCGATGCGCATGTTCTCGTCGACGTTGTCGCCGAGCGGGCCGCCCGAGCCGGGCACGCACGGCACGCCGGCGGACTTCATGGCGCGGATCGCTTCCACCTTGTCGCCCATCAGGCGGATCACGTCCGCGGTCGGGCCGATGAAGATGAAGCCCGATTGTTCCACCTGTTCGGCGAAGTCGGCGCGCTCGGAGAGGAAGCCGTAACCCGGGTGGATGGCCTGGGCGTCGGTGATTTCAGCGGCGGCGATGATGCGCGGGATGTTGAGGTAGCTGTCGACCGACGGCGCCGGGCCGATGCAGATCGACTCGTCGGCCAGGCCGACGTGCTTGAGGTTGCGGTCTGCGGTGGAGTGCACCGCCACGGTCTTGATGCCAAGACTGTGGCAGGCGCGCAGCACGCGCAGGGCGATTTCGCCGCGGTTGGCGATGACGACTTTCTCTAGCATGGGCATAAGGGTCAGCCCGCTCAGGCGATGACGAACATCGGCTGGTCGAATTCCACCGGCTGGCCGTTCTCGAGCAGGATGGCCTGCACGGTGCCGGCCACGTCGGCCTCGATCTGGTTGAACATCTTCATCGCTTCGATGATGCCCAGCGTCTCGCCGGCCTTGACCTGCTGGCCGACCTTCACGAACGCCGCAGCGCCCGGACTGGCCGAGGCGTAGAAGGTGCCGACCATCGGCGCCTTCACCACGTGGCCGGCCGGCAGCGCCGGTGTGGCCGGAGCAGCGTCGGCCGCCGGAGCGGCGGCAACGGGCGCGGCTACGGCCGGAGCGGCCTGCATCACCGGTGCGGGGGCCACGGTCACCGTGCCCTTGGGCACGCGCGAGAGGCGGACGACTTCTTCGCCTTCCTTGATCTCAAGTTCCGCGAGGTTGGATTCCTCAAGCAGGTCGATGAGCTTCTTGATCTTGCGCAGGTCCATGGTTCAAACCTTTCGTTCGTGAGGCCGCCGCGGCGGCCGGATGGGAATGGGGTCGGCCGGAGCCGGTCAGGAGGCGGATCCGCTGCGGTCCAGGCGCAGCAAGGCGGCATCCAGTGCCAGTCGGTAGCTGTCCGGGCCAAAGCCGCAGATCACGCCGACAGCGATATCCGAGAGATACGAGTGGCGGCGGAACGCTTCGCGGGCGTGCACGTTGGACAGGTGCACCTCGATGAAGGGAATCGCCACGCCGGCCAGCGCGTCGCGCAGGGCGATGCTTGTGTGGGTAAGGGCGCCGGGATTGATCAGGATGAGGGCGGTGCCGTCCAGGCGAGCCTGGTGGATGCGGTCGATCAGGGCGTGCTCGGCGTTGGACTGGAAGGTTTCCAGCTCCTGGCCTGCGGCCTGCGCGCGCTGCACCAGGAAGGCGTCGATATCGCCCAGCGTCTCGCGGCCGTAAACCTCCGGCTCGCGTACGCCCAGCAGATTGAGATTGGGTCCATGCAGGACCAGGATCTTCGACACGCCACAACCTTGGATTGCGCCGGCGGTGCCAGCGTCCGGCGCGGAGTGTGCGCGCCCCCGTCGTTGTTGTCCAGTTCGGCGCAGTTCGGCGATGTTTGAAGGAGAAGTTACGCGTTAACCGTGCGGAGACGTATGGCGCCCGAAACGGCTTCAGGGCGCGGTTGGTGCCAGCCACTGCTGCAGCTGATCCCCATCGAGCACGCCCCGGCGGGTGGCCAGCACGCGTCCGTTCTCATCCAGAAGCACGCTGTAGGGCAGCAATTCGCCGACGTTGCCCAGCTGCAGGGACGTACTTGGGCTTTCCAGTCGTCCGACCAGGATCGGATAGTTGACCGGATGGGTGGTCAGGAAGGTCTGGACCCGCGCCGGATCGTCCATGGCAATGCCGACGACGATGCTTCCCTTTTCGCCGACGTTCGCCTGCGCACGCACCAGCGCCGGCATTTCCGTCAGGCAGGGACCGCACCAGGTGGCCCAGAAGTTGAGCAGCACCTTGCGCCCGCGGAACTCGGAAAGGCGGTGCGCCTTGCCGTCCAATCCGGACAGCGGGAGATCCGGGGCGATCGCGCCCACGTCGATGCCGGAGCTGCCACCGGGCGCATGTGCCCGCTGGCTGGCATGCTGCAGCCAGCCACCGGCCGCCGCGACCGCAACGGCCAGGCCGACGATGATCCAGTTGCTGCGACTGAGCATCATGGCGTGCTGGCGACCGGCGTGCCGGCGGCCTTGGTCAGCGCTTCCTCGACCAGCGAGGAGGTAAGCACCGTCGGCAGCTGGCGACCTTCACCACCGTCCTTCGGGAACACTACGTAGAGCGGCACGCCCGGCGAGCGGTACTGCGCCAGGAAGGCGGCGATGGTCGGATTCACGTCGGTCCAGTCGCCCTTCATGTAGACGGCGCCGGTCTTCTTCAGCAGGTCGCGGAAGGCGTCGGTATCGAGCACGGTGTGCTCATTCGCCTTGCAGGTCACGCACCAGTCGGCGGTCATGTCCACGAACACCGGCGTGCCGGCCTTGCGCAGTTCCGCGAGCTTTTCCGGCGAATATGCCACCACGCCCTCGGCAACGGCCGCGGCCTGCGCCGGCGGCGGCACATGGGCCAGGTAATACAGCGGCACCAGGGTGAGCACGGCCAGCAGTGCCACGAACACCTTGCTGAGCCCGCCGCGCGAACGGCTGCGCTCGAACCACCACAGCGTGGCCGCCAGCAGCACGGCGGCCACCAGCACCAGGCCCACGGCGTCGGCGCCGCGCTGGTGCGCCAGTACCCACACCAGCCACGCGGCGGTGAGATACATCGGGAACGCCAGCACCTGCTTGAGCGTTTCCATCCACGCGCCGGGGCGCGGCAGCAGGCGCGCCAGCGCCGGCACGAAGCCGATGGCGAGGAACGGCAGCGCCAGCCCCAGCCCCAGCGTCAGGAACACCAGCAGCGCATGCAGCATCGGCGCGGCAAAGGCGTAAGCCAACGCGCTGCCCATGAAAGGCGCGGTGCACGGGCTGGCCACGGCCACGGCGAGCACGCCGGTGAAGAAGTCGCCCGCATGGCCCGAGCGCGATGCCAGCGACGAACCCACGTTGCCCAGCGAGGTGCCGAACTGCACCACGCCCGACATCGACAGACCCACCGCCAGCATCACGCAGGCCAGTCCACCGACCACCAGAGGCTGCTGCAACTGGGCACCCCAGCCCAGCGCATGGCCGGCCGAGCGGAGGGTCACGATGCCGATGCCGATCAGCGCGAACGTCGACAGCACGCCGGCGGTATAGAAGAGCGCGTGCGAGCGTGCCTTGGCGTGGCTCTCGCCGCTTTCGAGCAGGCCCACGGCCTTGATCGACAGCACCGGCAGCACGCACGGCATCAGGTTGAGCACCAGCCCGCCGACCAGGGCGAGCAGCAGCGCGGAGATCAGGCTGCCCTGCAGCGCGCCACCAGCGAGTTCGGCGGGCGGCATTTCGGGTGCGGGTTCGGTCGCGGTGCCTGACGTGGGTGCGGCACCGCCGAGGTCGATGGCGAGCATGCGCGTCATCAGCGGATAACAGAGTCCGCCGTCGAGGCAGCCCTGGAAGCTCGCTTCGAGGTTCACGCTCGATCGGCCGGAGGTATCGCCCTCGATCGTCACCGGCAGCTCGACCTGTCCGAAATACACCGTGGTCTCGCCGAAATGCGCGTCCTCATGCTCGACGCCGGCCGGCCACGCGGGCTTGGCCACGCTCAGGCCCGCGGCATCCTTGAGCTTCAGTGCGGTCTGGTCGCGGTAAAGGTAGTAACCCTTGGGCATGGTCCAGCGCAGCAGCAGGTGCTGGTGGTCCTGGGCCAGTGCTTCCAGGTGGAAGGCCTGCTCCGGAGGGAGGACAGCGCCATCGCCGGTGCGGTTGGCGCCGAGCTTGCCCAGCGCGGCACCCAGCGAACCGTCGGCAGCGGCCGGCGCGGTGCCTGCCGGCAGCGGCAGGTCCAACTGTTCGGTATGCGGCGGATAACAGATCTTCGGATCGACCTCGTGGCACCCCTGGTACTGCACGCTGAGCTTGAGCCGCGTGGCGCCCGCCACGGTGTAGGGAAGCGTGGCGTCGATCGAGTGGTGGTAGATCTCCACGTCGCCCAGGTATTCGTCGTGGTGCTTCTCGCCGTCGGGGAACTGCGCCGCGCCCAGCGTCACGCCGTCGCCGGCCTTGAACTTCAAGCGGCCGCGATAAAGGTAGTAGTCGGGCGCGATGGTCCAGTGCAGCTTCACCACGCCGGGCGTGGAGGCATCGGCGCTGAGCTTGTAGGCCTCGGTCACCGGCAGCAGGCCGTCGAGGTCGTCCTGGGCAAGGGCCGGGAGCGCAATCGACAGCAGGCAGAGCAGGGCAGTGAGGCAGGCGGCCAGGCGGCCGGGACGGATCAGGCGCATTGCAGCTCCAGCATGGAGAGACCCACGCTATGGCGCAGGCGAAAGGGAATTATGACCCAGCTTGGGGGACCGGGCCGGGTCAAGGCGACGCTGGCCATGTATCGCCGTCGTCACCCGCCCTGTCTGTTCGCAGGCCACAGGGCCGTTGGCGAAGGCAGACGGGGTGTCTGTCGAGCCAGCGGATCGCAGGCGTGTGGACAGACAGGGCGGGCCCACACAGGATGAATTTTTCATACGTCAGGGTGATGGCTGGAAGGCCCGCCAGCTGCGCCGCGTGGCTCGAAAAGACGGCCAGTCTTCCCTTCGCCGCACACCACGCCTGGCAGGCCTTCCAGCCATCATGACGACGGTGATACATGGTCAGCGTCGCCTTGATGGACCATCCAGAATCAGGCGTGTTCCGTCATCACTTCGCTCAAGCCCGTCCCGCGGTTACGGAGACGCAGCATGCCGGTGGTCAGGGCCACGCCCAGCAGGATCACCACGCAGCCGCCGGCCATGGCCAGGGTGATCGGCTCATGCAGGAACAGCAGCCCCCACACCACGCCGAACACCGGGATCAGGAACAGCACCACCATGCTGCGCGATGCACCCACGCGGGCCATCAGCCGGTAGAACAGCACGTAGGCCAGCGACGTGCAGATGGCGGCCAGGCCGAGCATCGCCATCCACGCGGACGTGCCTGGCATGCGTGCCGGCCACATCCATACCGTGAGGGGCAGCAGCACGGCCGCGGCCACCAGTTGGCTGCCAGTGGCCACACTGAGCGGCGTCACGCCACGCAAGGTGCGATGGCTGACATGGGCGCCGACCGTGTAGCAGACATTGGCGCCTACGCAGGCGGCCATCGCCCAGCCCGAGCCACCGACGCCATGACCGAAACCCACCGTGCCGGCCACCAGCCACACCACGCCGGTGAAACCGACCACCATGCCGCTGGCCTGCGTGGCATTGAGCTTCTCGCTGAACAGCATCCAGCCCGACAGCGCCACCAGCAGCGGCGCGATGGCGTCGGAAATGGCGGACACACCGGCCGGCAGGCTTTTCGCCGCGTAGGAGAACAGCACGAACGGCAGCGCCGAATTGGCCAGCCCCACGATCACGATGGGACGCCAGTGCGTTGCCATTTCCGCGAGCCGCTGGCGCGACAGCAGCAACGGCGCCGAACAGATCGCCGCACCGATGGCGCGCATGCCTGCCAGCGCCATGCCGCCGAACTCATCCGCGCCCATGCGCATGAAAAGGAACGAGGCGCCCCAGATGGCTCCCAGCAATAGCAGTGCGGTGATGTCGGAGGTTTTCATGGTGGTGATCCGCGGTTGTTCCTTGGCTCGTCATTTCGGCCTGCGCCGGAATGACGGGGTTGAGGTATCGGCTTCTCTGCAGATCGCTCTTCGTCGGGAAGACTAGCCGCCCCCGCTGTCAGAACCTGTCAGCAGTCTTCAGCGCTCGCCCTGGCCAAACAGCACGCGGCGCTCTTCCTCCGACAGCGCCTGCTTCGGCGCGTAGGCGTTCTCGACGCCTTCATAGGTGCGCAACGTCGCCGGCCGGGCGGCCATGGCGATGAACCAGCGTTCCAGATTCGGGAAATCCGACAGCGTCTGCCCATGCGCCTCGTGCGGCACGACCCAGGGGTAACAGGCGATGTCGGCGATGGAAAGCGCTCCGGCGATGAACTCGCGGCCGGCGAGCCGGCGGTCGAGCACGCCGTATAGCCTTGCCACCTCGCGAGTGTAGCGGTCGATGGCGTACGGCACTTTTTCCGGCGCGTAGACATTGAAGTGGCCGATCTGCCCGCCCATCGGACCCAGGCCCGACATCTGCCAGAACAACCACTGCAGCACCTCGGCGCGGCCGACGATGTCCTTGGGCAGCAACCGCCCCGCCTTCTCCGCCAGGTAAAGCATGATCGCGCCCGACTCGAACAGCTTCACCGGCGAGCCACCGCCCGCTGGCGCGTGGTCCACGATGGCCGGAATCTTGTTGTTGGGCGAAATGGCCAGGAAGCCCGGCTGGAACTGCTCGCCCTTGCTCAGGCTGACCGGGGTGATGAAGTACGGCAGGCCGATTTCCTCGAGGAACAGCTTGACCTTGAGACCGTTCGGCGTGGCAGCGAAGTACAGCTCGATCATGGGGATGTTCCAGCGGAGGGGATGGGACACAGTGTCGCTGCCCAACTGGTCTTGAAAAAGATCCAGATAAGGGGAAATCTTTGGGACCAGTAAACCTGGGGCTGCGGGATGAACGCGTTGCTGGCCTTTCCGCTGGACCTTCCGCCGCGCGGCCGCCTGGAGGCGCTGCACGGTCAGCTGCGCGCCGCCATTCTCGACGGACGGCTGGCCGGCGGGCATAGCCTGCCGTCCACGCGCGCATTGGCGGTATCGCTGGGCGTGTCGCGCAACACGGTGGTGGCGGCGTACGACCGCCTGCTCAGCGAGGGCTACGTGTCGGCGCGCCACGGCTCGGGTTACGCCGTTGCATCGGGTTTGGCCAGGACGCAGGCCAAGGTGGCGAGCGGCATCGGTGGCGACCGGCGACTCGCGCCGCACTGGCGCCATGCCGTGATGCCGGCTCGCACCGGTGCGCCGGCAAGCTACCGCCACGATCTGCGCGTGGGGTTTCCCGATGCTTCGCGTTTCCCATTCGACGTCTGGCGCCGACTGTCGGCGCGCGCGCTGCGTAGCCTGTCGAACAAAGTGGGCACCTACCACATGCCGGAAGGTCGGCGTCCGTTGCGCGAGGCCATCGCCGGGCATGTGTCCTTCGCGCGAGCGGTGACCTGCGGCGTGGACGACGTGGTCGTCACCAGCGGCGCGCAGCAGGCCTTCGATCTTCTCGCGCGCATCCTGGTGACGCCGGGGCGCACCGTGGTGGCGGTGGAAGATCCCGGCTATCCGCCGCTGCGCGCGGCCTTCGAAGCGACGGGTGCCAGCGTGGTGCCCGTGCCCGTTGATGCGGACGGTCTGGTGGTGGAACAGATTCCGCCGGCCGCGCGGGTGATCTACGTGACGCCATCGCACCAGTTCCCGCTTGGCATGGTGATGTCGCCGGCGCGGCGCATGGCCCTGCTCGAGTTCGCGCGGCGCCACGGCGCGGTGGTGATCGAGGACGACTACGACGGTGAATTCCGCTACGGCGGCCGTCCGCTGGATGCGCTGCAGACGCTCGATCGCGAGGGCCGGGTGTTCTACGTTGGCACCTTCTCCAAGAGCCTATTTCCCGCGCTGCGGCTGGGTTACGTGGTGGCGCCACCTTGGGCATTGGCGGCGCTGGCGCAGGCGCGGCAGGTCTGCGACTGGCACGCGGACGTGCTGGCGCAGGACACGCTGGCCCTGTTCATTGCCGAAGGCCATCTCGCGCGGCATGTGCGGAAGATGCGGCGCATCTATGCCGAGCGCCGCGAGGCGCTGATCCACGGACTGGTCCGCCACGCGGGTAAACTGCTGACGCTGCAGGCCTCGGATGCCGGATTGCATGTGGCGGCGCTGTTGCCGCCGGGCCTGCATGCAGACGAATTGGTACAGCGCGCGGTGGCGCAGGACATGCGCATCGAGGCGCTGTCCGGCTACGCCATCGGCGAGACGGCGCCCAACGGGCTGGTGTTCGGCCTGGGCACCTTGCCCGTGGCACGCATGGAAGATGCCACGCAGATGTTGGGTCGGCTGTTGCGGGAGTCGCGCTGACGGCTGGTTCCTTCGAAGTGGTCGGGCAATCCGCGCCGCGCAGGGTGCTCAAGGTCGCGGGCCGTCTGTGGGAGCGCACCCTGTGTGCGCCCGCGGCGCCCGGATGCACCTCGGTGAGCGGTATGGCGTTACCGCTCCGTCGCTGTCGCGCACAAGGTGCGCTCCCACCGTATTTTCAGGCTGGGTCAACCCGGATCGCGCACCCAGTCCAGATACGCCTCATGCCCCTGCGCCACCGGCACCGCGACCAGTTCGGGTAACTCATAAGGATGTAGGGCCAGCAGTCGCTCCTTCAGTGCCGCAAAGCGTTGCCCTGTGGTCTTGATCATCAACAGTTCTTCGCTGTCGGTGGTCACCTCGCCCTTCCAGCGGTAGGTGGAGCGGATGCCCGGGATCCGGTTGACGCAGGCGGCCAGGCCCTCCCCAACCAGGGCATCGGCCAGCTGCTGGGCGCTGGCCGGGTCGGGGCAGGTGCAGTAGCAGAGCAGGACGGGATCGGACATGGCGCCAGCCTAGCGCGCCCCGCCGTCCGGGGCATCCCTCACGCCCCCTGTAGGAGCGCACCCAGTGCGCGATCGCCGCCCGGAGGACGGCCGCGCCGTGCCGCCGTTCCGCGGCGTCCGCTTTGGGGGATGGGCTTTTCGCGCACTGGGTGCGCTCCTACAGAGGGGAAAAGCGCCCGGTTACCCTTGAAACCCCTGAACGCTTCCCCCATTGCAGTCCTCAGCCACCGGACCGGCACCTCTTGCAGGGGGGCTCTGCGTCGTTAGAATTGGCACTCACCTACCGGGAGTGCTAACAGCGCAGCAACCAGGCGCCGCTCCGGGGTAACCCTTTTTTTGTTCCAACCATCTAACCAAGCTGGAGCCCATCCAATGAGCAAACTGCGTCCGCTGCACGATCGCGTCATCGTCAAGCGTCTCGAAGAAGAGCGCGTCTCCGCTGGCGGCATCGTCATTCCCGACAGCGCCACCGAAAAGCCGACCCGCGGCAAGGTCATCGCTGCCGGCGCCGGTCGCATCCTGGAAGACGGCAAGGTCCGCCCGATGTCGGTGAAGGAAGGCGACACCGTGCTGTTCGGCAAGTACGCCGGCCAGGAAATCAAGATCGACGGCGAAGAGCTGGTCTTCCTCAAGGAAGACGACATCGTGGCCGTGATCGAAGGCTGATCAAGCCAAAGCGTGCTGCGCGTGTTTCAACGCTGCGCACGCCTCGGTTTCCGTGGTCTCGGCCAAGGCTAGAGCCCCATCCCTAATTTCAAAATTTTTGAGGCAAAAATTTTATGGCAGCTAAAGAAGTCCGCTTCGGCGAAGATGTACGCGCACGCATGCTCAAGGGTGTGAACACCCTGGCCAATGCGGTCAAGGTCACGCTGGGTCCGAAGGGCCGCAACGTCGTCATCGAAAAGAGCTTCGGCGCCCCGACCGTGACCAAGGACGGCGTGTCCGTGGCCAAGGAAATCGAGCTGGCCGACAAGTACGAGAACATCGGCGCCCAGATCGTCAAGGAAGCCGCTTCCAAGACCTCCGACGTCGCTGGCGACGGCACCACGACGGCCACCGTGCTGGCCCAGGCGTTCATCCAGGAAGGCCTCAAGGCCGTTGCCGCCGGCATGAACCCGATGGACCTCAAGCGCGGTATCGACCAGGCCGTGTCCACCGCGGTGGCCGAGCTGAAGAAGCTCTCCAACCCGACCGCTGACGACAAGGCGATTGCCCAGGTCGGCACCATCTCGGCCAACTCCGATGCCAACATCGGCGACATCATCGCCACCGCGATGAAGAAGGTCGGCAAGGAAGGCGTGATCACCGTCGAGGAAGGCTCGGGTCTCGAGAACGAGCTGGACGTCGTCGAAGGCATGCAGTTCGACCGCGGCTACCTGTCGCCGTACTTCATCAACAACCAGCAGTCGCAGCAGGTTGAACTGGACGATCCGTTCATCCTCATCCACGACAAGAAGGTGTCGAACGTCCGCGAACTGCTGCCGGTGCTCGAAGCCGTTGCCAAGGCCGGCAAGCCGCTGCTGATCGTCGCCGAGGAAGTGGAAGGCGAAGCGCTGGCCACCCTCGTGGTCAACACCATCCGCGGCATCGTCAAGGTTGCCGCCGTGAAGGCGCCGGGCTTCGGCGACCGTCGCAAGGCCATCCTGGAAGACATCGCCATCCTCACCAATGGCCAGGTCATTTCCGAGGAAGTGGGCCTGCAGCTTGAGAAGGCCACGATCAACGATCTGGGCCGTGCCAAGCGCGTGGTGATCACCAAGGAAAACACCACCATCATCGACGGCGCCGGCGAAGCCGAGCGCATCCAGTCGCGCATCGGCCAGATCAAGGCGCAGATCGAAGAGACCTCTTCGGACTACGACCGCGAGAAGCTGCAGGAGCGCGTGGCCAAGCTGGCTGGCGGCGTGGCCGTCATCAAGGTTGGTGCTGCCACCGAAGTGGAGATGAAGGAAAAGAAGGCCCGCGTCGAAGACGCCCTGCACGCCACGCGTGCGGCCGTTGAAGAAGGCGTGGTTCCCGGCGGTGGCGTGGCGCTGATCCGTTCGCTGAAGGCGCTGGAAGGCCTGAAGGGTCAGAACACCGACCAGGACCTGGGCATCGCCATCACCCGTCGCGCGCTGGAAGCTCCGCTGCGCGCCATCGTGTCCAACGCCGGTGACGAGCCGTCGGTGGTGCTGAACAAGGTGAAGGAAGGCAACGGTAACTTTGGCTACAACGCTGCCACCGGCGAGTTCGGCGACATGATTGCCTTCGGCATCCTGGACCCGACCAAGGTGACCCGTTCGGCCCTGCAGTTCGCCGCCTCGGTGGCTGGCTCGATCATCACGACCGAAGCGGCCGTGACCGAAGTGCCGAAGAAGGAAGAAGGCCATTCGCACGGTGCGCCGGGCGGCATGGGCGGCATGGGTGGCATGGACTTCTAAGTCCACGCCCCCAGGCATCGCAACACCAGGAAACCCCGCCTTGTGCGGGGTTTTCTTTTGGGTGGGTGGCCGGCTTCGATCCGATTTTCCTCGGGCGCGCACGGTCCTCGCGCGCGAACGCCGGCTTGTCCGTGCTGCATCAGGATCTGGCGGAAACCGGCCCCGGCAGCGGCGATGACGTTGCCGGCAGGTGGCTGTCAGCGGCGCGCGTCTGTGCCACGCCGCTCGCGTTTGGCGGCGTACATGGCAGCATCGGCCTGGGCGAGCAGTGCCTCGGGGTCGCGCGCATCGGGCGCGGCGACGATCACCCCAATGCTGGGGCCTGCGTATTCGATCACGACGCCATCGAGGTGGAAGCGGCCGGTGGTGGCCGCTTGCAGGCGCCCATGAAGGATGCCGACCACGTCCATCGCGTCGCCGAGTGGCGGGCTGGAAAGCATGACGAATTCGTCGCCGCCCAGTCTCGCCACGAAATCTCCCCCGCGCATCGCGCCCTGCAGCCGTCCGCCGATCGCGCGCAGGAACTGGTCGCCGGCATCGTGGCCATATTCATCGTTGATCGCCTTGAAGCGGTCCAGGTCGATGAAGCCCACGATCAGTCCGCGTTGACCCTGGGCTAGCGCTGCAAGCCGGCGGCCGAGTTCGTCCATCAATGCACGCCGGTTGGGCAGATGCGTGGTGGCGTCGGTCAGCGCGCTCACGGCCAGCGTGTTGTTGGCTTCCTGCAGGGCATGCAGCAGACGTTCGCGTTCGATCTGCTGGCTGATCAGCTGGGAGAACATGCGCAGCACCTGCTCGGCGCCCTCCGCCAATGGCTTGCGCTCGCCGCTGGCAGCGCACAGCGTGCCGTAGATGCTGCCGTCTTCCATGCATACGGGCGTGCTGGCGTAGGTGGCGATGCCCAGTTCGCGTGCAGGCGCCGAGTCGGCCCAGCAGTTGGCGACATCGTCAGTATAGGGTCGTCCTTCCTCCAGGGCTCGCTTGCACAGCGTGCCTTCCCACGGCACGTCCAGGCCTTCGGGAATCTGCAGGCGCTGGGTGTTGCGGGCATACAGGATGTGCTGAACGCCCAGTCCGGTGTCGATCGTGGTGAGGTAGGTGGACTCCAGGCCGGTCACGGCCTGCAGCAGCTCCAGCAGGGGGCGCACCAGTTCCTCGAGCGTGCGGGCCTGGGTAACCGATTCGGCAAGCCTGCCCACGAAATCGAACGTCGGCGAGGAAACAGGCGGCGTCTGCAACATTGAGTAAGCCTTGCTCTAGCTGGTACGGGGCATCGCCGGCGGGGCGATCAAACCGCATTAAATCCATCTGCCCCAGGCCTTGCAACGTCCATGGCGATGCGCCTGCCGGTCACCGATTTCCGTTTCCGCGCCGTCAAACGTCTTTGTTCCTGTTACGGCCATCACGCGGGAACGCGCGCCTTGAACGAACGGAATCTTCAGCCGGGGGAGGAACCTCTGGACGCCAACCTGGTGTTCGCGGCAAGCGGCTGCGCGTTCGCGGCGCAGCGCTCCCTGGAGCGCGAACTGCATCTGGCGAGGCCCGTGCGCCCGTCGATGGCTGGACAACGGGAGAGAGCCGCCACGGATGGCAACTCCCACGCGCGATGGTGGCATTCGCTGCGCGGACGCCATGACTGGCAGGGACATGCCGTGCAGCGGGTCGCCAGGGCCGGCCTTTACCTGCTACGTGCCGCTTCGCTGCCGGCCTTGCACCATGGGTTCCTGGCGTTCCTCCGATCGCATCCGCTGATGCGTGCCTGCGTGTCGGGCGATCCACGCCTGCAGGAGCGTCACCTGCATCGCTTCATCCATCGTCACTGGAGCGGCCGGGAAAGGCTGCATGCATTGCGCCACCACTACGAGCTGACGCTTGCGGCCTGGCCGGAGGCCTTGTTCGAAGCGGTTTACGTGCACGGCCGCGCGACACTGGGCGAGCTGATCCTGCGCGATGGCAGTACCTTGCAGCTGCATCTGAGGCCATCCATTCCCCTGGGATGCGAAGGCGAGCTGACCCTCGAACTGAGCGATGCCGACGCGCGCACGCTGTATCGTCTGGTAGTCACCTTCATCGATCGCCACACCATGGCCATCGGATCGCTGCAGGGACCGGACGGCCCGCAGGCGCGCGAACATGTGCGGGTGCTCACGCGCCAGATGCATGGCATGCGGCCCAAGCAGTTGCTGCTCGCGCTGGCCTATGCGTTGGCCGGGCAATGCGGCACGCGTCGCATCCTGGCCGTCGGCAACGACGCGCATCCCTTGCGCGATCGCACGCGTTTCCTCGCCGACTACGACAGCTTCTGGCGCGAGCAGGGTGGCGTGTCGCTGGGTGACGGTTGGTTCCTGCTGCCACACACCCTGCATCACCGGCCCGAGGCGCAGGTGGAGAGCAAGCATCGCGCTGCCTTTCGTCGTCGCGCGTTGCTGCGTTGGCAGGCGGTGCAGTTGTTGAACAATGCCCTGCGGCCGCTGCCGTGGTGGCGCGACGTAGCGCAGGCGCAGGCGGCGGTAGAATCGCTGTTTTCGCTTCCGGAAGTGTCCGAGGAAGCCTAGTGGATCGAAGAGTCGACGCCCCCGGCAACGCCGGCGTGAACCTGGACCCTGCACACGCCTTGCGCCTCGCGGAACTCTTTCGCGAGCACAACCGCGCGTTGGTGGCCTATCTGCAGTGCAAGCTCAACTCCCTGTCCGATGCGCAGGAAGTGGCGCAGGAGGCCTACGTGCGCCTGGTGACGCTGGAGCGGCCCGACCAGGTGGATTCGCTGCGTGCCTATCTGTTTCGCATCGCGTCCAACCTGGC
This sequence comes from Dyella sp., assembly GCF_035685885.1. Classification (GTDB taxonomy): domain Bacteria; phylum Pseudomonadota; class Gammaproteobacteria; order Xanthomonadales; family Rhodanobacteraceae; genus Dyella. Next base: position 55,976 of record NZ_DASRZX010000147.1, on the reverse strand, counting down.
GGTCGACCGGCTGCGCATGCGCCAGGTGCGCGCAGACAACCCGCTGCAACCACCCGATGAAGACCTGCACCTGGCGCCCATTCCCGAGCGCCATGCCGCGGCCACCAGCCAATTGCAGGCCCTGCGCGAGGCACTGCGCGAACTGCCGGCCAAGACGGGCCGCGCGTTCGTCATGCACGCTATCGATGGCTGCGAGATTGGCGCGATCGCGCGTGTGATGAAGATCAGCGAGCGCATGGTGCGCTATCACGTGGCCAACGCCCTGGCGCATTGCCGGGCGCGTATGGACGAACCGGAGATGCCATGATGGCCCAGACCCCGAATCAACAGACCTTGCGCATCGCCGCCGACTGGTGGGTGCGATTGCGCGATCCCAAGGCCAGCGAGCACACGACGGAACGATGGCTCGCCTGGATCGCCGAGGACGACGACCACCTCGGCGCGTTCGAGCGCGTCACCGAGCTGGCGGCGCGGCTGGGCGCACTGGGCGAGCTGTCGCGCGCCCGGCTGATGGCCGAGTTCGCGCCCGCCGCGCCGCGCCGCTGGCTGCCACTGGGTGCTGCCGCTGCCGCCGTGCTGCTGGTGGTGGCCGGCTACGTGAGCTGGGCGCTGCTGGGCGGCAAGCCCGTGGCGCAGGTCTACACCAGCGCCGTGGCCGCGCAGCGTGACATCACGCTGGAGGACGGCTCGCGCGTGGCCTTGGGTGGTGCCACCCGGCTCACCACGCGTTTCAGCCACGACCAGCGCAACATCGAGCTGGCCGAGGGCGAGGCGTATTTCGAAGTGGTCCACAACGCCGCGCGCCCGTTCGTTGTGCATGCCGGCAACATCACCATCGAAGACATCGGCACCGCATTCGATGTGCGCCGCACCGGCGATCGCGTGACGATCACCATGGCCGAAGGCCGCGTGCGCATCGTCGACGATGCCGCCGGAGCCGCCCACGGGCTGGAAGCGGTGGCCGGCCAGGCCGTGTCGTACGACCCTGATCGGGCGGCCATGAGTGTCACCAGCGCCGACCCTGCGCGCGCCGCCGCCTGGCGACACGAACGCCTGGAGTTCGACAACGAGCCGCTGTCGGTGGTGGTGGCCAACATCAATCGCTATCGCGCCAACCCGGTACGCATCGCGGACGATGACCTGAACGCGTTGACCTTCACCGGCACGGTCAAGACCAACGCCATCGACGACTGGCTGCAGGCCTTGCCCCAGGTGCTGCCGTTGAAGGTGAGCGAAACGGGTGGGCAGACCGTGCTCTCCGACGCACGCAAGCGGACGGGTGCCGGCTGACGCCCGTCCGTACGGCGGCAGCTCGCCAGCATCGCGTTGTTCCGGCGCGAAAAACGCCCGGCCACGTGTCACACTCGCGCTTTTTTTAGCGGGCGGGTTGCCGGTGCCATGAAAGCGTGTGCGAAACGGTTGCTTGCGGGCAGCCTGGCGATGTCGACGATCCTGGCCTTGCCGGGCGTTGCGTCTGCCGCCGCGCACACGCAGATGGATGGGCAGGCCCTCGCGTTCTCGGTTCCGGCGCAGCCGCTGGCCACGGCGCTGATCGATTTCGGCAAGCAGGCCAACGTGCAGGTGCTTACGGCGGGAAGCACCATCGCGCGATTCCGTTCGCTGGGTGTAAGCGGCACGCTGACGCCCCAGGACGCGCTCGCCAGGTTGCTGCAGGGCACCGGGCTCGATTACGCCTTCACGCAGGAAGGCACCGTGGTGGTGAAGCCGCGTGAGGCGACGTCTGCGAGCGGTGGCGCGCGGGCCAAGGCGCCGATTGAAGCCAAGCAGCTCACGGCGGTGGAAGCCAATGCGCTGGTCGGGCACGACGTGGGTTTCATGGCGTCACTCAACAGCATGGCGTCGCGCAACGACAACGACATGATCGATGTGCCGCAATCGGTCAGCGTGGTGACGCGCGACCTGATGGAATCGCAGCAGTTGCTCACCGTGGCCGACGCCGTGCGCAATGTGGCCGGCGTGCAGTACGTCGAAGGTTCCGATGGCCTGCCGCTGTTCCAGATCCGCGGTTTCTACACCAGTTATGGCCTCACCGACGGCATGCCCAACAGCATCGCCGGTTCCGGCGATTTCCCTCCGCTGATCGGCCTGCAGCGCGTGGAAGTGCTGAAGGGACCGCAGTCGGTGCTGGGCGACACCACCGGCGGCAACTTCGGCGGCCTGATCAACGTCACCATCAAGCAGCCGCAGTTCGAGCCAGTGCGCGAGCTCACCTACACCATCGGAGAGCAAGGCCAGGCGCAGGCGGGCATGGACTTCGGCGGTCCGCTGGGCCAGACGCCGGGGCTGAGCTACCGCATGGTGATATCCGGCGAATATGGTGATCGCTCGCCGCAGGGTTATCGCAACCAGCGCAGCGCGTACCTGGCGCCGTCGATCGGCTGGCGCGGCGACAGCACCGACGTGGTCGTCGGCGCGCAACGCATCCTCAACCGCGTGCCCATCACCGACCACGTGGTGCTGCTGGGCGACACCTTGTCGACCGCATCGCCGGACGGCCTGCTTCCGGGCAACCCGCGCGACTTCGCCAACTACCAGACTGACCGGCTGTACTACCTGCTCGACCAGCAGGTGGGTGACGCATGGACCTGGCGCAGCCGCGGGCAGTACGTGCGCCAGCGCAACAACCTGCATAGCTGGACGCTCTACGACCCGCAGCTCGACGGCGACACTTCCGCTTATGCAGAAGCCTATCGCTACGATGACACCTACTACTCGCTGCAGAACGACCTCATCCGTACCTTCGATACAGGATCGGTGCAGCACACCGTAACGGTGGGCCTGGACTATGCGCGCTCGCGCATCGGCCACAGCGACGATTTTCTGCATTCGTACGACGAGGGCGTCTATAACCTCTTCACCAGTCGCGCGCTGCCGACCGTGGCCGCGGTGATCCAGCCGCAGGACAACCAGCCGCTGGGCGGCACGCCGTGGTCGGTGGACAGCGGCCTGTTCCTGCAGGATCAACTCGCCTTGGGTGAGCGGTGGGAAATGCTGCTGGCCTTGCGCCGCGCATCCTACGAAGTCTCGACGGATGACGTCGATGGCAATCCCTGGACGCCCAGCCGCGTCAAATGGGTGCCCAACGCCGGCCTCGTCTACAAGCTCACGCGCGATATTGCGCTGTATGCCGGCACGGCCAACGGCTTCCAGCCCGTGTCGTTCCTCGGCGAGAACGGGCGCCCGCTGGTGCCGGCGCTGTCGCGACAGCTGGAGGCGGGCGCCAAGTTCAACCTGTTCGACGAGCGCGCACGCCTCACCGTATCGGCCTATCGCATCATGCTCGACCACAGCTACCTGCTGGTGGAAGAGCAGCCGCCGAACTTCGCCACCTTCGGCCCTGGCCAGACCAACCGTGGCATCGAAGTCGAGTTCGCCGGCCAGGTGACACCGGGGCTGGACCTCAGCGGCAGCTATGCCAACGCGATGATCCGCAACCACGACGGCTCGCGCGCCACCGGCGCCCCGCGCCAGCGGTTCAACGCATGGGTCAGTTACTGGTTCCAGAATGAGGCCTTGCGCGGCTGGGGCATTGCCGGCGGTGTGCTGGCGCGCAGCCGCTCGCTTGGGCAGAGCCTGGACTACACCACCTATTTCCCCACACCTGGTCAGGCGGAAGTGGGCGCGAATGTCTCCTATCGCGCGGCGCGCTGGCGCATGACGCTGGGCGTAAAGAACCTTCTCGCCCGCCGGCTGATCGCCGACGACTTCAATGAAACCTTCGTGCCCATCCGCACGCGGCGAAGCTACCTGCTCTCGGGCAGCTACGATTTCTGAGCACAAAAAAAGCCCCGGGGACATCCCGGGGCTTACGTTACGCAAGGCGAATGTATCAGCCGCCCGTCTGTGCGCCGGCGTCGACCTTCGCATCGGCCTTGGCTTTGGGTGCATGCTTGGTGGCCTTGTGCGCCGCGTGCTCGGTACCGGTGGCGGCCTTGTTAGCGGTCTTCTCAGTGGTGCCTACGGTCTTGTCCGCCATCTTGCTGCTCATGGCGGTGGTCTGGTCGACGGTCTTGCCGGCGGCGTCCTGCGCTGCCGCGGTGTTCGCGCTGGCCGAGACCTTCGCCGAAGCGGCGGCGTCCTGCGCAAAGGCGGGGACGGTGAGGACGGAAGCAGCGGTAACGACGAGGGCGGCGAGCATGGTCTTGCGCATGAGGAGAACCTCCAGTGTGGGAATGCCGACGAAGGCGTTGCTTCGCGGCTGGAATCCACGCTAGACGCACATCGCCCTACGGAACCTGAACCGGCAAGGTCTCCTTTAGCTGGCAGACAGATCGCTGAATCCGCGCTACCCGAGGCGATTTCAGCCCTATTGCTTTCCTTGCCACGCGGCGTCGCTGCTCATGCTTTTGGACGTCTATTCGCACTTATTGCTGCGCGCCCGCCGCCTCAGGTTGTGCCGTGGTGCGGCGATCGTGCGACGCATCGGCGGTCTGCACTTCGGCGCGTGGCAGCAACGCGTCGAGCTTGCCCTTCATGCGCAGCAAGGCGACGTTGGACATGTCCTTGTCAGCGGTTCGTTCGCCGGCATCTTCACTTTCCGGCGGTGCGCCGGGGGCACGCGTGAGTGCGGCCAGCTGCGGTGCGATCACCTGCGTCAGCGCGAAATAGGCGTCGTCACGCACGCCGGCCTGTTGCAGCAGGCGGCCGGGCAGCATCCATGACGCGAGGGCCTCGGGTTCGGTGTGTACCGGGTTGCGCGGATCCACCAGCAGCCAAGTGCCGGCCTGGCTCAGCATGTCCTTGCCATCGACAAAGCCGGTGGTGTTGTAGGTGTCGGTAAGCGCAGGGAGATGATCACCATAGAACAGCAGCAGGGTAGGCCGCTCGCGGCGCGCAAGCAGGTCCGCCAGCCGCCCCAGTTCCTGGTCGGCGTGCTGCATGTGATAGAGGTAGTTCTGCAGTTCCTGCCTGTTCTTGCCAGTCACGCCTTCGGGCACCGCAATCTCATCGCGCGCCGCGAGGTCGTTCGGCGGGACGTCGTAGGGTCCATGCGCCTCAATGCTGATGGCGAACAGGAATTGCGGCGGCCCGGCATCCTTCAGTTGCGCCATGATTTCGTCGGTCATCGCACTGTCGGCCATGTACTGGCCGTCCATGGCCGCTTTTACCGGAAATGCCGAGCGCGAGACGAAGCGGTCGAAGCCGATCGCGCGGAATGCCGTGGTGCGATTCCAGAAGCCCGGATCGTTGCCGTGCAGCGCCACCGTTTCGTAGCCGTGCGCGCGCAACGCGCGAACCATGCTGGGCACGACCTTGTGGTTCATCTGCAGGTACGGGAACTGCAGATCCTCGAAGTAGCGCAACGACAGGCCGGTGAGCACTTCAAATTCCGTGCGGATGGTGCCGCCGCCGTAGGTGGGTACGTGCAGCGGTCCGCTTTCGCCTTGCGCCGCGAGGCGATGCAGGTTGGGCGTGAGGTCGACATCCTGGTAGCCCTTCATGATCGACGGATCGAAGAAGGATTCGCTCTGCACGACCACGATGTCAGGCATTTCATCCTGTGCGCCGGAGGGTGATTGCAGGCGCTCGCGCAGCGCGGAGTCGCTCTGCGCGATCAGCTGCTGCGCAGCGACGGCGTCGGGCTTTTTGCGCGCGTGTCCCTGGTTGAGGTGGAACATCAGCAAGGAGCTGACGAGGCCCGAATGCTCCGCCGTGGCGGTGGCCGACCATGGTTCCAGCCACAGGTGCCGGCCGCCATAGATCTTCATCCAGCCCGGCATGCCGGCCAGCAGGGTGCCAAACAGCAGCAGCGCCACGCCGGACACCAGGCGCTTGCCGCGCGTGCGGCGGGCGAACAGCGGAAGCTCCATGCGCCATGCCAGCACGATGATCGCGAGCGCCGCGGCGAGCGCGAGATAAGGCCACGGGCTGCTCGGCAAGTAGCTGCCCAGCAGCTGGAATCCGCCGCGCCGCAGTTGCCCCAGCATGCGGAAATCCGCAGGCATCAGGGGCGTGTTGAGGTTGCTTACCTTCAGCGCGTTCACGCCATAGACCAGCGCCTCGAGCAGGAAGGCCAGGCCGAACGACAGCAGCGGGCGACGTGTCAGCACCAGCAGCAGCGTGGCCAGCATCAGTCCGGGCAGTGCATTGGCGATGGGAAAGATCGGCTGGGCGAGCGCCTGGGCCGAGCCCACGCCCGGACCTCCATCGATCAGGCCGGTAGCCAGCGTGAAGATGATCGCGAGCGAGGTGATGAACGCCGCGCGGACCGCAACGGAGCGGGCAAGCAGGGATGAGGTCGCAGACATCGTCATGGCATCCTGCGGAAGACTGTCATGGCTTGGACACGGGACTGTAACGGCGCGGGTCTTAACCAATTGTTGGAGCTCGGGCAGCAGCATCCCGGCACGATCAAGGCCAACGCGCGCGGCGGCCATGCAGACGACGGGAAGCGCACGATGACTGGCCTGCCGGTCATCCGCGGGTCATCTTGGGCGGCGATGGCAGCGCCAGTACGGCACAATGGCCCGATGACCGTTCCCCACAGGCCTCAGGAATCCGCGGCGCTGCGTGCGCTGATCGACGACCGCTACAGCGAACTGGCCGCGCGCTGCCGTGCCATGGGCGTGCCGCTGCACGACGACGCCGGCGTGGCCGAGCGCATCCGGCGCACGCTGCTGGCCAGCGACTTCGCCTTCGATACCTGGTTCCGGCAACCGCAACTGCTGGCGCCGCAAGGACTTGAGCGCCTGCGCTCTGGCAGCGACGCCAGCGCGCGCATCGACGCGATCAGGTTTTCCGACGACGAAGCCACCTGCATGACGGAGCTGCGCCGCTTCCGCCATGCCGAAGCGCTGCGCCTGGTATTTCGCGACGTCAACGGGCTCGACGAACTGCCGGAGACACTGTCCGCCACCAGCGTGTTGTACGAGGTGCTGCTGGGAGCAGCGCTGGGCTGGGCCGAGCGTGCGCTCGCCGCCCGTTATGGGCACAGCCGCAGCCACGACGGTGTGCTGCAACGCATGCTCGTGCTGGGCTTCGGCAAGCTCGGCGGCAGCGAGCTCAACTTTTCCTCGGACATCGATCTGGTGCTGGCGTATCCGCACAGCGGCCAGACCGACGGCGCGCGTTCGCTCGACAACAGCGAATACTTCGTGCGCCTTGCGCGCCAGCTGGTGCGCCTGCTCAACGAGCCCACGGTGGATGGCATCTGCGCGCGTGTGGACCTGCGCCTGCGGCCCTTCGGCAATGCCGGCCGGCTGGCGCTGCCGTTCTCGGCCATGGAGCAGTACTACCAGAGCGAAGGGCGGGACTGGGAACGCTACGCATGGATCAAGGCGCGCCCGGTGGCCGGTGATCGCCATGCCGGCAAGGAGCTGCAGGAGCTGCTGCGTCCCTTCATCTACCGCAAGTATCTGGACTACACCGCGTTCGCCGGACTGCGCGAGATGAAGGCGCTGATCGACGCGGAAGTGGCGCGCAAGGACCTGGCCGACAACCTGAAGCTGGGCCCGGGCGGCATTCGCGAGATCGAATTCGTGGTGCAGCTCACACAGATGATCCGCGGCGGCCGCGAGCCCTCGCTGCGCGTGCGCGGACTGTTGCCGGCGCTCACGGCGTGCGAGGCGCGCGGGCATATCAGCGCGGCGCGCGCCCGTGCGTTGCGCGAGGCGTATGTGTTCCTGCGCCGCGTGGAGAACCGCGTGCAGATGCTGCGCGATGCGCAGACGCACGACATCCCCGAAGATGCCCTCAGCCGCGAGCGCATCGCGCTCGGCCTGGGTCATGCGTCGTGGGAGGAACTGGACGAACAACTGGCGCGGCATCGCGCGCACGTGAGCGAAGAGTTTGGCGAAGTGCTGATGCCGCAGGGTAGCCGCGTGGCCAGTGCGCCGGTGGAGGATGTGGCGCTGTGGCAACGCGCGTGCATGGAAACGCTGGACGGGGGCGTGATGGAAGCCTCGGGCTTCGTGCCGGGCACCGGGGTCGCCGAGGAGCTGCAGAAACTTTCGCAGGCCGCGTCCGTGCGCGCGATGTCGCAGCGATCGCGCGAACAGCTCGATCGCCTCATGCCCCGCCTGCTGGCGGTGGCGCGTGAAAGCGCCGCTCCGGTGCCATGCCTGTTGCGCCTGTGCCGCCTGGTGCAGGCCGTCGCGCGGCGTTCGTCCTATCTCACATTGTTGGAGGAGCAGCCCGCCGCACGCTTGCGCCTGGCGCGTTTGTTCGCCGAAAGCGCCTTCCTCGCCGAGCGTGTCATCTCACAGCCGTTGCTATTGGACGACGTGCTCGATCCACGCATCGATCAATTGCCGCTCAAGCGCGCGGACATCAGTGCCGAGATCACGCGCGTGCTGGCCACGCTGGATGAGCGCGAGGCCGAGGCGGAGCTGGAGCGTCTCAACGAATTCAAGGCGAGCGTGGCGTTTCGCCTGGGCCTGGCCTTTACCGATGGGCGTGCCGATGCCGTCGCCACGGCGCGCCGACTGGCGGTGCTGGCCGAGTCGATCGTCATCGCGGTGACCGCGCTCGCCGAGCGTGAGCTGGCCATGCAGCACGGCCGCCTGCCGGGCGAAGGCTCCGGCTTTGCGGTGCTCGGCTATGGCAGCGTAGGCGGCGAGGAACTGGGTTTCGCATCCGATCTCGATCTGGTGTTTGTCTACGACAGCAAGCGCTCGCACGCGATGAGCGACGGCGCGCGCCCACTCGAAGGTGCGCGCTGGTATCAGCGCCTCGCGCAGCGCGTGATGAACTGGCTCACCGTGCTCACCCGTGCCGGTCGCCTGTACGAAGTGGATACACGGCTGCGGCCGGATGGTTCCAAGGGCCTGCTGGTCAGCAGCCTGGAGTCGTTCACCGGCTACCAGAAGAGCCGTGCGTGGACGTGGGAACACCAGGCCTTGCTGCGCGCGCGGCCCATCGCCGGTGACGCCGCATTGCATGCCGAACTGTCGGCGGTGCGTCGCGAAGTGCTCGCGGTGCCGCGCGACCGCGCCTCGGTATTGAAGGAAGTGGGCAACATGCGCCAACGCTGGCGCGCCGAGCGCGATCGCTCCGACGCGGACCAGTTCGACATCAAGCAGGGCAAGGGCGGCCTGCTGGACATCGAGTTTGCGCTGCAGGGGTTGGTGCTGGCGCATGCATTCGAGCATCCTGCCCTGCTCAACATCACCGCTAACGCCGGCTTGATCGAAGCCTGCCGGCAGGCCGCGCTGCTCGACGGACGGCAGGCGGGGCTGTTTGCTGAAGCTCACGCGCAATTGCTGCATCGCGCGCTGGCGTGCACGCTGGACCTGCGTTCGCGCATCGCGCCACGCGACGGCGAACTGGATCGCTTGTCCGGCAACGTGCAGGACGTGACGACGGAGCTGGGCTTCGAGTTCTGATCAGCCCGCCTGCCGCGCAGCAATGCGCTGGCACAGGGTCGCGGCGATGGCAGCGGTTTCGCGCAGGGGTCGGGCGGGCGGCGCGGCCTGCTCGCTGAGATCGTGCAGCCAGCCGGCGTCGCGTAGCGCGCGATGGAAACGCTCGATCTTTGCGGGCAACGTGCCGAGCACGAGCGTGTGTACGGGGCAGCCCACGGCGCATGCCTCGGACAGCATGTTCACCGAATCGGGCGTCACCACCAGACGATCTGCCCAGCCCAGCACGCCGGGGTAGGGGTTGCTGCCGTCGTCGTGGCCCGACCAGACCAGACCGGGCACGCCCACCAGGCGCTCGCGCATGCGTTCGGCCAATACCCGCGGCGTACGGCGCGAGGCAAGCACGAGCAAGCTGCCTCCTTCCGCGTGCTGGCGCGAGAGCAGCCCGCTGGCGAGCTGGTCGATATATGCCTCATCCAGCGTGACGCCCTTGCGCGGCCCGCCGAGCAGCACGCCCACGCGTGGGCGAGGAAGTTCGGCGAAGGCCGGGTTCGCATCGCGACCGTCCTGCAGCCAATCGTCATCTACTGGATTGAGCGATCCCACGGGCTGCAGCACGTTGTCGCCCTCCAAGCGGTCGTGTTGCGGTGCGATCACCGTGTCCCAGTGCGAGGGATCGATGCGCGGGTCGAGGATCTGCACCGTGTAGCAGCGCCCTTCGCTCAGCTCGCGCAGCACGCGCGTATACAACGCCGACGCCCGCCCGCAGCCGATCGCCACGGTGGGCCAGGGTGGCGAAAACTGTTCGCGCTGGATGTCGGAGAGGGCGAGCCGGGCGCCCGCGGTAAGGCGTGGTGCCAGCCAGGACCAGGGCTCGCCAGGCTCCAGCTGCAAATGCCTGACCGGCATGCCCAGCCGCTCGGCCAGCGCCAGCGCCTGGCGCTGGTTGCCGGCGGCGGCGTCAGTGATCACCCAGCAGTTGCCCTGCAGCTTCAGCATGGCTGGTGACGCTCGCGAACGGCGTTGATTGTTTCCCTGGGCAATACAGTTCGTTTCATTCGCCTGGGTCCAGTTTGTCCGCGCCCGCGCTTACACTGGGGGTCTGTTGCGCCAAGATGGGCGCGTTACGATCCAAGGATACCCATGAGCGAGTTGCTTTCCGAGGCCGCCCTCGACCAATTGTTCCGCACCGCCCGCACCTTCAACGCGTGGCTGCCGAAGGACGTGAGCGACGAGCAGCTGCACCGCCTCTACGAGCTCGCCAAGTTCGGTCCGACCAGCGCCAACTCCTCGCCGGCGCGCCTGGTCTTCGTGAAGTCGCAGGAGGCCAAGGCCAAGCTTTCGCCGTTCCTTTCCGAAGGCAACCGCGCCAAGACCATGGCAGCGCCGGTCACCGCGATCGTGGCGACCGACCACGCCTTCTACGAAAAGCTGCCGCAGCTGTTTCCCCATGCTGACGCGCGCAGCTGGTTCGCCGGCAACCAGCCGCTGATCGACCTCACCGCTTTCCGCAACGGAACGTTGCAGGGCGCCTACGTGATCATGGCGGCGCGCGCGCTCGGCCTCGATTGCGGCCCGATGTCCGGGTTCGACAATGCCGGCGTGGATGCGGCCTTCTTCGGCGGCACCACCATCAAGTCCAACTTCCTGATCAACATCGGCTACGGCGATGCCAGCCGTGACCTGTTCCCGCGCAGTCCCCGCCTCTCGTTCGACGAGGCCTGCCGGATCGACTGAGCGGCTTGTGTCCGCTGGTCCCTGCAGCCCATCCACCACTGGAGATTTGATCCATGCGTGCACTTCGCTATTTCGTTATTGCCGGCCTGCTCGGCGCCGCCTTCACCGCACAGGCCGCGCCGGTTACCTACAAGATGGATCCGGGCCACACCATGGTCCTGTTCAGCTGGAACCACTTCGGCTTCTCCAACCCCACCGCGAACCTTGGCGTGGGCGAGGGCACCCTGGTGTTCGACGAAAAGGATCCGGCCAAGTCGTCGGTCGATGTGACGCTGCCGCTGTCCGACCTGGACACGCACGTGTCCAAGCTGGATGAGCACCTGAAGAAGGCCGATTTCTTCGACGCCGACAAGTACCCGTCCATCACCTTCAAGAGCACCAAGGTGCAGGCCGTCGGCGGCAACAAGTTCAAGGTCACGGGCGATCTCACGGTGCACGGCGTGACCAAGCCGGTCGTGCTCGATGCCACGCTCAACAAGAGCGGCGAACACCCGATGATGAAAACGCAGACCGTGGGCTTCGATGCCACCGCGACGCTCAAGCGCTCGGATTTCGGCGTCGGTGCCTACGTGCCGAACGTGAGCGACGAGATCAAGGTGCGCATCACCACCGAGGCTTCGGTGCCGAAGGCCGGCGCCGCCAAGTAAGTCGCACCGCAAGTGCAAAAAAGAGCCCGCGCCTTGCAACGCGGGCTTTTTCTTGGGGTGGACGTCAGCGGCTGCCCGCGCCTTCGTTCTTCATCGATTCGAGCTTGTCGAGATCGACCGCGGCCACCATCTGCCTGAGCTGGTCGATGCTGTCGGCCGTGCCCGACGCCTTCACCGCGAAGCGCTTGCCCACCACCACGCCGTACTCGCCGTTCTTGCTGGCGGTGTCCCACGCTTCGTGCACCATGCGATCGTTGCTGGTGTAGGTCTTCTGGTAGCCGTGTTCGGTCTGCTGCTCGGATTCCGCGGAGAATGTGCCGGCCAGCGCCATCATGCCGCGCATGGTGCCGGTGTCGGTCACTTCCAGCTGGATGTCATGACCGTTGCCGTCGGTGTAGATCGCGCGGCCACTGGTGACCTGCACGCCCATCGCGCCGGTGCGCTCGGCAGAAAGATTCGCGCGCTTCATTCCCTCAAGGGTGTCGGGCAGGAACGCCTCGATCACATTCGCCGGCAGCGACTGCACGTTGCCGTCCGGGCCCATCATCTTGGCCATGGCCGCCTGTTGCGCGGTGGCGTCGCCGGATTTCTGTGCCGCGTCCAGGTCTTTGCTGGCCTTCTCGGCCTGTTCACCCATGGCCTGCAGTTTGCCCAGCGCGCTGTTCGGATCCACGGTGACGCGTCCGCCGTGGCCATCGTCCAGCTCGACGCTTCCCAGCCGATGGCCTGCGTAGCCGGCGTGGGTCGCGATGCTCGTGATGATGCCGCCCACGATGAGGCTGAACACGAACGCGATGATGACGACAACGGCCGTGTAGCCACCGGCCCTGTCCGGCGGACAGCGCATGGTGTGCGGCAGGCCGAGGTACAGCAGGTAGATGCCGTAGATCGCGCCGGCGATGGCGACGAGCCATCCCAGCCACGGGATGAGCACGGCGATGCCCGCCACCCATCCGGCCGTCCATGAGTACGCGACCACCTTGAGCGCCTGCACCGGGTCCTTCTGGCCGCCGAACGTGGGCGCCAGCGCGTTGACGACAAGCGCGACGACATAGGCCACGCCCAGGATCAGCAGGTAATACAGCACGAGGGTGACCAGGCCGTAGCCGATCGGCGCACGGAAGTGCATGCCCAGCGCGCCGTAGCCGAACACGCTTTCCTTGATGAAGCGGGCGATGACCGGTAACGCGGCCACGATGAGGATGTATCCGCGATACAGGCCACCGATCGTCGCCGGTTCGGCCGCAATTACCGGCCATTTGGTCTGCGGCGTGGACAGGATGGCCTTGATGCGGTCGAAGATCTTTCCGAAGTCCATGACGATCCTTGTTGAGCTGGAAGTTGAGCGTGGTGCTGCTGGTTGGCCGACGGCGTTCGCCGCCCGGGGCGCTTCACGTTGCCCGCCCAGCGGGCGCGGCAAGACGCTGCACTGCCATCATCGCCAGTGCCGGCCGGCTGCGCGCCGATTCTCGGCCCGCATGGGCCATCACTGACACCGACCGCTCGCCCTATGCCCAACGGCAAGGGCAGGGTGCTCCGCCGGCTCTGCACGGGGTTGGCCTGCTAACATATTCGGCTCGGTGTCCTGATGGAGTTTCCCCATGTCGCGTTCCCCTGCGGCCGCCCCGCTGATCCCGGCGAATGCCGAAAATCGTTACGAAGTGACGCGCGCGGACCTTCCGCTGTCCTGTCCGATGCCGGGCATGGCGCTGTGGAATTCCCATCCGAAGGTGTATTTGCCGGTCGTCGAGGACGGTGGTGAGTCCACATGTCCTTATTGCGGCGCGCATTACGTGCTTCGCGACTGATTTTTACCCGTTAGTTTCATTTGAAACTCTGGCCGTGCGGGATTTAGGCACGATTGCTGCTTGCCTCTTGGATGAAGGCACCTTTCGAACAAACCATGTCAGCAGTCGCCACGCCAGCGAGGTCCCTGACCGTCGTTCAGCTGATCCCCGCCCTGCACTCGGGCGGGGCTGAGCGTTCTGCGCTCGAAATCGGCCGGGCGCTGGTGGCAGCCGGTCACCAGTCCGTGGTGATTTCCGCTGGTGGTCGCCTGGTGTCGCAGCTGGAAGCCGAAGGTAGCCGCCACATCACCCTGGATATCGGCCGCAAGTCTCTGCGCACGTTGTTCAACGTCGGCGCCTTGCGCCGCGTGCTGCGCGAGCTCAAGCCGGACATCGTCCATGCCCGTTCGCGCCTGCCGGCCTGGCTAGGCTGGTGGGCCATCAAGGGCCTCAAGCCCGCCCCGCATTTCGTGACCACCGTGCATGGGCTCAACTCGCCCGGCCGCTACAGCGCCATCCTGCTGCGCGGCGAACGCGTGATCGCGGTATCGCAGACCCTGCGCGACTACATGCTCAGCCACTATCCGTGGCTGGAGCCCGCCCGCGTGCGGGTGATTCCGCGCGGTATCGATCCGGATGCGTTCCCCTACGGCCATCGTCCCGACGATGCGTGGCACAAGGCGTTTTTCGCCGAGTTCCCGGCGCTGGCCGGTGCGCCGCTGCTGACCTTGCCGGGTCGCGGTACGCGCCTGAAAGGCCATCACGACGCCATCGAGCTGGTGGCCGAACTCAAGCGCCGAGGCATTGACGTGCGCCTGTTGTTGCTGGGTGTGATCGAGCCCGGTCGCGAGGCCTACGTGGAAGAGCTGCGCGAACTGATCCAGACACGCGGCCTGGAATCGCAGGTCGTACTGATGCCGCCGCGCGCCGACGTGCGTGACATCTACGCCATCTCCTCGCTGATCCTTCAGCTTTCCAACAAGCCCGAATCCTTCGGCCGCACCGTGGTCGAGGCGCTGTCGCTGTGCCGTCCCGTGCTGGGCTATGCGCATGGCGGCGTGGGCGAACTGTTGGCCGAGCTCTATCCTGCGGGCCGCGTCCCGCCGTCCGACCAAGAGCGCCTGGTGGAACGCGCCGCCGAGCTGCTGCGCGTGGCCCCTCCCATCCCGATGCTGCAGAGCTATCGCCTGAGCGACATGCAGCAGGCCACGCTGGCGCTCTACGACGAGCTGACCGCCGCCTGATACCAGCGGCGCGGCGTGCGGCTCACCTACAATGCGTGGGCCGTGATTACCTGATGCCTGCATGAGTTCATTTGCCGTTTCCCTGAAGGCCGCCCTGCGCTCGCCGCTGTTGCCGTTCTGGCTGGTGATTGCGTTGCTTCCCTTCGGGCGCAGCTCCGAACTCGGCACTTTCCTGTGCCTGGTCGGCACGGTGTTGCTGTTTGCCCGGCACCCTTCCGCGCTGCGCGAACATGCTGGCGCGCGACTGCTGCTGTGGCTGCTGGCAGCCTACGTCGTGGCCGCGCTGGTTTCGGCGGTGGATTCGATGGCGCCGGCCAAGAGCTGGTCGACCGTGGCTGCGCTGCTGCGCTACGCGCCGTTGGGGCTGTATGCCTGCTTTGCCATTCGACGCGAGGAAAAGCTTCGCGCGCTGGTTGTCGCGGTCGCGGCCGTGGTGGCGTTCTGGGCATTGGACGCCTGGATTCAGGCGCTCACTGGCTGGAGTCTTGCCGGCCGCGCGACGCCCGAGCGACTGTCCGGCATCTTCGGCGCCGCCAACCTCAAGCTGGGCCCCACGCTGGCGGTGCTGTCGCCGTTCGTGCTGTGGGCGGCGCATCGTCGCTGGGGCCTCAAGGGATTGGCGACGGCTTTCCTGTTCCTGCTGCTGCCGGTGCTGCTCTCGGGCTCGCGTTCGGCATGGCTTTGCTACGGGCTGGTGGCCGTGGGTTTCGCATGGCACGTCGCCCGCTCGCCGGCGCGTTTCCTGGCCGCCGCGGTGACGGGCGTGGTCGTGTTGCTGCTGGCCGCCACCGTCGCGTGGAAACTGTCCGACCGTTTCCACGAGCGCATGGAGCGTACCTTGCAGATCACGCAGGGCACCGGCCACGCGATCGATTGGGCGCTGAGCGGACGCCTGGACATCTGGCGTACCAGCGTGGCGATGTTCGAAGGGCATCCGATCAACGGCGTGGGTGTGCGCGCGTATCGCGTGGCGTATCCGGGCTATGCGCCGGCCAACGATCACTTCGTGGTGAGCGATGAGGCGTGCGGCGTGGGCGAGGGTGCCTGCCACGCGCACCAATGGATACTCGAAGTGCTCACCGAAACCGGCACGTTCGGCTTGGCGTGCTGGCTGGGCGCCATCGCCATGGCGATCGTCGCCTGGCGCCGCGTGGGTGCTGCTGTGCGCCGAAACGCCTTCCCTGTGACGCTGTCGCTGGCGGTGATGCTCTTTCCCCTCAATACGCATCTGGCCTTCTATTCGGCGTGGTGGGGCTTGTTGTTCGCCTGGCTGCTTGGCCTGTGGTGCGCGGCGCTCCATGTCGTGCCGACCGAAGGGGAGCGGGCATGACGCGCGAGCCGCTGTCGGTCGTGGTGATTACCTACAACAACGGCGACACGCTGGATGCCTGTCTCGGCCATGTCGACTGGGCCGATGAAATCATCGTGCTGGATTCCGGTTCCACCGACGACACGGTGGAGATCGCGCGCCGCCATGGCGCGCGGATAGACGTCCATCCGTTCGACGACTACGGACCGCAAAAGCAACGCGCCTACGACATGGCCAGCCACGACTGGATCCTCAACCTGGATGCGGACGAAATGCTTTCGCCCGGGACGCGCGAGGAAATCGAACGGGCGCTGATGTCGCCGCGGCATGCGGGCTTCCGCCTGCCGCGGCGCGAGCGCATGTTCTGGACCGTGCAGCACCGCTGGAGCTGGCGCAACGGCCATTTGCGGCTGTTCGACCGTCGTCGCGGTGGCATGAACGATGTGGAAGTGCATTCGGCCGTGGAAGTGCGCGGGCCGACAAAGACGCTGTGGCGGGCAGATTTCGTCAACGATGGCGACGGCGACATCGCCACGCGCGTGGACAAGATCAACCGCTATACCAATGGCATGGTGGCCTACAAGCTGCGCAAGCGCCAACGCTTCACCGGCCTGCGCATGGTGTTCTATCCGCCGATCTTCTTCCTGCGCCAGTACATCGGGAAGCGCTACTTCCTCAATGGCTGGGCGGGCTTCATCGCCAGTGTCACCGGCGCCTTCTACGCGTTCCTCAAGTACGCCAAGCTGCACGAGGCGCGCGAGCGGGAACGCCGCAACGCGCCCTGAGGTAGCCGATCTTCAGGCCGCCTGCGGCCATTGCGCGCGCTGTACGCGCAGGGCGGCGAGCAGGCGCGTGCACGCCTCGCGTCGCAGCAGTTCGCGGCGGCGGAAAGCGGAGCGATGCTTGCTCTCGACCTGTGCCTCCGACCGCTCCGGCTCCGCGACCGGCAGGGCGAAGAAGCCATCGGCTTCCAGCACGCCCTGGCATTCCTCCCAGAAGCTGTCGTAGTCAGCCTTGATCTTGTCGGCGTCGCCCGCGAAAGGATGGGCGAGGTTGCACACGCCGCGCAGTTTCTGCGCGCCGGTGAACGAGCCGAAGGCGAGCAGCAGCGAGAACAGCAGGTTTTTCGGGCGCAAGCCGTAACATTGCTTGGTGAGCTCGCGCACGGCATCGCGACCAAGCCCGGGCGCGGCACCCTGCAGGCAGCCGATCAGCAGCGTGCGGCCTTCGTCGGCGATGCTGAAAATGGCCGAGGAAAGCAGTTGCCCGTGCGCATTGGCCAGGCACAGCGCGAGTTCGCCTTCGCGGCTGCGCCCGGTGGGGCGACGCAATTCAAGCAGCAGCTTGCTGCCGTCCTTCAGCTCCAGCGCGCCCAGCACGAAACGGCCCCGCAGATACACCGCTTCCACCAGCGTCGCCGGCAACTGCTCGAACAGGAAACGATAGTGGCTGCTGATGATGGCCATGCGCTGCGCGCGGCCAAGCCGACGATTGATGTAGTGGTGATGCCAGCGCTCATGCATGCGCGGGTCGTGCGCCACGATGGCCGCCAGGCGTGGCGAGCCATACAGCTCTTGCAGCCACGCCGATTGTCGTCGCGGCATGCGCCCGCAGCGGGCGACATATTTCAGGCCCGAGGCGAGACGCTTGGAAAGCGATCCTCGCCAGTCACGGCGTTCGCGCAGTGATCGCAAGAAATACCGAAAGGACATGGCGGCGGGTGTCGGGGAAAACACGTTGTGCTTTCTACCCGCGCTAACTGTCGATCACCTGTCAGCTTCAATAGACGGAGGGCATGCCTTCAGGTCGCGTTTTGAAACGCTTGTGCACCCACAGGTATTGCTCGGGTGCGGCGCGCACCATCTCCTCGATGCACACGTTGACGCACGCCGTGTCTTCCAGCGCGTCCTTGCTGGGGAAGTCCGCGAGCGGCGCACCCAGTCGCAACGCGTAGCCTGCGTTGCCCGGCAGTCGCCGGTGATGAAACGGAATGACGCATGCACCGGACAGTCGCGCCAGGTGATGCGTGGCGGTGATCGTGGCGGCGGGGATGCCGAAGAACGGCACGAACACGCTGTCCTTGCTGCGCATGTCCTGGTCCGGCGCGTACCACAGCGTGCCGCCGCTGCGCAGGTGCTTCACGGTGCCGCGGATGTCGTCCTTTTCGAACATGGCTTCGGCGTAATCAAGCCGCGCACGCAACACGGCCCATTCGAAAGGCGCCGAGTCCATCTTGCGGTACATCCCGGAAATGCGAATGCGCTGCGACACCAGCCGCGCGCACAGCTCCAGGTGCGAGAAGTGACCGCCCACCAACAGCACGCCCTTGCCTTGCACGCGTGCCGCTTCGAGGTGCTCGAGGCCTTCGATGGTGACGGGCACATCGGCGATGGCGCGCTCGCTGCCCATCCAGCCCAGGGCGAACTCCGCCATCATCAGGCCGATGTCGCGCAGGTGTGCATCGACCAGCCGGGCCTGCTCGGGTTTCGACAGTTCCGGAAAGCACAACGCGATGTTGACCTCCGCGATGTGCCGGCGCGGCGATGGCACGCGCTGCACCAGTTGTCCCAGCAGGTGCCCCAGGCCCATCAGCCACGTCCGTGGCAACCGCGCGATCAACCACACCACGCCCACGCCCAGCCAGCCTGGCCAGTGTCGCGGAGCGAGCAGGGAGCGCGTGAAGGAGGGGCGTGACATGCCAGGCATCGCGCGCATTGTAGGGAACAAGCCAAACCGAGGCGAGCCGGCGCCCCGCAACGAGCCGATATACTGGTGCACCCCATCGAAGGGATCGGCCTTGCGCTATCTGTATACCCTCGCCATGTACCTGGTGACGCCGATCATCGTGCTGCGTCTGCTGGCGCGTGGCGTGCGTTACCGCGATTACCACAAGCGCTGGCGCGAACGCTTCGGCTTCTTTGCCGCGCCAGCAAGCGTGAACGGCAGCCTGTGGGTGCATGCCGTGTCGGTGGGCGAGGTCAACGCGGCGGAGCCTTTGATCAAGGCCTTGCGCAACGACTACCCCAATGCCCCTCTGGTGGTCACAACGGTGACGCCGACCGGTTCGGAACGCGTCCGCCAGCTATTCGGCAACAGCGTTTTCCATGTGTACCTTCCTTATGACCTGCCGTTTTCGGTATCGCGATTCCTCAAGCGCGTGCGGCCACGACTGGCCATCATCGTGGAAACGGAAATCTGGCCAAACCTGTATTTCGCCTGCCGCAAGCGCGGCATCCCGATGATGATCGTGAATGCGCGCCTGTCCGAGCGCTCGCTGCGCGGCTACAAGCCGATGGGTGCGTTGGTATCGCGCGCGCTGGGCTGCGTGCGCCAGATTGCTGCGCAGTCGCGCACTGATGCCGCGCGTTACCGTGAACTCGGTGCCGATCCCGAGAAGATCGTTGTCACCGGCAACCTGAAGTTCGACATGCCGGTGCCCTACGACGCCGAGATCAAGGGCGAGGAACTGCGCCAGCAGTGGGGCAAGTTGCGCCCGGCATGGATCGCCGGCAGCACGCATGAGGGCGAGGAGCTGCCGGTGCTCGAGGCGCATCTCGAAGTGCTCACGCGCTGGCCCGATGCATTGTTGCTGATCGCCCCGCGGCATCCGGAACGCTTCAAGCTGGTGGAGAATTCGGCCCGCAGCCTGGGTTTCGCAGTCGGCACGCGCAGCGTGGACCGGGTGCCTTCGGCTTCGCACCAGGTATTCGTCATCGATGCGATGGGCGAGCTGATGCCCTTCTATGCCGCGTCGGACCTGGCCTTCGTCGGTGGCAGCCTGGTGCCGATCGGCGGGCACAACGTGCTGGAGCCGGCGGCGCTCTCGACGCCCGTGCTGGTGGGGCCGCACACGTTCAATTTCGAGGAGATCACCCTCACGCTGATCCAGGAAGGCGGCGCCACGCGCGTCGGCAGCGCGGAGGAGCTCGGTCACCAGTTGCTGCAACTGTTGCGCGACGAGCCGCGTCGCGACCGCATGGGCATGGTGGCGCGCATCGTGTTCGACAGCGAGCGTGGCGCGGTGAAGCGCGTGATGGGGATGGTCGACAGCCTACTGCAGGAATAGACGTCCATCCGTCCACAAAAAAGGCCGGGCATGCCCGGCCTCCCTGTGGATCGCGGTTGCTGGGTTACTGCAGCATCGCGTTGACCATCTCCATGTCCTTCAGGTCGATCGAGCCCGCCGACTGCCGCAGCTGCAGCTGGTCCAGCACCAACTGGTGGCGGGACTGCGAGTAGCTGCTCTCGGCCTGGGTCAGCGTCTGAATCGCGTTGAGCACGTTCAGCATGGTCTGGGTGCCCACGTCGAAGCCCGCACGGGTCGCTTCCAGCGCCTTCTGGCCCGAATCCACCGAGGCCTTGTTCGCTTCCACCTGGCTGATGCCGGCGAGCACCGAGCGGTAGAAGTTCAGCGTGTCGCGCACCACCTGGCGGCGGGTCGACTCCAGCGTGTCCTGCGCTTCATCGCGCTGGTAGATCGACTGGCGTACCCGGGACTGCGTGGCGCCGCCCGAAAAGATCGGGATGTTCACCTGCAGGCCGACCGTGGTGCCGTATTCGCCATTGCCGCGGATGTTGGAGCTGCCGTTCTCGAACCAGGTGGTGTCCTTGCCACGCGACACCGAGGCGCTCAGCGTGGGCAGGTGGCCCGCGCGCGCCGCGTCGATCGTGTGCTCAGCCGCCTGCACGCTGTACTGGCCGGCCTGGATGGTGGCGTTGGTCTTCAGCGCCGACTGCACCCATGCGTCCGGATCGGCCGGGGTCGGCGCGGTCAGCGGCAGGTCTTCGCGCAGCTTCTTCAGATCCGTCACCGGCTTGCCGGTGATCTGGGTCAGCGCTTCCTTGGCGTCGTTGAGGGTGTTCTGCGCGGCGATGGTCTGCGCCTTGGCCAGCTCGTAATAGGACTTGGCCTGATAGACGTCCGTCACGGCCGACAGGCCCACCTTGAAGCGCTGGTCGGCTTGGTCGTAGGCCTCCTTGTAGGCGTCCTCGTTGGCCTTGGCGAACACCATGGCGTCCTGGCTGGTGAGCACGCTGAAATAGGCCGCGGTGACGCGGACGTAGAGCGTCTGCAGCGCGGCTTCATAGGTCGCGTCCTGCGACGAGGCCTGCGAATGGGCCGCCGACAGGTTGGCCCACTGGCTCAGGTCAACGATGGACTGGTCCAGGGTCGCCGAGAGCGACCGGGTGCGCGAATGCCCCTGGCCCTGGATCGTGCCGTTGGAGAGGTTGCTGCCGGTGGACTGCTGGGTCACGCCGAAGCTGCCATTGAGCTGCGGCAGCATGACGGCGCGAGCCTGGGTGACGTTTTCACCGGTGGCCAGGCGCGTGGCTTGTGCCTGCGAGAGCACCGGATCGTTGGCGCGGGCTTCTCGGTATGCATCCAGCAAGTCCTCGCTGTGGCCAGCCAGCGGGAGCGCCGACAGGGCCAGGGCAAGGGTCAGAAGCTTCAAGCGCATGGGTTGCCTCATGTTTGGGGAATGGGTTCAGAAAACGAAGCGGCGCGGCGGTTCGGCGTGCTTCAGGTACGGCAGATCGGTTTCGAACAGCGACTCTTCGCGGTAGCGGCCGTTGCCCTCGTGGGTCAACAGCAGCACGTGCTGCACCGGCGAGTCGCCGCGCACCACCAGCAGGCGGCCGCCGGGCTTGAGCCAGGACAGGAAGCGCTGCGGAATCTGGTGCACCGCGCCGGTCACGACGAGCGCGTCGAAAACGCCGGACGGCTGCCAGCCGCTGACGGCTTCACCCACTTCCAGCTTCACATTGGCGATGCCGGCGCGTGCCAGACGATCGCCCGCTGCCGTGATGAAATCGGCATGGATATCCACGCTGGTGACACCGGCCGAAAGCTTGGCCATGCAAGCGGTGAGGAAACCGGAACCCGTGCCGATTTCCAGCACCTGGTCGGTCGGCGTGAGCTCCAGTGCCTGCAGCACGCGACCCTCGACCACCGGCTTCATCATCACTTCGCCGTGGCCCAGCGGCAGGGTGAGGTCGGCGAAAGCCAGCTGGCGATGCTCGGGGGCAACGAAGTCTTCGCGGCGCACGGTGCCGAGCACGTCGAGTACGCGTGCATCCAGCACTTCCCAGGGGCGCACCTGGTTTTCCACCATGTTGACCCGCGCCTGTTCGAAGTTCATCGCCATCTTGCTTGCGTCCTGTTCAGATCGGAAAAAAGGCTAAAAAGCATAAGCGCTTAGCCATCTTCCGACAATGTGCAAAGCCTGCGGCCTGGTCCAGGCGCTACGAAGTGCCGGAAGTCATCGCGCGCGGTTGACGGAAGTCATGCGTGGCGCGGTGTCCGCGGACACCCAGGCGCTACGGCGGTACAGTTTCGGTGTGCTGCCGAGCATGCCCGCGGGCAATCTTGCGAGGGCATCTTCCATGGCTTGATGCAAGGAGGCGTCAAGACGGCCCACGCGCGCCTGGGGCGACTCTTCGCCCCGGCTGTGGGCCGCCACGGCCAGCCAGGCAAGCCAGCGCGCCAGACGGCTGCGCTCGACCGTGTCCAGGCTGGCCAGTGCCGCGCGAGCCGCGAAGGCCGCCTGGCGAGCTCCCGCCTGGCCTCGCTCAAGCCAGCTGGCCACGGCGCGCTGGGCGAGCCGGTAGGCCGGACTGAGGGAAAGTTCTGCGATAGTGGTGGACATGAGGGAAGCCGTGTATCGTGGCCATGGAAAAATACTAAACCGCCGCGTATACTAAACGCCTGTTATCCGTTTGTGAAGCCATTTTGTGAAGGTGTAATTAATCATGAGCACGATCCCGCAAACCAAGCCTCAGGGGCCCGGCCGTCCCAAGGACATGGAAAAGCGCGCGGCGATCCTGGAGGCCGCCAAGGCCCTGTTCATCCGCAACGCCTTTGCCGGCACCAGCATGGACGCCGTGGCAGCCGAGGCCGGCGTGTCCAAGCTCACCGTCTACAGCCACTTCGGCGATAAGGACAACCTGTTCCGCGAGGTGATCCGAGCCCGCATACAGGATCTGCTGCCCGAAGATACGTACCAGTACGTATCCGACGAGCCCATCCGCGAAACCCTGGAACGCATCGCCCTGCACCATGTGCGCCTCGACTGCGACGTGCAGAACGTGGGCACCTTCCGCGCCATCCTCAGCGATTGCCGCCAGGGCAATCCCCGCTACGGCAAGTTGCTGTGGGAGGAAGGCCCGGAGCGTGGCCATGCGCTCATGAAACGGTTGCTGCAGCAGGCCGTTGACGACGGCAAGCTGGATATTCCCAACATCGCGCGCGCCGCTGGCCAGCTGATCTCGCTGATCAAGGGCGAGATGCTGATGCGCCGCATGTTCGGTTGTGAGGAGTGCGCGCAGTCCTACGCCGTGGAACTGGAACAGACCGCCCGCGATGGCGTGGAGATGTTCCTGCGCGCCTACCTGCCGCGCTGAGTTCCACCGCAGCCGCTTGCTGCGGTCGCACTCGCGGCCGACCCCGCTTCGTGCTCAAATAGCTTCCTTGAAGCGGGGGTGCCGGCAACAGCCGGCTGAGAGAGTCCCTTCGAACCTGATGCGGCTAGTACCGCTGTAGGGAGCTTCGCCGCACGGCACTTGAGTCCGTGCGTCCGGCGCCGTCGCTTCTGTTGCTTGTATGCGATCCCTTCGCATCGCCCCGCACACCCCACGTGCGGACCCCAACAAAAGCACGTCCCCTAGGGGACATCGCCTCGACCCGGACGGACACACGCCGATGAATGCCCTGCCCACCGACCTCGCGCGCGCCGCGCAGGAACTCTCCGAAGCCGTGACGCGCCCGATCCCGGGTTCGCGCAAGATCCATGTGCAGGGCAGCCGCCCCGACCTGAAGGTGCCGCTGCGCGAGATCTGCCAGGCGCAGACGCCGACCCTGTTCGGCGGCGAGGCGAACCCGCCGATCACCGTCTACGACACGTCCGGTCCCTACACCGACACCGACTACAAGGTGGACTTGGTCACCGGCCTGCCGGCCCTGCGCGCTGGCTGGATTGCCGAGCGCGGCGATACCGAGCAGCTGACGGGCCTGAGCTCCGCCTTCGGCCGCCAGCGCGCTGCCGACCCGAAGCTCGATGCGTTCCGCTTCACCGCCACGCATGCGCCGCGTCGCGCCAAGGCGGGCGCCAACGTCACCCAGATGCACTACGCGCGCCAGGGCATCATCACGCCCGAGATGGAATACATCGCCATCCGCGAAAACCAGCGCATCGAGGCGCTGCACGCCAGCGCGCTGCTCAACCAGCACCCGGGCCAGTCGTTCGGCGCGGCGCTGCCGAAGCTGATCACGCCGGAATTCGTGCGCGATGAAGTGGCACGCGGCCGCGCGATCATCCCGGCCAACATCAATCACCCGGAAGCGGAGCCGATGATCATCGGCCGCAACTTCCTCACCAAGATCAACGCGAACATCGGCAACTCAGCAGTGTCCTCCGGCATCGCCGAGGAAGTGGAGAAGCTGGTGTGGTCGATCCGCTGGGGCGGCGACACCGTGATGGACCTGTCCACCGGCAAGCACATCCACGAGACGCGCGAGTGGATCATCCGCAACTCGCCGGTGCCGATCGGCACGGTGCCGATCTATCAGGCGCTGGAAAAGGTCGACGGCGTCGCCGAAAACCTCACCTGGGAAATCTTCCGCGACACGCTGATCGAGCAGGCCGAGCAGGGCGTGGATTACTTCACCATCCACGCCGGCGTGCTGCTGCGCTTCGTACCGCTGACCGCCAAGCGCGTCACCGGCATCGTCTCGCGCGGCGGCTCGATCATGGCCAAGTGGTGCCTGGCGCACCACAAGGAAAACTTCCTCTACACGCACTTCGAAGACATCTGCGAGATCATGAAGGCGTATGACGTGTCCTTCAGCCTCGGCGACGGCCTGCGCCCCGGCTGCATTGCCGATGCCAACGACGCCGCGCAGTTCGGTGAACTCGATACGCTGGGCGAACTGACCCAGATCGCCTGGAAGCATGACGTGCAGGTGATGATCGAAGGCCCCGGCCACGTGCCCATGCATCTCATCAAGGAGAACATGGACCGCCAGCTGGAGAAGTGCCACGAGGCGCCGTTCTACACGCTGGGGCCGTTGACCACCGACATTGCGCCAGGCTACGACCACATCACCTCCGCCATCGGCGCGGCGATGATCGGCTGGTTCGGCACCGCCATGCTCTGCTACGTGACGCCCAAGGAGCACCTGGGCCTGCCCAACAAGCAGGACGTGCGTGACGGCATCATCGCCTACAAGATCGCAGCCCACGCCGCTGACCTGGCCAAGGGCCACCCCGGAGCGCAGGTACGCGACAACGCGCTTTCCAAGGCGCGTTTCGAGTTCCGCTGGGAAGACCAGTTCAACCTGGGCCTGGACCCTGAGAAGGCTCAGGAATTCCACGACGAGACCCTACCCAAGGACGCGCACAAGAGTGCACACTTCTGCTCCATGTGCGGTCCCAAGTTCTGCTCGATGAAAATCACGCAGGATGTGCGCGACTACGCCGCGGAACACGGCGTGGGCGAGCAGGAAGCCATCGACGCCGGCATGGCGGAGAAATCCGCCGAATTCCGCGCAGCCGGAGCGCAGCTGTACAAAAACGAGTGAAGGCCGATTCGTGAAATTGCCCGTCCCGTTCATCCAGTTGCCTTTGCAGTTCGACGCCTCGGCGTTAGCACGTGAGATAGCGGGATTCGGGCCGGAGCATTGGCGGGAGCATCCGCAGAAATACCCCGGCAACCTCTGGTTGCCGCTGGTATCGGCCGAAGGCGACCCGGACAACGACTCGTTTTCCGGGCCGATGCGCCCCACGTCCTACCTGCTGCAGAGTCCTTACCTGCGGCAGGTGATGTCCAGGATCGGCGGTGTGTGGGGCCGCTCGCGGCTGATGAAACTCACCGGCCAGGCCGAGGTGTCGCCGCACTTCGACGTCAACTACTACTGGCGCGCCAGGGCGCGCGTGCACGTGCCCATCCTTACCAAGCCCTCCGTGCGCTTCATGTGCGGCGAGGCGGAAGTGAACATGGCGCCGGGCGAATGCTGGATCTTCGACACCTGGCGGATGCATCGCGTCATCAACGCCAATGACGACGAGCGCATCCACCTGGTGGCCGACACCGTGGGCAGCGACGACTTCAGCGAATATGTGCGGCTCGGTCGCATGCCTGGCCATGCCGCGCCGGATGGCTGGCAGGCGGAGCTCATCGAGCCGTCGATGGACGCGACGCCGCCGCTGCGCTTCGAATCGGTGAACCTTCCCGTGGTGATGTCGCCGTGGGAATTGCGCGAGCACATCGGCTTCCTGTTGCGCGAAACCAGGCCGAGCCCGCTACTGGAGCAGGCGCACCAGATAACCGGACGTTTCTTCAATGCGTGGCAGGCATTGTGGGCCGAATTCGGCACGGACCCTGCCGGCTGGCCTGCGTTCCGGCAAACGCTGAACACCTACGAGCAATGGCTGGCCAGCGACGGTGCCGCGCTTCGCCTGGTCAACGACGCCTCGCTGCTCGGTACGATGCGGCTGATGGTGTTCTCCGTGGCGATCAAGGATCGCAAAGGTACGGGCGCCATTCCTGAGGGCTCGGAGCTGCGGCAGTCCATTGGCACCGCCTCATCGCTTGCGCCCCCTGCGGTGCCGGTGTCGCCGCTTCGGCAGGCACCGATCATGACGGGTGCAGCCTCGTTTGAAGTGAAGCCACCCAAACCGCAGGCCGATCCTCAGTTCGAGCGGCCCGTCTTCATCCTGTCCTCGCCGCGCGCGGGATCAACGCTGTTGTTCGAGACCCTGTCACGCGCGCCGGGCCTTTTCACCATCGGCCGCGAAAGCCACGCGTTGATCGAGGGCATTCCGGAACTTTCGCCCGGGCAGCGCGGTTTCGATTCAAACCGGCTCGATGCCTCGGCTGCCACGCGTGCCATCATCGAACAGCTGCGGCAACGGTTTTTTTCCGAACTGCGCGATCGCGACGGCAAGGCGCCGGTGCGCGGGCCGGTGCGCATGCTGGAGAAGACACCGAAGAACGCGTTGCGCGTGCCGTTCCTCGCGCGCGTATTCCCCGAGGCACATTTCGTCTATCTCTACCGCGACCCGCGCGAAACGCTGAGCAGCATGATCGAAGCGTGGGAGTCCGGTCGCTTCGGCACGTACCCCAAGCTGCCCGGATGGAAAGGCACGCCGTGGTCGCTGTTGCTGGTGCCGGGATGGCGCGACCTCAATGGACGTCCCTTGCAGGAGATCGTCGCCGCGCAGTGGGAAGCCACCACGCGCATCCTGCTGGACGACCTGGAGACCCTGCCGGCCGATCGTGTGCACGCGATACGCTACGACGCGTTCCTTGCCGATCCGTCGCGCGAAGTGGCCTTGCTGTGCCGGTCGCTGGGGCTCGGTTGGGATCAGAAACTCGATGGGACGCTGCCGCTCTCGCGCTACACGGTCAGCGAACCGTCACCCGGCAAGTGGCGCAGGCATGGTGCACTCATCGACGATGTGCTTGCTGGCATCCAGTCCACGCGGGAACGTGCCGATCGTTTCGCAACGAGGTGAATTCGGCGCGACGCGTCCTTCGTCGTCGAAGGACGCATCGCAGCCGCCTCGCATTACACGGATGTGTCGCGCTGACGAGACGAACGGAAACGACGCCGCATGATCGGCCTGTTGCGTTGATGGCGTGCGACTTCCTTGAAACCCGCACGCACGAAGGTTGATGCGATCCCCGTGAAGGCGCCGATGTTGTGCTCCGTGGTGTCCCACGGATACGCCTCGATCGCTGGTGCACCGGCCCGGCGCGCGGCATCGACGGCCGCCTTGATCAGCGCACGGGTGACGCCCTTGTTGCGATAGCCGCGCCGAACATAGAAACAGGAGATGGACCAGACAGGGACGGCATCGACCGCGATGCGCGCCTTGCCACCATCGAGCCACGGCAGATCGGCACGCGGCGTGAGTTGGCACCAACCCACGGCCCGTTCGCCATCGAAAGCGAGCAACCCGGGCGGCGGCCCCTGTTCGACGATGTCGCGCAGCGCAGCTTTGTTCTCTTCGCGCGGACGCCGGTGATACAGACTGCCGATGCGCCAATACATGCACCAGCAACCGTTGCACGCACCCTGGCGGCCGAACAGATCTTCCAGCGCGTTCCAGCGTTCCGGCGTCGCGGGATGAATGTTGAGCTTCATGAGGGCAGTGTAGCGCTGCGCAGATTGCGGGTTTTTCACCTGCGTTTCGCGTAGCGCGACCTACGGTTACTGCCATTGCCCAGCCATTCCGACGGAGGCACGCCATGGCATCGAAGCCATTTGTCAGCGACATAGAAAACATCCGCAAGCGCGCCCGCGAACACATTGACAAAGGTGCGATCACCGCGGGTTACAACGGCGATCGCGAAACCGTGATCAAGCTGCTCAACCAGGCGTTGGCCACCGAAATCGTGTGCGTGCTGCGCTACAAATACCACTACTACATGGCCAAGGGCATTCACGCCAAGAGCGTAGCGGCCGAGTTCCTCGAGCATGCGAACGAAGAGCAGCAGCACGCCGACTGGATCGCCGAGCGCATCACGCAGCTGGACGGCGAGCCAAACCTGTCGCCCGAAGGCTTGCTCACGCGCAGCCATTCCGACTATGTGGAAGGCGAAGACTTGGTTGATATGCTCAAGGAAGATCTCGTGGCCGAGCGTATCGCCATCGACAGTTATCGCGAGATCGTCAACTACATCGGTCCCTCCGATCCCACCACGCGGCGTCTGATGGAAGAGATCCTCGCCGTTGAGGAAGAGCATGCGGAGGATCTTGCGACGCTGCTGGACAACCTCGGCAAGAAAGGTGAGCCGGCCAAGCCCGCCAAGGCGCGGCCGCCAGCGAAGAAACCAGGCAAGGGCTGAGTCAGCGGTTCGTTTGCTGCCGCGTTATCGGTTCGAGCTGTCCAACGGGAGAGGCATCATGCGGATGTCGAACCATGTGGCCCGGCAAGGGCACGTGATCCTGCGGGCCGTATTGACGGCCCTGTCCATCGCAGTGCTGCTGGTGTGCATGCTGATGTGGTGGATGACGATGTTCGGCACGCCACAACCCGTCGCTTCGTCTTCCCAAGTGCAGGATGCGTCGGCAAGCACGTCGGAATGAGGCACAAAAAAACGCGCCACCCGAAGGCGGCGCGTTTTCTTAAGAACGATCAAGCTTTCTTGTCGGCTTCGTAGCGTGTGATACCGGAAGTGATCTCGGCCTTCGCTTCATCGGCGCCGACCCAGCCTTCCAGCTTCACCCACTTGCCCTTCTCCAGATCCTTGTAGTGCTCGAAGAAGTGGCCAATGCGCTCCAGCCAGTGGCCGGATACGGACTTGATATCCTTGATGTGCGCGTAACCGGCGAAGATCTTTTCCACCGGCACTACCACCAGCTTCTCGTCGCTGCCGGCTTCGTCGGTCATCTTCAGCATGCCCACCGGATGGCAACGGATCACCGAGCCCGGCACCAGCGGCAACGGCAGGATCACCAGTGCGTCCAGCGGATCGCCGTCGCCGCCCAGCGTGCCCGGCACGTAGCCGTAGTTGCACGGATAGCGCATCGGCGTGGACAGGATGCGGTCGACGAAGATCGCGCCGCTTTCCTTCTCGACCTCGTACTTGACGGGCTCGGCATCCTTGGGGATTTCGATGATGACGTTGATTTCGTCCGGAACCTTGCGGCCGGCGGAGACGAGGTGCAGACCCATGGGCGTGTCCTTGGCGTAGTCAAAAGCAAAGACTGGGAAGGATACGGCAAAAGGTGGTGCATCGCAGCAGTCGACGCTGTCCCGCCGAGCCGCAATTCAGGCTCCGGCAGCGCGATTCCAGGGGCTCAGGCTTGGTAGGGCCGCTCTCGCAACCACTTGGTAGCAATCCATTTTTCGCCCTTGATCACCGGCAGGCCGGCGTGCAGCGAGGCTTGGTCGCCAGTCTCGTACGCGAAATAGACGGCCGAACCACGCAGCGCCGTCACCGTGAGACCCATGGACGGGAAGCCCGTGCCGCCGCCTTCGTCGGGCGTGTTGAGGTACATCACCACGCTGGCGATGCGCTGGCCGCCGCGGGCCGTGACAGCCGCAAAGCCGGGTTGGGTAGGGTCGAACCAGTCGAAATGCGGCTCGTATTCCTGGCCTGGCAGATAATGCAGGATCTGCAGGCCCTCGCCATGGCTGACCGGGATATCGAGCAGCGCTGCGATGCGTTGCTCGATCCGGTCCACCAGTGGCGTTTCGCCGATGCGGAAAAACATGCCCTGGCTGGTGCGCCGCTCGTCCGTCTGGTGGCGGCCATCCACATCGACGGTGAGCGAACGCGCAAGCTGCGGCTTGGCTTCGGCGATCAGCGCATCGCATTCCTCATCGGTGAGCATGTGCTCAAGCAGCCGCACCACGGGCGTATCGGTGCTGAGCGTCACGCGAATCTCATGATCGCGCACGTGCTGGCGCGGTGGCTCCGGATGACGCGTGCGCTGGCCGGTGAAACCCTTCTTGCTCGCCGCCAGCACCGTGGACAGCGGCAGGTTGAGCACGCGCGCCACCATCTGCCGACTCTGCTCGCCGCCATAGCCGGCGTCCTTCAGCAGCCTCAGCAACTCGCCAAGGCTCTGGCCGGAACGGGCCGTAGCGAGGATCCATTCGCGAAGCTCGGGTCGGATCGTGTGTTGGTTCATGCGGGGCGGGTAAGCGTGAACAGGACAGGCGGGCCATGTTACGCGGGGTATGCGGGTAGTTCACGTGAGTGATGCTCCCTCTGCTGAGCGAGGAGAGGGAGCATTACGTGCCAGGTTGGATTCGCCCGATCACGCTTGAGCGACCGGGCGCGTCGCGCTTACAGCAACGGAATGAGCAGCAGCGCCACGATGTTGATGATCTTGATCAGCGGATTCACTGCCGGGCCCGCCGTGTCCTTGTACGGATCGCCCACGGTGTCGCCGGTCACTGCCGCCTTGTGCGCGTCGGAGCCCTTGCCGCCGAAGTGATCGTCCTCGATGTACTTCTTGGCGTTGTCCCACGCGCCGCCGCCGGTGGTCATCGAGATGGCGACGAACAGGCCGGTGACGATGGTGCCGATCAGCACGCCACCCAGCGCCTGCGCACCGGCTTCCGCACCGCCCAGCCACTTGAAGCCGAACACCACCACGACCGGCACCAGCACGGGCAGCAACGAGGGAATCAGCATTTCGCGGATCGCCGACTTGGTAAGCATGTCCACCGCGCGCGAATAGTCGGGCTTGGTGGTGCCTTCCATGATGCCCTTGATCTCGCGGAACTGTCGGCGCACTTCCTCCACCACTGCGCCTGCCGACCGACCCACCGCTTCCATCGCCATCGCGCCAAACAGGTACGGGATCAGGCCGCCGATCAGCAGGCCGATGATCACGTACGGGTTGGACAGGTCGAAGCGGAAATCGACGATGTTCAGATGCTGGGTGAGGTTGTGCGTGTAGTCGGCGAACAGCACCAGCGCGGCGAGGCCGGCCGAGCCGATCGCGTAGCCCTTGGTCACCGCCTTGGTGGTATTTCCCACCGCGTCCAGCGGGTCAGTGACGCCGCGCACTTCCGGCGGCAGGTCGGCCATTTCGGCAATGCCGCCGGCGTTGTCGGTGATCGGGCCATAGGCATCCAGCGCGACGATCATGCCGGTCATGCTGAGCATGGCCGTGGCGGCAATGGCGATGCCGTAGAGTCCGGCCAGTTGATAAGCGCCCCAGATCGCCGCGCACACGGCGAGCACGGGCAGTGCGGTGGACTTCATCGATACGCCGATGCCCGCGATGATGTTGGTCGCATGTCCCGTCGTGGATGCCCGTGCTACGTGCTGCACCGGCGCGTACTCGGTCGCTGTGTAGTACTCGGTGATCACTACCATTGCGCCAGTGAGTGCCAGACCGATTAACGCGCAGCCATAGAGGTGGCCTGCGCCATAGGCAGAGTCGGCCATCAGCTGGCTGGTGATGGGCCAGAATGCGATCGCGGCGAGGATGGCCGAGACGGCCACGCCGGCATACAGCGCATTCATGATCTTGGGACCGCGAGCCTTCACGAAGAAGGTGCCGATCACCGACGCCACGATGGACACGCCGCCCAGCACCAGCGGGAACAGCACGCCATTGCTGCCGGTTTGCTCGGCCATCACGCCGCCCAGCAGCATGGTGGCGATCAGCGTCACCGCGTAGGTCTCGAAAAGGTCCGCGGCCATGCCGGCGCAGTCGCCCACGTTGTCGCCCACGTTGTCGGCGATCACGGCAGGGTTGCGCGGGTCATCCTCGGGAATGCCTGCTTCCACCTTGCCCACCAGGTCTGCGCCCACATCGGCGCCCTTGGTGAAGATGCCGCCGCCCAGGCGCGCGAAAATCGAGATCAGCGAGGAACCGAAGGCGAGGCCGACCAGCGCATGCAAGGCATGCATGGTCTCGTAACCCATGTGACTGAGCACCATGTAATAGGCGGTGACGCCCAGCAGGGCCAGTCCCACCACCAGCATGCCGGTGATCGCGCCGCCGCGGAACGCCACGTTGAGCGCCGCTGCAAGGCCATGGCGTGCAGCTTCGGCAGTGCGCACATTGGCGCGTACCGACACGTTCATGCCAATGTATCCGGTGGCGCCGGAGAGGATGGCGCCGACCGCGAATCCGATTGCCGTGCCCCAATCCAGGGCGAAACCAACGATAAGGAACAACACCAGACCGACGCCGCCGATCGTGGCGTACTGGCGATTGAGATAAGCCTTCGCACCTTCCTGGATCGCGGAAGCGATCTCTTGCATACGTGCGTTGCCCGGCGATTTTGCCAAGATCCAGCGCACGGACAGCGCGCCGTAAAGAACCGCCAGGACCGCACATGCCAGCACGATCCACAAGCCATACTGCTGCAGCATCGGAGCCTCCCCATGGGTGGAAACCACATCGTCGGGGCCCGCCACCGGCACCCCGACACGGCGGCCGCCCTTGCGGGCGGTCTCGCCGAGTATAGGCAGAGGTTGACGACAGTCGTGTTGTGCGACGCAACGCAGGCGGCTTGCGGACACAACACAGGGGTCAGGAGTGCTTTGCGCCGCGGAGTCGCGCGGATTCGTGCGTCGGGGCTGATACACCGGCATCGCTGACGTCGGGAGCGTTTCTTGGCCAGCCTCGGGTTCGTGCCGGCCGTCCCAGGCGGTGCGCTTAGCACGTTCCTCGGCCCATTGCGCCGGACTGGGGTTGATCCTGACAGCACCCTGATCTCCCGCGGCGTCGATCTCCTCCCGCCTCTCGGGCATGTTCCGCTCGGCTGGCAGAAACAACGCCCGATTGCTGATGTCTGGACGGCCACAGGCCCTACAGCATCAGCCGAATTAGCGCTAGCACCGAAGTCAGCCCCAATCTGAACAGCAGCAAGCCATATCTCAAAACGGATCATTTCAGACAGGTCTCAT
Source organism: Dyella sp. (assembly GCF_035685885.1). Lineage (GTDB taxonomy): Bacteria > Pseudomonadota > Gammaproteobacteria > Xanthomonadales > Rhodanobacteraceae > Dyella. The sequence goes on along the minus strand of NZ_DASRZX010000147.1, from coordinate 22,547 downwards.
AGATCGACCCCGACGCCGTTCCTACGATGCCCACAGTCGCACAGCCTCTCCGCTGCTGCTGCCGGAATCTCCGAAAGACGCTGTCGTCAGGGCCGCAGGAAGTGCCGCCCAAGGCGCATTTCAACGATTCTCGATGGTGTTGCTGGCCCAACGGCCAACACAGCCATGCCGGGCAGGTTTGTGCATTCGTTTTCCTTCTCAAGGGTAATGGGCATGAACCGCATCTATCGCATCGTCTGGAACGCCTCCCTGCATCGTTGGGTGGTGGCCTCGGAAATCGCCAAGGGACGCAAGAAGAAGGCCTCCGTGCACCGGCTCGCCGCCGCCGCAGCCTATCTCGCCATGGGCGCTGCAGGGGTCGCCCACGCAGGCCAGGCCTGCACGGTGGATACCCCCTGGCTCACCGCCCCGACGGCCAGCGGCACCACGGCGCTGGCCTGCGGCGATGCCGCCTTGGCATCGGGCGATTACACGATTGCGCTGGGGGCGCAGGCCGGTGCCACCGGCCCGAACTCCGTGGCGATCGGTCTGGCCGCGAGCACCACGGGTGCCGACGAGGTTGCCATCGGCAATGGCGCCAAGGCGTCCGGTACAGGAGGCCCCGGCGGCATCGGCAACATCGCCATCGGTGCGAACGCCACCAACAACAACGTGGGCGACGGCGGCATCGTCATCGGCCGCAATGCCACCATCAGGGACAACGGCGGGAATGGCGCCGTCACAGGAGCCTCCTCGATCGCCATCGGCGATGGCGCGACTGTCTACGGCAGCAACACGATCGCCATCGGAGCGGGTGCCCAGACCACACACTCCCAGAACCTCGCCTTTGGCAACAATGCCAGCGCCACCGGCAACACCGGTGCCATGGCGGTAGGCAACAACGCCAGCGCCAGCGGTACGGGCGGCATGGCCATCGGCAACGGCGCACAGAGCGTAGGCGCGAATACCACGGCCATCGGTGCAGCGGCTTCCGCCACCGCCACCAATAGCATCGCACTGGGCCAGAACAGCCTGGCGAATCGTGCCAATGCCGTTTCTATCGGTGCCGCAGGGGCGGAGCGCCAGATCATCAACGTCGCCAAGGGCACGGGCGACACCGATGCTGTCGATGTCGCGCAGCTCAAGGGCGTGACGACGGCGTTGGGTGGTGGCGCGACCGTCAACCCGGACGGCACCATCAAGGCCCCCACGTACAACGTGGCCGGCGGCACGCAGACGAACGTCGGTGCGGCATTGAGTGCGCTAGACATCGCCACCGTGCAGTTCAATGGCGCCGGTGGTGCAGCCAATGTCAAGGGCAAGAAAATCGTCAACGTCGCTGCCGGCGATCTGACGTCCGCCAGCACGGACGCGATCAACGGCGGACAGTTGTATGAAGTGGTCAATGGCGGCACCAAGTACTTCCACGCGAACTCGACACTGGCCGACTCCTCCGCGACCGGCGCGGACGCCATCGCCATCGGCCCGGTTGCCGATGCAAGTGCCCCCAACAGTGTGGCCATGGGGAACAAGGCGACAGTCAGCGCGAATGCAAACCAAGGTTTGGCGCTGGGTTCATCGAGTGCGGTGTCGTCTTACAACGGAGTGGCGCTTGGCAACAAGGCGACGGTCAGCACCAGCGCGAACCAGGGCATGGCGCTGGGCTCCGGGACGACAGTGTCATCCGGCAACGCGGTGGCGCTTGGCAGCAACGCCGCGGTCAGCGCCAGCGCCGACCAAGGCATGGCGTTCGGAAACCAGAGCGCGGTCCTGGCGGGCACCAACGCGATGGCGCTTGGCAACCAGAGTGCTGTTTCGTCGACCAACGCGATAGCGATGGGCAACAAGGCCACGGTCAGCACCAGCGCGAACCAGGGTATGGCTTTGGGTTCCGGGACTTCAGTGTCGTCGACGAACGCGGTGGCTCTCGGCAACAACGCTGCGGTCAGCGCAGGTGCGAACCAGGGCATGGCGCTGGGTTCGACGAGTACGGTCTCCGCTGCCAACGCGGTTGCGCTTGGCTCAGGCGCGAATGCCACCGCCGCGAACTCGGTGGCACTCGGCGCGGGTTCAACAACAACGGCCAATCTGGCCACGCCTGGCTACCAGCCCGGCGCGACAGCTGTGCAAGGAACAGCGTCAGCGGCCAAAGGCGAGGTGTCGATTGGCAAATCTGGTTCGGAACGCCGCCTCACCAACGTGGCGGCAGGCGCCGCAGCAACCGATGCTGTCAATGTCAGCCAACTGCAGTCCGAAGACGTCAAGGTCAACCAACTTGGCACGACTGCGGCTTCGGCACTTGGCGGCGGCGCGACCTACAACACGACCACCGGAGCAATCTCGGCACCGACCTACGCGCTTACAAACGCCAACACCATCAACGGCACCACGGGCGCGGCGACGAACGTCGGCACGGCTTTCGACAAGGTGGACGCCGCTCTCGGCGGGCTGAATACATCCGTCAGTAACGTCTACAACGCCGGCACCAAGTACTTCCACGCCAACAGCACCGGTGCCGACAGCCAGGCCCTCGGTGCCGACAGCGTCGCCATCGGCCAGGGTGCGGTCGCCAACAACGCCAACGACGTCGCGCTGGGCACCGGTTCGATCACCGCGGCCGCAGTCGCCACGCCGGCCGGCACGATCAACGGCAAGGACTACACCTTCGCCGGCGGCGCGCCGACCAGTGTCGTCAGCGTCGGCAGCGTCGGCGCCGAGCGTCAGATCACCCACGTCGCCGCCGGCCAGGTCACGGCCACCAGCACCGACGCGGTCAATGGTTCGCAGTTGTACGCGACCAACCAGGCCGTCGAGGCCGCCACCGCCCAAGCCAGCCAGCTCGCGCAGGATGCCCTGCTGTGGGATCCGGCCGCCAATGGCGGGGCTGGCGCCTACAACGCCAACCACGGTGGCAGCGGTTCGAACAAGATCGTCAATGTCGCCGCCGGTGAGCTCTCCGACTCCAGCCACGATGCGGTCAATGGTTCGCAGCTGAATTCGACGAATCAGCAGGTGACGACCAACACGACCAACATCAGCAACCTCGATGGCCGCGTGACCACAGTGGAAGGAGACATCACGACCATCAACGGCCAGCTGGCCGACGCGGTGATGTATGACTCCCCGGTACACGACAAGGTAACGATGGGTGGCCGGGCGTCGATCGATGGTGGTGTGACGGGCGGTACGACCATCGCCAACGTGCATCAAGGCGAGCTGTCGTCCACGAGTACCGATGCGGTGAACGGCGCACAGCTTTACGCTACCAACCAGAATGTCAGCAATGTTGCCAATACCGTGAACAACATCGTCAACGGCGATGGCATCAAATATTTCCATGCGCATTCAGCGCTAGCTGACTCCGAGGCAGTGGGCGAGGACGCCGTCGCCATCGGCGGCAATGCCAGGGCCACGGCCGACAACTCGGTGGCCCTGGGCGCCCATAGCACGACCACTTCTGACCTGACGGCAGCTGCCTATGGCGCTGGCTCCGCGACCCTGGCCGGCACGACACCGGTGGGCGAGGTATCGGTGGGCTCCAAGGACAATGAGCGCCGCATCACCCACGTGGCAGCCGGTGCGGACGACACCGATGCGGTGAACGTGTCGCAGCTCAAGTCCTTCTCTTCCGCCATCTCCGGGCTGGTTCAGGATGCCGTGCTGTATGACAACAGCCAGCATCTGGCGGTCACCCTTGGTGGCCTCGGCGCAAGCGTGCCGGTCACGCTGCACAATGTGGCGCCGGGCGTGGCGGGTACGGATGCCGTCAACCTTGATCAGCTCAACGCGCTGCAGGGCCAGGTCACCAGTATCGATGCGCGCGTCACCCACATCGAGAATGGTGGGGGCAGTGGCAGCGGCAAGCTCCCTTACATCGAAGGCAACAGCGGCAAGGCGAGCAACGCCGACGCGTTTGTAGGCGACTCGGCGGGCGTGGCGGTTGGCTACAACGCAAATGCCACGGGCGAGAACTCCTCTGTCCTCGGACAGAACGCGACGGCGCTGGGCGATTACGGCACCGCGGTTGGCAATGACTCCTATGCGGCAGGTGCCCATGATACGGCGCTCGGTGGCAATGCCGCCGTGTACGGCGACGGCAGCGTAGCCGTGGGTGCCAATGCCCAGTCGAATGATTCGGCAACCAACGCCGTCGCGGTGGGCGCCGATACACGCGTGAATGCCGCCTCGGGCACGGCCATCGGCCAGGGTGCAGTAGTGCAGTCGCAGGCCAGCGGGGCGGTGGCGCTGGGCCAGGGTTCGGTGGCCGATCGCGCCAACAGCGTGTCGGTGGGCTCCGCCGGCAATGAGCGGCAGATCACCAACGTGCAGGCCGGCGTGCAGCAGACAGACGCAGTGAACGTGGCACAGCTCAGGGGCGCCACCGATGCGCTGGGTGGCGGTTCCACCATCGACGGCAACGGCAACATCGTCGCGCCGAGCTATCACGTGGGCGGCAACACTTACAACAACGTGGGCGACGCCATCACCAATCTGGACAGCCGGCTCAACGACAACTTCTACCAGGTCAATAGCCGGATCGACCGCGTCAGCCGCCAAGCCAGTCGCGGCATCGCGTCGGCCTCGGCGCTGGTGATGGCCACGCCGTACATGCCGGGCCGCACCATGCTCAATGCCGGTATGGCTAGCTATCGAGGCCAGACGGCGCTGGGTGTTGGCGTATCGCGCTGGAACCAGAGCGGCCGGGTGAACGTCAACGCAGGCATCTCCGCCGCACGCAATGACCAGCCCGTGTTCCGCGTGGGCGTGGGCATGGTGTTCGGCGACTAAGGACAGCGCCGTCGCGGGGTGGCGAAAGCCACACCCGCGTCGGCCGGAGAAATCCCATGAAATCATGTGCAATGGCGCTGGCCCTGGTGGGCCTGCTGGCGGGTTGCGCCAGCCATCGGGCGCGCGATCGTCTGGACGTGCAAGACCCGACCGTGCTGCAGGCAGGTACGGATGTCCAGCAGGGCACGGCGGCAGGCGCGCCGACCAGGGAGTGGTTCGGCAGGTACCAGGGCATGCACGCCAGGACCATGCTTCCGGACCTGCATCAGCGGCTGGCGGCGCTCGGCTCCAGGGCGACAGGCTACGACGGTGCCAAGGCCCAGTGCTGGATCGATGCCGCCGACGAGGAATACCGGTTTGGCAACCAATGGGGCTTCGTGCAGGAGGCGATGGGCGAGGCCGATCGCCTGCTGGACGGCCTGAAAGGCAAACAGGCCATCGCTGCCGGCAATGCGAAGCTGCGCACGGTGGCGCGGCTGCGTCCTGACGTGTGGGCTACCCTCGATGCTGCCAGGAGAAAGGCAGATGGCAGGGCCGATTGCGATGAAGCCCAACGCATCATCGCCTGCAGCGAAGTGCAGCTGATGCACGCAGGGCATGAGGCGTGGCGCAGAAGCTTCGACAAGGCGGAAAAGCGCGTCGATGCGTTGACGCCTGCGGTGAACGCACTCGATGAACGGATCGACCGATGCCCCGCATCCAAGGCGGCGGAGGTGGCCACGCCGACCACCCGTACCTTCAAGGCCGATGCGCTGTTCCGTTTCGATCGCGGCGACGAAGCCGGCCTGTTGCCCGAAGGGAAGCGAGAACTCGACCGGCTGCTGGCTGACCTGAAGCAAACGGCCCTGCAGCGCATCGACATCGTGGGTCATACCGATCGCCTGGGCAGGGATGCCTACAATGACCGTCTGTCCGCCCAGCGTGCCGCGACCGTGCGGGACTACCTGGCCAGCCACGGCATGAGTGCGATGCCCATGCATGCGACAGGCGAGGGTAAGCGCATTCCGGTCGTTGAGTGCAACCTGCGGCGCCGTGAAGAACTCATCGCCTGTCTTGAGCCCAATCGGCGGGTGGAGGTACGGCTGTTCGTCAGGGAGGAATGAGTCGCGACGTGTCACCTCGCGTTCCCTCAGGCAGAAAAAAGGCGATGCCCTCGGCATCGCCTTTTTCGTGGCCAGGCGAGCGACTCAGCGAATGACCATGTCCAGGATCATGTTGTTGCCGATCGATACCAGCAGGTAGCTGTTGTCGTCGCGCACCCAGCGGTAGCCGTAGGGTGGCGGGGAGAGGCGATAGCCGCGGTAGTCGTCGACGATGTACATCGGGCCGTCATAGCGGTAGCCGCGCGCCCAGCGTGGATGCCCGCCGTAGTAACGGCGCTCGCTGTAGTAGCGGTGATCCCAGTCGTGGCGGTCGCGATCGCGCCATCCGTCGTGGCCACGCCCGCCATCACGGTCATGTCCGCGGTCGCGATCATGGTGATCGTTCCGGTCATGTCCGCGGCTGTGGTCATGCCACGGATCAGCCGCCGCGGCACTGCTGCCGGCAAGCAGGGCCAAAGTCATGAGCACGCTGGAAAGGGTTTTCATGCATCCTCCTCGGTGAGCCGCCGGCGACAGAGGCGGCGGTCAGGCAGGCGCATCGTAGGAATGTGCGTCTGAATGCCGAGCGTGCTTCCTTGAAAGCGTCGTGCAAGCTTTCAGCTCGTACTTATCCAGCTGAATCGCCGTACAGAATTGGGAGAGGCCCTGCATGTTTCTGCGCGTCGTGTTGGCGCTGGTAACGCTGGCGCTGCTGGCGTATGGCGGCGTCTGCCTCTCGATGTATCTCGGGCAGCGGCAACAGATTTATCACCCCGAGGCTTCCTGGCGGGTGCAACAGCCGCCGGACTTCACCCTGGTCAGGGAGGGCGGCGTGACCCTGCGCGGTTGGGTGATGAACCCGGGCAAGCCGAAGGCCTTGCTCTATTTCGGCGGCAACGGCGAACGCATCGAGGATGCACGCAGCAGCCTCTCGGCCTGGTTTCCCGACCGCACGATCTATCTGCTGCCGTATCGCGGCTACGCCGCGAGCGAAGGCGAACCTAACGAAGCGGCGTTGATCGGCGATGCCGCGGCGCTGTTCGACGACGCGGCGCGTTCGCACGCACAGGTGGCTGTCATCGGCCGCAGCCTTGGCAGCGGCGTTGCAGTCCAGTTGGCCGCACGTCGGCCCGTGGAACGACTGGTGCTGGTGACGCCCTTCGACAGCCTGGTGCAGGTGGCCGCCGGCTATTTCCCGTGGCTGCCGGTGAACGCACTGATGCGCGACCGTTTCGAGTCGTGGCGCTACGCGAAAGACATTCACTGCCCGGTGCTGGTGATTCGCGCCGACGGGGACGAAGTGATTCCCGCCGCACGCACCATGGCATTGGTGCGGGCATTCGCGCCGCCTCCGCAGGTGCAGGTTGTGACCGATGCCGGACACAACACCGTCCAGGACCACGCGGATTACCGCGTGAGCCTGGATCGTTTCCTGCAGTGACGATCAGCGCGCGAAGGGTTCGAGCTGGCGCGCGACAGCGGCGTTCTTCAGTGCTACATACTGCGGCAGGCCGTTCCTGCCGTAAGGCAGGGGTGCCTCGCCCTGGATCAGCGGCGCAAGGTAGCGCCGCGCCGCGGCGGTGATGCCGAAGCCGTCGCGGGTGAGGAAGCTCGCCGGCATCTTTTTTTCGCGATTGGCGATCTTCGACAGGGGAGCCGGCTCGATCTTCCAGCGATAAGGCGCATCGTTGGTACGCACGATCACCGGCATCACCGCATTCATGCCGCCCAGCGCGTACTCCACGGCGGCTTTGCCCACGGCATACGCCTGGTCGGCGTCGGTCTTCGAGGCGAGGTGGCGCGCCGAGCGCTGCAGGTAGTCGGGCAGCGCCCAGTGGTACTTGTAGCCCAGCTTTTCCTTCACCAGCGAGGCCAGCACCGGCGCCACGCCGCCCAGCTGCGAATGGCCGAATGCATCGCGCGTACCCGCCTCGGCGAGGAACTGGCCCTGAGCGTTGAGCAAGCCTTCGGAGGCCACCACGGTGCACCAGCCCACGCGCTCCACCGTGGCCTTCACCTTGGCGAGGAAGGCGGCCTCGTCGAAGGCGCGTTCGGGGAACAGGATGATGTGCGGCGGTGCATCGGCGCCTTCACCGGCGAGTCCCGCGGCCGCGGCGATCCAGCCCGCGTGGCGGCCCATGACTTCCAGGATGAACACCTTGGTCGAGGTGTCCGCCATCGAGGCCACGTCGAGGCTGGCTTCGAGCGTGGAGACAGCGGTGTATTTGGCTACCGAGCCAAAGCCCGGGCAGCAATCGGTCACGGCGAGGTCGTTGTCCACCGTCTTGGGCACGCCGATGCAGCGGATGTCGTAACCCATGGCCTTGCCCAGTTGCGAGATCTTCAGCGCGGTGTCGGCCGAGTCGTTGCCGCCGTTGTAGAGGAACCAGCGGATGTCATGCGCGCGGAACACGTCGATCAGGCGCTCGTATTCGGCGCGATGGGCCTCCAGCGATTTCAGCTTGTAGCGGCACGAACCAAACGCGCCGCCCGGCGTGTGGCGCAGCGCGGCGATGGCGGCCTTGGTTTCCTTGCCGGTATCGATCAGTTCTTCGCGCAGCGCGCCGAGAATGCCGTTGCGCGCAGCGTAAACTGCCACGCCCTTGGCGCGCGCCGCTTCGATCACGCCGGCCGCGGTCGCATTGATGACGGCGGTGACGCCACCTGATTGGGCATACAGCAAACGGCCTTGGGGCTTGGATGTCGACTTCATGGGTTTGCGTCCGGCAGGGCGAGGTTGCCGTGCTCATCAAACACGAAGTACGGATTGAATGCGAATTCCCACAGGTGACCGTCGAGATCGGCGATGTAGCCCGAGTAGCCGCCCCAGAACGCTTCCTGCGGAGGCTTTACTGCACGCGCGCCTGCCGTGACTGCGGCAGCGAACCAGGCATCGACTTCCTCGCGGGAGCCCGCATTGCGCGCCAGGGTGACGCCGGCAAACCCCGCCGGCGTGTCCTCGACCTGGGCGTCCTCGGCCAGGGCACTGCGCCCGTAAAGCGCCAGCACGCCCGCGCCACCCTTGAGGAACGCGATGTTCTCGTTGCTGGCCGACGAAGCCCGCCAGCCCAGCGCTTCGTAAAAGCGCCGCGCCCGCGGCAAATCGCCGACGCCCAGGGTGACGATGTGGATGCGTGGGGCGGTCATGCGTGATTCCTTTCAGGGGTGGTCGCGGAAGCTTAAACCCGGCCGGCGCAGGCTTTCCATGATCGCCGGGTGTGGCGGCAAACTCGTTTTGCAGCAGTCGCTTGGCGTTTTCCGGACGTTCGTCTCGTTTGACGGAAACGGCTCCAGAAGCTACTTTGAGCGCTAATTTTCTTGCATTCGATGGGGCCGCAGCCTGCGGTGACCCGCCGATACCCTGGAGCACTATGCGACTCGTCCTACTCGGTCCGCCCGGTTCGGGCAAAGGCACTCAGGCTGCGCGGCTGAAGGTGGCACTCGGCGTTCCGCACATCTCGACCGGCGACATGCTGCGCGCGGCGGTGGCGGCGGGTACCCCGACTGGCCTGAAGGCAAAAGCCGTGATGGATGCCGGCCAGCTGGTCTCCGACGACATCCTCCTGGCCATGCTCGAAGAGCGTCTTTCGCAGGACGACGTGAAGAACGGCTTCATCCTCGATGGCTATCCGCGCAACCTGGCCCAGGCCGATGCGCTGGACCATCTGCTGGCCAAGATCGGCCAGCCGCTGGACGCCGTGGTCAAGCTTGATGTGCCCAACGAAGCGATCATCGCCCGCTGCGAGATCCGCTTCGCCGCAGAGCATCGCAAGGACGACGACCCGGTGGTCGTGCGTGACCGCCTCAAGGTCTACGCCGAGCAGACCGCACCGGTAGCCGATTTCTTCGAGCGCCGCGGCAAGCTGCAGGTGGTGGATGGCGTGGGCGACCTTGACGAGGTCACCCTGCGCATCAAGCGTGCGCTGGCGGACGAATCGGCGGCCGCCAACGGCTGAGCCGGAACGCCAGTGGTTTCCAGGGCCGCCGCGAGGCGGCCCGATGTTTTCAGGGCTGGCCATCGTCCCGTAGCGCTGGCGAATCAAGCGAACAAGTCAGGTCATCCCCACATGCGTCTGCACATCCTCGGCATCTGCGGCACCTTCATGGGCGGCGTCGCCGCATTGGCGCGCGAACTCGGCCTTGTCGTCGAGGGCTCTGACGCCAACGTGTATCCGCCGATGAGCACCCAACTGGAGTCGCTCGGCATCCGGCTGATGGATGGCTACAAGGCGGAATATCTGCAGCCCGCGCCGGACCTCGTGGTGGTCGGCAATGCGATGACGCGCGGCAATCCTGCCGTCGAATACATGCTGGATCAGCAACTGCGCTACATCTCCGGCCCGCAATGGCTGGGCGAGACGCTGCTGCCGGGCCGCGAAGTGCTGGCGGTGGCCGGCACGCACGGCAAGACCACCACGACCAGCCTGCTGGCGCACCTGCTGGAAAGCGCGGGCCTGTCGCCCGGCTTCCTCATCGGTGGCGTGCCCGGCAATTTCGACGTGTCCGCGCGCAAGGGCGACGGCAAGCCGTTCGTGATCGAGGCCGACGAGTACGACAGCGCGTTCTTCGACAAACGCTCGAAGTTCGTGCACTACCGTCCGCGCGTCGCCATCCTCAACAACCTCGAATACGACCACGCGGACATCTTCCCCGACGTGGCCGCGATCCAGCGCCAGTTCCATCACCTGGTGCGCACCGTGCCTGGCAATGGACGGCTGATCGTCAACGCGCACGATCACCACCTGGCCGAAGTGCTCGCCATGGGCTGCTGGACGCCGGTGGAAACCTTCGGCATCGGGCAGGGCGACTGGCAGGCCCAATTGATTACCGCGGACGGCTCGGCGTTCCGCGTGGTTCGTGGCGACGAAGTGCTGGGCGAAGTGCATTGGCCGCTGCTGGGCAACCACAGCGTGATGAACGCGCTGGCGGCGTTGGCGGCGGCCACCGCGGCGGGTGCGGATCCGCGCGCGCTGCTGCCGGCGTTCGCCACGTTCGAGAGCGTGAAGCGTCGCATGGAAGTTGTTGGCGAAGCCGGTGGCGTTCGCGTGTACGACGACTTCGCGCATCATCCGACCGCCATCGCCACGACGCTCGCCGGACTGCGTGCCAAGGTGGGCGATGCGCGCATCGTGGTGGCGCTGGAGCCGCGTTCCAACTCGATGCGTCTTGGCGCGCATGCCGAAGCACTGGCGCCTTCGCTGGCGGATGCCGACGCTGTCATTTTCCTGCATCGCCCCGAGCTGGCATGGGACGCTGGCCGTGTCACTGGCGCACTGGATGGACGCGGCAGCGCGGTGCCCACGGTCGATGCGCTTATCGCCGCGCTGCGTGAGCAGGTACGCTCGGGTGATCACGTGGTCTTCATGTCCAATGGCGGCTTCGAAGGCGCGCCGCGCCGTTTCGCAGAAGCACTGGCATCCTGAGGGTTTCGCCGCTCCCACAAAAGCGGATGCGGAAATTCCGGCGCGATCCGCCAACTCCCTGTGGGAGCGCACCCTGTGCGCGACAGCCACATGCGAGGACGCCGCAGCACCGCTGTCGCACAAGCCGGTCGACTGATCGAAATCTGTTCGCCGCAGCGTTGGGTGGAAAGGTGATCCCGTCACGCTGCAGTCGCGCACAGGTGGATACCCCTGACGCGCTGCGTCCTTCCTGCAGGAGCGCACCCAGTGCGCGACCGCAACGTGCAATCACGCCGCCGTCTGGATCGCGCGCGACATACACGTTCGCCAACGACAAGTCCGCCATGCGGCCGTGCACAACGCATCCTGTCGCCAACAAAGACGCCCGGCCGCCGCTAAACTGATCCAATGGCTGCCCAGTCCCCCACCATCGACGTGCCGCTGTTTCCACTAGGCACGGTGCTCTATCCCGGCGGGCAACTGCCGCTGCGCATCTTCGAGCCGCGCTACGTGGACATGGTGCGCGAGTGCACGCGTACCGGCGGTTCATTTGGCATCTGCCTGATCCTCGAAGGCACTGAGGCCGGCGCACCGGCGACGCCTGCCGCGGTGGGCACGCTGGCGCGTATTGTCGATTTCCATCATCGCGAAGACGGCCTGCTGGGCATCGTGACCGAGGGCGCGCAGCGTTTTCACGTGGCGCGCACCCGCGTGCGTTCGGACGGTCTGGTTCGTGGCGATGTGGGGCTGTGGCCCGATGAGGCCGCGCAGCAGGTGCCGGTGGAGCTGGCCTTGCTGCCGGCAATCCTCGAACGGTTGATCGATTCGATGGCGCCGCAATGGAAGCATGCGCCGCGGCACCTCTATGACGATGCGAGCTGGGTGGGTTTCCGCCTGTCCGAGCTTTTGCCGCTGCAAGCCGACGAGCGGCAGTACATGCTGGAACTCACCGATCCGCTACGGCGACTGGCCGAACTTCGCGATATTCTTCCACGTTTCCAGCGTGCCTGACGTTCGGCCATAGCAGCGCACCCATCGCGCCACCGAAGCGTCATGGCGTTTCCGCTTCTCAGGCTTTTCGCGCACTGGGTGCGCTCCTACACTGGACGTTCCTCGAACAAGGCAGACACCTCATGACCAGCCTGGCCGGCAAGACCCTCTTCATCAGCGGTGCCTCGCGCGGCATCGGCCTGGCCATTGCGCTGCGTGCTGCACGCGATGGCGCCAACATCGCCATCGCCGCCAAGAGCAGCGTGCCCAATCCGAGATTGCCTGGCACGATCCACAGCGCAGCGGCCGAGATCCAAGCGGCCGGCGGCAAGGCGCTGCCGATCAAGTGCGATATCCGCGAAGAGGACGAAGTGCTCGCGGCCGTGGCCGCCACCGTCGAGGCCTTCGGCGGCATCGACATCCTCGTGAACAACGCCAGCGCGATCTGGCTGGCCGGTGCACTGGACACGCCGATGAAGCGCTTCGACCTGATGCAGCAGGTCAACGCGCGTGGCAGTTTCCTGTGCGCCCAGGCGTGCCTGCCGCACCTGCTCAAATCCGCCAACCCGCACATCCTCACGCTGGCACCGCCGCCGTCGCTGGATCCGAAATGGTGGGCGCCGCACACCGGTTACACGCTGGCGAAGATGGGCATGAGTTTTGTCACGCTGGGTCTGGCGGGTGAATTCGGTCCCCAGGGCGTGGCCGTGAATGCACTGTGGCCGCGCACGATCATCGCCACGGATGCGCTCAACATGATTCCCGGCATACCGCTCGATCGTTGCCGCAAGCCCGCCATCGTCGCCGATGCCGCGCACGCCGTGCTGACGCGCCAGGCCAAGGGTTTCGCGGGCCACTTCCTGATCGACGAAGACGTGTTGCGCGATGCCGGCATCACCGACCTGTCGTCCTACGCCATGGATCCCGCGCAATCGCCGTTGCCGGATCTGTTCCTGGATTGAGCATCGTGGACTGCCCGTTCTGCGCGATCGCTGCTGGCCGACTGGAGGCCAGCGTGGTGGCGCAGTCCGATCACGCGCTGGCGTTTCTCGACCTGCGGCAGGCCGTGCCGGGCCACGTACTGGTGGTGCCGCGCGAACACGTCCAGGACATCTACGCGATCAGTCCGGCGGTTGCCGCCGAGGTGATGCAACTTGGTGTGCGCGTGGCGCAGGCGTTGCGCGAAGTGTTTCATCCGCCGGGCCTCAACCTTTGGCAGTCCAACGGAGCGGCTGGTGGCCAGGAAGTAGCTCATTTCCACCTGCATGTGCAGCCTCGGCGCGTTGCCGATGGCTTGCTGAGCATCTATGGCGGGAACGTGCCGGCACCGACGTCGCGTGACGAGCTCGATCGCCTGGCAGGACGCATCCGCCCGTTTCTTTCCACAGACGGCGTTTCCCCGACGCCATGGAGCCACCCATGAAATACCTCCACAGCATGGTCCGCGTACGCGACATCGACCAAAGCCTGCGTTTCTTCTGCGACGGCCTGGGCCTCAAGGAAACGCGCCGCATGGAAAGCGCCGCGGGCAAGTTCACCCTGATCTACCTGGCGGCGCCCGAAACGCCGGATGCCGAAGTGGAGCTGACCTACAACTGGGACTCCAGCGAGGACTACGGCAGCGCCCGCAACTTCGGTCACCTGGCCTTCCAGGTGCAGGACATCTACGCCACCTGCGCCCACCTGCAGGCTATGGGCTACACCATCAACCGGCCGCCACGCGATGGTCACATGGCCTTCGTACGCTCGCCTGACCTGATCTCGGTGGAACTGCTGCAGGATGGCCACCTGGCGCCCCAGGAGCCTTGGGCATCCATGCCCAACATCGGTGTCTGGTAGCTCCCGCTGCTGTCGCCAGACTTGCGTTGGCACGGGGGACGGGGCGCTCGGAGGGCATCCGCTAGGCCATAGGTATTAGCCGATCGCGCTCCCCCGGGCTTCCGTTCGACTGAATCGCCCCATTTGTGGGGTGACTCAGGGCACTGCAGTTGTATATTGTGTGACGCATATCACATTTCTGCAGCGGTCGCGGGTTAGCGTGGCGCGACGGCGTGGTAACCGGGGGGTGGCCAGCATGTGCCTGGCCGCGACCGGCCAAATCTGACCCGCTACAGGGGGTTGGGAGGGACCATGGCTGTGCTAAGGGAGGAAGCCAGGCGATGCGTCGTCTGGTTCGGACAGCCCGCCAGCGAGGAACGGGCTGGTCTGGCAAAAGCAGGTTGGATCATCCGAGTGGCGGACGCCAACACCCAGGGAGGGGTAGGCATGCGCAACAACGACACGGTTGTGGCGCTCGCCGATCTGCGGCACGGTGAACCCGCGTCGATGCACGCCATGGCCGAATTGATGGCCGACCATCCATGGCTGCCGTGGGTCGCGCTGATTCCGCCGGACATGTCGACCCATGAGCCCCTCGTCGATCGCATCCTCGAAGCGAGCATCGAATACTTCGCCACGCCCGTGGACGTGGACCGACTGGTGGAGACGCTCGCCCGCATCGGTGGCGACCAGTTGCCGGCGACCGAGCCCAGCGACATCGGCGTGACCGGGCGCAGTGCCGCGATCGGCGCTGTCGTGGCCAGCATCCGCAAATACGCTCCGGTGGAGCTGCCCGTGCTGATCACGGGTGAAACGGGGACTGGCAAGGAGGTCGCTGCCCGTGCCCTGCACGGCTTGTCGGCACGCGCCGACCGTCCGTTTGCTGCCATCAATTGCGGTGCGCTGCCGCCCAACCTCGTGCAGTCGGAGTTGTTCGGCCACGAGCGCGGTGCCTTCACCGGCGCCAACGCGCGGCGCATCGGTCATTTCGAGACGGCCGCGGGTGGCACCGTGTTCCTCGACGAAGTGGGCGATCTGCCGCTGGACGCGCAAACCAGTCTGTTGCGCTTCCTGCAGGAAGGCACGCTGGAGCGCGTGGGCAGCAGCCAGCTGATCAAGCTGGACGTGCGGGTCCTTGCTGCCACGCACGTCGATCTCGAGAAAGCGGTGGAGCAAGGGCGCTTCCGCGAGGACCTGTATTACCGCCTCAACGTGCTGCGGCTGCGCATGCCGCCGATGCGCGAACGCGAGGACGATGTGGTCATGCTGGCGCAGAAGTTCCTCGACGCGTTCCGCGAACAGCACCCCAGCCGCGCCCGCACCTTCAGCCCCGGCGCGCGGCGCGCCATGCTCGATTTCGCATGGCCCGGCAATGTGCGCGAATTGCTCAACCGCGTACAGCGCGCGGCCGTGGTAGCGGAAGACATGCTGATCAGCGTGAACGACCTGGACCTGGCCGACATGCTGACCAAGCAGGCCGCGCGCTCCAGCCTCGGCAGCACGCGCGTGGCGGCGGAACGCGATGCGGTGATGGCTTGCCTGCGCGAAAGCCGTTTCAACGTCAGTGAGTGCGCGCGTCGACTGAAGGTCTCGCGCGTCACCATCTACCGGCTTTGCAAGAAGCACCAGCTCGCGCTCGACGAGTTGCGCTGAAAAGGCTGCAAGACCTCAGCCATCCTCCGCACGGCGTGCTGCGCGGGGATCGGTGGAGGCTGGGCGCTTCCATTGCCGCCTGCAGCAGGCAAGCATCGGCGGGGTGGAGTCTGGATCGTCACGATCGGCGCTCGCGGCGCCGAAGAAGGAAGGCCCCCGGCCCGCAGGGGTCGGGCCGGGGGCTTCCGTTGGTGCCCCGGCCACAGGGGTTGCCGGGTTACCGCCCTCGTATCCGCCTCGCAGCGGAAGACTGTCTACAGCACTTACCCGCCTGTGCGTCAAACGCCGTTGGTAGGTGGAACTTCCGATGCCAGCTGCGCGAACCGCGTCGACGTTGCCCTGGGCCACCCAAGGGCGTTGCTCTCCCGCCGCCGTGTTTGTCCCTGCCACGGTGTTCGAAGCGGTATCGCAGCTGGCTTTCCCCTTTCCACCTGTACAACTCTTGCGCAGCAAGCGCTGTGCCAACTTCGCAAAAGGGCTGGAAACGAGGGTTTTCATGCGGTTTCTGGCACCTTGCCCGGCGTGCCTGCGTGTTGCGTGCGTTACACGTCAGCAACCCGAAACTGCCGCTGGATCGCCCGCAGGCCGCACCGTTGTGCGGTTTTCGTGCCGTTGTAACGCAGAGGTCACACCGCACAGCCGAGGTTGACACCTTTTTCGCCGTGCAAAGCCCCGCTGCAGGGCTTAGGATGCTTGTCGCGCCGCAGCAAGCCTGGGGCGCCCCTCCATCCCCATTCGATATGGCGCCGCTCCGGCGGCGCCCGGAGCAAGACATGCACGCGCAAGACCCGTCGGCCCAGTCCCTGATCGATCTCGGCAAGCGTTACTGGCTGCCGGTCTATCGGCCACGCGAAGTGGTGCTGGACCACGGCAAGGGCGTGCGCGTGTGGGATACGGAAGGGCGCGAATACGTCGACTTCGGCGCCGGCATCGCGGTCAATGCCCTCGGTCACCAGGATCCGGACCTGCTGGAGGCGCTGACCACGCAGGCGCACAAGCTCTGGCACACCAGCAACGTGTTCTACAGCGAACCGCCATTGCGCCTCGCCGAGGAACTGGTTGCGGCCTCGGGTTTCGCCAAGCGTGTATTCCTTTGCAATTCGGGCACCGAAGCCAATGAGGCGGCGATCAAGCTCGTGCGCAAGTGGGCCACCGCGCAGGGGCGTGAAGCCGACAAGCGCGTCATCGTCACGTTCCGCGGCTCGTTCCACGGCCGCACGCTGGCTGCGGTCACCGCGACCGCCCAGCCGAAGTACCAGGAAGGCTACGAGCCGCTGCCCGGCGGCTTCCGCTACATCGATTTCAACGACGTGCCCCAGCTCGAAGCCGCCTTCGCCCACGGCGACGTGGCTGCGGTGATGCTGGAGCCGGTGCAGGGCGAGGGCGGCGTGCTGCCGGCGGCGCCGGGCTTCCTCAAGCGCGTGCGTGAGCTGTGCGACCAGTACGACTCGCTCTTGGTGCTCGACGAAATCCAGTGCGGCATGGGTCGCACCGGCACGCTGTTCGCCCATGTGCAGGACGGCATCAAGCCCGACATCGTCACGCTGGCCAAGGCGCTGGGTTGCGGTTTTCCCATTGGCGCGATGCTGGCGGGCTCCAAGGTTGCCGAGACCATGCAGTTTGGCGCGCATGGCACCACCTTCGGCGGCAATCCGCTGGCAGCCGCGGTGGCGCGCGTGGCGCTGCGCAAGCTGTCGTCGCCCGAGCTGCTCGGCAACGTGGCACGCCAGTCGCAGGCGCTGCGCGAGGGCCTCGCCCGCATCAACGCCGCGCTCGACCTCTTCGACGAAGTGCGTGGCCGGGGCCTGATGCTCGGTGCCGTGCTGAAGGAAGCCCACAAGGGCAAGGCAGGCGCCATCCTTGATGTGGCTGCTGCGCACGGCCTGCTGGTGCTGCAGGCGGGCCCGGACGTGCTGCGCTTCGTGCCACCGCTCAACCTTGGCGACGAGGATCTCGCCGAAGGCCTCCAGCGCCTCGAAGCCGCCCTGCGCGCCTACCTCGCCGGCTAGGCCGCACCTTCCATGTAGGAGCGCACCGAGTGCGCGATCACCACGTCATGATCGCGCGCTGCCATGCATCTGCACCACGTTGATGCAGGGCTTGTCACCCCACATCCGTACCGCCCAGCGGCGCGCCGCATCCCCGGCAGTAGCGCGCATCCGGCTGGTGCCCCTTCATCTGGCACTGGCCGCACGTCGCCTGCTGCCGCGCGTCGCGGATACCCGCCGCCAGTTCCGCCGCAAAAATGCCGGTGGGCACGGCGATGATGCTGTAGCCCACCAGCATGATCAGCGACGTAAGCATCTGCCCCAGCGTCGTGTGCGGGGTGATGTCGCCGAAACCCACAGTCGTCATCGTCACCACTGCCCAGTACATCGCGCGTGGGATGCTGGTGAATCCATTCTCCGGCCCTTCCACCAGGTACATCATTGCGCCGAAGATCAGCACCAGCGTCAGGATCGTGCTGATGAACACGAAGATCTTCCGCCGCGAGCGCACCAGTGTTCCCCACAGCAGGTCCGCTTCACCCACGTAACGGGTCATCTTCAGTACGCGGAAGATGCGCAGGATGCGCACCGCCCGGATCACCAGCAGGTATTGGCTGCCAGCGATGAATAGGCTCAGGTACGTGGGTAGCACGGCCAGCAGGTCGATGACGCCGAAAAAACTCAGCGCATAGCGCCGCGGACGCGCGACCACCAGCAGCCGCATCACGTATTCGAACGTGAAGGCGACGGTGAATATCCATTCCAGTGCGTAGAAGATCCCGTCGAAGCGGACGTGCACGTCCTCCACCGTGTCGAGGATGGCGACCAGGATGCTCGACAGGATGGCGATGATCAGCACCAGGTCGAACAGCCGTCCCGGCGCGTCGTCATGGCCGAAGATGATGTGGAACCAGCGTGCGCGCCAGCCGGCGCGGGAGGCGGGTGCCACCCTGACATCGAAGGGAAACGGTGGTTGCCTGCTCATGTGTCCCGCCCTCGGCAAGGTGTCACCAGCTTAGCGAGAGCCCGTCATCGCGCCGTATTCATGGCAGGCCGAACGTGGCGAGGGCTGCGCTGAGTCCGGCGAGGTCCCGGTAGTGGTGCCCATGCAGGCCGGCACGGAGGGCGCCCTGCACATGGGCTTCGTTATCATCGACGAACAACGTTGCGTCGGCCGGCACGCCAGGCCGATCCAGACATGCGAGATAGACACGGGAGTCGGGCTTGATCGCGCCGAACTCGGCGGAGGCGAATGCGCGTCCTTCGAATAGTGGAAACAGCGACGGCGCGATGCGTCGAAGTTGCCGCGCCATCAGTACGCCGTTGTTGGTAAGGAGGGCCACGTCCATGCGCGCTCCGATGCGCGCAACCAGATCGCGGACGTCAGGACGCACGTGCGTGGCCGTGCGTCGCGCCGCGGTCCACGCATCCGCGCTGACTTTGCGCCCGAGAAACGCGCTTAGGGCATCGAGATAGGCCTCTGGCGTCAAAGCACCACGATCCGCCGCATCCTCGATGCCTGACGCATGGATGGCCGCGCGAACCTGTTCCGGCGTACTGCCGATCGCGTCGGCGAGATGGCCGACGCGAACCGCGCGATCGTAGTCGGCCAACACCTCGTCCAGGTCGAACAGGATGCAACGCAGCAAGGATTTATCCGGCGCGAGCAGCCTTCAACGCACCGCGTGCCGCTTCAAGCGTATCGGCGATGTCCTGCTCGCTATGCGCGCTGGAAACAAAGCCGGCTTCGAAGGCGGACGGCGCGAGATAGACGCCACGCTCCAGCATGCCGTGGAAGAAGCGGTTGAACATCGCCGTATCGGCGGCGGTCGCCTGTGCGTAGCTTTCCACCGTTTCGCCGGTGAAGAACAGACCGAACATGCCGCCCGCGCGATTCGTGCTGAAGGCGATGCCTTCGCCATCGGCAATCGCCTGCATGCCGTCGGTGAGCAGGCGCGTGCGCGCTGCCAGCGCGTCGTAGAATCCTGGCGCTTGGATCAGCTCCAGCATCGCCAGCCCGGCAGCCATCGCCACCGGATTGCCCGACAGCGTGCCGGCCTGGTAGATCGGACCGGCCGGCGCCACCTGCTGCATCAGCTCGCGACGGCCGCCATAGGCGCCCACCGGCATGCCGCCGCCGATGATCTTGCCGAATGTGGTGAGGTCCGGCGTCACGTCGTAATAAGCCTGCGCGCCGCCCAGCGCCACGCGGAAACCCGTCATCACTTCGTCGAAGATGAGCAGTGCGCCGTGCTTGGTACACAGCTCGCGCAGCGCCTGCAGGTAGCCTTCCTTCGGAGGAATGCAATTCATGTTGCCGGCCACCGGTTCGATGATCAGGCCGGCGATATCGTGCCCGTGCTCGTCAAACAGCCGCACGGCGGCATCGAGATCGTTGTAGGTCAGGGTCAGCGTGAGATCGGCATTCGCCTTGGGCACGCCCGGCGAGGTCGGCACGCCAAACGTCAACGCCCCCGAACCCGCCTTCACCAGGAAGCTGTCGCCGTGGCCGTGGTAACAGCCCTCGAATTTCACGATGAGATTGCGCCCGGTGGCGCCGCGCGCGACGCGAATGGCCGACATGGTCGCTTCCGTGCCGGAATTGACCATGCGCACCATGTCGATCGAGGGAATCAGCCGCGTGATCGTCTCGGCCATCGTCACCTCGGCCGGGCAGGGCGTGCCATAGGACAGGCCGTTCTTCACCGCGCGTTCCACCGCCTCGCGCACGTGGGGATGATTGTGGCCGACGATCATCGGCCCCCAGGAGCCCACGTAGTCGATGTAACGCTTGCCCTCCACATCCCACAAAAAGGCGCCATCGGCCCGCGCCGTAAAGAACGGCTCGCCGCCAACCGACTTGAAGGCGCGCACCGGCGAATTCACGCCGCCGGGCATCAGGTTCTGCGCGCGTTGGAACAGCTCGTGGTTGGTGGTCATGCGAAAGGTCTCAGTACGAAGTGAAGAGTTGGGTAAAGCGCGTAGCTGCGCCGCGAACGTCCGGGTCGCCGAATACGGCCGAAATCACGGCGAGATAGTCGGCGCCGGCATCGATCAGCAGGCTGCCATTGTCCGGCGTGATGCCGCCAATCGCCACTCGCGGCAATCCAAGCGTGGCGCTCTGCCGCAGCAGGTCGAACGAAGCGCGGCGCGCATGCGGCTTGGTGGGCGAGGGGAAAAAAGCGCCAAACGCCAGGTAGTCAGCGCCCGCGTCGGCCAGTTTCCTGGCGCGCTCGATCGAGTCGTAGCAGGACGCCCCGATGATGGCATTTGCGCCCAGCAACTCCCGCGCGGCGGCAATATCGCCATCGTCCTCGCCCAGGTGCACGCCAGCCGCACCCACCGCTTCGGCGAGCTTGACGTCATCATTCACGATCATCGGCACACTGCGTGCAGCGCACAGCGCGCGAATGGCGCGAGCTTCGTTCAGGCGGCGCACGTGATCCTGGGTCTTGTCACGGTACTGCAGCAGCCGGGCGCCGCCAGCCAGGGCCAGGGCCACCACTTCCAGCAGATTCGGGCGCGGCCCGTCGGTAATCACATACAGGCCGCGGCCCTTGAGTCTTGATTGCATGGGGTTCCATCCGGGAAAACAGTCGCCATACGCTTTCGCATCGGCGGGGGAGTTGCGAGAATGCGCCTCTTATTCTCCATATCAAGCTATCCAGCGATGAATCAGAGCACCAACGAAACCGGCGCATTCCGCAAATGGATGTGTGTCGTCTGCGGCTTCATCTACGACGAGGCGCTGGGTGTGCCTGAAGAAGGCATCGAGCCCGGCACCCGCTGGGCCGATGTGCCCGATACCTGGACATGCCCGGACTGCGGCGCGACCAAGGAAGATTTCGAGATGATCGAAGTCGACTGAATTCGCTCTCCGCGTTGCCCTCAAACGGCCCGATTCCGTCATCGTACGGACCGGGCCGTTTGCTTAGATAGCACCTGCGCGCCGGAAATGATGGCACGCACTCAGGCAGGAGCAGCACCATGAAGCAGTTCATTCCCTTCGAAGACGACTGGGACGCCCTGGAAAATCTGCGTCCGGAAATGCTAATTCCCTATCACGTCGGCGTCCCCTGCCGGCACGACCTGGCCGCCAACGATGGTCATGCGGCACCGACGTCGCCCTCGATGTCCATCGGCGCCACCGGCGCTACTAATACCTAGGGTCCAGCGGCAGACGCATGGGGCTAGGGATTTCACGCCCACCGGTGAGGCTTTCGCCGGTATGAAGAGTGTTCTTCAGCAGCGCCCGTGGCGATCGTCGCGCGGAAACACCAACAACGCGCTGTGACCGTGCGTGAGCGCGGAGACCAACCGGCCGCGCAAGCGTGTTGCGTCATCGGTGGCCAGTTACGCAGGGAAAAGTTGCCCATGCAGGAGCTCGCGCCACGAACAGCAACGGTGCAAGCACCGATTGCACCGGTTGCGGGACTCGTTTGACGGCGTGTTGGCGAGTCCCGAGGTGTGGCGGACTGTCACGGCAGTGAAAAAAAATCGTTTGAACCCCTTCCCAGATCCTGGAAGGGGCGCTATTATTTTCCTCCCCCGTCGAGACGCTCTCCGACGCGGGGTTCCACCAAAAACCCGAAAGCAAAAATTCTTTGCGAACGGTGTTGACGGACAGGAAAAACGATGTAAGATGAGCGGCTCACTCGGAACGAAATGTTCCGGCGCGGACACCGAAAGGGGCCGCAAGTGATTGCGATCTTTGACAGTGTGCGCAGGTGACTTGTGTGGGCGTCTTGCGTGGATGATTGAATGTCCATATATGCAAGCGTCTAACCTAAGAGTCAATTCAAAAGCTTGACGTTTATGGTTAGGACATACGCTTCAGAAAGATAGAT